>JBEKZH010000034.1:0-51135 GCA_049510065.1 Bryobacteraceae bacterium
CTGGAGATCTCCGTCGCCGGCGGCGCCGCGCAGGAGTTCTCGGTGACTTCGTTCACCGCCGCCACGGGACAGCAACTCGCAGCCCTGATCAACGCCCAGATCGCGGCCAACGCCACGCTGGCCGCGGCCGGGCTCAAAGCAACGGGCGTCAACGCGGTCGCTGGCGCGATCACCATCGCCTCCACCAACGGCACGTACTTCCGGGTCGCCGAAGGCGACAACACCGCAGCCAACCAGATTCTGGGATTCGGCGGCGGCACCACGACGAACACTCTGACCGCGTCAGGGAACACCGGTGTGAAGACGTCCGCGGCTACCAGCACCACGAACGACTTCTACTTCAACGCCGGCGGGTCCTCGGCCACGGGCGTGTTCCAGTTCAACGCTATCCAGAACGGTCTGGACACCCAGACCGTCAGCTTCGCGGCTAACGATGCCTCGGGTGGCGCCCACACGCTCGCCGTCGTACTCTCCAACAACGCGACATCGCGGAACGGGGAATCGCTCGACGAGACGATCTCCGCCATCAACTCGGGGCTGCAGACCAGCAACGATTCCACCCTGCAATCGATCGTCGCCGTGAAGGATAACATCCTGAACACCGACGGAACGGTCGCCAGCCAGGGCATCCGCTTCATGAGTTCGCTCAGCTCGTTCACCGTCAGCATGAGCACGGCGGGCACGAACGGCACCGTGGGCATCGGCAAGACTGCTGAACAGGGCGTGGTCCAGACCGCGGCACAGTTGGCTGGTGGCGGCACCGCCGATGTATCCAACCAGAGCACCGCGCAGTCTGCGGTTACGGCCCTTTCAGCCGCGGTCACGGCCCTCGGCGCGGCACAGGCCGTTGTCGGCCGCGGTGAGAACCAGTTCGGCTATGCCGTCAACCTGGCACAGTCGCAGCTCACCAACATGGCCTCCGCCGAAGCGTCCATCCGCGACGCGGACCTCGCTTCCGAATCCGCGAACCTGACCAAGGCACAGATCCTGGTCCAGGCCGGCGTGGCCGCTCTGGCTCAGGCCAACTCCGCGCCCCAGCAGGTTCTAACGCTGCTCCGCGGATAATCCGGCTGACCTCGTTCCTGTCTGGTGAAGGAAGGCGGGCCTCGCGCCCGCCTTCCGCTTTTCCGGTTCCAATTCCCTCACCCCGCCTCACAATCCGCTCACAACACCAGCGACAATGCCGCGGCCGGACGCGCCGCTTCGCGCGCCGCCTCCACCGCGAGATCCCGGGCCAGCCGCTCCATCACCTCTTCCCACGGCTGGTCCCACGCGCGCTCATACAGGCGCATGGAGGGAAACCACGGGCAGTAGCTCTGGCCCATGGTCCAGCAGTCGCCACTGCTGGTGAGTGTGAGCTGCCAGACCGGCACGCCGAGCGCTCCCGCCATGCAGGCCACCGAAGTGCCCACCGTCACCACCAGGTCGAGGGCCGTTGTCAGCGCCCCCACTTCGTCGAGTTGCTGCTTCAGGTCGATATCCGGCCACGTGTGGATGGCGACGCCGAAGCGTTCGCGCGCCTGTGCCAGTTCCACGCGGCAGTCGTCGTATTGGAGGTTGACAAAGTGAACGCCCGGCACTGTCAGCACGGAGCCCCACTGCAACAGGTCCGAGCACTGCAGCGAGCGCAGACCGGAAGTCAGCGAACTGCGCCAGCAGATCCCGATTCGCGGACCGGCTCCCAGGGCGGCCAGCCGCTCGCGCCAGTGTGCGACACGCCCTGGGTCCGCGCGCAGGTAGCCCTGGCCCCAGGGGAAGGAGCGCGGAAACCGGTCGAGCGACGGGCGCAACCAGCGTGCGGCGTTGCCGGCCGAGATCTGCAGATCGGCGGTCCCGGTGGAAGGGTGCGGCGGGTTCGTACGCGGGATCACTTCCACAGCCGGGAATGAGCGCGCAAACAGCGGAACCAGCCTCGGTTCGCACTCCACAATGCAGTGGGCGGCCACCGCGGCGATCTCCGGGATCATTCCGGCGAGGATCATCTCGTCGCCCACGCCCTGCTCGCCCCAGAAGAGCAGCCGCCGGCCCGAGAGCGAGCCGCCGTCCCACCATTGCTGCGGGAACTGGCGTTGCGGGATGCGCCGTTGCGCCGCCCAGCCCCAATCGTATTCCGCCCAGCCGCGCTCGATCTCGCCGGCCATGAAGCGGACCAATGAGCGGTTCCACCGGGCATCGTGGAAACCGGGCCGGAGTTCAACCGCTTTGTCATAACAGGCGACAGCCTCGGCAAGACGCAACTGCTCCTTGAAGACATTGCCCCGGTTGTTATGCACCTGAGCATTGTTGGGCTGAAGGGCCATCGCTTTGTCGAAGCAGGCGAGGGCTTCCACAAGCCTGCCCTGCCGGTGGCGAAGACAGCCCAGGTTATCGTGCGCCGCTGCGAGGGCGGGCTGCAGCGCCAGCGCTTTCTCCAGGCATACCGCTCCATCCTCGTGCCGGCCGGTCTCACTCAGTGCGTGGCCCAGGTTGCACCAGGCTTCGGCGCACCGGGGATCGAGTTCGATGGCCTTTTCGAAGTACTTCATCGCCTCGGCGGGCATCTTTCGGTCGAGAAAGACGGTGCCCATATTGCTGTGCGCCGTCGGATCGCCGGGACTGAGCCGGAGCGCCGCCTCGAAGTGCGGAATGGCCTCGTCGGCGCGGCCAAGTGCACACAGCGTACTGCCGAGGCTCTTGTGCGTGAGGGGAAGATCGGGCCGGAGAGCGAGGGCTTCCTGGAAATACGGCAGCGCCTCGTCGAGCCGGCCCAGGGCCACCAGCACGTTGCCGAGGGTATCGGAAAACTCGGCCAGAGGCTGGCCCAGTGCCTCCATGGCCCGGCGGACACGCTGTTCGGCCAGCTCGTTATGGCCTCGCTGGCAGGCGATCAACCCCAGCAGGTGCAATGCGTCCGGTTCGTTCGGACGGGCGGAGAGCACCTTGCGATATAGCGCCTCGGCCCGATGCAGCCGGCCAGCCTTGTGGTGCTGGAGCGCTGTCTCCAGGGTCTCGCGAACGCTGTGGCGCATATGGATTCAAGTGCGTCGCGCCCCGTCCGGCTCTCAAACACCGAACCGTCCGCGAGAATACTCCCGCAAACGCCACTACATGGGCGACGGCCCACATGCTCCTCGAAACGGGAACTCAGCCTCACGAAGCCTTCTATGGCCTGCCTGCGGAAGTACGCTTCTGCACCCGTTGTGTGATCTCGAACCAGCGCCCCAGCTCCGTGGTCGAGTTCCACAATCGGCCGGGACAGCCAAAACCCACCATCGCCTTCGACGGCGAGGGCGTCTGCAGCGCCTGCCGCTACGCGGAGATCAAGGCCACGATTGACTGGCGCGAGCGGGAACGGCAGCTCCTCGATCTCTGCCAGCGCCACCGCAGCCGCGGCGGAGCGTACGACTGCATCGTGCCCGGTAGCGGCGGAAAGGACAGCGCCTTTACCGCACACATTCTGAAGCACAAGTACGGAATGAATCCGCTCACGGTGACGTGGGCGCCGCACGCCTGCACCGATGTGGGATGGCGGAACTTTCAGGGCTGGATCGGCTCCGGTCTCGACAACATTCTGGTTACGCCAAACTCACGGGTGCACCGTCTGCTCACCCGGCTGGCCTTCGTCAACCTGGTCCATCCGTTTCAGCCGTTCATCATCGGCCAGAAGCTGGTGGCGCCGCGCTTCTCCGCCCTGTATGGCATTCCTCTGATCTTCTACGGCGAGAATCAGGCCGAGTACGGCAACAACATCGAGGAGAACCACCGGCCCACCATGTCGCCCGCGTTCTACGAAGAGGGGCCGGACCCCGAACGGCTGGTCCTGGGCGGCGTTCCGATGGCGGATCTGGAACGGGAACACGACATCGCCCGCGGCGATCTGAATCCCTACCTGCCGGTGGAGGGAAGCCGTTTGAAGGCCCTCGGCACCGAGGTGCACTACCTCGGTTACTACCTGAAGTGGGACCCCCAGGAGTGCTACTACTACGCCGCCGAACATACCGGATTCGTGCCCAACGACCAGCGAACCGAGGGATCGTATTCGCGCTACAGCTCGATTGACGACAAGATCGACCCGCTGCACTACTACACCACCCTGATCAAGTTCGGCATCGGGCGAGCCACCTATGACGCCGCCCAGGAGATCCGGACCGGGAAGATCACGCGAGAAGAGGGCGTCGCTCTGGTGCATCGCTACGACACGGAATTCCCGGCGCGGTACTTCCCCGAGATGCTCGAATACATGGGCATTTCGGAGGCGACGTTCTGGGACGTCCTCGACAAGGCGCGCTCCCCACACCTGTGGAAGAAAGAAAACGACGAATGGAAACTGCGGCGCCAGGTTCAGTGAGTTTGTGGGGCAGCCAATCCTGGCTGCCGCCGCGTTTCCACGCGGCGCCGAGCCGGCTGAAAGCCGGCTGCAGACTAAGAGTCCGCCCCACAAACTCAGAGAATCAATCCCTTGTGGCGGTCTGGCAATGACCGTCGCCAAACGCCGGATCGGCCCCGGCCACCCTCCGCTGGTGGTCGCCGAGATCGGCATCAACCACGAGGGCAACGTCGACAAAGCCGTGCAAATGATCGACGACGCGGCGTCGGCCGGCTGCGAGTGCGTCAAGTTCCAGACGCACGTGGTGGAAGACGAGATGATTCCGAACGGCGTGGTCCCGGCAAACGCCAGCGAATCCATCTGGGACATCATGGCGCGCTGCGCCCTCGGCGAACAAGACGAGCGCAGACTCAAACTCCACGCCGAGTCAAAGGGGCTGATCTTCCTGAGTACGCCATTCTCGCGCGCCGCGGCGGACCGGCTGGAGCGGCTCGGCGTCGCCGCGTATAAGATTGGCTCGGGCGAGTGCAACAACTATCCGCTGGTGGAGCATATCGCGCGCTTCGGCAAACCGGTGATCCTGAGCACCGGGATGAACAATCTGGAGAGCGTGGACAAATCCGTGGCCATCTTCCGCCGCCACGGCATTCCCTTCGCTCTGCTGCATTGCACCAGCATGTACCCGACGCCGTACGGCGCGGTGCGACTGGGCGCGCTCGGTCAGCTCGCCGAACGGTTCCCGGACGCGGTGATCGGGCTGTCGGACCACTCGCTTTCCAACTATCCGTGTCTTGGCGCCGTGGCGCTGGGCGCCTGCATCCTTGAGCGGCACTTCACTTCGAACAAGGCCTGGCCCGGACCCGACATCCCCATCTCCATGAGCCCGGAGGATCTGAAGCAGCTTGTCGAAGGCAGCCGCGCCATTCACGAGGCGCTGGGCGGAAGGAAAGACGTGCTGCCCGGAGAAGAGCCCACCATCCGCTTCGCTCACGCTTCCGTGGTGGCCATACGCGACATCGCGGCCGGCGAGCCGCTCACCTGTGAGAACACGTGGGTGAAGCGGCCGGGCACCGGCGAGATCCGCGCCGAAGACTTTCCCCGGGTGCTCTCGCGGCGCGCGGCAAGGAACATCAGGAAGGACGAGCAACTCCAATGGGCCTCGGTGCAGTAAGCAGACGCGTTGTTTTTCTCACCGGCACGCGGGCCGATTTCGGAAAGCTGAAACCGCTGATGCGGGCCGTGGATGGCTGTCAGTTCCTGGAAGGTGCGGTGTTCGTCACCGGCATGCACATGCTTTCCCGCTACGGGCTCACCATCGACGAGGTCATCAAGGCCGGCTTCACCCGGACTCACGCTTTCATGAACCAGTTTCACGGCGAGCCCTCCGAGCACATCCTGGCGAACACCATCACCGGCCTGTCGCGCTACGTCCAGGAATACGAGCCGGACATGATCGTCGTGCACGGCGACCGTATTGAGGCGCTGGCCGGCGCCATCGTGGGCGCCCTGCGCAACGTGCTGGTGGCGCACATCGAAGGCGGCGAATTGTCCGGCACCATCGACGAAACCATCCGGCACGCGGTCAGCAAACTGGCCCACCTGCACTTTGTCGCCAACCAGAACGCGGCGGAGCGCCTGCGGCAACTCGGCGAGCGGCTGGAGTCCATCCACGTGATTGGCTCGCCGGACATCGACATCATGCTGTCGCACGACCTGCCCGATCTGGAAACCGTGCGCAGGCACTACGGCATCCGCTCGCCGTCGTACGGCATTGTTCTCTTTCACCCGGTGACCACGGAGGCGCATGCGCAGGACCGCGCCGCCGCCGAACTGGTGAGCGCTCTGGTGGAGAGTTCGCTCGACTACGTAGTGATCTATCCGAACAACGACCCGGGATCCGAGTGCATCCTCGACCGGTACGCCGCGCTCGATGGCGATCCCCGTTTCAAGCTGCTTCCCTCCATGCGCTTCGAGTCGTTCCTCTCGCTGCTGAAGCACGCGCAGGTCATTGTCGGCAACTCCAGCGCGGGCATTCGCGAGGCGCCCGTCTACGGAGTTCCCACGGTGAACATTGGCAGCCGGCAGCACAACCGCTTCCGCTACGAGTCGATTCTCGACGTTCCCGACGACCGCATGGCTATTCGCCATGCCATCGCCCAGGCCTGTCGAATCGAGAGCGTGCGGCCGTCGCGGTTCTTCGGCGATGGAAACAGCGCGCCGCGGTTTCTCCGGGCGTTGTCGGACAGCATGGTCTGGGAAACGTCCAGGCAGAAGCAGTTCTGCGATATCGACGCAGTCCCCGATCTGGCTTCGCCATGAGAACGCAGCCGGTCCCGAAAGTGCTCGCCATTGTTCCCGCGCGCGGCGGGTCCCGCGGGCTCCCGCGCAAGAACCTCCTGCCGCTCGCCGGTATTCCGCTGGTAGCGCGCGCCATCCTCGCCGCCCGCGCCTGCCCTCACGTTGCCGGCTGCGTGCTGACCACCGATGACCCCGAGATCCGCGCCGTCGGCATCGAGTACGGGGCTGAAATCATAGACCGTCCCGCCGAGCTGGCCGAGGATCTCGCCACCAGCCAGGCCGTGGTGCGGCATGCACTCGAAGTTCTGTCTTCGGCCGGCGCGTTGCCGGAGTACTTCGTTCTCCTGCAGCCCACCTCGCCTCTGCGCACCGGCGCCCACATCACC
This sequence comes from Bryobacteraceae bacterium, assembly GCA_049510065.1. Taxonomy (GTDB): domain Bacteria; phylum Acidobacteriota; class Terriglobia; order Bryobacterales; family Bryobacteraceae; genus CAWACP01. The sequence goes on from JBEKZH010000034.1 coordinate 6,991, forward strand.
GCGTGCATCGAGGCGTTCTTCCGGTCGGATGCGCAATCCGCCATCAGCGTCACCGAAACAAAGGAGAGCCCGTTCAAGGCCTTCGTCGAGAAGAACGGAGCGCTCCAGCCGCTGTTCGACGTCGAGGCATTGCACGCTCCGCGGCAGACGCTTCCCCGCGTGTACAGCCAGAACGGCGCAATCTATCTGACCAGTTCCGAGGTATTCCTCCGGACGAATCGATTCTTCATTCCTCCGGTGATGCCGTTCGTGATGGACGCCGCGGCGAGCATCGATATCGACACCGCTCTCGACTGGAGGATCGCTGCATGCCTAATATCCGGCTGATCGCCCGGCTCGACGTGAAGGGTCCCAACCTCATCAAGGGCATCCGTCTGGAGGGTGTGCGGGTCATCGGCGACCCCGGTGAACACGCTCGCGCCTACTACCGGCAGGGCGTCGACGAACTCCTCTACGTCGACGCCGTGGCCAGCCTGTACCAGCGCAACAGCCTGAAGGAGATCGTCCGCCGCGCTTCCGAGGACGTGTTCGTGCCCATGACCGTCGCCGGCGGCGTGCGTAGCGTCCGCGATGTGGAGGAACTGCTGCGGGCGGGCGCCGACAAGGTGGCCATCAATACGGCGGCGGTGCGCAGGCCCGCTTTGATCTATGAAGTGGCCCGCCGGTTCGGTTCGCAGTGCATGGTTCTGTCCATTGAGGCCAAAGCGATCGGCACGGGCCGCTGGGAGGCCGATGTGGACAGCGGGCGTGAACCCACCGGTCTCGAGGTGCTGGAATGGGCGAGGCGCGCCGTGGATCTGGGCGCGGGCGAGATCCTGCTGACCTCGGTGGATCGCGAGGGAACCCGCGGGGGCTTCGATTGCGAGCTGGTGCGCCGCGTGGCGGCGGCAGTCACTGTCCCGGTGATCGCCAGCGGCGGGATGGGATCGCTCGCGCACCTGCGCGAGGTCGTCGAGCAGGGGAAGGCCGACGCGGTGGCGTTCGCCGATGTGCTGCACTACCGCCGGCTGTCGTTGGCAGAGATTCGGACCTTCGCGCTGGACGCCGGTCTCTGTGTGAGGACGCATGCCGCCTGAAGTGACGGTGGTCGACTACGGCATGGGCAACGTCGGGAGTGTCCTGCGCGCCCTTTCCGCGTGCGGCGCCACGCCCACGCTGACCGGCGTGCCGGAAGAAGTGGCGTCGGCCGCGCGGCTGGTCCTGCCCGGAGTGGGCGCGTTCGCCGACGGAATGGAAGAGTTGCGCCGCCGCGGCCTGATCGAACCGATCCGCTCGTTCGCGCGCTCCGGCCGCCCGTTTCTGGGCATCTGCCTGGGCATGCAAATGATGCTCGCCACCGGGGAAGAGTTCGGCGTGGTCGCGGGCCTGGGCCTCATCGCCGGAAACGTGCAGGCCATACCGAGGTACGGCAGCAACGGCGAACCGCGAAAGATCCCGCACGTCGGCTGGAATCGCATCGCTCCCTCCGGACCGGACGCGGACTGGCAAGGCACCATCCTCGACGGCGTTGCCCCGGACGCCGCCGTGTATTTCGTCCACTCCTATGCCGCCGTGCCGGACTCTCCGGGCCACCTCCTCGCCCACTGCGACTACGATGGCTGCCGCATCGCAGCGGTCATCCGATCCGACGCGCTCTACGGTTGCCAGTTCCACCCGGAGAAGAGCGGCCCCGTGGGACTGCGTATCCTGGATAACTTCCTGAACGCGGGAGCGGACCAGTGATGAACAACCAGGCGGCGTCGTGGGAATCCTTCAACGACTTTCTGCTGTACGGCGCGACGGATCGTTTTGCCAAGATCCTGTCCCGGTACGAGTTGTTCAAGCGCGTTGCCGGAGTTCCCGGGGACATCGTCGAGTGCGGCGTGTTCAAAGGCACTGGCGTGCTGTTCTGGGCGAAGCTGATCCAGATCTTCCACCCCCTGTCTCTGCGGAAGGTGGTGGGCTTCGACACGTTTGCGGAATTCCCGGCGACCTCCGAAGTGGACCGGCAGTTCGCGGCGGAGCTGTGCGCCGAGGCAGCGTATGAGGGAGCCGATCCCGCTGCTCTGATGGGAATTGCCGGCCAATGCGGCGTACGGGATCGTGTGGAGCTGATTCGCGGCGATGCCACCGTCACCCTGCCTCAATATGTGGCGGCGCATCCGGGCTTCCGAATCGCCCTGCTGAACCTGGATTTCGACACGTACGCGCCGACGCGGGCGGCGCTCGAGGCCCTCTACGACTCGGTCGTGCCCGGCGGCGTCGTGGTCTGCGACGAATATGGGCTGTCGGGCTGCAGCGAATCCGATGCCGTCGACGACTTCCTGCGGGTGCGGGGACTGTCCGCGGTGCGGCTGCGCAGCATCCGATGGAATCTGAGCCCCATGGCCTGGTTCGTCAAGCCATAGAACCAGATTGCGCTCGCTCCGGCGGCAAAAGATTGACCCCACCCGCACGCCGCGCTAGGATGGTGGTGCGGGGTGGAGCAGTCTGGTAGCTCGTTGGGCTCATAACCCAAAGGTCGTAGGTTCAAATCCTACCCCCGCAACCAAACCTCCCGCCAACCGTCCCCAATTCAGCCGCTCGCCAGTTCAATAACAAGCCCCCGATCAACTAACGCTCTTAGGTTCTCGGTGACTCTGAGGGTACGGCAGGCGGAGGGCATCAGCTTCCGCGCGGGCGCGAACAACTCGGAAGCGGCTCGGAAGTCGAGTACTTCCGAGTTAAGTTCCGGGATGGGTTGCTCGACTGCAAAGCATCCAATATGCGAGCACATGCCGTGTTTTGTTCTGGACCCAAACCGCAAGGACGCCAACAGCCATGTTCTCGAAGGCAACGAGATTCTTCAGTTTACTCTGAAGACTTTACTGCCCCTATCCGTCCGAGTAAGTATCCGAGTGCAACCAACCCGGTCGTTCTCACTCGCCTGGGTTCAGGTAGCAGCCACCGCCGAACGTAGTGCCGGACAACGATGGACCCTGGCAGGGTTCCACGCCTCACCCCAGCATCTGCTCCAGCGCCGTCCGCAATTCCGGATACCGGAACCGGAACCCCGCCGCTTCGGTCGCCTGCGGCAGCACACGTTGGCTGCCGGCCACCACCTCCGCCATCTCGCCATACAGCAGACGCAGCGCGAACAGCGGAACCGGGAACAGGGCCGGCCGGTGGAGCGCCCCCGCAAGCTCCCGCGTGAACTCCGCGTTGGTAACCGGATTCGGCGCGGTCCCGTTGAGGACTCCCTGGACGCTGGCCTCCTCCACCGCGAACGCAAACAGGTCGGCCAGATCGTCGGCGTGGATCCACGACATCCATTGCCGCCCCGACGCCACCCGGCCGCCGGCGCCCGCGCGAAAGATGGGTAGCAGCTTCGCCAGCGTGCCGCCTTCCGGGCCAAGCACGATGCCGGTCCGAACCTTCACCACGCGGATGCCGAGCGCGGCCGCCCCATCCGCCGCGCTTTCCCACTCGCGCGTCACATCGGCGAGAAACCCGTCGCCGGGCGCGGATGTCTCCGTGAGAATCTCGTCGCCGCGCGAGCCGTAGATGCCGATCGCCGACCCGCTCACCAGCACCGTGGGCTTCCGCGTCACGCCGTTCATCGCGCGCACCAGATTCCGCGTGCCCTCGCACCGGCTGTCGCGAATGCGCCGCTTCGCTTCCGCGGTCCAGCGTTGCGCCACCGGCTCGCCCGCCAGATGGACCACCGCATCGGCGCCATCCATCGCTTCCGCCGTCCAGCCCTCGCGCCGCTTCATCGGCACGCACTCATGTCCGCGGGCACGCAACCGCGGAACCAGCCTGCCGCCGATGAATCCCGTCGCGCCCGTCAGTGCAATTCGCATGCTCCTGCCTCCCGCACCACACCCACTAGAATAGGAGAAGTCATGCGCGCCTGGAACCGGGCAAAACTCCTCGTCGGCTATCTGCGCGGCAGCACTCGCCTGCGCGGCCTGCCGGTGGAGTACATCGTGGAGACCACCGCGAAATGCAACCTGTATTGCCCCATGTGCCCGCGCGAAACACACAAGCAGCCAAAAGAGGACATGGCCGACGAGATCTTCACCCGCCTGGTCCGCGAGTCGGGCCGCAGCGCCGAGCACATGATGCTCATCGGCCTCGGCGAGCCGCTGCTCGATCCGAAAATCTTCGACCGCATCGAATATTGCGCGCGCCACCGCGTCTCCACTCTGCTCTCCACCAACGGCACGCTGCTCGATGAAGAGAGCGCCGAACGGCTTCTGGCGAGTTCGCTCGCGCACATCACGCTCAGCTTCGACGGGTCCACGAAAGAGTCCTTCGAGTACTATCGCAAGGGCGCGCGGTTCGATAAAGTGCGCGATAATTTCGTCCGCTTCGCCCGCCGGAAGCACGAACTCCGGGCCAGCGTGCAGGTGGTGGTGCAGATGGTTCGCATGGAGCGCAACGCGAACGAGGTGGATGACTTCATCCGCTTCTGGAGCGCGTTGCCCGGCGTTGACCAGGTGCGCATTAAAGAGGATGAAACCAACCTGCTGCAGCCGGAGGCGGGCCATGAAGCCGCCGACTGGAAGCATCCCTGCCACTACCTCTGGCGCGGTCCGGCGTACGTGAAGCACAACGGCGACGTGTACCCCTGCTGTCAGAGCTACATGCTCGGTGGCAGTCCCATCGGCAACATCGGCGCGCAGCCGCTCGAGGAGATCTGGAACGGCGCTCCCATGCGCCATCTCCGCCGGATGCACGTAGCCGGGCGCGCCGGCGAGATCGATATGTGCGCGCGTTGCTGCACCACCATTCCGCATCCACTGCTGGTGGCCGGCAGTCTGCTGCTGCACGGACGCACGGTGCGGCGTCTGTTGCCGTGGATCGAGCGCCTCACCTATCTCGCCAGGCTGCCGAAAGCGTTGCTCACGCCGCCGAAGAAGCACGTCCCCACGCCCCCGTCCGGGGAACTGGTCCGGATTGAGTCGGCGAAACGTTGACCGCAGTTTGCGAATTCCCGCCGCTCTCCCGCACTAACCAGTCGTGATGAGCAGATTATTTGTTGTCTTCCTTACCTTACTCGTTTCCGCCACTGGCCTGCGGGCAGCCTCCGGATCAACAGCTTCCACTCACCAGGCCAGCGCCGCCCCGCGGCTCAGCGACAACGAAATCGAGCAGAAGATTCGTACAAAGCTGGCCAAATCCAAGATCGGGCGCGATGGCTTCGTGCCGAAGGTGCACGGCGGCGTGGTGACCTGGGAGGGGCGCACCGGCGTCCCCCAGCACAAGGGCGCGGCCACTCGTATGGCCAAAGCCGCTGGCGCGGTTCGCGTGGTCAACAACATTCAGGTTTCCGATGGTGCAAAGCCCGGCCAGCCGCTCCGGCATGCCCGGGTCAAGCCCGTGCAGGATGCCGAAAACTGAAAGCCAGGCTTACTTTTATAATATAGGACTATAATAGTCTTAGATAACTGTTGACAAGCCTGCCCCAGCGGCTGGATACTGGTCTCAGATGATGCAACTGAGTGTCAGGAAGCCAGCCGTGCGGTCACGCCGAAGTCTGGAAGACCTCAGCCCCGGGGAAGAGGGTGTGCTGGATCGCCTCGACCTGCCGAAGGACGTCGCCAGGCGTCTGATGGAGCTGGGTTTTCTGCCGGGACAGCGGATCACCAGGGCGATGGGCGCCCCGGGTGGCGACCCGCGCGTCTACCACGTGGACGGCTCTGAAATCGCTCTTCGCCGGGAGACCGCAGCTCGGCTGCATCTGCGCGACCACCCGGCGCCGATTGCATCGGATATCGCCGCCGTCCCACTATCCGCGTAAGGAGAAAATGGCCTCATGAGCGAGTGCCACGGCTCTGCCGGGGTTGCCAGCCTGGAGCCCCGGGACTCAGATGCCTCTGGCGCACGGCCTCATGTTATCGCCATCGTAGGCCCGCCGAACTCCGGCAAATCCACGTTGTTCAACCGCCTGACCGGCCTTCGCCAGAAGGTGGCCAACTTCCCCGGCGTCACCGTCGAACAACACACCGGCCGCGCCCGCGTGGAGTCCGACCGCGAAATCATGCTGGTGGACCTGCCCGGCGTCTACAGCCTGGAAGCGCGATCCGAAGACGAGCGCGTCACCCGCGACGTGCTCAACGGCGACATGCCCGGCGTGCCCCGGCCCGATGCCGTCCTGTTGATACTGGATTGCACAAACCTCGGGCGTCACTTGATTCTGGCCGCCCCCATTCTCAGTCTTCGCCTGCCCACACTGGTGATTCTCAACATGGCCGACGACCTGGCGTCGCGCGGTGGCAAGGTGGACGTCCCCCTGCTCGCGGCGCAGCTCGGCGCACCGGTGGCCCTGGTCAGCGCGTTCACGGGAGAAGGCGTCGAGCGCGTGTTTCAGTACATCCAGGGCACCGCGGCTGGCCGCTACAAAGTGAAGCCTCCACTGATGGAGCTGCCCGTTCTCCAGGATATCCCGAAGTGCCGCAACTGGGCCGCCAGCGTCGGCGAGAAAGCCCGCTATCACGCGCCCGCGCCACCCATCTGGACGCGCCGCCTGGACTCCGTCTTCCTGCATCCTCTTTTTGGCCCGTTAATCTTCCTTCTGGTGGTGGGGGCCGTTTTCCAGACCATCTTCGCCGGCGCGCGGCCCATTATGGACGGCCTGCAGATAATGATCCAGGCTTCCGGCGCGTGGCTCGGCTCGCTGCTTCCGAACGGGCTGTTGAAGTCGCTACTGATCGACGGCATCTGGACCGGTGTCGGCTCGGTGGTGGTGTTCCTGCCGCAGATCCTGCTGCTGTTCCTGTTCATCGGCATTCTGGAGGACTCCGGCTATCTCGCCCGCGCCGCGCTGATTGCCGACCGCAGCATGCGCCGCTTCGGCCTGCAGGGAAAGGCGTTCATCCCGCTGCTCTCCGCCTACGCCTGCGCCGTCCCGGCCATCATGGCCACGCGCACCATCGAGAACAAGCGCGACCGCATCGCCACCATCATGATCGCCCCGTTCATGACCTGTTCGGCGCGCCTGCCCGTGTACACGCTGATCATCGCCGCCTTCATCCGCGAGCGTCCGGTGATAGGTCCGTTTCTGGGGAGCCAGTCCGCGGCACTGCTGTCGCTGTATGTGCTAGGCTTCGCCGCGGCCGTGGTCACCGCGCGCATTCTCAAGTCGTCGGTTCTCAAAAGCGGGAACGCGCCGTTCATGCTGGAGATGCCGCCGTACCGCTGGCCCACTCTGACATCGCTCGCTTTGCGCCTCGTGGACCGCTCCATGGTGTTCCTGCGCCGCGCCGGCACCGTGATCCTTGCCGTGACCATCGTGCTGTGGCTGCTGGCGCATGTGCCATTCCACAACGGACAGCCGCCCCGGATCGAGGACAGCGTGGCAGGAATGATCGGCCGCGGCATCGAGCCGGTGATCGCGCCGCTGGGCTTCAACTGGAAGATCGGCATCGGGCTGATCAGCTCCCTCGCCGCGCGCGAAGTGATTATCGGAACGCTCGGCGCAATTTATGGGATGGAAGGGACGTCGCAATCGATTGGACTGCAGCAGGCGCTGCACCACGAGTTGTCGCTGGGCGGAGCGGTGGCGCTGCTGGTGTTCTTCGCCTTCGCCATGCAGTGCATGTCCACCATGGCGGTGGTGCGCCGCGAGACCGGCGGCCTGAAGTGGCCGATCATCCAGTTCACTTACATGACCGCGCTCGCGTGGGGCTGCGCCTTCGCCGCCAACCACATCATTCAGGGCGCGGCGGCCAGTTCGTTTTTGCACGCTTTCTTCCGGCTGTAGGTACGAGCGCCGGTCTGAGTTTACCTACACGGCCCCACCCGCATCTAGTAACTCATACTCTTCCTACATGCAGTCGCGCCATAACGCGCGTGATCTCTTCGTCGCTCGCGGCATCGGGAAATTGGATTTCAAGGATGTCGGACACCTCGGTGAACGGTATACCCAATTCTCGCAAAGTCCTTTTCTGGCCCTTCCTTTGCTTCGCCAATCTGGAATGTTCAGCAAAAAATCGTCGGGACGCATCAAGTGCTTCTGAGGTCTCATTCTCGGTGAGGCGAACTCCGAAGATTGGGACTTCCTCTGCCAAGCTTCTGCCGACCACCTCCGAGAACTGATGATTGGGAAGTTCAGCCGCGGCCGAACAGTACGCCAGCAAGTCCGCAGCCTGAAGAGCTGGGGTTGTCGTCTTTCCAGAAATGGCAACTGTATCGAGCTTGAGTGGGGCGTCTCGAAGTCTAGACCTATCCTTATTAAAAACACGATCATATTTTCCAAGGTTAATAGGGTCGGAAAGTTGTTTGTAAAGATTCAGAAGCCGAAGTGCGTCCCCCGCGTTCTTATCGCCACTCTCAATGAAGACACTCCAGTGCTCGCTCCGAAGGCCACGCCCCGTAAGGGCCACCCCGACTACATTCACGGTGCATAACAACGCGCAGATAGCATAGGCACTTCCGCATCGCCCTCCGTCAGATGGAGTCTTCAAACGGTCAAACATCTCCAAATCCAAAGACACACTTGCTCCCAACAAAACGTGCCTCTTGATTAACTGGATCACGTTCGCTAAGAGGTCACGCCGCTGGGTTCGCGAAAGGTGCTGATACAGTTTTGATTGTCTGTTCCTGAACGTCTTCGTATGAAAGTGGCTTATGCCGTAAGTAGTCTGGAGTGCCGCCCAGCACTCAGAGAAGTTCGCCCAATCGTTCGCGTCGGCGACAAAGCCAGCGAACGTCAAATGGCGACGGCTCCCGCTCTCATCGTAATAGGCCTCAAACGCGGCCACGATGGCTCCTATCGAAGGCGAGTACCCGCTTCCCAATCACGTTGCCCGCTTCTGCATCCTGGAAATCGATACTCGGCTCGCGCCGCCGCAAGCCAGCTACGATTCTTCGGTTCAGGTCCTCGTCTGCCTGGAAGCGCGGTTTCATCCGCGGGGGCTGATCGGAGTGCCGTGCGCCGCTTCGATCCTGGCGTAGAGCGCCGGATGCCGCCGCCGGGCCTCCGATCTGAGTCGCTCAAACTCCGCCCTGCCCGCATCGAGGTATGCGTCGATCTCACCTCGCTGCGCGAGGTAAAACGCGAGTGCGCCGTAAACCTGCTCCAGAGTCAGGACCGGGAACGATTCAGCGATCGCCTCAGCCGAATCGCCACGCAGAAATGCGCACACGATCGATTCGAGTGACACGCGGCTATCGGCAATGTGGTATCCGCCTTCGCGCTGCTCGACGTAATCCCTCGGCATCCTCCCCTCCCTTTAGATATTTTATGCCAGCGACGAATCAGCCGGAGGTACCGCCTCCACCGTCTCCTTAGCCAGATACCCGAAGCAAACCGTGCACAGGAACAGAGTCAGCACTTCGCTGTCGCCCAGATTGTACTCCACGCACCCCACCACCAGCAGACCAATGATGGCCGCCACCGCCGCATGCAGCACAAACCGCGCATCGCCCGCCGGCCGCCGCCACAGCGTCGACGCGAAGTCCCACAGCGCCTGCCCGATCAGCCACATTATCGCCAGCATCGTCGGAATGCCGCGCTCGGCTGCATAATGAATATAAATATTGTGCAAATGCCCGTAATATCCGTCGGGCAGCGGGCGCGGGATGTCGCGCGGCACGTACTTTTCCAACTGCGGCCCAACCTGCTCCGGCCCCAGCCCGAACCACGGATGCGCGCGAATCATCTCAAGGCCGGTCCGCCACACCACGATCCGAAACTGGTTGGAATCGCGCTCGCCGTGCGGCTGGAACAGCGATACCACGCGCTCGCGAACGGGCCCCACCGCCAACCCTGCCAGCAGCACCACCGGTACGATGGCGATCCACCACCGCCGCCAGAACCACAGCAGGTAGAGGCCGCCCGCCAAAGTTCCCAGCCAGATTCCTCGCGTGAATCCCAGCACCATGGACACCAGCAGCACGCCGCCCGCGATCGACCCGGCCACCTTCCACCGCCGCGAAGCAGCCGCAAAGAAAAGGAAGGCAGCAAGGAAAAACAGCACCACCATCTCCTCGCCACCGAAGGTCATCCAGTGGCCCATGAATCCGGTGATGCGCCTGGCGACGTAAACCTGATAGAAGTCCTGATCCGCGTCGAGTGCATCCTGGTACTTCTGCGCGAACTGGATCAGGCTGTACACGGCCGAGCCGACGGCCACCGCGGTCCAGCCGGCAACCATCCAACGAACTTCCCGTAGTTTGCGGAACGTGCTGAATACCAGCAGCAGAATCAGCCACACATAAAACTTGCGGATCTGCGGCAGCCCTCTGCGTACGTCGCCGGAAAGCAGCAGCGAAATCACGGTGCCGGTCATGAACAGCACCATCGGCAACCACACCGGCGGCAGCCGGAGCTTCGCGCGCGAGGCAATCAGCAGCACCAGCGCCGCGCCCATCAGAATCTGCGAGACCGCGATCGAAAACAGAATGGAAACGCACGTCGCAAAGGTGACGTAGAACGCGCCGCGTTCGAGCTCCGGCCGGCCAATACGCATGGGATCAGAAATGAGTATGACACTCGCGGTAAGCTGTCGTGTAGTGGACATCTACCTGCTTCGTCACGCCATAGCCGAAGAGGGTTCCCCGGCCAGGGATTCCGAGCGCGCGCTCACCGGCGAGGGACGCCGCAAACTGCGAGCCGTGTTGGAGACTGCGTACAACAACGCGGCCGTCAGCCCCGCGTTGATCGTCACCAGCCCGTACCGGCGCGCAGTGCAGACCGCGGAGCTTGCCGCCGAAGTATTCGAATACCACGGCGACATTCTGCGGACGAAAACACTCCTGCCCGGCGCCAGCCCAGCGGACGTGTGGGAAGAAATTCGTCTGCACAAGGACGTCGATTCCATCCTCCTGTCCGGCCACGATCCGCTGTTCACCTCGCTCACGGGATACCTGCTCGGCTGCCCATCCCTGCAGGTGGATTTCAAGAAAGCGACGCTGGTGCGCATCTTCATCGACCGTTTCGTCGCGGAGCCACGCGGCGTTCTGAAGTGGATGCTGACCGCGAAGCTCTGCCGCGAAGGGCGGTGAAACGGGAGTCTCTATTGGTCCGCCGAGTGGACCACCACGAGTTGCGTATCCGCGGGGGCGCCGTCCCTGACTCGGGTGTGAATGAGCGCTTCGAACCGCGCGCGGCCGGTCTTCTCCAGCAGACTCCGCACGGCATCGTCGCGACAGACAAAATCGACCGCCGCCTGCGTGCCGATGCTGTTTGTTCCAGCCAGAGTCAGCAACCAGCGGCCCGTAGTCGAACCGGGCTCCAGCGAGATTACCGCGTAGTCCTCAGTTGTCGGAGGCCCGTCCGGGACCCACTGGGCAGCCTCGCCGGGAAGCGGATACAGATTCAGGATGGCCATCTCGCTCTTTCGCGGCCCGCTCGCTACAGGCTGGAAACGGAAACCGCGAAGGCCGGCATTGTCCGGCGGCGGACCAACGAAAATCACGTCGCTGCTCTCCATATCGGTTGGCGAAAGCAGGCCGATTGGCTTCACCGGAACGGCGTGCCGCAACGCCGCGAACACGCCATCGAGTTCGTGGATCGCCAGCGTCTCACCCACGCCCGAATGGAACACCACCAGCGGACGCGAGGGGTTCTCCAGCAGTCCCTGCCAGAATCGTTCGAGAGCCGCGCCAGGACTTGCCGCGGGCCGAACCGGGCCGGGCGCGGGACGGAAAACCACGACCACAGCGAGCGTCAGGGCCACGGCGGTCATGCCAACAAAAGAGATCATCCAGACGGATCGGCGACGGGCCGGATCGGTCCGCGGCCTGTCGGCAACGGGTTGCCATGTCGGGTCACTCGCGGTCGATTCCGCCTCTTGTCTGACCTGAAACGCGAGCTGATAGGTGCCCTTCGGAATCTCCACCACAATGGCGTCACCGGCGCCGCGGTAATACTCGGTGAGCTTCGCACGAAGGCGGCCGGTTTGCACGCGGACGGTGGAGTCCAGGCGCGGGTCGAATTCCGCCGGCCGGCCGAAGACCTGCGTGGCAATCTGATATTCCCGGATCGGGGCACCCGGGTTGTCCAGCGCCTGGCGTCCCAGATACCGCAGCAGTTTGCAGAGGGATTCCGATCCGCGCAACACGGCACTCGCGGCAATCCTCTCGATCTGTTTGAGACTCTCCTCGCGCCCGTCCAATCCAATCCCTGTTACAACCCTTGACTGAAGAGTAACAAGGCCCACAAATCTTTGCAATGCCGTGTCTTAGTTCAGTAACAGATGGTCACGGAAATGGGTTCGGCATCACCCCTCAGGAAAGGTTCTCGAAGAGAACCGAGCTCAGATACCGCTCGCCGGAATCGGGCAGGATCACGACAATGGTCTTCCCCTGGTATTCGGGTCGTTTGGCCAGCCGCGCGGCCACCACGGTTGCCGCCCCCGAGGAAATCCCGCTGAGAATCCCTTCGTCAGTCGCCAGCCGCCGCGCCGCTTCTACCGCTTCTTCGCTGGTCACGGTTTCGACAAGGTCGACCACCGACAGGTCCAGCGTGTCAGGGATGATCCCCGCGCCGATGCCCTGAATCTTGTGTGGCCCCGGCGCGAGCGGTTGGCCGGCACGCTTCTGGGTGATCACCGGGCTGGTGGACGGCTCCACCGCCACCGAAACGATGTTCTTGCCCTGCACCTGTTTGATGAAACGCGACACGCCGGTGATGGTTCCGCCGGTGCCCACGCCGCTCACCAGCACATCCACCGTGCCGCCGGTATCGTCCCAGATTTCCGGGCCGGTGGTGCGGAAGTGGATCTCCGGGTTGGCCGGGTTGCGGAACTGCTGCAGCAGCAGGTAGTGCTTCGGGTCCGACGCGTAGATCTCGTCGGCTTTTTCGATAGCGCCCTTCATGCCCAGCTTGCCCTCGGTCAGCACCAGCTTCGCGCCAAACGCCTTCAGCACCTTGCGGCGCTCCAGCGACATGGTCTCGGGCATGGTCAGCGTGAGCGGGTATCCGCGCGCCGCGGCCACGAACGCCAGCGCGATGCCGGTGTTGCCGCTGGTGGGCTCCACCAGTTCGACGCCCGGCTTCAGCAGGCCGCGTTTCTCGGCGTCCCAGATCATCGCCGAGCCAATGCGGCACTTCACGGAGTACGAGGGGTTGCGGCCCTCGATCTTCGCAAGGACGGTCGCGCCCGCGCCGTTCACAATGCGATTGAGCCGGACCAGCGGCGTGTGTCCGATGCTCAGGGAGTTGTCGTCAAATGTCATGCTGCCACGGCTCCTTTTTCTGCGCCCTGCGAAACACGCAACGCCTGATCGAAGTCATCGAGAATGTCGTTGATGTCCTCGATCCCCACCGAGACGCGGACGTACTCGGGAGTCACCCCGGTAGCGGCCTGGTCCTCGGGCGTCAACTGCGAATGCGTGGTGGACGCCGGATGAATCACCAGCGTTTTCGCGTCGCCCACGTTGGCCAGGTGGCTGGCCAGTTTCAGGCTTTCGATGAGCTTCTTTCCGGCCTGTATCCCGCCCTTGATGCCGAAGCCGAGAATGGCGCCGGCTCCGCGCGGAAGATATCGCTTCGCGTTTTCGTGATGAGGGTGGTTGGCCAGCCCCGGATAGTTCACCCATTCCACCGCCGGGTTTTCCAGCAGCCACTCGGCCAGAATCTGCGCGTTCTTCACGTGACGCTCCAGCCGCACGTCCAGGGTCTCCACGCCAAGCAAAAACAGAAACGCCGCGAACGGGCTCATGGACGCACCCGTGTCGCGCAGCCAGTGCGTGCGAATGTGAATGATGTAGGCGATGTTCCCAATTGGCTTCAGCGCTTCGGTGAACACCACGCCGTGGTACGCGGGATCGGGTGCGTTGAACTCGGGCCATTTGGCGGCGTCGTCCGCCCAGGGGAAGTTGCCGCTGTCCACGATGGCGCCGCCGATGTGCACGCCGTGGCCGCCGAGAAACTTCGTGGTGGAGTAGACCGCGATGTCGATGCCGTGCTCGAACGGGCGCAGCAGGGCCGGCGTGGTCACGGTGTTGTCGATGATCACCGGAAGGCCGTGCTGGTGCGCGATATCCGCGATGGCCCGGAAGTCCGGGACGTCGTTCTTCGGATTCCCGATCGATTCCAGATACACCAGCCGCGTGTTCTCGTCCACCAGGTCGGCAATCCGCTCCGGGTGATCCGGGTCGAAGAAGCGCACCTCCACCCCGAGTTTCTGCAGCGTCTGGGTGAACAGCGTCCAGGTTCCCCCGTAGAGGCTGGTCGACGAAATGAAGTTCTGGCCGGCGTGCGTGATGGTGAGGATGGCCGCGGTGATGGCCGCCTGGCCGCTGGCAAACGCAAGCCCCGCCGCGCCGCCGTCCAGCGCGGCCAGACGTTTCTCCAGCACGTCGTTGGTGGGGTTCATCAGCCGCGAGTAGATGTTGCCGAATTCCTTCAGCGCGAAAAGACTCGCCGCGCTGTCCGTGTCGCGGAAAACGTAGCTGGAGGTGGCGTAGATGGGCACGGCGCGGGCCGTGGTAGTGGGGTCGGGCTCCTGTCCGGCGTGCAACGCCAGGGTGCCCAACCGGTGTCCGGGAAATGCTGACATGTGTATCTCCTAATGAGGTTAAAAAACTCCGAGAACCGCTTACTCACGTGCGCGGCTCAGAAACGCGGCGATGGATCTGCAGGCCCTTACCGAGCCGCCACGGTGACGGAGCGGACGCCCTCCTGAGTTCTCGAATCAAAGTCCGTAGGAAACGCCCAACGCGAACTGATGCCGCGCGCGCAGGTTGACGCCCGGTTCGATTGTTCCGGCGGCCTGCGCGACGCCGAAGTCCACGTTGAATTTCTGATGTTCGGCCAGTGGCACGATGCGCGCCGCATAAGTGATGGTGGTGGGTACGATGGCGCCCGGCAGATTCTGCACGCCGCGCGGTTCCTGCGCGAATTCCGAGCCGAAAATGAGCGTGCTCTTCCCCGGCCCATTCAGCACGAACGCGCCCGCGCCGAACAGGCGTCCGGTGAAGCCGGTGGCGTTGCCCGCCAGGCCAAACACGGAAGCGTTGGTACCTTTATAGCCGAGGTTGAAGACCAGCGGCAGGTGCTTCACCTGGGTCACCGTCTTCGAGGCCACCACATAGAGGTCGCCGTTCGTGGTGTCCTTATTGGCGATGACGCCGCCGACGTTGCGCACCTGCGTGCGCGCCACGAATCCGGCCGAGATCGCCGGGACCCACTTCTTCTTCGCGGCGTTCTCCGGCACCACGTTCACCTTGCCGTGGACGGTGTTGAATCCGGACGTCCACAGTGGGCTCAGTCCAGCCGTGCTTCCATCGCCGTGAATGGTCCGGGTGTATCCGAACTCGATGCGGCCCAGCAGTCCAACCGTGACCGAGGCCTGGTGAAACGTTCCCAGAACCGGTCCGGCGTCCAGGAAGTGGTAAGCAACAATGGGCTTGCCGAATCCGTTGTTCGGCGAGGAGGCGGTATAGGCCAGCGGTGTAATGAATACCCCGGTCTGGCCTTCCCAGTTCAGGCTCTGTGCGGATACTCCGACTGCCGCGATGGCCAGGATGACCGCGAAAAGTGAAATGGTACTCATGATGGTTCCTTTCTGCAAGTAATTGATAAACAACCGGAAGACTCCGGTTTGTGAAGAGTAGCCCCGACTGCGCGGGGCTACTCAGGTTGTCAGAATGGGGACAGGGGTCAGCAGCAACAACAACAACAACTGTCGGCGTTGGCCTGGTGGTAAGTAGTCATTGTCGATCTACTTGATAGAGATAGTGTACAACGACGTGGCGGTCACGTCAAGAGGCGAGTGAATTGTGCGTGAATTGGGTCTCTACGCCCCGGGAACCGGGCCCGGTGGAACGGACGGGAACGTGATGATGGAGAAATAGGAGAGAAAACGCCCCAGCATGCTATCGCGCTCGGAGACGCTCACCCACTTGATGGCCGCCTGCTCGCCCGCTTCCGAGAAGAACCCGACGCCGCCGGTGCCCAGACGCGCATCCATCCAGGAGCTGACGAGCTCGCCGTTGACGGAGGTGAGAAAGCGGGACCCGCGCACGCTCACGTGAATGCGGTAGTCCGTCTGTCGATCGAGGGTCAGCGGCAGGGGCAGCTCCAGCCGCTCGGTTTCGCGCCCGTTGAGCACCACAAAGCGCACCAGATTGGCGTTTGGCAACGGCCCCGGCCGCGCGATCAGCAGTTTGGCGCCGTAGTAATTCCGGAGGTCGGGGGCCCGGAACGCCCAGCCCATGCCCTTGCGCTCAATCTGCCCGAGGAACTCCATTTCGTAATCGGAGAGGTGCGTGGAAGGCTGCCACACGCGCAGTTTCCCCGGCCGGACGTAATCGCCGGTCCGGGACCAGGTGCCGGCACTCTCGGACCCGCCCACCCAGTTGGCCAGCCCCGACCCGAAGTTCTCGCGAAGAGTCAACGGCGTGGAAGGCCCCAGTCTGTTTCGCAGGCTGGCGGCGAAATCTGCCTTCGCGGGAGCGTGCAGGGTATAGTCTTCCGCAGCCCGGGTGGCTGTGCGCAGGGCCGGAGGTCCGCCGCCTGGAAGACCGAGCAGCGCCAGGACAAGGAACCCCGCCGCGAGCAGGCCAAGCACCGTGATCACCTGTCCGGGCTGGGCGCGCCGGGTCTCTGTCTGGGCCTTCTTCTGCAAATGCAGTTCGCGGGTCCAGGACTCGGCCCCGTAGACGTCCTCCATGTCGCGCAATGCGCGCGCCGAGCGGGCGAGGAACCGCCTTTCGTGGTCGCTGGAGCAGTATCGGCTGCCGATCAGGACCCGCCATGCGCTCATCCGGTTTTCGCAGTACGCGCACTTCATGCGTAATAACCAGCTGCCTGAGTGTACCAGGCCGGATTGAACCGGGATACCGTACCAGGCTTCAAAAGGCTCTTCCATCGGTGCTCACCGGATTCGATCCAGGGTGAAGCACCGAGCCTGCCGCCCTATACCTCCAGCCCGACCGAACGCATCAGCTCCAGGGCGTTGCTACGGAGTACCACGCCGTCGTTCAGCCGGTAGTCAAAGACCAGGCTGCCGTCAGTCAATACATCGGCGAAATGCACGTTTTTCACCAGTGGGGAGAGGGCCTCGGAAATTGCCGTAAGCGCGAGGTCGTGGGTGGTGGCCAGACCGACGGCGCCGCGGTTCACCAGCCCCCGCAGGATGGCTTCGGCGCCAATGCGCCGGTCATGCGAGTTGGTGCCGCTCAGCAGCTCGTCGATCAGGAACAACAGCGCGCCATCCCCGCGGGCCAGATCCATCATTCGCCGCAGGCGCGTGATTTCCGCGAGGAAGCGGGAGCGGCCGTCGGCGAGCGAATCCACCACGCGGATGGAGGCGGCCACCGACAGCGGAGAGAGGCACAGCCGCCGGGCCCGCACCGGCGCGCCCGCCAGAGCCAGCACCGCGTTCAAGCCGACGGCGCGCAGCAGCGTGCTCTTGCCCGACATGTTCGAGCCGCTGACAATGAGCAGGTTCGTGCCGGCCCCCAGCGCGAGATCGTTGCGCACGGCCACCTGTTCCCTCATCAGCGGGTGCGCGATGCCTTCCGCCTGAAAAAGGGACCGTTCCAGGCTGAGCTCGGGAAACGGATCGGCGGGGTGATCCCAGGCGTAGCCGGCCAGCGCGCACAGAACCTCCAGCTCGGCCACGCTGGCCAGCCAGACTCCGACGTGCCGGCCATGCTCGCGCCGCCAGGCCTCGATGGACATGGCCAGTTGTTCGCGCCACAGAAGCAGCACGGCAATGGGCAGGAAGAACTGGTTGTGCGCCCAGTCGAGCCGGGCCGCATACCGTTCCAGACGCGCGATCTGATGCGAAGCCGGCGTCTCCACCGCTTCGAAGCCGGCGCGCAGACGTTGCAGGTGGGGCAGCGCGAACCCTTCCCGCTCGAATCGCCGTAGGACCGCCGCCAGCAGATCCAGCGCCCGGGCCGGCTCCTCGACAGCCTCGCTAATGTGGTTCACCTTCTTCCGCAGGCCGAAGATGAACATCAGCTCCACCAGCAGCGCCAGCAGGAACGGCCACAGGCGCAGAACGCCCGCCAGATTCAGGACCAGCAGCAGCACCGTGGCACCAGCGAGCAGAGGCGCAACTACACGCAGGGCGCGCGCGAAGACCGTCGGAGCGGACTCGCCCCACGCCACCAGTGCGGCGGGCCGGACATCGCGGCGCACCAGGTCGCCCACCAGAAACAGATCCTCGCGAAGCTGCAGCCGCGGGCGAAGCTCGGCTACGGCGTGCTGGCGTTGCTCCACCACCTCCATCCCGGCCGGCTCCAGCAGCCACTCGGCGAGCATCTGTTCGGCCAGCGACGTACGCACCGTGCACAGCAACTCGTAGAGGGAGCCCTTGCCGAGAATGTCGAGGTCGTCGGCGTAGACGTGATCCGGCGTGCGGAATCGCTCGCCCGTCTCGCCCTGGCCCTGCCAGCGGTCTTCGAGTCTGGCCAGGCCGCGCTCGTAAAACAGCATGGCGCGGCGCGCATCGCTGAGGCGAACGAACACAAGCTGGTGCCACAGCACCAGGGACAGAAACAGAACCGCCGGCGGGATCAGCCAGAAAGGCGAGATGACCGCCTGACCCAGAGCCAGCCACGCCACTCCAACACCGGCGATCCCGGTGGCCAGGCGGGCGGTTCCAATCCGGCGGAAGCGGCGTTCCTCGCTCGCGCAGACGTTGCGGCGATCGGCGAGCCGGACGGTATACTCGGCATGCGGGTCCACTGTTGTCAGGCTATCAATATGGATGACTTCCTATCAGGCGAGCCGGTTCGCATCCCCATTACCGACATCTTCGACCTGCACTCCGTGCCGCCGCGCGACGTGAAGCCCGTTGTGGAGGAATACCTCGCCGAGGCCCACCGCCTGGGTCTGAAGGCGCTGCGGATCATTCACGGCCGTGGCATCGGCGTGCAGCGCGAGACGGTCCGCGCCATCCTTGCGCGCACGCCCTTCGTCCTGAGTTTCAGCGACGCCCCCGCGGAGGCCGGCGGCTGGGGCGCCACCATCGTGAATCTGAAATAGAGTGGCGCGGGGCCGTGCCCTGCGAAGTCTTCAACCCTACGGCGTCTCGTCCACCACCTCGATCGCCCGCACCTCCGCGTAGTTGATGGACGGTGAAAAAGACACCAGCAGCTTACCCTGCCCGTTCGGGTGAAGGCCATGGAAGTTCCGTACCACCGGCCGGAACGCGCCTCCGGCGGTCTGGAAGACGTCGAAATCGTGCAACAGGTTCACTCCGTTGCAGGTCACGTCGAACACCCGGCACCCAGGGCCACGGCAGATGGTAGAGGGCGCCAGCGGAGTAAACATCGTTTCCGCAAAGTACAGCGTCAGCGTGTAGGAGCCCGCTGGAACGGGAATGGAATAACTGAAATTGCCGTAGCGCTCCAAGCGAAACAGCTCGGGAAGATCGCGTCCCGCCTCGGGTATGGAATGCTGAATCGGCCGCCCTCGGATGAAATAGTTGTCAGGCCCCCAGATCTTCCCATCGGGATCCGCATAGGCGGACTGCCGCGCTGCAATGCGGATGGGATTGGTGTGGCCCTGTCGGGATGGCACAAGCTCAATCGCGTTGACGAACGGACGGTGCGGATCGGGGATGAACTCCAGGTGGATCTTCCCGTCTGCCGCCGGAGTAATGTCCTTGAACGCGCGCACATCGACGTCGGCGTATCCTGCGTCGGCCACCGCGTCGAACTGCTCGAGCAATGGCCGCCCGTTGGCGTGGACCATAAAACGGCGCGTGTTCTCGCCGTCCTCGCCGTCCTTCAGAAGCGGGCTCTCTTTCAGTGGGTCGGCGAAATAGAGCCGGAGTTCATAGGTTCCCGGCTGCACCGGTATGTCGTAGGAAAACGTCTGCCGGTCCTCCGGCAGGTCATTGGCGCCAGCTCCCTCGCGCATGGTCTGAAACAGGCGGCGATCGGGCGGCGCTGCCCCCAGAGCCTTCGGCCCGGGCCGGGACACACCCCCTTTGAGATAGCGGTCCGGCTGCCACAGGTGGCCAGCGGCATCCGTCCAGGCGTTACCCGAGAAGCCCGCCAGAATGTGCACTTCCGTGTTGACGACAGGTGCCGGCACAATGTTCGCGCGGGAAGCGCTCGTCGCTGGCTCCGCGCGACGATGACTTCGTACCAGCCAGACGGCTCCGGCAATGACGATCAGCACCATTGCCACCACTGCGGGGAGAAGGGGTGGCCTGCCGCGTCTTCCGACAGGTTCGGGCAACACTTCGGCGTCTGATTCCACCTCGGCCGGCAAGACGGCGGATCCGTTGCTCACCGCAGCGCCTGCGATCGCACCCGATTCGCCGGGCTCCCCCGACAGCGCCGGTCCCGAGCCTGGCGTCGGGCACACCTGGAAATCCGGCGCGTAGTTGCCTGGCGGAATGACAATTCTCAGTCTGTGGCCGGCGCCTTCGCGGGCGTAGAAGGCCGCGAGCCGTTTCCTCAGCCGATGCACTTCCACGCGGACAATGGAGTCCTTGCTCTCCCGGAAACCCTGCGGCTTGCCGAACACGTCCACCGCAATCGTGTATTCGGTGACCTGTTCGGCTTCTCCCAACACCGCCTTGCTACAGATGTACTGGAGCAGCCGCGCAAGCCGCTGCGACTGCTGGAAGACGCGGGACGCAAGGACCGCTCGCAACTCCTCCCGGCACTCGGCCATGGATGGCGTGAGAGTTCTCGACTCGGAGCTCAATGCGAACCCAGTATATTGTTGTCCGGCCTGTTACGCAAGAGCATGTATGTAGCTGGAAACACAGTCTGACCATGTTAAGCGAGAGAGGATGCAAAAACCGCTCATGTTACGTTCGCGCGCAGGCTATGCTGAAAGCGACGAAAACCATGACCCTCCCACGGCTCATACTGTTTGTCACAGCGGCTTGCGTTGCTTTCGCCAGCCAGCCGGACCGAACCATTCGGGTAAGCTTCACCCACGTCAAAGGCCCTCACAACACCGCCTTCCGAAAGTGCATCGGCGCCGGACGCGCCAACGAGGGCCTCCGCGCCGACTGGCAGGAACAACTGGCCCTGGTGCACCGCGAGATCGGATTCGAGTACATCCGCATGCACGGCCTCCTGCACGACGACATGGGCGTCTACCGCGAGAACGCCCACGGCGAGCCGGTCTACAACTGGCAGTACATCGATGTCCTCTACGACCGGCTGCTGGCGCTCGGCATCCGCCCGTTCGTGGAGTTGTCCTTCATGCCCCACGATCTGGCCAGCGGCACCGAGACCATCTTCTGGTGGAAAGGGAACGTCACGCCCCCGAAGTCCTACCAGAAGTGGGGAGCGCTGATTCGCGCCCTGGTGGCGCACTTCAAAGAGCGCTATGGCGAGGAGGAGGTGCGCAAGTGGTACTTCGAGGTCTGGAATGAGCCCGATATCCGGCCCTTCTGGACCGGCAACCTGGACGACTATCTGCGCCTGTATCGCGCCACCGCCGAGGCGGTTAAGAGCGTTTCGCCAGCTTACCGGGTAGGAGGACCGGCCGTCGCCACCGCGGGGCCCTTCGAGCAGGAGTTGCTCCGTTATTGCGCCGCCAACCACGTCCCCATCGACTTCGTTTCGGCCCACTCCTACGGGGTAAACGAAGGCTTTGTCGACGATACGGGGACGCGCGGCACCGTCCTGAGCCCGGAGCGCACGGCGGTTCGTTCGCGCATGCTGGAGTCGCGCAAGCGCCTCAACAACTCGCCCCTGCCCGGTCTGGAGCTGCATTTCACCGAGTGGAGCTCCTCCTACACGCCCACCGACCCCATCCACGACCAGTATCATCAAGCCCCCTTCATCCTGGACAAAGTCAAAGGCGCGGAAGGAGTTGTGGACTCGCTTTCCTACTGGGTCTTCTCCGACATCTTCGAGGAAAACGGTCCTCGGGAGACGCCCTTCCACGGAGGCTTCGGGCTGCTCAACTACCAGGGGATTCGCAAGCCGGCATATTACGCTTTTGAATTCATGAGCCGCCTCGGGGACCTGGAACTGGCCAACTCCGACGACTCCTCGTGGGTCTGCCGGAACCAGTGCGGGGACGTGCAGGCACTCTTATGGGACTTCACGCCGATTCAGCCCCCGGCCGGCGTCAATGACCAAACCTGGTACCGGGTGGAGCGGCCCGCAAAGGACAAAGGGACTGCTCGCCTGGTGGTCGAGGATCTGCCGGAGGGCCGCTACCACCTGCGCGTGCTCCGTACCGGCTATCGCGTCAACGACCCCTACACCGCCTGGCTGGATCTGGGTGCCCCGAGCCAGTTAACAAAGGCTCAGGTACGGGCGATCCCGGAGGTAACAGGCTCACCCGCGGCGGATCGGTTAGTAACGCACCCCGGCGGTACGTACGAGACTACCTTTGCAGTACGTGAGAACGACGTGTATCTGATGATACTTGACCGACTGTGAGCCGCCCGATGTTACATAGTTGGACGTTACCCCAATACTGGTAATAGGTTTTGATTAGTAGCTGTTGCACGGGTGAAACGGTTATCTGTTGCTTACCCGGAGAGCCCGTTCCATACTCCCTACCAAAGTACGCCAGCGCTACGTGTTTCTACTGAAGCTGTGCCGCTGGTTCTTTGATCGTAAACGCTCAGGGAGATAATCGTGAAGCATTGTAAGATGTCTCGCTTTCTAATTCTCTGCTTGCTCGTCCTCGCTTTCGCTATGGTTGCGTCAGCGCAGCAGGCAACAATCGTCGGAACCATAACGGACCCGTCCGGGGCCGCCGTTCCCGGCGTTCAAATCACCATCACAAGCACCGAAACCGGCCTGGTTCGCCACGAAGTCAGCAACGACGCTGGCCAGTATGTTGTGGCGGACATCAACAACGGGCATTACTCCATCAAGGTGGAAGCGGCCGGCTTCAAGGCAGCCGAGAGAACCGACATCGTGCTGCAGGTTGGCGACCGCGACCGCGTGGATTTCGGCCTCGAAATCGGCGCCACCACGGAGAGCATCAAGGTGGAGGCGAACGCTATCGCCGTGAAATCGGATTCCGGCGAAGTCAGCGATGTCATTACCGGACAGGAAGTGACGCAGATTGCCACCAACGGCCGCAGCTTGTACGCGCTGGCCGTCCTGACACCGGGCACTTCCAACAATACGCCTGGCTTCCAGCCTCCAACCGCGGTTGGCGCCAGCTCGAACATCGCTTTCAACGGCCAGCGCCAGAACCACAACCTGTGGCTGGCGGATGGCGCGGAGCAGTCCGACCGCGGCGGCGCGGGTGGCAGCATCATCGCACCGTCCCTGGACGCCCTCGCCGAGTTCCGGGTACTCAGCTCGAACTACAGCGCGGACTATGGTCTCTCCTCCGCTGGAACCGTGACCATGGTTTTCAAGTCCGGGGGCAAGGACTTCCATGCTTCGGCGTGGGAATTCGTCCGCAACGACGCGTTCGACGCGAACGACTTCTTCCGCAATCAATCCAGCAACCCGGCGACAAGTTCCAAGCCGGCGGAGCTGAGATTGAACACGTACGGCTTCAACGTGGGCGGGCCGGTCACGTTTGGCAGACTGTACAACAAGGACCGGAACAAGACCTTCTTCTTCTACAACATGGAATGGAGGAAGCTGATCCAGCAGGGCGGCATCAACCAGATCGTGCCCAATCCCAGCACGTACGGCGGGAACCTGGGCTCGACGGCCATTCACGTTCCCAGCGCCAGCCAGCTTAGTGCGACGGAATTGGCGAGATTCGCGGCCCTTGGCCTCCAGCCCGGCCAGGCTTTCCCAAATAACACGATTCCGTCGAGCCTGCTGGATCCAAACGCCCAGGTGCTCCTGAAGGCCGGCATTTTCCCGGCTCCCACCGGCGCCAATAACCGTTTCATCGGCGGCAACAACCTTCCCACCAACGTCCGCGAAGAGCTGGTGCGCATCGATCACCAGTTCTCCGACAAGTTCTGGGTCTTCGGCCACTATGTCGCCGAGGCGGTGAGCCAGAGCTACGGACCCCCGATGTGGAGCGGCGTCAACGTCCCTTCCGTAGGCAATACGTTCGGCAACCCCTCCTACACCGGCGTGATTCATGCCACCTACGCCATCAGCCCGACGCTGCTGAGCGAAACCGCCTTCAACTACGACGGCAACCGCATCAGTATTCTTCCGACCGGCCTGATAGCGCGCCCCAGCGGCCTGACCATTCCCGAGCTGTTCCCCAGCAACAGTGGGAATCGCATTCCCGGCATCGCCCTTGGCGGCTCCACGGGCACCAACTATAGCGCCACCAGCTTCCCCTGGCTCAACAAGTGCGACGACTATCAGATCCGCCAGGACGTTTCCTGGACGAGAGGCTCGCACCAGATCAAGATGGGCGGAAGCTGGGCCATCTACAAGAAGAACCAGGACCTGTTCGGCACCACGCAGGGCGCATTCACGTTCAACGGCGGCTACACCGGAAACGATTTTGCCGATTTCCTGCTGGGTTACGCCAACAACTACAACGAGCTGGCGGTGCAGGACGCCGGCCAGTGGAATGCCGTTTCCTGGGGCGCGTACGGTCAGGACAACTGGCGCGTCAACTCCCGTCTGACCCTGAACCTCGGCCTGCGCTGGGACGGTATTCCGCACACGTATGAAGCGAACCACCGCATGTCGAACTTCTACCCCAACCTGTACGACCCGGCCAAGGCGGCCATCCTGCTGGCAAACGGCACCATCAGCCCGAATAGTCCCGGTCTGGGCACCAGCCCGAACGCCGCTCTGAGCGCCTTCAAGTTCTATCTGAACGGCATCGGCATCACCGGCGTGAACGGGAACCCCAACGGCATGGTGGACAACCACTGGGCCGCCTTCGGTCCGCGCGTTGGTTTCGCCTATGACCTCACTGGCAGGGGCAAGACCGTTGTCCGCGGCGGTTTCGGCGCCATGTACGAACGCATCCAGGGGAACGACATGTACAACTCCGGCTCGAACCCTCCGTTCAGTGCCAGCGTGAGCAACAACGCCGTTTCGCTCAGCAACCCCAACACCAGTCTGGCTACGGGCCTGACCTATACCGCACCCATCGGTGTGGCCGGCCTCACGGCCCTCTCAGAGACCAACTACCAGAACCCGGTGACCTACCAGTTCAGTCTGGGCGTGGAGCAGCAGTTTGGGCACAACTCGGTGCTCTCCGTGTCTTATGTCGGAAACCAGAGCCGCCATCAGTTCGCTTATTCGGACATCAACCTGCCGCCGGCGGCCTATCTGCCCTCTCTGATTAACAACAACTCCAACTACAACAACGTGTTGCGCTATCTCGGCTATGGCTCCATCAACATGGGCGAGAACGCCGAGAACGCACACTACAATGGACTGCAGACGAGCGTGCACTCGCAATGGAGCAAGGACCTCTCGGTCCAGGCTTCCTACACTTTCTCGAAGGCCATGGACCCGGCCGAGAGCTTTGGCGGCGATAACACCAACGTCTACAACCCCTACGACCGCAGCTACGACTGGGGTCCGTCCCAGGTAGATGCGCGGCATATTGCAGTTTTCAGCTTCGTTTACGACCTTCCGATTTTCCGAACCACCGGCAACCGGTTCGCGAAAGCGGTGGTGGGTGGATGGGAGGTGGCCGGCCTGTGGACCTTCCAAACCGGCTTCCCGCTGCAGATTACTCTGGGCGGTTCGCAGGGCAGCAATGGTTTGGCCATCGGGACGAACCGGCCGGACTTCAACGGCACCATCAGCTACACGAAGTCGGCCTCGCAGTGGTTCACAACCACGGGCTTCACCAGCCCGGCGATCGGGGCGTGGGGCACCCTCAAGAAGGGCGAGATCCGCGGTCCGGGACGCAACAACTGGAACGTGTCGCTCTTCAAGAGCTTCCTGCTCAGCGAAGCCCGCGGCAGCCGCATCGAACTCCGCTTCGAGTCCTTCAATACGTTCAACCACACGCAGTTCAACGGCATCAACACGTCGTTCACCGGCGGCGGCTTCGGCGCGCCGAACTCGGCGTGGGATCCGCGCGAGCTGCAACTCGCAGGCAAGTTCATCTTCTAACCTGACCTGACTCGGTAAGTCAGAAACCCGCTCGCGCCAGAAGGCGCGGGCGGGTTTTTTTGCGGTGGGGCAGGGTTTCATCCTGCGGCCGGTTTCAATCGGCCACCGTCACATCGCTGTGAGAACCGCTGCCGTCCCCCAGTCATGGGTCATCGAGCGGCTCCTGTTTCTGACCCGGCGCCTCTTCGGAAGCGGCGGCGCGCGCGGCCAGCCACTCGTTCCGGCAGATCGCCTCGGGCGCGATCAGGCCGGGTTCGAGCGCATCGTCGCTCACACCACATGAACCCTGTGCGCGCAACCCAGCGCAGGCCGATTGAAAGCCGGCCGCGGGATGAAATCCTGCCCCGCACCTTTTCCTACTGCGATGCGTAGACGCGCACCATCATCACGTCGTGCTTGTCGACGTCCACCAGAAACTCTGGCTTACCGGTGTCCAGGACGCGGTGTTGCCAGAGGTCCCGAACGACGCTCTTCGAATCGACGCCGAAATCGGACCACGTCATGGTGAAGCGGACGCGCGTGTCGCGCTGGTTGAACCAGCCGACCGCCTTCCCCCCATCGGCCAGATGGCGTGTCCAGATCTCAAGGCCATTGCGAGCGCTCATGCGAAACCCGGGGGTTCCGGCCGGGTCCTGATCCACGCCGATGACCTCGCGGTTGGTCAGCACAGCCAGCACGCTCTTTGAATACGATCGTGGGTCGCCTTCCACGAACAAAGGCGCGGCCAGCATGGCCCACATGCTCATTTGCGCGCGGAGCGCGGCATCGCCGCCAGTAGCCAGAGGCCCGGGGTTGTTCCAGTGGCCGGGTCCGGCAAACTCCGCCAGATTCCCGGCATCGCCCGCGGTTCGCCACACATTCGCGCCCGTCTGCGCGGCCCACTTCCACACCTCGTACTTGCCGGATTCGCCGAGGCTGTACACGATGGGGCGCCCGGCCCCGCGCAATTCCTCGCCCATTTTCCGGTACGCCGCGCGTAAGCTCGCTTCAGTATCGTGGACTTTATCGCCCGAGCACCAGGAATATTCGAGAAAATCCATGTTCCATGCGGCAAAAACCCTCGCATCCTGCTCTTCGTGTCCGTAGCTTCCCTCATACCCCAGACACGTTTTCGCGCCCGGCGAAGAGAAAATGCCGATGAATAATCCCCGGGAGTGAACATAACTCGCTACCGCTCTCATGTCCGGGAACCGCTGGTTCGGCTGAATATCGCCCTGGCCGTTGCGCTGGCCCTGCCAGGCGTCGTGGATGTTGATGTAGGAATAACCGGCCTGGCGCATGCCACTGGCGTTGACGGCGTCGGCGATGGCGCGCACCGAGGGGTCGTCGATGCTCTCGCCAAAGCCGCGGCTGCTCCAGCCCATCGGTGGAGTCCGCGCCAGGCCGTTGTCCCGAAGAGCGCCAGCCAGAATCGCCGCCACGGCGCCCATCAGGAAAAGACAACAGACGTTTCTCAACATGTAATGACGTTGGTGATGCGCGGTTCGTTCCGCTGTCCGAACAATTCCATCTGCGGCTCCGCCGCCCAGGCCGCCGGGAGATCGACGGCGCTCCGCTCCACCAGACCGTACCTGGCAATAAGCTTCGCCACGCGGTCCCTGAGCCGCGCCGGATACTCGCCGGTGAGATACGCCTGACGATTGTACCGGTCGCGGTAGCGGCGCGCGAGATGCGGGAAGTGCTCTTCGAGAAACGGCAGGAAGACCTGCTTCGAGCAGGGCTTCAGAAACAACGGCGCCGCGCTGAAGGACACCGCGCCAGCCCGCGCCGCCGCGGCACACAGCGCATCCAGACTCGCCTCACTGTCGTTGATCAGGGGCATGACGGGATGCGCCAGCACGGTGCAGCGGATTCCCTTCTCCGCCAAACGCTCCACCGCCTGCAACCGCAGCGATGGCCGGGGCGCCAGCGGTTCCAGCAGGCGCGCCAGCTCCTCGTCGAGGGTGGTGATGGTGAGGTTGACGTGCAATGAGTTCTCTGCCGCGATGCGCGCCAGCAGGTCGAGGTCGCGCACGATCAGATCGGATTTCGTGGTCAGCCCGATCCTGCGGCCTTTCTCCTGCGCCAGCACGCCGAGCAGGCGCCGGCTCACTCGGAAGCGGCGCTCCGCCGGTTGGTACGGGTCGGTTGCGGTACCCATCCAGATGGATTCCGCTCGCGGCACGCGCGCCAGCTCCGCCCGAAACGCGGCGGCGTCGAAACGTTTGACGAATATGCGCGTCTCGAACAGGACCGGATCGCGCAGCTCCATGAACTCGTGCGTGTAGCGGGCGTAGCAATACCGGCAGCCGAACTCGCAGCCCCGGTACGGGTTGATGGTCCAGGCAAACGGCATTCGCGGGCTGAGGCACTTCCCCACGAGGCTGCGGGTTTCGATCTCGAGGTATTCCACGCGGCGTTTCGCCTCGATCAGCGGGCTCTCGGCAGCCAGCCGGGCGATGCCCACAAGACCCGAAGGCGGCGTCTCCGGCCAGAGGGAACCAGTGCTCGGGGCCTTGCGCGTGGGCACCCGACTATATTCGTCTTTTATTCGCCTGCTGTCAAGCGGGGTGAACGCTTCCGACGAGCTTCCGGTAATTCGCCAGGCAGCGCTCCACTGCGTCCAGCGGGCTGGCGCTTTCTTCCTGCTCAATCAGATAAAACTCGACGCCCCCGCCCGCCTCGGCCGCTTCGAGAAGCTTCTGCCAGGGCACCTGGCCCTCGCCGAAGAGCAACTTATAGCCCTGCTCGGGCGACCAGTCCTTCAGGTGCAGCGAGCGGATGCGGCCGGGGTTAGCAGCGATCCACTCTACCGGGTCGGAGCCAGCCTCCACGCAGGTGCCCACGTCGAGTTGCAGCATGAGGTCTCGCGGGGTGTTGGCGGCAATAATCTCGATGGGCCGCGTGCCCTCCAGTGGCCGGAACTCGGCATCGTGATTGTGATAGCCCGCGCGCAGCCCCTGGGCCGCCATGGCCTCATGCGCGTGGCTGAGAGTTTCGGCCGCCTTCCGATAGTCGTCCAGCCCCTTGACCTTGCCGGGACTGGCCAGAACAATGTAGCGGCTGCCGAGAATCTGGTTCAACTCGATGGCGTTCGCAAGACCCGAGGCCGTGAACGACTCCACTCCATTGTGCGTGGAGTTGCAACGGATACCGGCGTCGTCCAGAATCGCGCGAACCTCCTTCGCCCGCCCCGGCGTCCACTCGAAGTACGGTGCGAAGAATTCCACCACCTGGTAACCCATCTTCGCCACCGCGCGCAACGTGGCCGGAAGATCCTTCGCCAGGCTGTCGCGAACCGAAAACAGTTCGAGTCCGACGGGAATGCTGTTGGCGGGCTGGGCTGCGAGTGCCATCGGGATGGCCGCTGTCGCCGCGAGAAACGAGCGGCGCGTCACATGGTCGGATGAATCCATAACTACGCGCACGATAGCACACTCACTGGTGGGATAAGATGCTCGCCATGGGACACCTTTTGCCGCTGATGGCGCTGGTCGCCGGCATGGCGGTTGCTCAGGATCGCGGTGCGCTGCTGGTGGCGACGGAGGCGTCGCGCGACGCGGATTTCTCGCGAACCGTGATCCTGCTCCTCGATCGCGACGCGCACAAAGCAACCGGCCTGGTTCTGAATCGCCCGGTGAAGATCCCTCTGGCGGAGGTCTTCCCGGAGCTGAAGACGGGGGCCGGGCTCGGCATGACGGCGTGGGCCGGCGGTCCGGTATTGATCGGCGTCAATGCGCTCCTGCGATCGAAGACGACGCCTGCCGAGGCGGATCGCGTTCTGCCGCGCGTATACCTGATCACCGGCAAGACGCGCATGCGGACGGAGATTACCGCGGGCACGCCGGCCAGTTCCTTCCGCGTGTATCTGGGCGTGTGTGGCTGGGGCGCGGGCCAGTTGGAGAGCGAGATCCGGCGCGGCTTGTGGCGCGTAATACCGGGCTCCGCCAGTGTGGTCTTCGATGCGACGCCCGGCACTTTGTGGGCGCGGCTTACGGCTGGAGTATGATGAACTCCTGCCGCAAATGATTGAACGAATCAGGAGACTGCTCGCCCACCCCGAGACTCGCGATCTCAGCATTGACGATCCGCGAACCACCCAGCGGCGGCGAGGCATCATAGAGAGCAACCGGTTTCTCTGGCGAATCTACGACGAATGGTATCGGTTGATCGCCGCCCGTATTCCTGCGGGTCCAGACAGCGTCCTGGAGTTAGGCTCAGGAGCGGGGTTTCTCGCGCTGTACATACCGGATCTCATCGCATCGGAAGTCTTTCCGTGTTCCGGCATTCAACTCGTGCTCGATGCCCGGCGGCTGCCGTTTTCATCCGGCAGTTTGCGGGCGATCGCGATGGTGGATGTCCTCCATCACATTCCGGACAATCGCGCTTTCCTGAGGGAGGCGCAGAGGTGCCTGCGGTCCGGTGGAAGTATCGTCATGATTGAGCCCTGGGTCTCGACGTGGTCCCGGCCCATCTACAGCCGCCTGCACAACGAGCCTTTTGACCCCAATGCAAAAGACTGGACTTTCCCTGACACCGGTCCGCTCTCCGGCGCAAACGGGGCCTTGCCGTGGATCATGTTTCAGCGTGATCGGAAGGTCTTCGAAGCTGAGTTCCCCGAACTGGAAATTCGGGCGGTGCGGCCCTTTATGCCGTTTCGCTATCTGGTATCCGGCGGAGTCTCCATGCGTCAGTTGATGCCGTCGGCCACGTTTCCTCTCTGGCGCAGGCTCGAATCCTGGCTGTGCACATGGCCGCATCACTGGTCCATGTTCGCCCTCGTCCATCTGTCGCGACGATGAGGCTGGTGGCCTACTTATCTTCAGGCTTGTTTTGCGGATCGAGGCGCCCCACGGTCTTCAACTGCTGGAACATCCGCTCCACGTCGGCCTCGTCGCCCGGGAGCAGCACGGGGTAACGGGGTGGCGGGTTCCGGCGCGGCTCCGCGCGACGGTTCGCGGCAGGGCGTTGCGGCTCGCCCCAGAAGCTTCGCCAGGTAGAGCCTTCGATCAACGCCTCGCGCGGATAACGCCGCAGGTTGCGCAGCAGACTCTCGCGCCCCTGCTGGTCGCCGGCCCAGACCAGAACGGTAGTCTCGCGATTCATGAACGTGAGCCGCACCATCAACGGAAAGCCGAACAGCTTGTCGACGCGGGCCACCTCCGGCCACGGAATGCGCCGTGCGCCGCCGCGAAAGTGCCTCTCCACCCGCAGGTGGCTTTCGTAGATCTCGATGTCGGGAAGAAGGCCCAGAGCGAACGCCACCACAGCGCCCAGCAGCAGCAGACCCGCCGCGATCCACGCCCAGTGCCACGCCAGACCAACCCACGCGGAAAACGCCGTGAACGCAAGCGCTACAACGCCTGTCCACAGGTAGTCGCGAGGGGAGTCATAACGGGAAACCGGAACCTGCACACTCTCAGCCTAACGCCGGATTCTGGCCGCGTCAACGCGCTTGCGAGGCCCGTTCACGGCGCCAGCGATTCACACCCAGACGGACGTAGTCGATCCCGCTCCAGACCGTTACCAGAGCCGTCGCCGCCACCAGGAAAACGCCAACCGCCGCGGGCCACGTGAAAGGTGTCGATCGTATCACCATCACTCCAAAGCAGGAACCCACCTGCACGAAAGTGCTCAGCTTTCCCCAGACCGACGGCGGAAAATCGCGAATGGCGGTGAAGGCGAACGCCGCGCCCACCATCAGAAGAATCACCGCATCGCGCGCGAATACCAGCACCACCAGCCACCACGGAAATGCGCCCACCCACCCGAGTGTGAGGAACAACGTCACCAGCAGCGCCTTGTCTGCCAGCGGATCGAGCCATGCGCCCAGACGCGAACCCCAGCCAAAATGGCGCGCAAGGAAACCATCCACAACGTCGGTGAGTCCGGCGAGGAACGTGAGAACCAGCGCGAGGCGGAAGTTGCCGCGGAGCACCTGAACCGCTATCACGGGAACCAGCGCCAGCCGGCCGGCCGTCAGTAGATTCGGAAGATTACGAGTCAATTCACGAGACCAGCGCGTGAGCCACTCGCGTGGCGAGCTGATCGAAACTCAGAATCTCATAGAGCGAGGGATCGGACATGATGCGCGCGACCAGCGCAGCATGCATGGCATGACCGGCGCGCTCGGCCACCACGTGACCCAGCAGCGGCCGGCCGATCAGCGCCAGATCGCCAATCAGGTCCAGCGCCTTGTGCCGGCAGCATTCGTCGGGAAAGCGCAGGCCGCCGGGGTTGAGCACGCCGTCGGGCTGGAAGCAGATGGCGTTCTCCATGGACGCGCCGCGGATCAGCCCCATCTGCCGCATCGCGTCCAGGTCCTGTTCGAAGCCGAACGTGCGCGCCGGCGCGATCTCCCGCGCATACCGCTCCGGCGTGACCTCCATCTCCATGCACTGCCGGCCAATCAGAGGGTGGTCGAAGAAGACGTCGCAGGTGAGCAGGAACTGATCGGCGGGCAGGATGGAGATGCGCTTGTCGCCGTTCTCTACGGTCACCGGCCGGCGAATTCGCATGTAGCGCCGCCGCCGCCGGTAATACCGGATCCCCGCTTCCTTCAGCAGCTCCACCCACGGCAGGCCGCTCCCATCCAGGATGGGCACCTCCAGGTTGTCGATCTCCACGTAGGCGTTGTCCAGGCCCATGCTGTAGAACACGCTCAGCAGATGCTCGGTGGTGGAGATGAGCACGCTGCGGCACATCAGGCTGGTGGCATAGCTCACGCGCGCCACGTAGCGCCAGCTCGCCGGAACCGGGGTGTTGTCCAGATCGCTGCGGAGAAAAACGATGCCAGTGGAAGGTGGCGCCGGCAGGATGCGAACCGAGACCGGGACGCCGCTGTGGAGCCCTACACCGCAGGTCTCCACCGGGCGCTGCACGGTGGTTTCAAATCGCAACAAGTCCTCCTCGATGATGGCTTCGAGCGTGGGCAAATGGTTATTGTATCAGCGCCCGGGAGTTTCCAAGCACATGATATGCAAAGACTTGTAAAATCGATACTGTGTCCGATCAACCACAGCATCCGTGTAGATTGTGGCGTATTCGACACGATTTGCCAGGACCGGCGCTACCTCTTTGACAGGCAGCCCGGACCGTGCCTGGGCGCGCTGGTATATACTCGCTCGCAGCGACACAGTTATTACTCGAGGGTCCCATGAGCAACGGCCGTCATTTTCCCATTCAGTTGTTGGTCTGGTCTGTAGGGTTGGTCGCAGTCGCATCCGTCAGCGTCTACCTGGCGTATGAGTTGGTCATCGTGCCGCGGCGGGCACTGCAGGACCAGATGCGCGAGCAGAAAGAGACCATTGGCAGGCTCGAACAAGAGAAGCAGCGTCTGGAAGCCTACCTGAAGATCCTGAAGCACATCGACCGCCGAGCCCGCGTGGAGGTTCTGCGGCAGGCCAACGGCCCAAAGGGGACCCTGCAAACCACCATCCGGTTCACCGAGACGGACACCGCCGGCAAACCGATTAGTGTCTCACGAGAGCTGACTCTGCCGGGGCAGGAAGTCTATTTCGACACCATGGTGATCAAGTTCGACGACCACTTCATCGAGCAGGGCGATCCCTTGAAAGGCCAGGCGCTCATGCTGTTCCGGCGGATCTTCTCCAGCACCATGCGGCCCGAAGATGGATTCGTCATCGACGTGGAGGGCCAGGCGCCCGAGATCTACGCCGAGCGGCAAGCCCCCAGCGGCTTCGAGAAGGATCTCTGGAAACGCTTCTGGGAACTTGCCAACGACGAAAAACTGGCGAAGGAGCACGGCGTGCGGGCTATCCACGGCGACGCGCCCTACATGCTTCTGGAGCCCGATCGGGTATACGAGGTCTGGCTGAGGTCAACCGGCGAAGTCATCATCACGCCCGGAACGCGGCTGACGCCCTCGCAAACCACGCCGTAGAGCCCGGCGGACCTGCCCGCTACTCGTAAGGATGCTGGCCGACTTTTCGTGCCAGATTCCGGCGCCGCCGTTTCCCGGGAGGAATGCGCGGGGGACGTGGTCATCGACAGGTCCGCGCCGACGGCGTAGGCGGAAGCTGGCGGGAGCTCTACGACGGATGATCCCGAGATCACACGCATCATGGCAGCGATGAAGTTGAAACCAGAGCTTGCGCCGACGCAGGAGCGAATTCCTGGCAGGTACACCGATGACATGCGGGATGCCATCAAGGAAGTTAGCCGCGTTCCTGCCGATTCAGGGAAGGCCGTTTATGTCGTCGGCGAAAACACAGTGCGCGGAACGTATTTTCGCAATTCAACAGTCGGACAGGGGCAATCCATACCGACTCGTAAAGTAGTCATCCAACTGTCGATAAGTGGGACCTTATTGATGACTGTCGCTCACATCCTTGCGATCTCGGCGAGGATGGCTGCCAGGGCCTTGCGGAAATCTTCCGGCGACTCCACGTCGAACACGCGCGGGGCCAGCGGCTTGAGCGTGGGCTCGAGCTGATCGATTTGCTGCTCCTGCCCGCCATATCCGGGACGCCGCCAATCCGGAGAGCCGGAACCCCAACGGCCACGACCCATGGGAGCCACGCGCGCCTGCCGAGCCGGGCGCGGCAACACCGCGTGATAGCGGACGTAGAACACGCGGCTATCCAGCGAAGACGCGGCGTGAATTGGCTGCAGGTCTTCCCTGCCCTCGAACTCCACGGAGCTGCTGAGGACCACCAGAGCGCGGGCCTGCCCCTCCCCAGTCGCGCCGATTCTCCGGCCGACCTCGGAAACGAAGAATGCAGCACTGCGGCTGCGCTCGCCGAGCGATTTGATGTCGATGGTGCCGGTATCCTTCTCATCCAGAGTGTTCCTGATCGCTGGCCAGTCGAGACTGTGCACATCGTCCTGGTGGAAAGTGACCCGCTGGCGCGAAAGGTCCAGCAGCGCCACGTGCAGAGACCCGTTGTGCGGGTCCAACTGCGAGATGGTCTTCAACGCCGGGAGCAGGACGCTCAGATTCCCGCTTTGCGCCCGGAGCGATCCGGTGGCCCGCTCGGAAGGCGTGAGATTGACCAGCACGTCGATCCGCAGCGGGCGGCGGGTCTCCACAGGCAGGTGCAATGGCGCGCTGATCGACGGCAGATACCAGGCGTCGGGAGGATCGGCGGGAGTCAGGAACTCCACGGGTGGAAGACCGCTCCAGGCATCCGGCAACGGGTCGTTCTTCAACGGAGCAACGTGCAGGCGCTCTTCCCGGATGCCGTGTTCTCCGTTCACGGTATCCACTACGGCGAGGGCAACGCGGTAGTCGCCGGGCAGGACGAACGCGGACCAGGTGTAGATGAGGTACTGCGCTCGTACCCCTTCGGCCACCTTGTCGAGGTCGATCTGTCCATGGTTTTGCCAGAGCCGGCCATCCGGGCTGGTGACCTGGACCAGCATGAGCACCCGGCCCTTGCCGGGACGGTCGGCCAGGTCGGCTCCGTCCAACTGAATTCCCATCTGCACCATCAGCCGCTGGTGACTGGAGAGCCGGGCGGGAGAGATCTGCGGGGTCCAGCGAAGGCGGGAGCGCTCGCCGCTCCGGAGCCACTCGTTGAACGGGAACTTCGCGAAAACCGGGTCAGGCGCGCCGCTCTGCGCGCGAACCGAAGAGGCGCCGCGCAGCAGGGCGAACGCCGCCGTCAGGAGCAGGAATCGTTTGCTGGGCAAGTGACTCTTTGACGGCAGCAGCGCGGCGGAAGATACAGCTATAATCGCGCGCGGCGGGCCCTGTTATCCTGAAGCTTCTCCCATGGCACGCGTCTTTCCGTTTCGGCCGTATCGCTACGCCGCGAGCGCCGGCCCGCTTGACCGGCTGGTCACGCAGCCCTATGACAAGATCTCGCCGGCGATGAGGGAGCGGTACCTGTCGCTGAGCCCGTACAACCTGGTCCGCATCATCCTCGGCGAACGGCAGCCGGCGGACGGGACGGACAACAACGTCTACACGCGCGCGGCCGCGCACCTCAGGGACTGGATTGCCGGCGGCATCCTGGCGCAGGATCCCGAGCCCGCCTTCTATGCCTACTTCCAGGAATTCTCGGTTCCCGATGTGGCCGGCAAGCTGGTGCGCAAGGGATTCATCGGGCTGGGGGCCGTGGAGGACTACTCCGCCGGTGTGGTGCACCGGCACGAGCAGACGCTGAAGGGCCCCAAACAGGACCGCATGGAGCTGCTGCGCCACACCCACGCGCACTGCGGCCAGCTCTTCATGCTGTACCCCGATCCAGCGCTGGCCATCGACAAGATACTGGACGAAGCCGCGACGCTCCCGCCCACCGCCGAAGCGACCGACGAGTACGAGGTACGGCACCGGGTGTGGCGCATCGCCGATCCGGCTACCGTCGAGCGCATCGGGCATTTGATGGCGGACCGGAAGCTGCTCATCGCCGACGGCCATCACCGCTACGAGACCGCGCTCGCCTTCAGCCGCGACAACGCCGGTCTGGCGGGCGCGGACCGCGTGATGATGACCTTCGTCAATATGCATTCGCCCGGTTTGAGGATTCTGGCCACGCACCGGCTGGTGAACGGCCTGGCCGGTTTCGACCCGGCCGCTTTGATCGCACGCCTGGGCGCAGCCGCCATACCGCTGGAGCATCTGCGGACCATGTTCTCGACGCACGCCCCGGATCGCCTGCGCCTGGGAATTGTCCTCGCCGGCCGTGACGACGCGTATCTGGTGGACCGGGCGCGCGGGCCGGAGGATCTGGATGTCGGCTTCCTGCACGACGAGATTCTGGCGGGGACGCTCGGCATCAGCGAGCAGGATGTGCGCGAGGAGAAATATCTTAAGTACGTGCGCGGCCTCGACGCCGCCGTCGAACGCGTGAAAGCCGGCGAAGCGCAGGCCGCTTTTCTGTTGGAGCCCACCACCGTGGAGCAGGTGGCGCGCGTGGCGTTCTCGGGCGGCGTGATGCCCCAGAAATCGACCGACTTTTATCCGAAGCTCCTGAGCGGCCTCACCATCTACCGTCTGGGATAGCGGGCCGCGGTTGGCGCCGCATGTCCCTGGAGTGCCACGCCCCGTGAAGATCCTGTAACGTTTTTGCTGGTTCCGCCGGCGCCCACCCGTCAGCCATAACAACGGCGTGGTATCTTAAATAACCCAGGGGGGACGGGTGCCATGAAACCCATTCTCAGTGTTCTTTCCTTGTGCCTCGCCGGCGCGCTGGCCGGGTCTGCATCCGAGCTTTCCGAACGGGTCTGGAGCCTCGAAAAGAGGGGCGACCTGACGGCGGCGCGCGACCTGCTGGAACGTGCGGCGCGAGCCCCCGGCGCCACCGCTTCCGACCTCAACGACTGGGCGGAGTATCTGGATGAACATGGCGACCCGCAGGCACGCGCGGCACTGGAACAGGCTCTGGCCGCCGCGCAGGGTGAACCGAAAATCGCGATCGTGCGGCATCTGGTGACGGCCGACCTGCTCGCTGGAGACAGCGACGCCGCTCGCAAACACCTGGCGGCGTATCGGGACGCCGGAGGACGAGACCTCAATCTGCCCACCGAGCCGGTTGCCCCCTCCAGCCGCACCACGCTGGTGAGGATCCCCGGTCCCCTGCCGTCGTTCGCGCGCATGGCCGCGCTGTCGCCGGATCTCGACCCCGCAGCCGTACTGGCCGCGCTGGCGCGCAACGTCGTCACCAACGGGTATCAGGCTTCCTCCAACAGCGATGCCCTCGATCAGACCGAATACCTCAAGCTGGTGATCCGCTACGTTTCCCAGGCGCGTGAGCTGTCCAAGCTGGCCGGAAAGGATTCCACCATCCGCATCGCCACCTGCGATTCCACCGAAACCGGCGACCTTCTCCGCGTGCTCGGTTACCGCATGCGCGGCGGCTGTGGCAGCGACGTGGTGCTGGAAACCGTCAACCCCTCGCGCGCGTTTCTGACCATCGATTCCGGTTTCCCCCTCGCCAGCCTCGAGCAGGCGATGCGCACCAATCGCCCCTTCGCCTACGATTACCGGTCCGCCGAAATCCCGGTGGTGTATGGTCCGGACTACTGGCTCAGCTCCCACGGCATCCAGGGAGGCGATCTGGTCGAAGCCTTCCTGAACGATCCGTCGCTGTGCCGGCTCTATCTGGCCATGACCAAACTCGATCCGTCCACCGCCGACGAGATCCGCAAGAGCGTGCCCGCCACGCGCCTGCGCATTTTTGCGCATGTCCTCGACTTCTTTGGCGGAATGTTCGAAATCCGGGGCGGCCGGGCGGTTGTTCCGGGCGGCCCGCGGACCGAAAAAACCTGGGGGGAGCTGGCCGGCACCTCGCCCGAAAAGGGCGCCGAGTTTTTCGAGAAACTGATCACGAAGGACGACGGATGGCTGGCCAGTTACTATGATTCGCTGGCGCGCATTGGCGGTCCGGTGCAGGACTATCTGACCGAACCGGAACGCCTGAAGCGGTTCTATCTGGCGATTCGCGGAAAGGTCACCAGTCCGGGTCCGGCGCGGCCGGTGTTCCGCTCCAACACGGACATGGTGCTGCTCACCACCCGCCTGCGCATGGACGCCCATGGCAAGCCGGTGATGCCGGGCGGTCTGGAGGTCTGGCGCAACCTGTTCGTCCACCACCCCGCCGGTAAGTACGACTCCAAATTGTCCAAAGCGGCCAGCGGCTGGAAGGAACCGGACGACGTTCTGGAAGCGCTCTTCGGGCTGTGCCGGAAGGCGGTAGACAACGAGGCGCTGCGGATTTTCATGGCGCTCAGCGATCTGGACCGCGGCCGGGCCACGCCGCTGGATGCGAACACGGCGGAGCGGCTCATTCGCAACTGGCACGAGTACGGCGCGCAGTACCCGATATTCGCCGAAGTCCCCGATGTGAGCCCGGCCACGCTGGTTCGCTTTCTGGATGCGGCCGCGTCCGTTAACGGCATGAAGGAGGGCACGCTGCGGGCGGACATCGCAGGTACGCTGCAGGCGCTGACGGGTTTATGGCAAATCCTCTACCGGCATGGCTCGCTGCCGGCCGCCGACGCGGACAAGACGCTCTCGGCGATTCTGAACGGCTTCGCGAAGATCGCCAACGACCGCGACCTTTTCACCGCGGGACGGGCGGGCGTCAATGCTCTGCTGGCCGCCACCGGCTCGCGGGCCGGCGCCACCCCGCAGGAACGTCTGGTCGAGCTGCTGGCCGGGCCCGATTCCGCCTCCGACGCCGACACGCGAAACCGGATGGTCCGCGACATGGCCCAAATCTTCGAAGCGCAACGGCTTATTTCGGTAACCGACCTGTTCGCCATCGCCGACGGCCTGGATGCCGTGGCGCGCGGCGAGAAGGGCAACCCGGCCGTCGTGGCGAAAGCGGCGGCGCGCATCGCCGAGGTGCAGCTCCCGCACGCCGCGCTCAGCTCCGTGGAGAAGAACGCGTTCACGTTCGGATACTGGTCCGAGCGGCACATTGAAGCCGAGCGCAAGGTCAATCTCAAAGTGGAGCTCGACCGCGCCGGCGCGGACGCCAGGAAGCTGAGCGATATCCGCGGCGATCTGGCTCCGCTGTTGCGCGACAGCCTGGTTGGGCTGAACTATGTGTACTACGCGCCTCCGGGGGCGCAGATTCTGCAGGCCAACCCGGTGTTTGTTCGCAGCCACGATTTCATCGGCCTGAACACTCAGGGTCAGACGTGGAGGACCACCGACGTCCAGGGTGGCGGCTGGCCCAGCAACACCGGCGGCAAGCTGTCCGGTTCTCTGGCCCAGCTTCCCTACGCGCTGGCACAGGCCGAGCAGAACTTCCTGGTACCCACGCGAGAGCAGGCTCTCATCTGGTCCGATCTGGTACCGCAGTTGCTGGCCAGCGCAACGGTGCCGCGCTGGTGGCGGGCCACGCCGGCGCACACGCACTGGGTGATGCTGCACATGGATTACGGGGAGACGCTGCTGGCTGAAGCGGCCTTGAGCGATGCCCGCCGCCAGCGCGTGCTCGCCGTGCTGCACCGCTATGCCGCGCCGGTCCGGGTGGCCGAGATCGACCAGTTGCTGCGCGCGGGCGACGTGCGAGCGGCGGTGGCGAAGACCACCCCGGCGGAGTTGTTCGAACTGGCCCGCATATCCGCCGGGGAGAACGGCGACGAACCGCTCGCGGCGGAGATTCGCCGCATTGCCAGGGAGGCGCCAAACGAGATCAACTATGCCGTCATCTCGCGTTTGTTCGGCACGCCCAAGCCGACGCTGGCCAACAGCATGTCGCCGCAGTTGCTCAACCTGCGCACGTTCCCGGCGCTGATGGGCTACTCCAGCCGCATTCTGGCGGAAAGCTGGGAATCGGACCTCCTGTACTATGCGGCGATCTCGGACCAGCTCAACATGCCCCCTTCCCAGTTGAACCTGATGATTCCATACTGGACGCGACAGACCATCGAGGGGATTTTTGCGACGCACCTGGAGGACTGGCCGGCGCTGTTGCGATCGTTACGAACGGTGGGCGACGAGGCTCTGGCGAAGAGCCGCCGCCAGGGAGCGGCGAGTGGCGCGGAATGACCAGGTTGAATTCGTGCGGAGGGAAAACCCTGACCATGCGTAGAGCGTTCATCGGCGCGGCAGCCATGATCCTGTCCGGCGGCCTGTTGTGGCTGGGGGCACAGGAGCGGCCCACCTTTCGCGTGAAAGTGGACATGGTGGTGCTGAGCTTCACGGTTACCGACAATAAGGGGCATTATGTGACCGGTCTCAAGCCAGGCGACTTCAAGGTCACCGAGGATACCATCCCTGAAAAGATCGCCACGTTCAGCGAAGGGAACAAGCCGCCCGTGCAGTTGCGGCCCGACGGCGCCGCCGTGCCTCTGGCGGCTCCCGAGGAGAAGACGGAGAAGACCGGCGAGGCCGCCGCCACCGGCCCGCGCTCCGACGCGTTTGTCGGCACGAATGTTTTTGTCCTCTTCGACACCAGCAACTACATGTACCGCGGATTCGTATACGCCTCCGACGCCATCGCCGACTTCGTGCGCGGGCTGGACCGCGCCGACTCCATCGCGGTATACACGTTCAGCCGCAATCTGAATCGCGCGGCGAATCTCACGCGCGACCGCAACCAGGCCATCTTCGGTCTGCGCAACGCCGTGGCCGGGGACGACTCGGCGCTGTATAACGGACTGCTGCTCACTCTGCGCGACGCCGCGAAAGTCCCCGGCCGCAAGGTGGTGATCGTGTTTTCGAACGGGCCGGACAACGCCAGCATGGTGGCTCCCGACGACGTGCGCGCGGTGGCCGAGGACGAGGGAATCCCCATCTATGTCATCTCCACATCGGAGGTGAATAAGGACGCGGTTTCCAGCGCCATCTTCCGCCGCATCACCGCGCACACCGGCGGCAAAGCGTACTTCGCGCGCACCTGGCAGAAGCAGGTGGAAGCGTTTGAGTCGATCCGCGAGGACCTTGGCAATAGTTACACGATCACTTACTATCCGGCGCCGAATGCGAACGAGGGTTTCCGCAGGATCAACGTGGAGATCGTGTCCGACGTGGCAAAGAAGTACCGCATCAGGGCGCGGCCGGGGTATCGTCCGCGGGCGTCATTCGAGTGAGGGGAATAGCGCGCTCAGGCAACCCTGCCATCAACTCTTGTCAGGCACGAGAACCCCG
This sequence comes from Bryobacteraceae bacterium, assembly GCA_049510065.1. GTDB lineage: Bacteria > Acidobacteriota > Terriglobia > Bryobacterales > Bryobacteraceae > CAWACP01. The sequence goes on from JBEKZH010000034.1 coordinate 48,416, forward strand.
GCATCGGGGTCGTCCGCGAATTGAGCGATGCGAATCGCTTCCCGGCGAAGAACCTCTTCCGCGTCGCGGGTTGGATGCGTCCAACGCCGAAGCCAGATCACCTGGGGTGGCGAGCCCAGGGCCGTCGCGAGCTAGGCGAGGTTCATCTTTCGCAGCAAGGCATGAAAACGAGGATCCCCGCGTAGCGGGTCGAGAAACGGATTGCTTTTGATGGGGATCATGAACGCATCTCGCTCGTCGACGGCCCGGTCAAAGTGCCGGAACGCCTCGTCGACCTGTCCCAGACCGAGGTAAGCCCACGCCACGCAGGTCGCAGGCACGTACGTCAACCGCGATGCCTCCTCCAGCTGCGCCAGGAGCGCTCTCGCTTCAGACTGGCTACCTTGCAGGCCCAGCACCAGACTGAGAAAACCGATCGTCAGCGGGGCGCCTCCGGAAAGCTCCCTGGCCCTGCTCAGGGCCGTGGTGGCCGAATCCAGCCTCCCGGCGGCCATATCCACCCAAGCCATTCCCACCCAGGACAGAAAATAGGTAGGATCGATCTCCTGCATGACGCGCGCCTGCGCCATAGCCTGCTCCAGTCGCCGCGCGCACAGGCACATCCCCATCATCCACCAGCGGACAAAGAGGCTCAGCGGATCCGACTGCAATGCGAATTCCACCTCCGCCACAGTCTCGTCCATACGGCCAGCGGGCAGCGGACAACACAGCGCGTAGCGCAGGTGCACCAGCGGGGAAGACGGACTCAATTCCAGCGCGCGTTGCAGTTCCCGGTCGACCTCGGCCCAGTTGTAGTCGAGTTCCTTGCGGTACATTCCGAGCAGAGCGTGGGACTCGGCAAGCGTTGGATCGATTTCCAGTGCCCGCAGCACCGCGTAGATTCCTCTCGAAAGCGCCACCCGGGGGGCCTCGAGTCCGAAGCAGGCGCCGTACCAATCGAGTTCGCCGAGTGAGTCGTATGCCAGGGCAAACTCGGGGTCCCGGGTGATGGCGCTTTCCAGGCATTGTCTCGCACGAGCCATGCTTTCGGGTGTCCAGCGCGAAAGATGGTAACGGCCGCGGAGGTAGAGATCGTAAGCCTCCATGTCGTTAGTGGGCCGCCGCGCCACTGATGCGCGTGCACCGGGATCGGCGTGGAATCTGCCGATGATTGATCTCGCGATATCGTCCTGAATGGCAAACACGTCCGTGATCCGGCGATCGTAGTGTTCGCCCCATAAGTGGCCGCCGGTGGAAGCGTCGATAAGCTGAACGGTGATGCGGATCCTCGCATCGGACCGCTGTACGCTGCCCTCGAGAACTTGCTCGACACCCAGGCGCGCCCCAATCTCCCGAACGTCCTGAACCTGGTTCCGAAAAGCGAACGCCGACGTGCGCGCGATTACTCGGAGACTGGGGACTCGAGTGAGTGCGTTGATAATGCCCTCAACGAGACCGTCCGCGAAGTATTCGTTCTCCTTGTTCCCGGTCAGGTTCAGGAAAGGAAGGACGGCGATGGAGGCGACTTGTGTTGAGACCGCTGGTTCGACTTTCTCCCGGCGCGGGGCTCGCAGCCACTCGTCAAGCTCTGCCTTGACCACGTACGGCCGCGGCCTAGCGCTACCGGGGAACCGTCTCACAGGCAGGTGCTTGTCGCGCTCCCATCGTTGTACGGTGCGGACGTCGCGCTGCAGATATCGGGCAATGGCCTTCCATGACTCCAGACGTTCTTCCAATGAGTCGGATGGAGGCGCCTCGTGAGAATGCTGCATAGAGACTACGGACCTCTGCAAGTAGATTACGCCTCCCGCAGCCCAGCGGCAAGATGCGACGCCGCCACGGATGTCGCGTATTGTCGCAGTCCTTATCAGACAACTACTGTTAGTGTGCAAAACAGAGGTTCTGTCATGAAGATGCTGTTCTCAATTCTCTGGCGATTGTCTGCGCCCTAACCTTTTGCTCTGATTCACAGGCGCAGTCCTGCGCCAATTGGAGCAACTCGGAGCTTGCGGGTATCGCAATCTGTCAGCGTGAAGACAAGCATCTCGCGGACAACGGGAAAGGAGATAGAAATCATGAAGCGTGTCATTTCTGTAACGATCTTTGGCGCCTGCCTACTGGCGATTTCGCCGGCCATCAGAGCGCAGAATTGCAGCTACCTGACCACTGTTGATCTTCGCGGCACTTACACGATGTCCGGCAGCGGCTGGATCGACCTCTCGAAATTCCTTGCGGGCATCCCGGGACTGCCGCCCCTGCCGACGGGGCTCATCCCTATGTCCTGGGTAGGCGCCCACACCTGGGACGGCGCCGGAGGTGGTGGCGGTTGGGTTTCCATCAATGCCGCCGGGAACCAGATGAGCGCCTCATTCGTTGGCCTGAAGTATTCGATCAACCCAGACTGCAGTATCCCCGTGAGCTTTTCCATGAAGATCAACGAATTGCCGGGTGTGACAGTAGGGCCGGTTTCGCGTCTCATGGTACCAGTGGCGAAGTACGACGGGCTTTCGTGGATGCCCTGGGCGCTGGAACTCCACATGATGACTGTGGGTACCGCTCCTGGCACGTCGCCCGGCCCGGGGATTGACTCCGGGGTTGCATATCGCATCTCGATGCAGTACTAGCTACTTCTTGGCGCAAAAATGCCAGCCTAAGTTCCGTGTTTTGAGCGGCGGGCGCGGACGGAGACTGTAGGCCCGTACAATCGCCTCCTCCGCAAGCCGGTCGACCGCCCCGCTCCA
>JBEKZH010000035.1:0-50647 GCA_049510065.1 Bryobacteraceae bacterium
CTCCTTCGTCACCGCCCACCGGTTATGCCGGTGGGCCTTTTCGCGTTCGTCTGACCAGCGCCATCAGTCCGCTCTGGGCACGTTTTTCGCAAAAATGACTTTTGCGCCAGAAAGTAGTTAGCGATTCACCCTGAAGTTCGCGTGCAGAGTTGCCGTCGAATCTTCGCCAACCCAGACGTCGAAGTTCTCCGGCTCCAGCACCCATTTCTTCTCGGCCGAACTCCAGTAGCTTAGCTCGTTCCTGCCCAGCGTAAAGTGGACGGTCTTCTTCTCGCCAGGAGCGAGCGTGATGCGCTCAAAGCCCTTCAACTCCCGGACCGGCCGGGATGCGCTGCCGGCCTGCTGATGAATGTAAAGCTGCGCCACTTCATCGCCAGCGCGGCTGCCGGTGTTCTCGACGTCCACGGCAACATCCACAGCCTCGCCGGCCTTCACCTCGGCCTTGTTCAGCCGCAGCCCGGAGAACGCAAACTTCGTATAGCTGAGCCCGTAGCCGAACGGGAACAGCGGAAAGCTCGGAAGATCCCAATAGCGTGAGGTGAAGCCCGGCGCCGAATCGGGCTGGTGCGTGAGGTTGTGCGCGTAGTAGATGGGGATCTGACCTTCGCTGCGCGGCCAGGTCAGCGGCAGTTTGCCGCCCGGGTTGGTATCGCCGAACAGAACATCCGCGATGCCGTTGCCGCCTTGCGCGCCGGGATACCAGGCTTCCAGGATGGCGGGCACGTGCTCGGAGGCCCACGCGATGTTCAGCGGGCGTCCGTTCATCAGGACCAGAATCACCGGCTTCCCCGCGGCCACCACGGCCTCCAGAAGCTGCTCCTGCCGGCCGGGCAGATCCAGCGAAGTGCGGGAAGCCCCCTCGCCGCTCATATCCTGGTTCTCGCCGAGCACCATCACCGCCACGTCAGACCGCCGTGCCAGCGCCACCGCTTCCGCCATCAGGCCGTCAATCTGCGCGTCCGTCAGCGGGGCGGCCTTTTTGCCCGGGAAGAACGCGTCGAAGAACGACGGATACCGTCGCCGGATCTCCACACCCTGGGCGAACTCGACGCGGAGTCCGGCCGGCACGCTGTTCCGAATCCCCTGCAGAATGGTGACGGCTTCCTTCTCGTCGTCGGCGAAGGCCCACGAACCGCGAATGTCCCTCTGCGAATCGGCCAGCGGGCCAATCACGGCAATGGAGGAGAGCTTCTGTTTGTTCAGGGGAAGCAACTGGTTCTGGTTCCGCAACAACACGGCCGTTCGCACGGCCGCGATGCGCGCCAGTTGCCTGTGCTCGGGAGCGCTCAGGATCTGCTTCGCACGCGCCTCGTCGACAAACGGGTGCTCGAAGAGCCCGAGGCGGAACTTGGCGACAAGGAGCCGGCGCACGGCATCGTCGACAACCGACACGGGAATGCGCCCCTGCTCCACCAGCGACGCGAGGTTTTGGGTGTAGATCCTGCTGCCCATGTCCATGTCCACGCCGGCGGTGAGCGCGCGGAACGCGGCGTCCTGCCCGTCTCGCGCGAAGCCATGGGTGGTCAGGTCGCGGACGGCGAACGCATCGCTGACCACGAATCCGCGGAAGCCCCATTCCTCGCGCAGGACATCGTGCAGCAGGAAGCGGTTGCCTGTGGCCGGCACGCCATTCAGATCCATGTAGGCACTCATCAGGCTGCCCGAACCCGCCTCCACTGCGGCATGGAACGGCGCCAGATAGACGTTGCGCAGATTGTCCTCGGAGATGAAGGAAGCATCGTAGTCGCGCCCGCCGTCGGCGGCCCCATAACCGGCATAGTGCTTGACGCAGGCCAGCACGTGCTCCGGGCTCCCGGCGTCGGGGCCCTGAAAGCCGCGGACCTGCGCGCGGGCCATGGCCGCGCCGAGGAACGGATCCTCGCCCGCGCCTTCGACAATGCGTCCCCAGCGCGGATCGCGGGCGATATCCACCATGGGCGCAAAGGCCCAGCGAATGCCCACGGCGCTGGCTTCTTTTGCCGCCACTGTCTGCGCGCGCTCCACCAGCGCCGGGTCCCACGAGGAGGCCATGGCCAGCGGCACCGGGAAGATGGTGCGAAAACCGTGGATGACGTCGAAGCCGAACAGCAGTGGGATGTGCAGGCGGCTTTCGTCCACCGCGATGTGCTGCAGCCGGTTGACCAGAGCGGGATCGGTGACAAACAGCAGCGAGCCGAGCTTGTCCTGGCGCAGCCGTTCCTCGGGTTTCACGGTGTCGGGGATGAGGCCGTAGAAGAGCTGCGCGAGCTGGCCGACTTTTTCTTCCAGCGTCATCTGGTGTAACAGGACGTCGGCTCTTTTCTCGGCCTGGTCATCGGCAAGTGAGGCCGAGCCGGGGATGAGTACGAGGAGAGCAATGGCGGCGATTCTCAGACGAGGAGACATGTTTCCACGTTATCGCAAGGTCTGGCGCGGGGTCAGGCCCTCGGCATACCGGCCTCTCGCCGCACCAGCTCCAGCGCCTCCTCGCGCGTGCGCACGCTGCCTTCGAGCTGTGCATCCTCCACCATTTCGAGAAGCTTCGAAAACTCCGGGCCGGGCGGGTAGCCGGCCGCGATGAGGTCGTGCCCGGTGAGCAGACGCGGTGGCCGCAGTTGTTCCGGCTCCGCCTGCTCGAAGCGCTCCCGCGCGAACTGGTAGCTGGCGAGGCCGCCGTGGCTGCTGAGGCAATCGAGCCGGTGCAGCGCCAAGTGCTCGTCGAAGCGGGGCAGCCGCAGGAAGCGTTTCAGCTTGCTCTCGCGCATCTCGTGCACGTGCGAAAAGCGCATATGATTCGCCACCAAAGCCACCACCTGCTCCACGTCGTCGTTGGAATAGCGCAGGCGGCCGAGAATCGCTCCCGCGATCTTCACGCCTGCCTCCACGTGCCCGTCGAAGCGGATGCGGTCGGCGATGCGGAAAGTGGGCGGCTTGCCGGCATCGTGCAGCAGCACGCCCAGCGCCAGCGCGACCGAGGGATGCTCCAGCCCCTCCAGCATCATCAGGGTGTGCGTCCACACGTCGCCTTCGGGATGAAACTCGGGCGGCTGCTGGACGCCCTTCATCGCCGCCACCTCCGGCAGGATGTCCACCAGCAGGCCGGTTTCGTCCAGCAACTCGAAGCCGCGCCGCGCGCCGCCTTCGATGAGAATGCGGGTCAGCTCGTCGCGGACGCGTTCGGCGGAGATGCGCCCGATGTCGGCATGGTATCGCCGGATGGCGGCCATGGTAGCGGGCTCGATGGTGAAGCCAAATCGCGCGGCGAAACGGACCGCCCGCAGCATGCGCAGATGGTCCTCCTCGAAGCGCGCCGCCGGGTCGCCAATGGCGCGGATCACGCCGGCGTCGAGGTCCGCCTGTCCACTCACGTAGTCGATCACCTCGCCGGTGAAGGGATCCAGCATCAGAGCATTGATGGTGAAATCGCGGCGCAGCACGTCCCTGCGCGGGTCCGTTTCGAAGCGAACCTCGCCGGGGTGGCGGCCGTCCTGGTAGGCCTGCTCGCTACGAAAAGTCACCACTTCCACGGTGGCGCCGCCGCGGTTCACCAGCACCACGCCGAATTTCGCGCCCACCTGTTGGGAGCCCGGCCAGATGCGCAGCGCCTCCTCGGGGAGGGCGTCGGTGGCCACGTCGTAATCCTTCGGCGGATGGCCCAGCAGAGCATCCCGCACGCAGCCGCCCACAAACCAGGCAACGTGCCCGCGGGAGCGCAGTTCCGCCACAATACCGCGCGCGAGCTGTTCCGCCGCATTCACAGTATCATCGTAGAACAGGCATGGCGCCCGACCGCAGCATCAGATCCTCGACGACGACGAAAATCGTCGTAGCCACCACCGTGGCGCTCTCCTTCATCAGCTTCTGGCGGGGCGCCGCGATCGTGCTCAGCGACCTTGCTTCCTCGGCATTCTACGCCGGCGGCATCGCCGAACAGGCGGTGGGCCCGGCGGCGCCGTGGTTCGTGCTGGGCGTCATGCTGTTCAGCTTCGCGGTCCGCTCGGTCTACATGGAAAGCTGCAGCATGTTCGTGCGCGGCGGCGTGTACGTGGTGGTCCGCGACAGCATGGGGCCCTTCGTCGCCCGGCTCTCCGTGTCGTCTCTGGTGTTCGACTACATTCTTACGGGGCCCATCAGCGTGGTCAGCGCGGGCCAGTATCTGGGCCGCCTGATCAACGAGATCAGCGCCATGCTGCACCAGACGCTGCGATTCAACCCGAACTACTTCGCGGCCTTTTTCGGCATCGCCGTCACCGGCTACTTCTGGTGGGAGAACATCAAGGGGATTCACGAATCCAGCGGAAAGGCGCTGCGCATTATGCAGATCACCACGGTCATGGTGGTGGTGCTGCTGATCTGGTGCCCGCTCACCATGCTGCTGCACCCCAGCCAGGTGCACGTTCCTCCCCCACCCACGCCAAAGAACCTGCATTTCGGGTCCGATGCGCTGGGCTGGTTCAAGGGCACTTTCTGGCTGTACATCCCCATCGTCACCCTGATCATTGCGTTCGGGCACGCGCTGCTGTCCATGAGCGGTTTCGAAACGCTGGCGCAAGTGTACCGCGAAATCGCCTACCCCAAACTCAAGAATCTGAAAATCACCGGAAATATCGTCTGCTGGTACGCCGTCATTTGCACCGGCTTGATTACGGTGTTCGCCGGGATACTCATCAGCCCGGCGAAGATGACCGAGTACGCGGATAACCTGCTGGGCGGACTGGTGATGAACCTCGCCGGGCCCGAGCTGGTCCGCCTGGCCTTCCACATTTTCGTGGTGATCGTGGGCGTTCTGATCCTGTCGGGCGCGGTGAACACGTCCATGATTGGAGCCAACGGCGTGCTCAATCGCGTGGCCGAAGACGGCGTCCTGATCGACTGGTTCCGGCGGCCGCAAAAGAAGTACGGCACCACCTTCCGCATCATCAACCTCATCGCCCTGATGCAGGTGGCCACCATCGCGCTCAGCCGCGGCGACGTCTACCTGCTGGGGGAAGCGTACGCGTTCGGCGTGGTCTGGAGCTTCTTCCTGAAGTCGCTCGGAGTGCTGGTGCTGCGCTACCAGCGGCACGATCAGGAATACAAGGTGCCGTTCAACGTCCGCATCGGCGGCGTCGAGATCCCCTTCGGCCTGGGCGCCGCCACGCTGGTGCTGGGCCTGGTAGCCGTCGCCAATCTGTTCTCCAAGCAGATCGCCACCATCTACGGCATCAGCTTCACCATCGCGTTCTTCATTCTCTTCACCATTTCCGAGACCATCAACCGCCGGAAGAAGAAGGCGCAGGCCCATGAGAAGGCGCTGGAGGAGTTCAACCTCATCCATCAGCCGCAGATCGAGGCCGAGACCCTGCACGCGCGCCCGGGCTGCGTCCTGGTGGCCGTTCGCGACTACCACCGCATGGACCATCTGCGCACGGTGATGCAGAAAACCAATCTCCGTCGTCACGACATCGTGGTGATGACCGTACGGTCCATCAGCACGGGCGCGGGCGAATACGGTTTGTCCGACGAGCAGATCTTCAGCGATTACGAGAAAGAGCTGTTCAGCCACGTGGTGGAGGTGGCGGAGAAGGAAGGCAAGCCGGTGGAGTTGCTCGAGGTTCCGGCGGTGAATCCCTTCGATGCCATGGTGCAGACCGCGGCGCGCCTCAAGGTGAGCCGCCTGGTCACCGGCGTGTCGGCGCGCATGACGTCGGAGGAACTCGCCCGGCAGATCGGTCTCGCGTGGGAGCGCCTGCCCGAACCGCGGCACCCCTTCTCGCTCGAGGTCATCAGTCCGGAGCGGCCTTCGACTTACGTGAACCTGGGTCCGCACCCGCCGCGGCTCTGGCCGGAGGATTTGGATCGTCTGCATGAGATCTGGCTCAAGCTGACCGAAGCCGACGGAGTGGGCGCGAAGCTTCACCACCGCGACGTCATCGGGGTGGCGCTGCGCCGGCTGGAGAAGGAGTTGTCGAGCGAGGGCCGCGACCAGGTGATTCGGGACCTGCTGAACGAAATGCGGCGCGGGTAACGCCGCCCGGCATCGGCCCAGCCGCACTGATCGAAATCCGGATACGCTGGTGGTTGCCATATGACCCGCCGCCATTTGCTGTCCGCCGCGCCAGCCACGCTGGCCCTTGCCGTCTCTTCCTCCGGCCAGAACAGAGGACGTCTGAAGCAGTCCGTCGCGCGCTGGTGCTACAACTCGCTGTCCCTTGACGAGCTGTGCCGCGCCGCCGCCGGGATGGGCCTCGCGGCAATCGATCTGGTTGCCCCCGAAGACGCGCCCACGCTGAAGAAGTACGGCCTCGTTCCGGCCATGATCCTGCCCGGCGGAGGGACCATCCCGGATGGTCTGAATCGCCGGGAGAACCACGCCGGCATCGAAGACGAGTTGCGCCGCCGGATTCCGCAGGCCGCCGCGGTGGGCGCGCCGAACATCATCACGTTCTCCGGCAACCGCCACGGCTTGCCGGACGAGCAGGGTCTGGAGAACTGTGTGATCGGTCTCAACCGGGTCAAACGGATCGGCGAAGACCACGGCGTCACCATTTGCGTGGAACTGCTCAACAGCAAAGTGGACCACAAGGATTACCAGTGCGACCACACCGCCTGGGGCGTCGAACTGGTGAAGCGCGTGGATTCGCCCCGCGTGAAACTGCTCTACGACATCTACCACATGCAAATCATGGAAGGGGACATCCTGCGCACCATCCGCGAGAACATCCAGCACATCGCGCATTTCCACACGGGTGGCGTCCCCGGCCGGCATGAACTGGACGACACGCAGGAGCTGAACTGGCGCACCGTGGCGCGGGCCATCGCCGATCTCGGTTTCTCCGGCTACTTCGCGCACGAATTCGTGCCGCTGCGCGATCCGCTGGCATCGCTGCGCCAGGCCGTGGAGCTGTGCACGGTGTAGAATGTGCGGCGTTAGCCGCGTTCCCCCCTATTTGCTCAACGCGCTCTCGATGAACCCCGCCACGTCCCGCTTCAGCTTCTCGAGCTGCTTCGTGTCGATGTACACCATGTGCCCGGCCTCGTATTCGCCCGTCTGGATATTCTGGCGCTGGCTCGGGTCGAGCCCCATGTGCGCCAGCGTGTACTCGGTGGCGAAGTACGGCGTCGCCAGATCGAAATGGCCCGACGCCACAAAGAGTTTCATGTACGGGTTCCTGGCGAAGGCCTGGCGCAGATCGTCGCTGGTGTCGGGGAAACCCTCGCGATTTGCCAGGCCCCACTCCCACGGGCTGGTGATGCCTTCGCCCAGGATGTAGTATTCCAGGTCCGTCTTATAACCCAGCTCGCCGCGCACGTAGTTGTTGAAGGTGGTGGTGTACGGCGGCCGTATCGCGGCGATGGACGGGTCGAACTCCGGAGCCGCCGTTGCCGCCGATTCGTCGATGCCCTTGAACCGGCTGTCGATCCTGCCCACGGTGCGTTTCTGATCGCGCAGCAGCTCTTTGGTGAAGGGGAAGATGGCAACCCGCAGATTGCTGTTGTCGATGAAGCGCTTCTCCAGCCCGGTGTAACGCGACAGACGCTCGATGGTCTGCTGACGTTCGGCCGCGGTCAACCGGTCGCCTTTGGCGAGAGCCTCCGCGTAGCCCGTCCCGGCCCACGCCTCTACCTGCTTCAGCGTCTTCGGCAGATCGTTTTCCAGATCCGGCGCCAGCTTGTGGTGATACCATGCCGTGGCCGTGTAGGTGGGCAGGTACAGGACGTAAGGCAAATCGTTACCTTTGGCGAAAGCCGCGGTCTGAAAATTCAGAATCGACGACACCAGCACGATGCCGTTGAAGGCGATGCCTCGCTCGATGAGATAGCCCGAGAGCCCGGCCGCGCGCGTGGTCCCGTAGCTTTCGCCCACCAGGAACAGTGGCGACGTCCAGCGCTCGTAGCGCGTCAGGTACATGCGGATGAACTCGCCCACCGATTCGATATCGCCGCGCAGACTCCAGAATTTCTTACTCAGCTCCGGCTTCACCGCGCGGCTGTAACCGGTGCCCACCGGATCGATGAATACCAGATCGGTCTGATCCAGCCAGGTGTGTTCGTTGTCCACCAGGTGGAACGGTGGCGCGGGCATCTGGCCGTCCGGCAACATGGCCACGCGTTTGGGCCCCACGGCGCCCAGATGCAGCCACACCGACGCCGATCCCGGCCCGCCGTTGAAGGAAAACATGAGCGGACGGCGGCTCGTATCGCTGACGCCATCCAGCGTGTACGCCATGAAGAAGATGTGGGCTTCGGTTTCGCCTTTGGCGTCGCGCAGCGGCATCATGCCGGTGGTGGTCGTGTACTTCAGCGTTCTTCCGCCGGCATGGATTTCGTGGTGCGTCACCACGGGCGGCTCTTCTTTCTCCGGCTTGTCGGCCGGCTTCGCCTCGGCCGCTTTCGTGTCAGTTGCTTTGGGCGCCTCCGGGGCGGGCGGCGCGGCCTGCGCCAGAAGAAGCGTGAAGAGCAGGGTAGAAACCATGAAGAAGATTATGGCAGGAATCAGGCCACGTCGATCTTCTTCTTCGCCTCCAGGGATCGTTTGTAGCTTTCCTGCGACTTCGCCAGGCGAGCCAGAAACTGCGCCTCGCTTTCGTCGCGGCCCATCTTGTCGATCTCGCTGAAATACACGCGCCGTTCCTCGCGCATGCAGAGGTTGGAGAGGATGACGGCGATGGAGTCGTTGAGACCAACCTCGAGATCGGCCTTCGGGCGTCCGCCGCTGCGGCAGTTGTCGAAGAAGGATCTCAACTGGGTCTCCGCCGGATTCGTGTCCTCGTCGTCGACAATGATGCCTTTGCTGTAGAGCCAGCGGCGCGTGTACTTCAGTTCACGGCTGAGAAACGAATCGTCCTTCGCGAAATCGAGCTGGCCCGCAGCCACCGCCAGCGGCATGCCCCGCTGCCCGCCCCCAATCAGATAGGAGGCGCCGGCAGGCGTGGGCGGTTCTTTCTCGCCCGGAAGCGGGGGCGGAGAAGCGACAACCCTGGTGGCCTCCTTGTAGTACAGAGCGGTGGCCATGTTCTGTTCGCCGTCGCCCACGGTCATCTCCAGCGACCCGCCAGTGCCCATGATTACTTCGCCGAACTCGGGCCGCGTGGCGCCGAGATACGGCATGTGCGAATTCGTCGTAATGGAGCTGTAGACCAGTTTCTGGTTGTTCGGGTATTTGTAGATGAGCTGGATGTTGTCGTCCACGTCACGCCCGTCTTTCCAGGTATCCAGGCCGCCCACGCCGATGACGTACTCCGGCGTCGCGCCGAACATCCAGTCGGCGATGTCGATCTGATGCGAGGCCAGTTCCGCCGCCAGGCCGCCCGAGTACTCGCGGTACAACCGCCAGTTGAATCCGCGCATCACCCAGCCGGGATTGCGATGCCATTGCGCGTGGACGTGCGTGACATTGCCCAGCAGTCCCTTGTCCACCATGGCTTTGGCGATCTGATAAAACCTGCTGTAACGGCGTTGCAGGCCCACCTGCAACACCTGTTTCGGATGCTGCCCCGCCAGCGCGCGCAACGCGTGCACCTCGTACGGCTGGAAGACGAGGCTCTTCTCGCAGAAGACGTGCTTGCCGGCGAGCAGAGCGTCGCGGGTGACGGCGTAGTGCTCGAACAGTGGAACGGCGATGAGCACCGCCTCCACGTTCTTGTTGTCGAGCAGCGCCCGATAATCCTGGTACTTCGCCGGGTTCGTGCCGATCACCTGCGCAGCGCGATCGGTCTTGCCGGCATCCAGATCGCACACCGCGACACAGCGGCCGTTGCCGATCGCTCGCAGGTGCTTCAACAGGTATGACCCGCGGCCACCCGTGCCGATGACTCCGTAAGCAACCGTGTCATTCGCGGCCCCCACAGCGCCGGCGGCGGCCGCTCCAACCATGGCGGCCGTAGTGAGGACATCCCTGCGGGTGACGGAATCGGACATGGAACCCTCGAATCGAGTCTACCGTGTCCGCCGGGCATCGTCGTGGATGCAGGGTTCGACCTTCCCGCTGCGAGCAGCTATGCTGGCAGTTCTACGCGAAACGAAGGTCGCTGGATTGAGGAACCGGTCCCCGGGAGAGGTGGGAGGAACCCGGAGACCGGCAAATGAGGCGGTCACAACATCTGAACCGCAGATCCGAACTGCCCTTCAGCCGAACCTGGCAGACGGCCACAGAGTACTACTAGTACTGTATCCTGTCAATGACCATGGTTGCGAACACCAGGATATCTCTGGGGCCTTCTCGGAAATCCAGTCAAGCGCAACCTCACCCATGGCTGCGCACTTTCCCTCAGGGATGTGCGCGGCAGAACGCCAGACCAGTCTCAACTAGCCGAACAAGCCACATAGAATCAATAATATAACATTACTTATCGGAGCATTCGCAAAACTTATCAGAAGGTAACCCACGTGCTAGTGGGTCTGTAAAGGGAACCGCATGAGCTGGCACGACGAATACGAATGCAAACGGACCACTGCCGACGAAGCCCTCGGCGCGGTTCGATCCGGCAACACCATCTGGATCCAGCCCAACTGCTCGGTACCGGACAGTCTGCTCCGGGCGCTGCTCCGCCGTGCACCGGAGCTGCGGGACGTGCAGATCGTCCAGATGCTTACCTTCGGCGACGCGGATTATGTTCGCCCCGAGTACGAAGGCCGCTTCCGCGTCAACTCCCTGTTCACGGGCGCCAACATCCGCGCGGCCGTCCAGGAGGGCCATGCGGACTACACGCCCATCTTCCTCAGCGAGATCGAGGACCTGCTGATCTCCGGCGCGATACCGCTCGACGTGGTTCTCTTGTCGGTGAGCCCGCCGGACGAGCACGGGTTCATGAGCCTGGGAACGGGCGTGGACTGCACCCTGACCGCCGCCCGCTATGGCCGCCGCGTGATCGCCGAGGTGAACCGGCAGGTGCCGCGCACCCACGGGGACGCCTTCCTGCACGTCAGCGAAGTATCGGCGGTGGTCGAGAACGACCATCCGTTGCGCGAGGTTCCCGGTCCGGCGCCCACCGAGGTTCATCACCGCATCGCCGCCCACGTAGCGTCGCTGATCCCCGACGGCGCCACGCTGCAAACCGGCATCGGGGGGATTCCCGACGCCGTCCTCTCCTGCCTCGACCACCACAAGGACCTCGGCATCCACACTGAGATGTTCTCGGACGGCGTCATCCCGCTGATCGAAGCCGGAGTGATCAACGGCCGGCGCAAAACGCTGCACCGGGGCAAGCTGGTGGCCGGGTTTGTGATCGCCACCCGCCGGACGTTCGACTACATCCACGACAACCCGCTGTTCGAGTTTCATCCCATCCGTTACACCAACGATCCGTTCGTGATCGCGCAGAACGACAACATGGTGGCCATCAACTCGGCGCTGCAGGTGGACCTCACCGGGCAGGTCTGCGCGGATTCCATCGGCACCCGTCCCTACAGCGGGTTCGGGGGTCAGGTAGACTTTATACGCGGGGCTGCGCGGTCCAAAGGGGGCAAGCCGATCATCGCCATGCCCGCCACCGCGAAGGACGGTTCTGTCTCCCGCATTGCGCCGGTGCTCGATCCCGGGGCCGGCGTGGTTACGTCACGGGCCGACGTGCACTATGTCGTAACCGAGCACGGGATCGCCTACCTGCATGGCAAGACATTGCGGCAGAGGGCCGAGGCGCTGATCGCCATCGCGGAGCCGAAGTTCCGCGATGCGCTGTACGATTTTGCGTGCCGGGTCCACTATCTGGAGCCCGCGCGCGGTGTGCTGGCGTGAAAGATCGCTTGGAAACGCTATATACCGAGCCGCGACAGTGATGGAGCGGTTGGAATCGGGGAGGGCAACCATGGCTGGAATGAACGGGGATCGCGGTCGGGTGGAAATGAATCGCGACGAGTGCAAGGGCTGCGCCTTATGCGTGGAGGCGTGCCCGCCAAAGGTGCTGCTGCTGTCTCCCTCGCTGAACCGCTACGGCTATCACACCAGCACCTACACCGGCCACGGCTGCACCGGATGCGGCATCTGCTTCTACGTCTGTCCGGAGCCGGGGGGCATTCGCGTGCTCCGTGCCGTGGTGGCCAAAGCCAGCGCAGGCAAAACGGAGGCGGCATAGCATGGCACGCCAGCTAATGAAGGGGAACGAGGCCATCGCGCACAGCGCAATTCTGGCCGGTTGTCGCGCATTCTACGGTTACCCGATCACGCCCTCGAGCGAAATTGCGGAAGCCGCGGCGCTGTACCTGCCCCAGGTGGGAGGGGTTTTCCTGCAGGCGGAGAGCGAAGTTGCCGCCATCAACATGATGTACGGCGCCGCGGCGGCGGGGGTCAGGGTGATGACGGCGTCCAGCGGCCCCGGCATCAGCCTCATGCAGGAAGGCATCAGCTACATGGCCAGCGCGGAGCTGCCCTGCGTCATCGCCGACGTGATGCGGGCCGGACCCGGGCTGGGCAACGTGGGGGCCGAGCAGGGCGACTATCTGCAGGTGGTCAAGGGCGGTGGCCATGGCTGCTACCGCACCATCGTGCTGGCGCCCGCCTCGGTGCAGGAAGCGGTGGATCTGACCCGTCTGGCGTTCGACCTCGCCGACGAGTACCGCAACCCGGCCTACGTGCTGCTGGATGCCTGCGTGGGCCAGATCATGGAGCCGGTGGAGTTTCCGCGCGACGCGGTGGCGCCGTCCACCCCCGAGTGGGCCATCACCGGCACCGCGGAAACACGCAGCCATCTGATCACCTCCATCTACCTCGATCCGCCGGACATGGAGCGGCACATCCGTAAACTCGAAGCCAAGTATCGCCGCCTCGAAGAGCACCACGTGCTCTCGGAGCGCTACCGCACCGACGACGCCGAGATTGTCCTGGTGGGATACGGCATTGTCTCCCGCGTGCTCCAGGCCGTGGTGGAACAGTTGCGCACGCACGGGTTGAGGGTGGGGATGCTGCGTCCCATCTCTCTGTTCCCGTTCCCCGGGGCGGCATTGCGGGAAATCGCCGGCCACGCCCGCGTGTTCGTGACGGTAGAGATGAGCACCGGCCAGATGGTGGACGACGTTCGGCTGGCCCTCAACGGCAGGCGGCCAGTCGAATTCTACGGCCGTTGCGGTGGCGTGGTGCCCTCGGCGGAGGAAGTGCTCGACTTTGTGGCCGGGATCGCTGCCCGGCTCGCGAATGAGGAAGTGATCCATGGCTAGCACCGAGTACACCGTCATCCACGACCGGCCGGACAGCTTCTACGGCAAGTTCGAGCGCAAGGCCGATCTGCAGCACGCCACCCACTACTGTCCGGGCTGTGGGCACGGCATCGCGCACAAACTGATCGCCGAGGCCATCGACGATCTCGGTATCCAGGACCGCACCATCTTCGTCAGCCCGGTAGGCTGCTCGGTGTTCGCCTACTACTATTTCGACGTCGCCAACGTGCAGGCGGCCCACGGCCGCGCCTCCGCGGTGGCCACGGCGTTGAAGCGCACGCGCCCGGCGAGCGTGGTACTGGCCTACCAGGGCGACGGCGATCTGGCGGCCATCGGCACGGCGGAGATCCTGCACGCCGCCAATCGCGGAGAAAATATCACTGTATTTTTCCTTAATAACGCGATTTACGGGATGACCGGCGGACAATTGGCGCCCACCACGCTGATTGGCACGAAAACCACCACCTCCCCGTTCGGCCGCGATCCTTTGAACGAGGGATACCCGCTGCGGGTGGCCGAGTTGCTGGCCACGCTGGAAGGTCCGGCGTACATCGAGCGCGTGGCGCTGGGCGACAACAAGGGCATCATGCAGGCGGCCAGGGCGGTCCGCAAAGCGATTCGCAATCAGATGGACGGCCTCGGCTTTTCGCTGGTGGAGATCGTATCGCCGTGCCCCACGGTCTGGAAAATGGACCCGCTCGACGCGCAGCGGTACGTGCGCGAGGAACTGGTGAAGGTTTTCCCGCCGGGCGTGTTTCGCGACTGCACGAAGACGCGGACGCCGCGACCCGCGCCGGCGCCAGCGCCCGAGCTCAGTGAAGTCCCGCGCATTCTCGGCCTGGCTACCGAGCCCGATCCCGGCCCGCCGGCGATGGCAACAAAGCGGGACATCGATCTCCGCGTCGATCTCCGTATCAGGGTAGCCGGCTTCGGCGGCCAGGGCGTGTTGCTGCTGGGCGAGATCCTGGCCGAAGCGGGCATGCAGGCGGGTCTGCACGTATCGTGGCTGCCGTCCTACGGCCCGGAAATGCGCTCGGGCACGTCCAACTGCCACGTCCGCGTCACCGATGGGCGCGTGGACTCGCCCATGGTCAGCCGTCCCAACGTGCTGTTCGCGCTGAACGAGCCCTCCCTGCGGAAGTTCCTGGCTACGGTGGAGCCGGGCGGCATGGTCCTCTACAACGGCGCCGCGTTGCCCGAGGATTGCATTCGTCCGGACGTCACCAACATTGCCCGCCCGTTTCTTGAAGCGGCCGATCAGCTCGGCGCGCAGCGCGCCGGCAATATGGTCATGATCGGGGCGTTCCTCGAACTCTCGGACGGGCTTGACGGCCACTTCGTCGACAGCGCCCTCCGCCGTCTGGTGAAGTCCGCGCGCTGGCTCGAAATCGACCGCCGCGCCATCGAACGCGGCCGCGAGCTGGTGCGCGCGTAGCAGGCTGCGGAAGAAGGCAGGTAACCGCTTGCTGAAACGCGCGCGGCTCAGAAGCTCAACCGCGCGTTTGTAGGTGCTTACCGAGCCGCGACGGTGACGGAGCCGAGGTCAGAAGGCCTTCTTCCGCATCCTGGCAGGCCTCCAGTGTGCTAGTTTGTGAGCTGGAATGCGACTCTTCCTAATCGCCGCCCTCTGCTTGTGTGCACAAGGGCAAAACACGCCAGGCACGACCGTGCCAGCTACCGAAGCGAAGGGCCTGCCGCCCCGGGCGACTCCGGACGAGTATCAGACCAAAGGCCAGGCAGGCGCGGTGACACTTGCGGCCGACTTCGTAGGGCACTCCGTTCCCACGCCGACCGCGACCTATTCCACCGAAGACTTTGTGGTGGTCGAAGCGGCGCTGTTCGGCTCGCCAGGGGCTCGCGCCACGCTCTCGTCCGGCGATTTTTCGCTCCGCATCAACGACAAGAAGGCGCCGCTGCCCAGCCAGCCGTACGAGTTCGTGGCCAGGACCCTCAAAGATCCCGAGTGGGCGCCGCCCGCCGAAGATAAATCGAAGTCGAAAACCGGCATCAACACTGGCGGAAAGGATTCCAATTCCGAGCCCCTCGCGCCGGTTCACATGCCAATAGCGCTGCAGCTGGCCATGGAACAGCGCGTTAAGAATGCCGTGCTGCTGGGAGGAGACCGCGCCCTGCCGCAGGCGGGACTGATCTTCTTCCAATACCGGGGCAAGCCCCAGAGCATCCATTCGGTCGAGCTGATTTACACCGGTCCCTCCGGAAAAGCCACGCTGACGCTCCAGCCATAGCCGGGGTCACTCGCGACGCTGGCCATGGGTCCCCACTGCGCTGTGAGATTCCGCGTGGTCCTCGAATATGACCCGGTGGCCCGGAGCTACTCGGCCGCGTGTCCCGAGTTGCCGGGTTGCGCATCGGCCGGGGACACGGAACTGGAAGCGCGGCGGAACATCGAGGAGGCCATCCGTCTCTACCTTTCGCCATCCGACCTCGATTTGCCAGAGACCGCGAGACTGGTTGAGGTAACGGTTGGGTGATCGCGGGACGCCCCGGCTCACTGCAGATGAAGTGATCGCGTTACTCCGGCGAAGTGGATTCAGGCTTGCCGGCAGTTCCGGAAGCCGCTAGAAGTGGCGCCATCCTGTAACAGGCAGGCAGATCATCGTCCCTTACCATCGATCACTTCATGTGGGACCGGGCCTACGATGAGCCCGAGCTGTCGAAGTGGCTGTTCAGCCAACGGCTGAAGACCGCACCTGCGCGCTGATCGTCCCGGAGCATGCCCTGAGTTCGTATATAATTCGATCCAGGAATCTGCATCAATCTGAATGTACCTTTTGGATGGAGGGTGTGTGCATGTTCACCGCACGGCCACGATTCGCCGTTCTCCCGGGTACGCTTGCTTTGCTGACGCTGTCGGCCTGGGCTCAGACAACGATAATCAAGGGCACGGTAGAGGATCAGGACCACCAGCCGCTCGGTGGTGTTTCCCTCAGGATCGAACGCCAGGACCTGCGAGGCAGCTATCCTGCCCGCAGCAACAGTAACGGCACGTTCTTCTATGCCGGCCTCCCCATGGGCGTCTTCCGCGTCTTCTGCGAGGCGGACCCGGACAGCGCCGTCGAAGTCCGAACACACGTGGACGATCCGTCCTTCGTCAGATTGACCTGCGCTCCGGGCGGGGCTCGGCAGCCGGACCAGGGCAATCAGTACCGCGGATCCGGCCGGGGAACTCTGGACCGGGTCCGCGCCGACCTGGACCGCGTGGCGCGAGATTCCAATTCCTTCTCGGAAGACGAGATGCGCCGGTTCAACCGCGTGCGGGACAGGATCGCGGAGTTCCAATCGGCGTGGGAAGGCGGACGCTTCGATCAGGACATCCTGAGCGAGATCATACGCGGCCTGGATGCCATCCTCGAAAGGAGTCGTCTCCTCGCGCGCGATCGGGATGACCTGGCCGAAGATCTCGGCCGGCTCAAGGAACTGCGGGAACGGCACGATCGATCGAGTGACCCGGGTGCGTCCAGACGAGCCATGGACGCCGCCTTCAACGAGGGCATGGCAGCGGAGAAGGCCAACGATTACCGCGCCGCCATCGCCGCCTTCCGCCGCGTCATAGACATCGACCCCAGCCAGGATCCGGCCTGGGCTCACCTGGCCACGGCGTACATCGCCGTGGGCTCGCCTGGCGAGGCCAAGGACGCTCGCGCTAAAGCCGTGCAACTCAAGCCGCAGAACGGCGCCTACCGGAACAACTATGCGATCGCTCTGGCCAGGTCCGGCAGTTTGGAGGAGGCCTGGACACAACTGGAGGAGGCCGCGCGGCTCGACCCAGCCAATGCCGGAAAATACTTCTACAACCTGGGCGCGATCCTGGTGAACTCGGGACACACCACCGAGGCCGGGCGGGCGTTTCGCAGAAGCATCGAGGCGGACCCGGGGTACGCCGAGGCCCATTACCAATACGGCGTGTGGTTGACGGGTAAGGCCACGGTCTCTACGGACGGGAGCGTCCACGCACCGGCGCGCGCGCGCGAGGAGCTCGAGACCTACCTGCGTCTGGCCCCCAACGGTCCGAATGCCCAAAGTGCGCGCACGCTCTTGAACACCATCGAGCCCCGTTGAGGTGAGGCGCCGCCGCCAGCGCTACGCGCGAAATCCCGGGAACCCGCCCGGTCCCTCCGTCGTAGTCGGTTTCGAGGCCGGTTCCCATGTCTGTTCTGCTCAACGATCTGCGCCAGGCGGTCCGCTCGCTGTTAAAGGACCGCGGCTACACCACCGTCGCCCTGCTGACCCTTGCCTTTGGCGTCGCCGCGAACACCATCATCTTCTCCGTGGTTGACGCGGTGCTGCTGCGCCCGCTCACCTATCGCGATCCCGGGCGCCTGATGGTGATTAACGAGGTGGTGCCGGAGGTCGCTCGCATGTATCCGCGGCTGCCCGTCAACGCGCGCCATTTCTTCGAGTGGCGCGACCGCTGCTCGTCTTTCGGGCAATTCAGCATCATCGAGCCGCTGAACTTCGTATTGACCCGCGCCGGGCAGCCCGAACAGCTCATCGGCGCGAGAGTTTCCGCGAACCTGCTCTTCATGCTCGGCGTCCAGCCACAACTTGGCCGAACGTTTCTCGACGAAGAAGACCAGCCGGGTCACGAACACGAAGTGATCATCAGCGATGCGTTGTGGAACCGGCGCTTCCATCGCGACCCCGCGCTGGTCGGCCGCCCAATCACGCTCGACGGCGCGCAGTGGACTGTAGTGGGGATTCTTCCGGCTTCGTTCCATTTCCCTAAAAGCGACGGCAGCCAGCTTGTCAATTTCCCGAAACAGGCCGATGTGTTCCGCCCGGCCGCGTTCAAGCGCGATGACGTCGGCTGGTTCGGCGAATTCAATTACGTCGTCATCGGCCGCCTCAAGCCGGGCGTGCCCGAGCAGCGCGCGCTGGCCGAAATGAACGTGGTGCAAGCGAACATCGCCACGCGCTTTCCGGAAAAGATGCACCTGCGCGCCACAATGACGCCATTGCAGGAAGAAGTGACGGGCACCGCGCGCAAAGGGCTGGTGATTCTGTTCGCCGCAGTCGGCGCCGTCCTGCTGATTGTCTGCGTGAATCTGGCGAACCTCAGCCTCGCTCGTGCCGCCGGCAGAGGCCGCGACCTGGCCATTCGCACCGCGCTCGGAGCCAGCCGCGCGCAACTGGTCCGCTACATTCTCGGCGAGAGCCTGGCGGTGGGGCTGGCCGGAGGCGTGGCCGGTGTAGCGGTTGCCTGGGCGGGGTTGCGGGCGGTGCTGCTGTACGCACCCATCGATCTCCCGCGCCTCGATGAAATTCACCTCGACGCTCGCGCCCTGCTGTTCGGGCTGGCGTTGTCGATTGTCACCGGCATTCTCTTCGGCGTTTTGCCGGCGTGGCGGGCCTCCGCGGCCGATCCGCAACTGGCTCTGCGCGCCAGCTCCCGCACCACCACCGAGGGCCGGCGCGGGCTGTTCACGCGCGAACTGCTGGTGGGTTTCGAATCCGGGTTGAGCGCGGTGCTGCTGGTGGTGGCCGGCCTGCTGATCGGCAGCTTCGCACGCCTGTTAAACGTGGATAAAGGATTCGACGCCGACCGTCTGATCGCTGTCGAGATCAATCTCCCACAGAATGGCTACGACAAAAGCGGCCAGCGCGAAACGTATTACCGGGAATTAGTTGCAAAAATGCACGCGCTGCCCGGCGTCAATTCCGCCGCAGTTATCTCGAAACTGCCGCTCGAGGGCGAGGATTGGGTGGACGCGATGCAGCGCGAGGGAGAACACCTGCCCCTGGCTGAACTGCCCATGACCAACATGCGCTTCTGCAGTCCCGACTACTTCCGCACCATGGGCATCGCCTTCGTGGCCGGCCAGAGCTTCACGGAAGCGGACCGCAAGCGCAACCTCGCGGTGATCTCCGAACTCGCCGCCAGCCGCGTGTGGCCCGGCCAGAATCCCATCGGCAAAAAGTTCAGCCGCGGCGACCCGGACGAGCCTCCGTTCGAAGTGGCCGGCGTGGTTCGCGACGTGCGTCCTGGTCTCGCGCAACAGCCCGTCGTCACTGCGTATTTCCCATACTGGTATCGCAACCGGCTGTCCATGACCGCGGTGCTGCGGACGTCCGTGGATCCACGCTCGCTTGGCACGGCGGTGCGCTCCACCGTCTGGAGCATCGATCCCGATACGGTGGTGGGCGAGATTCGCACCATGCAGAACGTGGTTTCCAGCTCCGTGGGCCAGCGGCGCTTTCAGGTGTGGCTGATTGCCGGCTTTGCCGCGTCGGCTCTGTTGCTGTCGTGCATCGGGATCTACGGCGTAGTTTCGTGGTCGGTGGCGCGCCGCCGGAACGAGATCGGCGTGCGCATGGCGCTGGGCGCCACCGGCGGTAACGTCCGGCGCATGGTGATGGCGCAGGGCTTGCGGCCCGTGCTGGCGGGACTGGCAGTGGGCATCGCGGCAGCGCTGGCTTCCGGCCGCGTTCTGAGCAGCCTGCTGTTCGGAGTGAGCCCGCGCGATCCGTGGACCATCGGCGGCGTCGCCCTGGTGCTGGCCACGGTGGCCGCGCTGGCCTGTTACATCCCCGCGCGCCGCACCACCTTAGCCGATCCGCTCGAAGCGCTACGCTACGAGTAGACTTGACATCAGAACATCAGTCGTGTCGTCTATTGGTGTATGAGGACCAGCCGCGAGCGAAAGGTACAGAAGAGTGGTCTGAGGGACACGGTGAATGAAGCGTTGCGGCGCGGCTTACAGGACGTGGTCGAAGGACAGGAGACGCGCCCGCGTTTCGTAATGAGAACCCACGATCCCGGAGAATGCCTGCTGCCATCGCTCGACAACATTGCCGAGGTACTCGCCGCGGCCGAGGGTGAACGGTATAAGTGACTCTCAGCGCTCCGCGGATGGCGACTTCGCCCGCTTCTTTGCCCCTCCGCCCTCAGGCGCCCACAGGAACGGGCGCCGGTTCCCCGGAGCCGGCCTTGTCTCTCACGAGCGCCAGCCGGTCGGCGATGTCCTCCCGAAAGAAAAGCTCGTCCTCCGCGATTGCGCCTGGCAGGACCGGGCTCGGTATCGTGAAGTAGAACGTCGCTCCCCGGCCCGGCGCGGACTCCGCCCAGATTCGGCCGCCGTGCCGTTCCACAATGCGCCGGCTGATCGCCAGGCCGATCCCCGTGCCCTGGCGCTCTCCGGGATCCAGACGCTGGAACACGCCGAATATTCTCTCGGCATGCTCCATCGCGAAACCGATGCCGTTGTCTTCCACGGCGAACAGCCACTCCTCGCCCCGTCGCTGGGCCGAGATCGCGATCCTGGGCGTCTGGCGAGGATGGCGATACTTCAACGCGTTGCCGATCAGGTTCTGGAATACGTGCTGGAGCCGGCCTTCCCATGCCAGCAGGACCGGCAGCGGACCCACCGAGATCCGCGCGCCAGTGTCCCGGATTTCGAGCGAGAGAGAATCGATCACCTCATTGATCAGTACATGACCGTCGATCGCCGACATTGTGAGCCTGCCCTGACCGGCGCGGCTGAATTCCAGCAATCCGCGGAGCATGTCGCTCATGCGCTGCACGCTGGCCGTCACGATGTCCATGAACTCCCGGCTCTCCTCGTCGAGTCGGCTCCCGCAGCGGCGCTCGATCAGATCGACGTAACACGAGACCATCCGCAGCGGTTCCCGCAAGTCATGCGAGACGGTGTACGCGTAGGCCTGCAGATCGGCGTTCGATCTTTCCAGCTCTTTCACCAGCCGCTCTTCGCGCTCGCGCTGCTGGCGGCGCATCCGGGCGTTTCCAATCTCCCGCTCCACGGCCGCCGCCAGACGAGTCAGGCTGTTCTTCAGCAGATAGTCGTGGGCGCCCAGCCTCATGGTCTCCACCGCGACGTCCTCGCCGACGGCGCCCGACACCACGATGAAAGGGATGTCCTGACCGGTCTCGCGCAAGACCTCGAGCGCCGCCGGAGCGCTAAACCGGGGCAGACGGTAGTCCGCGATGATTACATCCCAGGCGCGTTCCGCCAGCGCCCGCCGCATGTCACCGGCATTCTCGACGCGTTCCGAATCCACCTCGTAACCCGCCCCGCCGAGGATCCGGACAAGCAGTTCCGCGTCCGGCTCGGAATCCTCAACTTGTAGAACACACAACGGCTTGTTCATCACGGCCTCTCACACCACAGGTTGCACCCGCTTCCGCCATCACGTTGCGGAACTCCTTGAGCTACCGCATAAAGGACGCTGTGATGCGCACGCCCCCGGCACCCGCACGGGCTATTGACGCAGTTTTCCGCTCTATGCGGTGAAGGTGCCGCGCGGGAGCAAAATATCTCACCGATTCATGCGGCAGGCGCGACGGTGGCGCATCCCTCCGCGGCCTTGTGGAAGGTCAAAGCGAAAGCGGCGCCCGGCCCCGGCTCCCATTGCAGGGTGCCGTCCAGTTGCCGGGCCAGAATGTTGACGATCCGCAGACCCAGAGACCGCGATTGCTTCCAGTCGAATCCGCCCGGCAGGCCGACCCCGTTGTCGGCCACTCGCAACGTGACACGATCGCTCTCATCGCAACCGAGAGCCACCAGAATCTCCCCGTTGCGCGCCTCCGGGAAGGCGTACTTGACCGAATTCGTCAGCAACTCGTTCAGGATGAGACCGCAGGGGATGGCCTGATTCAATCCCAGCTCCACCGCGCCGAGATCCAGACGCAGCGCCACACGATTCGCATTCACGCCGTATGCGTAGAACAGCTCCCGCGCGAGCGCCTCCACGTATTCGCGAAAGTCCACCCGGTCCGTGTCCTCCGTGCCGTGCAGGCGCTCGTGAATCATGGCCATGGCTTCCACCCGCCGCTGACTCTCATTCAGGACACGGCTCATCCCGCTTCCTGGCAGCAGTTCGGCCTGCATGCTGAGCAGGCTGGACACCACCTGCAGGTTGTTCTTCACGCGATGGTGCACTTCCCTGAGCAATGCCGCCTTTGCCGCGAGCGCGGAGGCCAGCGCTTTCTCGGTGCGTATCTGCTCGGTGATGTCGATGGAGACGGCGCCCAACAGCAGCGCACCCTCCGCGTCGGTAAAAGGAAACCGGAAGCAGAGCATTTGGCGGACGCGCCCGTCGCGGCTGGGCTGCTCCTCCAGCACGCGCGTCGGCGTACCGTTCAGCAGAACCAGGAGGTCGTTTGCGCGCACTCGTCCGGCATAGTCTTCCGGCCAGAGCTCGGCGTCCAGCTTCCCTTCGCATTCGGACAGCGTCTTTTGCCACGCCTGTTCGCACGCGTGATTGACGTACAGGATCCGGCCCCGGCCGTCCTTGATGAACGCGAGCGCCGGTGTGTGGTTCATGAACGAATAGAAACGGGCCTCGCTCGCGCGCAAGGCCTTCTCCGCCAGGCGCGTGTCCTGGCGCAGTTGTTTGCCGGCCAGCGCTCGCCGGACCGCCGGCCCCAGGCGCCGCAAGCGATCCTTCAGCAGGTAGTCGGTGGCGCCCTGGCGCATCATGGCGACAGCGACGTCCTCGCCAATGGCGCCCGAGACCACAATGAACGGGATATCCAGATCGCGTCCCTGCAGCAGCTCCAGCGCCTTCGGCGCATCCAGGCGGGGCATGCGGTAGTCCGCCAGGATCACGTCGGGCGGCGGCTCCAGTTGCTCCAGGTAGTCGGCTTCGGTGTCCACCCGCTGCCATACCGGCTGGAAGCAGCTCCGCCGCAACTCGTGCAGCATCAGCTCGGCGTCCGCGGCGCGGTCCTCCAGAATCAGGACGCGGATGGCCACCGGCGCGAGCGCCTCGCAGGGGGATTCGGTGGCCGTCTCCAGAATCTGATCGGTCATGATTGCCGTTGCTCCTGTTCGTCCGCCGCCGGGCGTTCTCCGTGCCTGCCCGCGCCGGGAAGCGTAAAACAGAACGTTGCGCCGCGGTCCACTTCGGCCCACGCCCACACGCTCCCCCCGTGCCGGTGAACCACCCGTTGCACGTTGGCCAGCCCGATGCCGGTGCCTTCATACTCCTCGGCGCGATGCAACCGCTGAAACACTCCGAACAGCTTGTCCGCGTACCGCATATCGAAGCCGACGCCGTTGTCCCGCACCGTGTAGGCCACCGCGGCCCTGTCGACGGCAGGTTGCGGCGGGACCGCGGCGCCCTTCCATTCGGCCAGCCGCTGAGATCCCAACTCGATCCTGGCGATCTCTCGCGTGCGCGTGTACTTCAGCGCGTTCGAAAGCAGGTTCACGAAGACCTGCTTCAGCAGAAGCGGGTCTCCTTCGCAGGGCGGAAGATCTTCCACCACCACCTCCACCGTTCTGCCTTCCCACTCCGCGCCCAGATCCTCCCACGCCTGCCGCGCCAGATCGGACGGCGCAACAAGCTGCTTGTGCACGGGCTGGCGGCCCAGCCGGGAGAAGGCCAGCAATCCGTCGATCAGCTCTCCCATCTGCACGGCGTTGCGTCGCGCCACCTCCAGATAGTGCTGCGCCTCCGCGGGAAGCTGCGGAGCGTACTCTTCCAGCAGGATTCGGGAGAAGCCGTCGACAGCGCGCAGCGGCGCGCGAAGGTCGTGCGAGACGGAATAAGCGAAGGCCTCCAGCTCCTTGTTGGCCGCCTCCAGTTCGGCCGTACGTTCCACCACGCGGCTCTCCAGCTCCGCGTGGAGTCCCCGAACTTCTTCCTCCGCCAGCCGGGTCTCGGTGATATCCGCCGAAGTGCCGATCCACTCGCGCACGCTCCCGTCCTTCTCCAGAACGGGGACGCCGTGCACGGCCATGTGCCGGTACTGGCCATCGCATCGGCGCACGCGATACTCCCCGCTGTAGTAGGTCCGGAGCTGCACCGCGTTCGCCCAGTTGGCCACCGTTCGCTCGCGATCCTCGGGATGCACGGCATCCATCCACCCCCAGCCGCTGACTTCCGTGAGGCTCTGGCCAGTGAACGCGCACCAGGCGGAGGTGTTCTCCACCACTTCGCCCTGCGCGTTGGTGGTCCACACCATCTGCGTGGTGGCCGAAACCAGCGAACGATACCGCTCCTCGCTGAGCCGTAGCGCTTCCTGAGCCCGCTTCTGTTCGGTGATGTCGCGGGCAATTACCGACGCCCCCTCCAGCTTTCCGGATTCGTCCCGGATGGGGGAGACGGTCAGAGACACGAAGATCTGCCGTCCGTCTTTTCTCACGCGCTCCGCTTCGTAGTTCTCGACCATTCGCCCGTGTTTCAGTTCCTCCACGATGGACGAATAGTCGTCCGCGGCGCCCGCGGGACGAAGAAGAGAAACCGGCTGGCCGATAATCTCGCCGGCGGGATAACCGTAAATCCGCTCCGCGCCCCGGTTCCAACTGAGCACGATGCCATCGAGGCTCTTGCTGAGGATGGCGTCGTACGAAGACTCCACAATGGAGCTGAGCAGCCGCGACGTCTCCGCCGCCTGCCTGCGTTCCGTGATGTCCCGGAGAGTCCATACACAGTGCGTGTATTCGCCGTTCCCGCCGGCAATCGGCTCCACACTCAGTTCCGCCCAGAACTCCGAGCCGTCCTTGCGGACAATCTGCTGTTCGGAGCGCCCGGGACGCGTCCCGCGAAACTCCGGCGTCTTCCCTGCCACCAGGTGCGCGTTCGGCCGGGAGCCGTACAGAAGCCGGGGTGCCCCCTCGCGCAGGTCTTCCAGACCGAAACCGGTCATGCGCTCAAAGGCGGCGTTGACGAACATGGGATCCTGGCAACAAACATCCTCTCCGGACAATTTGACCATCAGGATGCCGTCGTTGGCCTGCAGCGTCGCCGATTCCAGAAGCCGCAACCGCTCTTCGGTCCGCTTGCGCTCGGTGGTGTCGGTGAAGAACAGCGACAGACCCTCCGGCAACGGATAACAGCGGACTTCGAACCATGCGTTGAGGGGTTCGGGGTAGAAGGCTTCCACCACCGCCGGAACGTTTTCCTCGACGGCCCGGCGGTAGGCGGCGCCGAAAGGCGAATCGAACGCGTACGGCCACAACTCCCAGAGATTCCCGCCCAACAGCTCCCCGGGCGTCTTTCCCACCATCCTCGCGCCGGCCGCGTTGACATAGGTGTAACGCCACTCGCGATCGAAGGCGTTAAACCCGTCGGAGATGCCCTCCAGAATCACGCTGGTCCTGTTCCGGGTTTCCACCAGACGCTCTGCCGCCTGCCTGCGCTCGGCGATCTCCGCCCGCACGGTCACCAGAGAGTCGCGCAGTTGACCGCTCAGCAGGCTGATGCCGGCGCCGACAATGACGAAAACCACCAGCCCGCCGATGTCGCCTGGAGCGGGGATGGCAAAAGAATAGCGCGGCTCAAGGAGAAAGTACCGGACCGCGAGCAGGCTCGTTCCCGTGGCCACCAGGCCGGGACCGAGTCCGCCGAAGCGCGCCGCCACCATCACCGCGAGAGCGAACAGAATGAACGGCCACTTCAGCCCGGCCACCGGTTCCAGAGCGATTCGGACACCCAGCGCGACCGGTACCGACAGCAGTCCCAATCCGTACCGCCGTGCGGATGACGACTCTCCCCCAGCGCCCGAAATCACTTTCCTGGCTCCTCGGGATCGTGCCAGAACGTGGGCTTTTCGTTGAGCAGGAGCCAGTAGAGGCCCAGTTGCCGCACCGCCTCCGCGAAGCGAGTGAAGTCTACCGGCTTGACAATGTAGCTGTTGGCGCCCAGCCTGTAACACTCACTCAGATCGCGATCCTCGCGCGAGGAAGTCAGGACAACAATGGGAATGCCTCGGGTGTGCGGATCCGCCTTCAGCCTGCTCAACACCTGCAGGCCATCCACCTTGGGCAGTTTCAGATCCAGCAGAATCAGCTTGGGAGAGTCGGCGGGAAGAGGATCCCCGCCGGTTCCCAGCATGATGTCCAGCGCTTCGGCCCCGTCCCGGGCCACCCGGATGTGATTCGCGAAATTGTTCTTTTTCAGCGAGTGGATCACCAGCTCCACGTCGCTGGCGTTATCTTCCACCAAAAGGAGTTCCACCGGTTCCTGAGCCATCTTCCTCACCTTCCGCTTGCTTAGTGCCTGTCATGAAATAGCCATGTCAGTTCTTGTGGGGCGGCCTTTCAGGCTGCCGCCGGCTTTCAGCCGGCGCTCACAGACCAAAGTCTGTGCCACCTGTCATTAGGAACTCACTAACACGTGGCCAGCCCTTCTCTGGCATGGCTGTTTCATGACAGCGCCGCACCCTCCGCTTGCTTACCCGCCGCTTGCTCATCCTCCGGATGACACCTGGGCTCTCGACGGCCCCAGGATGGTATTCGCCCACTCCAGCAACTCAGGCCCGTCTGCCGGATGACCAGCCGAACCCGGCTCCACCGCGCCTGCATTCGGGCGCTCCTGCCAGTAGCCGTCGAACAGCCGCAGACAAGTTCCCGGCCGCACCGCTCTCATGGTTGCGGCCAGACCGGCCCTGCCCAGGTCATCCTCGGCGGGGTTGGCTATGGTCAGCGGAATGGGCCCCTCGTACAGCTCGGCCGCCAGCAGCGCTTCCTGGCAAGTGGCAGCTTCCAGAACGTTGTAGCCATGGCGGTCGAACCAGGCGTGCAGCCGGCCGCTGATGGCGGAGTTGGGCTCGATCAACAGGATCACCGGCCGTTCCGTCCACTGCGCCGGAGCGCCGGCGGCCGCGGCTTCCACCGAAGGCAGAAGAATCTCAAAGGTGACAATGTACTTCCCTTCGTGCCGGGCGGTCAGTATGCCGCCCATTTGCCTGGTCAGCCCGTAGGCAAGCGGCAGCCGTTCCCACTTCCCTTCCCAGGAAGGATCGAACACGCGCCCCACCGAATCGACGGTCTCACCGGCACTGGCGTACGACACTCGTGCGCGCACCCATTCGGACGTTCCTCCCATCTGGGAACGTGCCGTGTCCATCCATATGCTGGCGCCGGCTTCCATGTTCTGCCGTGCATGCTGGAGAATCGTTTCGAGGACCCTGGTCAGTTCGCGCGCGTTGGCGTGAGCCGGTCTCGGGTCCATGTCCAGTTGCAGGGTGAGCGCCGGCATGACGTTCTTCCAGGCAGGTTCCAGACCGGCCACAATCTGATTCACCCAGACCGGTTGCAGCTTTATTTTCGGCGGACGGGCAAACGCCCGCAGATCGGAGGTGACCGCGAGAACCTTCGTGGCGGCGTTTTCGATGGTCTCGGCCGCGGGCCGCAATGCGACGCCCGGGGCCAGCGTTCCCAGCAGGTGCGCGGCCTGCCTGGCCACCGCGCTCAACTCCGGCTCGATGTGGCCGGCAATCCCGTCGGCAAACCGCGTCAGCGCTTCGTGCTTGTTGTCCTGCCGGGAGATCTCGCCCTCGAGAGAACGCTCGGTGACGTCTCTGAGAACCACCACGGCCCCTTCGATATGCCCTTCGTTCCGCCTCGGTTCCACACTGCCTTCCACCGCGTAGCGGCGTCCCTCGCCGCCCTGCAGCCAGACGTTGTCGGGCAACGTCGCGGCCTCGCCCTGCAGCATGACCGCGCGCACAAGGTCGTCCACCGGCTCTCCATCCGCGTAAACCAGCCACACCAGCTCGCTGGACGGGCGGCCGAGGGCCTGGTCCGAGGTGTGCCCGGTCATTTCTTCCGCCACCCGGTTGAGATAACAGATACGGCCGGACTTGTCCGTCACCAGCACCGCGTCGGGCACCGCCGCGAAACTGGCGCTGAGCCAATCGCGTTGCTCGCGCAGACGCCGCTCGAAGCCGTGTTTCGAGAGTGCCATCTCAATGGCCCCCTGCAGGCTTGCCGAAGCGATGGGCTTCCGGATGTAGCCAAACGCCTGCGACTGGCCGGCGCGCTCGAGGGTCTCCCGATCCTCGTAGGCGGTCAGATACACCACTGGAATATCCAGTTCCCTCCGCACCTGCTCGGCGACTTCGATCCCATCCAGATCGCCGCGCAGCCGAATGTCCATCAGGACGAGGTCCGGCTTCGTCTCGCGTATGATCTGCAGCGCCTCCGCGCCCGTGCCCGCGACGGGCGGCACCGAGTAGCCGGCTCGCTCCAGCCGGCCCTGCAGGTCGGCCGCGATCAGGCCTTCGTCTTCCACAACCATGATCTTTTGTTCACAAGATCCCATTGCTGTCATAACCCTCTTCCAGAGCGCGCATCTGCGGCCCCCCCGCCAACTCACATCCCCGTCAGTTTCCCGAGGATGTATTCTCTGGCGATTGGTGGGCTGGTGCGGCTGGTTTTCTCACCCGCCGCCAAACTTCCCTGCTATCCCCCGGTTTTATCAGGGCGTACGGCAGCAGATGCCGGTGCTGAATGAAAACAAACGAGGAGGACGCGATGAACGGAGCTGGGGAATGACCTTTGCGCAGGTTCGGTGAGGTCAATTGACCGCGGGCACCGCCACCCTCCGGTTGCGGCGATCACAACAACCCACACCAATCAAACACTACATTGCACAGCCGGTTCCGCACAGCGCCCCCGGATATCCCGCCCGCCCCGTGCTACCGTCAATTCGCAATGTCCACTACAACGCCGCAGCCGCCGACCACTCCGCAAACGAGAGTGATCCTTGCACAACGAAACGAACCCAATTCCGGGGCGGGCGCGATCGCCATCGGCAGTGATCGTGCATGACGAAACGAACCCAATTCCCGTGGTAAGTGCTTGCAAACACAAGGCCGAGTTTCCGAGCCGCGCGCGTCAGCAAGCGGTTTCACGCCGGCTCGATCACCATCAACAGGTCCTTCGAATCCACCTTGTCGCCGATGCTGACCAGCTTCTGCAGCACCTTCCCGGCGATGGGCGCGTAAACCGTCGACTGCATCTTCATCGCTTCCATCACCAGCAGACGATCGCCCCGGTTCACCCGATTGCCGATGTCCACCGAAATTGCCGTCACCGCGCCGGGGATCGGCGCGCCCACGTGGCCCGGGTTGCCGGGGTCGGCCTTCGGGCGGGTCTCCACCTTGCTCTTGAGCGACTCGTCGCGCACCACCACTTCGCGCGGCTGTCCGTTCAACTCGTAGAAGACCGTGCGCGTCCCATCCGGCTGCGCATCGCCAATGGTCAGCAATTTGATGATGAGCGATTTGCCGGGTTCCAGATCCACGGTGATCTCCTCACCGCGCACGAGGCCGTAGAAAAACTGCGGCGTCGGCAGCACGTCGAGCGTCCCCCAGACCGAACGCGCCCTGGCGAACTTGAGGAACACCTCCGGATACATGAGGTAGCTCATCAGGTCCGTGCGCGAAGTCTGGTGGCCCAGTTTCTTCTCCACATTGTGCGACACGTGATCCAGATCCACCGCGGGCAGATGCTCGCCCGGCCGCCCGTGCTTCGTCTTCGCTCCGCGCAGAATCACGTTGTGCAGCCTGGTGGGCCAGCCGCCTTCGGGTTCGCCCAGCGATCCGGAAAACATCTCCACCAGCGAATTGGGCAGCGTGAGGGTGTGGTCGGGTCCCAGGTTCTCCAGCTCCTCGACGGTCATTTTGTGGCTGACCAGGAACAACGCCAGATCGCCCACCACTTTGCTGGATGGCGTCACCTTGACGATGTCGCCGAAAGCCATGTTCACCGCGGCGTAGGTGCGCGCAATCTCGTGCCAGCGCGCGCCCAGGCCCATGGAGGTCGCCTGCTCCTTCAGATTCGTGTACTGGCCGCCGGGCATCTCGTGTTCGTACACCTCGGCGGTGCCGGCGGGCGCGGACGTGTCGAACGGCAGGTACCAGGCACGTACGGTTTCCCAGTAGTCGGCGCAGGTGTTGAGCGCGTCCAGATCCAGGCCGGTGGCGCGCGGCGTGTGGTTCAGGGCCGCCACCATGGAGTTCAGGTTGGGCTGGCTGGTGGCGCCGCTCATGGAGGCGATCGCGCCATCGGCCGCATCCACGCCCGCTTCCGACGCCATCAGCACGGAGGCCGCATTCACGCCGCTGGTGTCGTGCGTGTGGAAGTGGATGGGAATGCCGATCTCCCCGCGCAACGTCTCCACCAGGCGGCGGGCCGCGAACGGCTTGCACAACCCGGCCATGTCCTTGATGCCGAGCACATGCGCGCCCATGCTCTCCAGCTCCTTTGCCAGACGCACGTAGTACTGGAGCGAGTACTTGTCGCGCTTCGGGTCCAGGATGTCGCCGGTGTAGCAGATGGCCGCCTCGCACACCTTGCCGGTTCGGCGCACCGCTTCCATGGAAACGCGCATGTTGGGAAGCCAGTTGAGCGAGTCGAAAATGCGGAAGATGTCGATGCCCTGGCGCGCGGCCTCTCCAATGAACTCCTCCACCACGTTGTCCGGATAGGCGGTATACCCCACCGCGTTCGACGCCCGCAGCAGCATCTGGAAACAGATGTTGGGAATGGCCTCGCGCAGCTTGCGCAGCCGCTCCCAGGGGTCTTCGTGGAGGAAGCGAAGCGACACGTCGAAGGTGGCGCCGCCCCACATTTCAAGGCTGTACAGGTTGGGCAGCCGATGCGCCACGAAGTTCGCGATGGCCATCATGTCGTACGTTCGCAGGCGCGTGGCCAAAAGCGACTGGTGCGCGTCGCGGAACGTGGTATCGGTCATCAACAGCCCGCTCTGGTCGCGAGTCCAGCGTGCGAAGCCCTCGGCGCCGAGCTGGTCCAGCAACTGCCTGGTGCCCGCGGGCGGCTCGCCGGGGATGTGCGCGGGAATCGGCGCCGCCGGCAGCTCCTTTGGGCGCGGGCGGTTGGCCACCTCGCGGTTCCCGTTCACGATGACGTCGCCCAAATAGGACAGAAGCCGCGTGGCGCGGTCCCGCCGCAGCGTAAAGTGAAACAGCGCCGGGGTATCGTCCAGAAACCGTGTGGTCACCTCGCCAGACTGAAAGGCAGCGTCGTTGACCACGTTTTCGAGGAACGGGATATTCGTCTTGACGCCGCGAATGCGGAACTCGCGCAGCGCGCGATCCATGCGCTGGCAGGCTTGCGGAAACTCGCGGCCCCACGCCGTCACCTTCACCAGAAGCGAATCGTAGAAGGGCGTGATCACCGCGCCGCCGTACGCGGAAGCGCCGTCCAGACGAATGCCGAAGCCGGCCGGCGAACGGTAGGTCTGCAGGCGGCCGTAGTCGGGCACGAAGTTGTTCTCGGCATCCTCGGTGGTGACGCGGCACTGCAGCGCGAATCCGTGCACGGCGATTCGGTCCTGCGGCGGCAGATTCATTTCCGGCCCGAACAGCGCCTTCCCCTGGGCGATCTGGATCTGGCAGCGGACCACGTCGATTCCAGTCACCATCTCGGTGACGGTGTGCTCCACCTGAATGCGCGGGTTCACCTCAATGAAGAACCACTCGCCGGTGTCCACGTCCACCAGGAATTCCACGGTTCCGGCGTTCGAGTAGCCGGCCGCCCGGGCCAGCGTCACCGCGGCATCGGCGAGACCGCGGCGGATGGAATCGGCCAGATTGACGGCCGGGGCCACTTCCACCACCTTCTGATTGCGCCGCTGTACCGAGCAGTCGCGCTCGTGCAGGTGGACGATGTTGCCGTGCTGGTCGGCCAGAATCTGGATTTCGATGTGCCGTGCGCGGCGGATATAGCGCTCCAGAAACACGGCATCGTTCCCGAACGCGGCTCCAGCTTCGTGGCGCGCCTCTTCCAGCCTGGCCGCCAGGTCTTCGGGCCGTTCGACAACCC
Source organism: Bryobacteraceae bacterium (assembly GCA_049510065.1). Taxonomy (GTDB): domain Bacteria; phylum Acidobacteriota; class Terriglobia; order Bryobacterales; family Bryobacteraceae; genus CAWACP01. The sequence goes on from JBEKZH010000035.1 coordinate 31,668, forward strand.
TCATCCCGCGCCCGCCGCCGCCAAACACCGCCTTGATCATCACCGGGTACTCTATTTCGGTGACGGGTACGTCTGTCCCCGAAATAACCGGGATGCCCGCGCGGATGGCCAGGTTGCGCGCCGCGGTCTTGTCGCCCAGCAGCTCCAGCAACCGCGCATCCGGCCCGATGAAAGTGATGCCGGCCTCGACGCAGGCGCGCGCCAGGGCGGGGTTTTCCGACAGGAACCCGTAACCGGGGTGGATGGCATCCACGCCCTTTTCCTTCGCCAGAGCGACGATGCCCTCCACATCCAAATAGGCCTGAACCGGCCCCTTGCCGGCGCCCACCACGTACGCTTCGTCCGCCTTGAAGCGGTGCAGGCTGAGGCGGTCCTCCTGGGAATAGACGGCCACCGTGCGAATCTTCAACTCGTTGGCCGCGCGCAGGATGCGGATGGCGATCTCGCCGCGATTCAACGCGAGCAGCTTCTTCATCCCCTGGAGGATAGCGCACGTTGGAACTTCCAACCCCGGGCGCTCGTAGTACAGTCTATAGGCACCCTTATGCGACGAATGCTCGGACTGCTTGCGCTGGCCGCGGCTGGCGTGTTTCTGTCTTCGTGCGTTGTTGGCGAGTGGGGCGACACGGGCCGCTTCCGCGAGGACTTTCATTATTCCTGGCCGCTCGACGCCGGCGCCCGGGTCTCCGTCGAGAGCCAGAACGGGTCGGTGGAGATCTCCGCCTGGGACAAGAACACCATCGATATCACCGGCACGAAATACGCCAGCGATCAGGGCCTGTTGAAGGACGTGCGCATCGATATTTCGCACGCGCCCGATTCGGTGCGCATCCGGACCATTGCGCCCGAGTTCTTCCACGGCAGCGCCGGCGCGGCGTATACCATCCACGTCCCGAAGCGGGTGCTGCTTGATCTGATCCACACCTCGAACGGCAGCCTGCGGGTGGACGCGGTGGAGGGGAACGTGCGAATGCGAACCTCCAACGGCGGCGTCCGCCTGACCGATGTCAAGGGCGATGCGGATGTGCAGACCAGCAACGGCGGCATCGACATCGACAACCAGGACGGAAACCTGCGGCTGCACACCTCCAACGGGCACATCAAGGCGGACTCACACGGCGGCCGGTTCGAAGCGGAGACGTCCAACGGAAGCGTGGAGGCCCGCCTCACGGACCTGAGTGCCAGTTGGCCGGTTCGGGTGGAGACCACCAACGGCCACATCGATCTGGCCGTGGACGGGAAGGTTCCGGACATGCGCGTGACCTCCAGCAACGCGACCATCGAACTGCGGCTGCCCGCGTCGGCCAGTGCGCGTCTAATCGCCCACACGTCGCATGGAGACATCACCTCGGATTTTGACCTGACCACTCATGGGGGGACGTTCTCGAAGGACCATCTGGAAGGGGACATCGGCGGCGGCGGCCGGAATGTCGAGGTGAGCACCTCCAACTCGTCCATCCGCATCCGCAAACGGTGAGGGCACGCGAGCGGCCCACGCTACACTGAGAACTCATGCAGTGGAGCAAGCTGTTCATCCCCACGTTGCGGGAGAACCCGGCCGAGGCCGAGACCGTCAGCGATCGGTTCCTCGCTCGTGCCGGCTATGTCCGGCGCGGCTACCTGTTCCTGGGGAATCGTGCGCTACGGAAGATCGCGCAAGTCGTGCGCGAAGAGATGGAGGCGATAGGCGCGCAGGAAGTGTCGCTGCCTGACGAGGACGCCGTCGCCACCGTGGCGCGCGAGCTGCGCAGCTACCGGCAGCTCCCGCAGATCTGGTATCAGATTCGGGGCCAACAAATGGACTGCTGGTCGTTCGACAGCGACGTCCGGCCCGCCTGCGAGCGCATCTTCACACATTGCCAGTTGCCGTTCGTCGCTCTGGAGGCGGGCGAGTTCGTAATCGAGAGCGATGCCGGCGAGGGCTGCATGGTCCAGTGCCCGAGCTGCGGTTACGCAGCCACGCGGGACAACGCGGCGGCGACACCCTCCGCGCCGGTGGAAAGCGATCCCGAAGGCGACCTCACGCCCGAGGAGTTCCACACGCCCGGCCGCAAGACCATCGCCGACGTAGCCGACTTCACCGGCCAGCCCGAGACCACGCAGATGAAAAGCCTGGTGCTGGTTGCCGCCGGCCGCCCCGTGCTGGCGCTGGTGCGCGGCGATCATCAGCTCAGCGAAGCGAAACTCGCCGCGGCCCTGGGCGTCGTCTCCGCGCGTCCCGCGCAGCCGGAGGAGATCCGCGCGTGGTTCGGCGCCGGGGCCGGTTCGCTCGGTCCCGTCGGGGTGACCAACATGCGCGTCATCGCGGACGAGACTTTGCGCGGCCGGCGCAATATGATCGCGGGCGCCAACCGGGACGACTACCACCTGCGCCACGTCACTCCCGGCGAGGATTTCCAGCCCGAGTATTTCGACCTTCGCCGTGTGGAGGAGGGCGATTCCTGCCGGCATTGTGGCGCGGCGCTCGCATTCCGCCAGGCCTTCGAAATCGGGTATGTCCGTGGTTCGACGTCCATGGGCCTGCACGTGACCAATGAAGCCAGCGAAGAAGTGCCGATCGTGGTGGGCTCCTGCGGCATCGACATCGAGCGCATGCTCCGCGCCGCCATCGAACTCTGGCACGACAAGGATGGCATCGTTCTGCCCGCCGCGATGGCGCCATTCGAGGTGGTGATCACGCCCGTCAACGTGCAGGACGCCGGCCAGCGCGAGGCCGCCGAATCGCTTCACGCCGAGTGCGCGCGCATCGGCCTCGACGCGCTCTATGACGACCGCGACGAGCGCCCCGGCGTGAAGTTCAAGGATGCAGACCTCATCGGCGTCCCCTGGCGCATCACCGTCGGGAGGAAGCTGTCCCAGGGAATGGTCGAGGTTGTCGACCGCCGCGCAAAGACGTCGCACGACAAGGCGGTAACCGAGGCCGCCCGGTTCGTGAAGAACGAAGTGCAATGACCACCAACTGGCAGGAAGTCCGCGCCGAGTTTCCCGGCCTTAAGGGACGCACGTTTCTGGACACGGCCACGTTCGGCCAGTTGCCGCGCCGCACCGTGGAAGCCGTGTCGCGCCACTTCGCCCGCCGCGACGCAACAGCCTGCCGCGATTTCCTGAGCTGGTTCGACGACGCCGAGAGCACCCGCGCGAGCATCGCGCAACTCATCCACGCCTCGGCGGACGACATCGCCTTCGTGCAGAACGCGTCCACCGCGCTGGCCACCGTGCTCGCCGGCATCGCCTGGCACCCGGGTGATCGCGTGGTAACGCTGGCCCACGAATTCCCCAACAATCTCTATGCCCCCACGCCGCTTCTGGAGCGCGGCGTCGAATTTGTCGAGACCGCCTGGGAGCAATTCGAAGAGGCGGTGTCCGAGCGCACCCGCCTGGTGCTGCTCAGCACCGTGAACTACGCCACCGGCTTTCGTCCTCCGCTGGAGACCATCGGACCCATGCTGAGGGAACGCGGCATCGCGCTGTACGTGGACGGGACGCAGAGTGTCGGCGCGCTACGCTTCGATGTGCAGCGTGTTCAGCCGGCCGCTCTCGCCGTGCACGGCTACAAGTGGCTGCTCTGCCCCAACGGCTGCGGCTTCCTGTACGTGCGCCCGGACGTGCGCGAGTGGATGCCAGCGAACGTGGTTGGCTGGCGCAGCCACCACGACTGGCGCAACGTGAACAACCTGCATCACGGCCGGCCCCAGCCATCTTCGCGCGCCGAGAAGTACGAGGGCGGCATGCCCGCCATGCCCCTCGTCTACGCGCTCGACGCTTCCGTGAACCTGCAACTGGAACTCGGCCCCGAAGCCATCGAACAGCGCGTCATGAGCCTCGCCTCCGGACTACGCGACATCCTGCTCGCGGCGGGCGCCACCGTTCCGGACCACGGCTCGCAGATCGTCACCGCGTGCTTTCCCGGCGTCGACGCGTCCGCGTTGTATCGGCGTCTGGAGGCGCGCAACGTGCATGTTTCGGCCCGCCACGGCGCGCTTCGCGTGTCCGCCCATTTCTATAACAATGAAGACGACCTCGCGCGTTTCCGTGTCGTGCTGCGCGAAGAGCTCGCGTAACCATCGGTCACCGCGCGGCATCCTTACAAGGGTAATCAGAACCCGACTGGTTACGAATACTTACGAAGGACCCTTGATGGCCCCGTTTCTCCCGTTCCGAATCGCGCTCGGCCTTGTGCTGATCTCGTGCACGGTTGTCGCGCAACAGCAGAGCGCTCCGCCCGGCGACAAGGACCAGCCGCCCGACAAGCGCATCTTCGGCGTGTTGCCGAACTACCGGACCGCGGAGAACGCATCCCAATACCAGCCCCTCACAGCCCACCAGAAGTTCACCATCGCCGTCAAGGACTCCTTCGACTGGCCCGTGTATTTCGTCTCCGCCGGCTTCGCCGGTCTCTATCAACTCGAGGACCAGAGTCCTTCGTTCGGCGAAGGCTTGAAGGGTTATGCCCACCGCTACGTGACCTCATACGGCGACCAGGTGATCGGCAACATGATGACCGAAGCGATCATGCCAACGTTGCTACGCGAAGATCCTCGCTATTTCCGCAAGGCGGAAGGCTCGACATGGAGAAGGGCCGGATACGCCGCCAGCCGCATTCTGGTGACGCGCACCGACTCCGGAGGATCGCGCTTCAACTTCTCCGAAGTCGTCGGGAATGGCATCACGGCAGCGATCGGGAACGCATACTATCCCGATGACCGCGGCGCCGTTGACACCATCCAGCGGCTCTATACGCAGCTCGCGACCGACGCGTTCTCGAACGTGTTGAAGGAATTCTGGCCGGACATCAAGCGCCGCTGGTTCACGCATCACGATAATGGTGCGGATGCTTCGAATTCGACCAGCCGGCCCTGACGACCCGATGGCACGTACGCGTGCTCGCGTGGCGCCGCGAGGAAGGCTTCGTAGCCGTCTCGCTGCACTCAGGCTGGGCTAACTTCGCTGGAGCTCGACCAGCCCGAGGCTGATCTTCAGTGCATCGTCGACGTGCTGCATGGTGGCGCCGTCTATCCGGCCGATGCGCTCTAATAAGCGCTGCCGGTCAATGGAGCGTATCTGGTTCAGGATCACGGCGGAAGGTTGGGTCAATCCGGTCTTCCCGCCCGGTCCCACGAGGACCTCGCGGGGGTATGGCGGGTTGCCGAAATGCGAACTGATGGCGGCGACGATGGTAATGGGGCTGTACTGGTTCGAAACGTCGTTCTGAATGACGACCGCTGGGCGGGTCTTCCGAATCTCGCGGCCTCTGGTGGGGTCAAACTCAACCAGATAGATGTCGCCTCTTCGCGGAAACGTCATTTGCGTTTGGATCGCACCGGTTTCCCGCCCTGGCGGGATTCCTTGGACATTCGCGAGGCTTCTTCTTCCAGCGGGAACCACTCGGCGGCGATCGCGGCGTCACGCTCCGCATTCGCGAGCGCTTCCGCTTTCAGGCGAGCGCGCAGGTTTTGCTTGCCTTCAACCTGGACGAGGTGCGTGACTGCGCGGTCGATGAACCGGCTCCGGGAGCCCCGCGTCGTCACGCGATCGAGAATCGCCAGGGTCTTTACCGGGAGAACGATGTTGATGCGCTTGTTCATTGCGACACCTGGAGCATACACACTGCCGGTGTGTATGTCAAACCGTGCGCACAACGCGGCGCCCTTCCACCCGAAAATTGCCCGACGCCACCAGCGCAATGGCCTCGCTGTAAATGCGATGCTCTTCCCGGAGAATCCGCGCCGCCAGCGTCTCCGCCGTGTCGTCGTCCACCACGGAAACCGCGGCCTGCAGGATGATGGGGCCGGCGTCGAGATCCTCGTCCACGAAGTGGACCGTGCATCCGCTCACCTTCACGCCGTGCCGCAGCGCCTGCTCCTGCGCGTCTAACCCTGGAAAGGATGGCAGCAGCGAAGGGTGGATATTGAGCACGCGCATGGGGAACTCGCGGATGAACGCCGGACTCAGCAGCCGCATGTAACCGGCCAGGCACACCAGATCCACGTCGCGTGCTTTCAGTTCCGCGACGAGTTGGCGATCGTACTCCTCGCGCGCCACTCCTTTGGAGGGAATGCATACGGCGGGGAGCCCGCGTGCGCGCGCCTTCTCCAGCCCGCGCGCGTCGGGCCGGTTGGAGATCACCACAGCGATGCGCGCATCCAGCCGCCCGGCCGTGATATTGAACGCGATGGCCTCGAAGTTCGACCCGCGGCCGGACAGCAGAATGCCGAGGCGTATCATTTCCAGATCACGCGCGAGCGCTGCGATTCTACCACCACGCCAATCTCGTAGTACTTCTCGTCCAGCCGATCCAGAATGTCGGCGGCCTTCGTGAGATTCCTCTTCGAGACCACCAGGATCATGCCGATGCCCAGATTGAACGTGCGGCGGAAATCGTCGAGCGGAACGTCTCCGATCTCGCGCAGCAGATCGAAGATGGGCGGCACGCGCCAGCTCCCGTTGTGGACCTGCGCGGCCAGGCCCCTGGGAAGAATCCGCGGCGTATTATCGGTGATGCCGCCGCCGGTGATGTGCGCGGCGCCCTTGAGAATATTCACGTCCAGCAACGCGCGAATTGGACGAAGGTAGCTGGCGTGCACCTTGAGAAGCTCGTCCGCAATGGTCAGCTTCGCGTCCCAGGGCAGCGCCTGCTCGGGCCGGTAGCCGGCCACTTCGAACAGCAGCTTGCGCGCAAGCGAGTAGCCGTTGGTGTGCAGGCCATTGGAGGGAAGCCCCAGCAGAACGTCGCCGGCATGGATGGTCCCGCCGGTGAGCATGGCGCGGCGCTCCACCACGCCCACGATGAAGCCGGCCAGATCGTACTCGCCAGACGCGTAGAGGCCAGGCATTTCCGCCGTTTCGCCGCCGATGAGCGCGCAGTTGTTGCGGCGGCAACCCCGCGCCACGCCGGCGATCACCTGCCCGGCGACGTCGGCCTGCAGGCGGCCCACGGCGAAGTAGTCGAGAAAGAACAGAGGCCTGGCGCCTTGCACCGCGATGTCGTTCACGCAGTGGTTCACAAGGTCCTCGCCGATGGTGTCGTGCCGGCCGGTGAGAAACGCGATCTTCAGCTTCGTGCCCACGCCGTCGGCGGAGCTGATGAGCACGGGCTGCTTGAAACCGGATATCTGAAATCCCGCGCCGAACGAGCCGATGTCGGTGAGCACGCCCTGCGTGAAGGTTGCGCGCGCGTGCTTCCTGATGAGGCTGACGGCGCGGTCGGCCTCATCGATATTGACACCGGCGTCCTTATAGCTGATTTGTTTCCTGGATGGCATCCCGGGGGTTGCGGCAGGCAGCGCTCAACTCCGCCGCATTGGAACCAAGTCCCACTATACCGGCTGCGGGCATCCGGATGCGAGGGTGTACTCAGGATTGCAGGCTCGGGCTCCGCCTGGTAACCATGGAGGCCTGGGGGAAAGGACCCCGGCGGAAGGTGCCGTCTTCACGCCTTCAAGGTCAGCCGCCCGCAAAGGAACAGACACAGCGCCATTGTAAGGGCGATCAAAACCCAGGCCGCCGCGCCGCCCGCGAGGCTCGCCGACCAGTCGCCGTTGCCGGACCAATACCATGTCCACAGGGCGCTCAGGTGAGCCCGCGACGGCGGATACCCGCCATACATCGGACCCAGCTTGGCGAGATACGTCGCGGCAATCAGGTAGGCCCAGGCCACTACCGTCAGCGGAAACAGAACCCGTCCCGCGGCCCGGGCGCGAGACAAGCCGAGAAAAGCCATCAACAGGACTGGCGATAACAGAGTCTGCATGTACCAGGGAAACGCCGCGAACACGCCGCCTTTCGAAGAGATAAAGAAGGCAACCGTGCTGAAAGCCAGACCCGTCGAGAACAACACGATACCCCCGGTGGCAATCCACTCCGCGGCGCCCGGCCTGCCGAAGACAAAATTGCAGACCACGCCGGCCGCGAGCAGCGCCAGCACGACATTCAACGTCATGGAAGAAAACGCAGTGAACGAATTATTGCCGGTCCACAAACTCGTGTGCGCCATGTAAGCGATGCTGCCGGCCCAGGGCACGGCGAACACCGCGCCGAGGAACCCTCGAAGCTCGAGCCCTTTCGTTTGCTCCACCGTGCCGGCCAGGTTGTGATAGAGAATAACGTTCCGGGCAAACCAGGGCGCGGCCAAAATCGCCAACGGCGGCAACATCCAGGCCGCGCGCAGCACAGTGGTACGCTTACGCCACAGCGCCCAGGCGGCCACAAGGAAAGGAAGCGGCACCAGGAACAGATAGTATGCTTTGGCCAGAAGCCCAACCGACAGAGCGACGCCCAGGAGGAGATGATCGCGGGCGGAGCCGGACTCCTGGGCGCGAATGGCCGCCCACAGCAGATAGGTCATTACCGGTATCGCGAGCCAGTCGTTCGACACGTGACAGATGGTGGCATACAGCATCTGCGCCGAGAATACGCAAAACAAAGCAGCCGCGGCGTATCGTTCCGTCAGCCCCAGTTCGCGAGCCAGCCCGAGCGTCGAATGCGCCAGCAGCAACACCGCGAGAATCGAACAGATCAGCCGCAGAGCCAGCACTCGCGCCGTCAAAGGCAGGCCGGCCATCGCCCAATCGAACGGAGCCATGAAGATATAGGGCAATGGCGATTGATTCGCCTCGTAGTTCGCCTTGTCCCGCTGAAGCTCGTACTTCGATGCCACCACAATCGAATCGAGTTCCGCGCGCCGCCTCGCCCGATCCTCACGCGTCATCGCGAAGTACTGCCCGAAGTTGAGCGGAGCCCCGGTGAACGGCTGCAGGTAATGGCTCACCGGCGCGAGTTCGTAGGCATGCCAGATCTCCCGAGTCAACACCGTCCGGCCCAACACGGGAAGCGTCCCGTGCGCGGAAAGCATCTGAACGTAGCCATAATGGTAGCCCTCGTCGAAGCCCTCCCACAGCGGCATCAGGCAACTGTACGCGGCCGCGTTCAACACTCCATACAGCGCGACGAGCACAATTCGCCGGGACCATCTCATGCGATGGCCGCCAAGGCGTGGTACTTCCCGCGCCGGTAATCCCGCACCACCTTCAGCACATCCAGGCCATACTTCACCGGATTCAGATGCGACTTTTCGCCGGCATAAATCGTCGGTATCGCCACTTCGGCGATCCTCAGTCCCTTTATGCGGGCGAGTACAATCATTTCCAGGTCGAAATCGAACGACCCCGACAACTTCTCGAATGGCAGAGCTGCCATCGTCTTGCGCGAATAGAGCATGTACCCGCTGTGGTATTCGGCCAGTTTCATCCCGAAGGCCCAGTTCTCAATCGTGGTGAGCGCCCGGTTCGACACGTACTTGTACAGCGGCATCCCGCCGCGCAGCGCGCCGCGGCCCAGCATGCGCGATCCCTGAACCAGGTCCGCCGCATCGCGATCGAACGGCTCCAGCAGTTCGGGAATCTTCTCCGGTGAATACTGTCCATCGGAGTGGAGGACGATGCCTGCGTCCGCGCCTTCCCGCAACGCATACCGCAGCAGCGTCTTTTCCGCCTCGCCGTAGCCGCGGTTCGGCTGGTGCGTCAGCACCACCAGGTCCGCGAACTCCTTCGCGATTCGCGCCAGCGCCTCCGCGGTGTCGTCATTGCTGCCGTCGTTCACCACCACATAGCGCCGGATGCGCCGGCGCGCCTCGGCGGGTATGCGCGCGAACACCCGCTCGATGGTCGCCCCGGCATTGTACGCGGGCATCAGAACGAAGACGTTCTCCACCATCAGGACGCGACGGGTTTGAGCTTCTCGTTGCGGTACTCCGTCACGTAGTACCGCATCGTGGTTTCGAGGATGTCGCGGACGCGCCACTTTGGCTCCCATCCGAGCCGCGTGCGAGCCTTGGTGATGTCGGGAATGCGGCGGTCGGAGTCGTCGTAGCCTTCGCCGTAAAACTCCTCGCCGGTGACGCTGACAATGTCCGGCAGCCGCACGCCGGGATCAGGGAACCTGGCGGCGTAGATATCGCGCATCGTTTCGGCCATCTCCCGGATGGAAATCTCGTTCAAGGGCGATCCGATGTTGATAATCTGCCGGTCGCACGCTCCGCCCGGATTCTGTACAATCCGCCAGCAGCACTCGATGGCGTCGTCGATATAGGTGTAACACCGGCGCGCCGTGCCGCCGTTTACCAGCTTCATGCGGGTCCCGTTCAGTAACGCGTCCATGAAGAACGAGAACACCCGCGGGATGCCCTCCCGCTGGTGCAGCAGAAAATCGATCTTCGGCCCGATGAAGTTGAACGGCCGGATGATGGTGTAGTTGAAGCCCTGCTCGATGCCGTAAGCGTGCAGCACGCGCTCCAGCAATTGCTTCGCGCACGAATAGATCCACCGGTGCCTGGAGACCGGACCGAGTATGTACTCGCTGGTGTCTTCCGAAAATGTAGCGTGAATGGGGTCCTCGCGATCGGCCAGGTTCGCGTTCGGAAGGCTGGCGGCGGTTCTGCCATACACCTCGCAGGTCGAGAACTGCACCAACCGCTTCTTGTGCCGCACGCACGCTTCGGCGATCTTCAGGTTCTCGGTAAAGTTCAGACGGAACACTTCGAGCGGCATCCGCAGGTACAGACCGGGATTGGCGTAGGCGATCAGGTCGATCACCAGGTCGGCATCGCGGACCAGCGCGTCGAGTCCCCACTCCGGTACGCGGATGTCCTGCTGGATGAGCGTAAGGTTGGGATGACCGGCGCAGCCGGAAACCTTCTCCAGTTCGATATCGACCGCTGTTACGAGGCAACCTTCATCGAGAAGCCGCTGGGTGAAGTGAGAGCCAATGAAACCGCCGGCCCCCAAACAGAGGATCTTCATGATGTCTGGAGTTGAGATTATCACAGGGAACGGGACCGTGCGCGGGCAGGGCACTGGCGCACCGTGCCGCTGGCCCTGCGGAACTAGAGCTTTGACCGCGTGATGGTGTGCTCTTACGGGAGACCGCTCCCTTACGGTCACGGCTCAGTTCCGAGCCGCGCGCGTCAGCAAGCGGTTCCCATAGCACACCGAATAATGCGGTCAAAGACCTGGCTGGTGTTGGTGCCTGACTAACTCCGCTGCCGGGGAACTTACGATAAGCTCTTAGCATGCTCGTGCGATTGCTGGTCCTGCTTGTGTTACTGTCCACTTTCCTTGGCGCGCAAACGCAGCCCGCGCCGCCAACACTGAACATCCCTGCCGCCGCGCAGGCCGGGCCCGGTTTCAACGTCGAGGCCGCTACGCGCGCCTACCTGGCCACCTACACGCCCGAACAGAAGGCTCGCTCCGATGGCTATTTCGAGGGCGGTTACTGGCTCATCCTCTGGGATTTTCTCTACGGAGCGGTGATCGCAATCGTTCTTCTGGCCACACGGCTCTCGGCCCGCTTGCGCGACCTTGCGGAACGCATCACGCGGCGCCGCCCGTTGCAGACGGGGCTCTATTGGGTGCAGTACCTGATCGTCGTTTTCGTTCTTGGATTCCCGTTGACGGTTTACGAGGGCTTCGTGCGCGAGCATCAATACGGCCTGTCGAACCAGACCTTCCTCGCGTGGTTCGGAGATCAGGGTAAGGGTCTCGGGCTGGGCCTGGTATTGGGCGGGCTCATCATCATGGCGTTGTTCGGCATCGTCCGCCGTCTTCCGGCAACATGGCATCTGTGGGGCGCCGGCGCGGTAATCGTCTTCATGACGATCCTGCAGCTCATCGCCCCGGTGTTCATCGCCCCGATGTTCAACAAGTACACTCTGCTCGAGGACGCGAAGGTTCGCGATCCCATCCTGCGCCTGGCGCGCCAGAATGGCATCCCCGCCACGAACGTCTATCAGGTGGACGCTTCGCGGCAGAGCAAGCGCGTGAGCGCGAACGTCAGCGGTTTTCTGGGAACCGAACGCATCACCCTGAACGACAACCTGCTCAGGCGTTCCTCGCCGCAAGCCATCATGGCCGTCATGGGGCATGAGATGGGCCACTACGTTCTGAACCACGTCTACAAGGGACTCGCGTTCCTGATCATCATCATTGTGGTGTTCTTCGCGTGTCTGCGCTGGGCGCTGTTTTGGTCGCTGGCGCGCTGGGGCGAGCGATGGGGGATCCGCGGTCTCGGCGATCCGGCGGTTCTGCCGCTGGCCGCGCTGATCCTGTCGCTGCTGTTCTTCATACTCACGCCGGTTACCAACACGCTGAGCCGCATCGCGATGAGTACGAAGCGGACATGTTCGGGCTCAATACCGCGCGTCAGCCCGACGGCTTCGCGGAGTCCGCTCTGCTGCTCGGCGAATATCGCAAGCTGGAACCGGGACCGATCGAGGAGTTCATCTTCTTCGACCATCCGAGCGGGCACACGCGCATCTATTCGGCGATGCGCTGGAAGGCCGAGAACCTGTGCCTCGGAGAGGCCGTGAATCCCTGCCGTAAGTAAGCGGGGATCATCATCGACCATGGTAGGCTGGGGAAAACGGCCCTGGTTGCTGTTTCCAATGTATGGCGCGAGCCCGGCACACCATAACCATTTCGCTCCCGGAAGAGATGCTCGCGGAAGTACACCGTGTCAGCAGGGAAGAGCGCCGGACTCACTCCGGGCTCGTGCGCGAGGCGCTGCACCGGTACTTCCACGACCGTTTCCCAGCCGTCACGCCCACACGAAGCGAACTGCGAGCGGTCGAGCGCGGCCGTGCGGAGATCGCAAAGGGCGAATTCGTAACCCTCAGGCAGCTTCTCCATGCCGTGGACACTCAGGATCGCAGAGCGAGTAGAAAAAGCTCTGCGAAAGCTCCCCGCCCGTGACTAGGCGGCGGTCGCTGCCGTGATTGCTTCGCTGGCCGAGGATCCGTTTACAGGCGACATCGTACGCCTGAAGGGCACGGCAACATGGCGGCGACGGGTGGGGAGTTACAGAGTATTCTTCGAGGTGGACTTCGAAGCCCGGGGCGTTGATGTTGTCGAATTCGAACGCCGGACATCGACGACCTACTGACAATCGCCCCGTCGCGCCCGCCTCACTCCCACTCGATGGTGCCCGGCGGTTTGTGCGTCAGGTCGTAGAACACGCCGCACACGCCTTCGATCGCCAGCAGGCGTTTGGTGACCTCGCGCCGCAGCGCCTGAGGCATGATCACCACCTGCGCGGTCATGCCGTCCACCGAGTGAATCGGCCGCAGCACCACCGAGTCCGGCAGGTCGCCCGTCCCCAGCGGCATCAGCACCACCGGCAGTTGCCAGACTTCCTTGTCGAACCCGGATCCGTGCGTTAACGCGCGGACGGCGGCGTCGGCCTTGCGCAGACGCTCCAGGCGGTCGGGCGTGAGCAGCCCCTTCGTCACCCGCATCAGCGACATGGGGACGTGCGCGCCCAGCCGCCCGATGACCCGATTCACCTCCACGGACCGGTTCACCAGCTCCGTGGCCTTGTCCTCGGGAATCAACTGCTCGAACGCCAGCACGCCGCGGTAGGTGCGCGAATCGCCCTGCACGCCCACCGTGCGCACCGGAACCAGCCAGCAGCCGCCCCGATCCGGGATCTTGTGTTCGCGCGCGGAACAAAGGCAGCGAATCGCCAGGCCGGGCCCGGGGAACGGGTGCCGGTTCAGGAACTCGTCGGCGATGCCCAGCTCGCGGCCGATCTCGCGCACCTCATCCTTGTAGAACGAGCTCAGCGGCTCCACCAGGCGGCCATCGGCAATAAGCTGCTGGATGCCCGCCACCCGGTTATGGTGCGTCTTGATAAGATCGGCGTTTTTGGTGCCGCCCGATTCGATGGTGTCCGGATAGATTGTGCCCTGGCCCAGAATCCAGTTCGCGTCGAGAAAATGCTCGGTGCGCAACACGCGATCCTGCACCGCCACGAACTCCTCGCCGATCGCCTTGCGCTTGTCCTCGGGTTCGGTGAGGCCGGCCAGCCGCCCCAGAAACGACGCCGAGGCGTCCTCCACGCGGAACGCCGTCGCGCCCAGCTTGTCGAACAGCCCACGCACGTATTCGGTCTCGCCTTCCCGCATCAGCCCGGTGTCCACGTAGATCCCATAGACGCGTTCCGGCCCGAGTGCCTGCAGGCAGAGCTTGTAGGCAACCGTGGAATCCACACCGCCGCTGACGAAGAAGAACACGTTGCGATCGCCGGCCCGTTCGCGGATGTCCGCTTCGATGAACGGAATGCGGTTCTTTGGGTCCCAGTCCTCCTGGCAGCCGCACATGCCGAAGACGAAATTCGTCAGAATCTCGCGCCCGTGCTTCGTGTGCACCACCTCGGGATGAAACTGCACGGCGGCAACCGGCCGTTCCCGATGGGCCATGGCCGCGATCGCGCAGGTCTCGGTGGATGCCAGCACGTCGAAACCGGCCGGCGCCGCCTCCACCCGGTCCCGGTGACTCATCCAGACCTGGGATTCGCCGCCGTTCACCCCGTCCAGAAGCCGATGCTCGCGCAACCGCTTCAGCCGCGCCAGACCGTACTCGCCCTTGTCGCCCTTGCGCACCGAACCGCCCAGCGCGTGCGCGATCAACTGCAGCCCGTAGCAGATGCCCAGCACCGCGGGTCCGGCGGTCAGTATCTCCGGGTCGATGGTTGGACTGCCGGCTTCATAGACGCTGGCCGGGCCGCCGGAGATGATGATCCCGCGGCGCCCGCGGAGTTCCGCGGCGGGCGTCTCGCTGGGCCGAACCTCGGCGTAGACACCCAGGTCGCGAACCTTCCGCGCGATCAAATGGCAGTATTGGCCGCCGGCATCGAGAACCGTAATCTGCGGCTCCGGCCGGGAATCGGGGCCCAAAACGGGGACAGACTTATTGACCTGGGTTGCGCCACCAAACGTGCACACAGTAGTCTGTCCCCCGTTTTGGGCCCTCTGGATGTTCCGCCGGTACGGTCACAATCAGAAATGATCCTGATTCGTGCGCTGCACAATCAGCTTCTCCGACTTGTCCAGCAGCGCCTTCGCCTCAGACAGAAAGCCGATGGCCTTATTCACCAGAGGATCCGTTTCCACGGTTACCTTCTGCGACTCTTCGTAGCTGAAGGCAGTCACGTACATCTCGCGCTTCAACTGATCGCGAATCCACTCATGGTTCTCGGTCCAGTCGGCTTCGGTGAACGGAACCTGCTCTTTCAGCAGGAACTCGTGAAAGTCGTTTTCCACGTTGATGTCCGGCGACCAGCCTTTCGGCAGCTTCGCATCGTGCGTCCCGAAATACTTCGCCGTGAAACTGAAGAAGGCGTAATGCGGCGGCCGAAGTAATTCGGTCTGGAACTTACTGAACTTCGGCGAAGGCACCTTTTCATCGGGCGTGATACCGCCGCCACCGTAGACGGTCCGGCCGATATCGGTCATCTTCACGTCGAGGGGGTTCTTCTGCTCGGCGTGCTTGCCGTAGTAATAGTCGAGGAACGAGATGTTCGTGTAGTCGCGCTGGATCAGGCGGTTGCTCGGCGTGTAGTAATGAGCGGTGGTCAGGGCCAGACCGGTGTTCTCCTGCAGCGGATACACCGTCTGCACGAGGCCCTTGCCGAACGTCGTCTCGCCCACGATCAGGGCACGATCGTGATCCTGCAGAGCGCCAGCGACAATCTCCGCGGCCGAGGCCGAGTACGCGTTCACCAGCACCACCATCGGGTAATTCTCGCCCAACGCGCTGCCGCGTGCCAGGTACGGCTTCTCCGCGGAAGCGCGGCCACGGTGCGAAACCACCACCTCGCCTTTGCGCAGGAAATGCCCGGCCACCGCGACGCCTTCGTTCAGCAGGCCGCCCGGATTGCTGCGCAGGTCGAGAATCAGCCCCTTGATATTCGATTCGCCCAGCTTCTTCAATCCCTCCTCCACCTCTTTGCTGGTGGTCTCATTGAAGGAGTTGATGTCGATGAAGGCGATGCCGGGACGCAGCCAGAACGCTTCCTCCACGCTGTTGCGCGGAATCTCGTCGCGAATGATGTTGAACGTGAGCGGCCTGTCCACGCCGTCGCGCGCCACAACCACGGTGACCTTCGTGCCTTTGGGGCCCTTCAGCAGGTCGGCGATCTCGGCAGTGGTGAGGTTGTCCGTGCGCTTGTCGTTGACTTCGAGAATGACGTCACCGGGGCGCAGCCCGGCCCGGTAGGCGGGCGAACCGCCGAACGGCGCGATCACGATGGTCTTGCCGTTGCGCGGACCCACCTGCATGCCCACGCCGAAGTAGTGCCCGCGCTGATCGTCGCGGAGAGCGGCGAAGTCCTTGGGGTCGAAGAAGTTGGAGTGCGGGTCGAGGGTCCGCAGCATGCCCGGAATCGCGCCCTTGTAGATGGCCCGGTCGGCAGTCGGCTTGTCGGCGTAGTTCTCCTCTACCGCCTGGTACACGCGCGTGAAGGACTTGATGCTGCTCTTCACGTCGTCTTCCGGAGCGGCCGCGGCCACCCGGGTGAGGCCGGGACCCAGAAGACCTCCCGCCAGCGAGCAGAGCCCGATGAACAGAGGCACCAGCACAAGGGAGGGACGTCGGAAGGGCATGATAATCCTAGTTCTCATTATAGCGGCAGGCAGCGCAGCACTCCTATGGACGCATAACCGGCCGGTTTGGGTGCAAACGCCATTCCTTCGCCAGTTCCAGCACGGCAGCGGCCGTGTCGCCGGCCATCCGAACCCGGCCCCGGTCCAGGATTCTCCCGGCTTCCGCGGGGTGCTCCCTTAGCGCCCAATCGGCGAACGCCTTCGACTGCTGTTCGTAGGGCTGGCGAGCATCGAAACGGGAAACCGTCTCCGCTTCCCGGATCCGGCCGTCGCGAAAGCGGTACGTTATCCGGGTCATGTTCACGCCGGAACCGAGCGCCTCAAGGTACTCGCTGGACTCATACAGATCGATGGTGATGGAATCGCCGGAGTCCTGGATGGTCCGATACTCGAAGTGCGCCTTCGTGGCCTTTTCAAAAGCGTAGAGATCGTGGCTGGCTTCGGGGCGATAATCGGGCGCGTGGAAAGCCTCAATCGCGCCGGCATCGCCCTCGTTGCGCGCCGCGAAGTAGTCGAGAAGAATGTCGGCCGGATCGCGGCGCAGGTGGAGCGTCCTGATGAGAAACGCATTGCGGTCGCGCGTGGCATCCCAGCCGAGGCCGTGTCCGCTGTTGTAGAGCAGGATGGCCATCCTCGACCGGTCCGGCTGCGCCTTGCGATAAGCGGCGACGGTCTCCTGGGGCACGTAGAAATCGGAATCGGCAAACTGGAGCAACACGGGACCCTTCACCCGGGCGGCGGACTGGACCGCGTCGAAAGGCGCCATCCGCTCCACATACTGCCGGCGCGCGTCACCCTCGAGTTTGAACTTGCCGTACATGTACCAGTCGCTGAGGTTCGCCGCGGCGGTCATGGTCACCAGCGCTTTCACCCGTGGATCGGCAGCCGCCGCAACCGCGCCGTAGATGCCGCCGAAATCGTGGCCAACCAGGGCCACCCGCTCCGGGTCCACTCGGGGGTCGGTCGACAGAACGTCGAGAGCCCGGCGCAGGTTCTTCACCTGCTTCACGGACTCGGCGTAATCGGCCGTCTGCGCGCGATTGCCGTACCACGCCGGGTCGGACCACATGGTGTCCACCAACAGAGACAGTTGCCCCTTATGGGCGAGGTCGACGGCCTCCGGCAGGAACTCGAGACGATTTGAATTCGGCTCTGCCGGGTCGTACCAATGAACGTACAACGTTGCGGCGAGCCGGGCGTTGCCGATCGGCGAGACCAGAAAAGCGCCGATGCGTTCGCCGCTGGCGCCGTCGAAGGTAATGTCGCGGATCTCGACTTCGTCCCGCCGCTCGGTGCTGGCGACCTGAATCGATGGCGGCTGCGCCGGAACGGAGAAATCCGGGTCCGCGGAGAGCGCAAAGCAGCAAGCCAGAACCAAACCGATTCCCACGCGCAGGATCATGTTGGTTATTGTAGCCGCGCTCCCCCATCAGATCCGGTAACCGGCGATCAGAGCAGTTCTACCCCCGCCCCGCGCTGGAGAGCACGGGCACGGCCCCGAATCGCCTTTCGCGCGAGTGGTACTCGGCCAGCGCCTCTTTGATGGCGGCGGCGTTGAAGTCGGGCCACATGACGGGCGTGAAGACGAACTCGGCATAGGCGCATTCCCACAGCAGGAAGTCGCTGAGGCGTTGCTCGCCCCCGGTGCGAATCAGCAGGTCCACGTCCTCGGTGTCGAGCAGTCTGGCAAAATCCTCCCGGGAGCCGTGGGCGCCGAACCGGCGAGCCGCCTCGACAATGCGGTCGCGCGCGGAGTAATCGACGGCGATGCGCAGGTGAAGCGTCCGGCAGCTCCGGGTGGCCCGCTCGCATTCTTCCATGGCCGGCAGCAGCAGCGGAGGCAGACGGTCGCGCCGGCCGATGACGCTGACGCGCACGCCGTTCTCGATGCAGCGCTCCTGCTCCCGTTTCAGATAGCTTCGGAACATGCGCATGAGCGCGCTGACTTCCTCCCGCGGGCGTTTCCAGTTGTCGGAGGAGAATGCGTAGATGGTGAGGGTGCCGATCCCCAGCGGCGGCGCGGCTTCCACCACTCTCTTCAGCGCGTCGGCGCCGGCGCGGTGCCCGGCGATCCGCGGGAGTCCGCGACTGCGCGCCCACCTCCCGTTGCCGTCCATGATGATGGCCACGTGCAGGCGCTCGTGGCTTCGGCTCTGGGGCCGCGTGGCAGTTTCGAGAAGGGGCACTATCTCTCCCGCATCGCCCGAACGAGCGCTTCCATGTGGTCGATGTACTTTTCGAATGCCTTCCGTCCGGTGGCCGTGAGCCGGTATTCCGTCCTGGGAATGCGCCCCGCGAACGACTTCGTGCAGGAGACGTAGCCGGCCTCTTCCAGTTTGCGCGCATGCACGCTCAGGTTGCCGTCGGTGGTCTTCAGCAGCGATTTCAGCTCGTTGAACGTGAGCGAGTGCGACTGGTTGGCCGCCAGCGCGGCGACAATCGCCAGGCGAATGCGCTCGTGAATAAGGCGGTCCAGATCCGGAACGGCGCCGCCCGTTGCGGCCACGCGCGGCTTTACGGGCTCGGCCAGTTCTTTTCGCGCGGTATT
>JBEKZH010000036.1:0-48552 GCA_049510065.1 Bryobacteraceae bacterium
CGCCGAACGGCATAACCGCCAGTCCATCGCCACGCTGCGTATCCGGATCGCCCGAGCCCTGCTCCAGCAGCTCCCCTGCTGCCCCTTCTGTTGCTCGCGCCGTTTATAACACAGTAGTACTAGGGGGCAGGGCGGCCTGAGAGGCCGCCGCAGGCTACGAGCCTGCCCCACTTCGAATCGTCGCGCGCTGCGAAGATTCTGGGCTGTAGTAGTACACGGCTGACACCACCACGGCGTACCGCTACACTGGCATTTGGCGACGCTCCCTTCCATCATGACCAAAGCAGTGGCCGACGCGGCCGCCTCGCCCGAGTTACGCGAGGCTCTGCAATGGTTCGCCCGCGAGAAGCAGTGGATCAACGAGCGTCACCTGGAGCTTTGCCGCATCCCCGCGCCGACGTTCTTCGAACAGGCGCGCGCCGAGTGGATGCAGGCACAATTTCGCGACCTCGGCTACGATGCCCGCGTGGACCGAAGCGGCAATGTCGTAGCCTCCCCACCGGGCCATCCGGACGGACCGGTGGTGGCGGTGACCGCGCATCTGGACACCGTAATGGCGCCGCGCATTCCCGAGCAGGAGATCACCTTCGGCCCCGACGGCAGATTTCACGGTCCGGGGGTGTCGGACAACGGTGCGGGACTGACCGCGCTGCTGGCTCTGGCGAAGGTGATCGAAACCTGCGGCCCGGAGGCCTTTCGCGGCCTCGTGTTCGTGGCCAACGTCGGCGAAGAAGGCGAAGGGAACCTGAGCGGGATGCGCTATCTGTGCCGCCAATCGCCGCTGAGCACCCGTCTGACGGCCCTGCTGGTGCTGGATGGACCGGCCACCGACCACATCACCTGTGAGGCGCTGGCCAGCCGCCGCTTCGACATCAGCATGGCCGGTCCGGGCGGGCACAGTTGGAGCGATTACGGCATCGGCAATCCCGTCCATGCACTGAGCCGCGCCATAGCGCTGTTCACGGACACGCCGTTGAATGGCGCTGGCCGGCCCAGGTCGTCGTTCAACTTCGGCATTGTGGAGGGCGGCCTGAGCGTCAACTCGATTGCGGCCTCGGCGCGGGCCAAGCTGGATATCCGCTCGGAGAACGTGGCGCGGCTGGAGGAGCTGTCGGCGATTCTCACCGGTTGCGTGGAAAAAGCGATCGAGGTGGAGAACGACCGCTCGAGCGGCGGGCGCGTTTCGGCACGGATCACCGACATCGGCACGCGGCCTGGCGGCAAGCTGGCGGACGACGCGGCCATTCTGAACATCCTGCGGGCGGTGGACGCTCATCTGGCCATCCGCGCGCAGGTGGACTGCGCCTCCACCGACGCAAACATTCC
Organism: Bryobacteraceae bacterium; assembly: GCA_049510065.1. GTDB lineage: Bacteria > Acidobacteriota > Terriglobia > Bryobacterales > Bryobacteraceae > CAWACP01. Next base: position 1,327 of record JBEKZH010000036.1, read on the forward strand.
TCTGTCCATGGGCATTCCGGCGGTGGCCATTGGCGCGGGCGGCCAGGGCGGCGGCGCGCACACGCCCGGCGAGTGGTACAACCCCGAAGGCCGCGATCTGGGACTCCGGCGGATCCTGCTCGCCCTTCACCTGCTGCTCGGTCACGCCAACCCGGTTGGCCCGAACGCATGAGCGCCCATCCGCGCTGGCGCGCCGACGTGGCGCTGGTGTTCGTGTGCATGGTGTGGGGCGCCACATTCGTGCTGGTGAAGGGGGCGCTGGCCGACGTCAGCACATTGCTGTTCCTGGCCACGCGCTTCACGCTGGCGGCGGCGGCGCTGGCGCTGGTGTTCCTCGGACCCATGCGGCGTGCGGGCAATCGGGGGCGCGCGGTCCGCGGCGGCGTGGTGGCCGGTGTTCTGTTGTTCACCGGATACGCGCTGCAGACGTTCGGGCTGAAGCTGACCACGGCCTCGAAGACCGCGTTCATCACAGCTCTGTACATTCCACTGGTTCCGGTCTTCAGCGCGCTGATCCACCGCAAGGCGCCGCAGGTGGCGGAATCGGCCGGAGTGCTGATGGCGGCCGTGGGCATGGCCCTGATGACTGCGCATCGCAACCTGCTGGAAGTGAGCCTGGGCGACCTGCTGGTGGCCGGCGGCGCCGTGGCCTTCGCGCTGCACATTGTGGCGCTCGGGCACTTTGCCCGGGCCGCCGATACGGGCACTCTGGCGGTAACGCAGATTGCCACCTGCGCGGTGCTGGCGGGGGCGCTGTTCTGGTGGGCCGAGCCGGTGCACGTGCGCTGGACGGCGCGGGTCTGGGTGGCTCTGGCGGTAACCAGCCTGCTGGCCACCGCGCTGGCGTTCTCCGTGCAAACGTGGGCACAACGCTTCAGCAGCCCCACGCGCACCGCGCTGGTGTTCGCGCTGGAGCCGGTTTTCGCATGGGTAACGTCGTGGCTGGTGGCCGGGGAAACGCTGACCGGGCGGACTCTCGGCGGCGCCGCGCTCATTCTGGCCGGAATCGTGCTGGCGGAGCTGAAACCGTTCGGAACGCCGGCGCATCCGTCTGCGGGTAGTAGACCGGAGGCCCCTATAATATAGGTACCGTCGGCCCTTCGGCGGGAAAGGTCACACCCGGAGCACCATGCGCCTCTTCCACAAAATGCGTGAGCAGAAGCTGCTCTCTTTCGGATTGCTTCTGCTGACTCTGTCCGTTGGCATTGTGATCGGCACGCTGGTGAACACGGGCGCGCACGCGGCCCGCGGCCAGTCCGTCGCGCCCGACGCCACGCCACTGCGCCTGCCCGACGCGGTGCAGATCGGCAACGAGTTCACCAAGCTGGCGAAGAAGCTGGAGCCGTCGGTGGTGAACATCACCGCCGACTACACCCCCAAAGAGGCCAGCTTGAAGAAAGATCCCAATGGGGACGGCGACGACGCTCTGGAACCGTTCAAGCGCTTCTTTCATGGCGGACCGTCGGGCGGCGACTCAGGGCGCGCGTTCAAGCACGAGCAATTGGGCAGCGGGTTCATCGTGGACCGCAACGGCTACATCATCACGAACAATCACGTGGTGGAAAAGATGGACCACATCCGCGTGAAGCTGCACACCGACGGCGCCGAGTATCGCGCGCGGCTGATCGGGTTCGACCGCGAGACGGATCTGGCGGTGATCAAGATCGATCCGAGAACGCCGCTGGCGCCGGTGACCATCGGCAACTCCGACGGCATCCAGGTTGGCGACTGGGCGGTGGCGATCGGTTCGCCGTTCGGTCTGGAAGCCTCGGTGACGGCGGGTATTGTCAGCGCCACGGGGCGGGAGATCACCGCGCAACAGTTCCAGCGTTTCATCCAGACCGATGCGGCCATCAACCAGGGCAACAGCGGCGGGCCGCTGCTGGACATTCGCGGCGAGGTGATCGGCGTGAACACGATGATCGCCACGCAGACGGGCGGCAATAACGGCATCGGCTTCGCGCTGCCCATCAACATGGCCGTGCGCGTCTATAACGACATTATTCGCACCGGACGGGTGACCCGCGGTTCCATCGGAATCACCTGGAGCAAGAGCGACAAGCCCGATCTGCTCAAGGCGCTCGGCGCCGACCACGGCGTTCTGGTGGGCGACGTGCAAAAGGGCGGGCCGGCGGAAAAGGCCGGCATCAAGGCGGACGACATCATTCTGGCCATGGACGGCAAGCCGATTAAGAACGGCGACGATCTGGTGACGCGCGTGGCCGAGTCGCCTATCGGCACGGAGGCTACATTCGACGTGGACCGCAGCGGCAGGAAGATGAGTTTCAAGGTGACCATCCTCGACCGCACCGAGGTGTTCAAAAACCGTCCGGAGATTGCCGGCCTCGAAGAAGAGCAACCGGAGCCCAGGGGCGAGGTGGCCAGCCAGGCGAAGTTCGGCATCCGCATCCGCACGCTTTCGGATCCGGAGCGCGCCAGCCAGGGCCTCGAGGACAAGCATGGCGTGGTGGTGACCAGCGTCGACGCGGATTCGTTCGCCGAGGACATCGGGCTTCAGGAGAAGGACATCATCGTGTCCATCAACCGCGAGCCGGTGGCTTCGGTGGACGACGTGCGCAAGATCCAGGGCCGCCTGCAGCCGGGCGACGCGGTGGCGTTCCGCGTCATGCGCGCCGGCGGCGTGAACCAGGACCGCACGCCGCGCTGGAACAGCTTTTTCGTTTCGGGGACGCTGGCGAAGAAGTAGGGCGGCGGTCTACGGCCGGCTTACGCGCGTTTCACCAGCCGTCCTCATTGCGCGGCGCTCCGCCGCAGCACCGCCCGCGCGGGCGCCCCGTCCGAACCCACCAGCCGCAGGGGCAAACAGATCAGTTCGTACTCGCCGGGTTCCACGTCCGCCAGGTTCAGGCCTTCGATGATCCAGATGCCGGCGCCGAGCAGCACGCGGTGGGTCTCCCGACCGCTCTCTTCGCGGAACGCGCCCACGGAGAGGTAATCCACTCCCACTGTGCGAACGCCCCGCTCCACCAGATACCGTGCGGCCTCGGGCGAGACGTACACGAAGTCGGTCGCGAACTCCTGTTCGGCGAGCCGGCGCTCCGAATTGCGCGTGCGGAACAGGACGCGGTCACCCGGCTGCAGCGCGTGCGTCTCCAGTTCCTCCGGGCGCACCGCTTCGGCGTCGCGGATCTGGATCACACGCGCGCAACCCACAACGGCCTCGATGGGCAGCGTATCCATGGACGGGGCGTCAGGCAGGAAGTGCAGCGGTGCATCCATGTGCGTGCCGGCGTGGGCCGAGGAAGAGAATTGCGACAGATTGTTGCCTGCGCCGCCGGCGATGGTATGGGTGAGCGTGCGCTCGAACGGCGTGTCGCCGGGCCACGCCGGCATCCCGTTGCGCAGCGGGATGGTCACGTCGATCCAGCCGCTTGTCATTGCGCTGCCGCCGTCACCGCGGGCTGGGGCTTCAGCTCGTCGTCGAGGATCGGCTTCAGAATGGAGAGCATCACCGGCCCGCGGTACGGCTTCCCGTCGATGAATAGAGAGGGCGTGCCAAACACGCCGATCTTGTCGCCCTCGGCCACGTCCGCCTCGACAACTTTACGGAACCGGCCGCTCTCCATGTCGCGCGTGAACCGCATCATGTCCAGCCCAAGGCTCTGGGCGAGCGCGAAAACCGAATCGTGCGAAAGGCGCCGGGCGTTGGCGAAGAGCTTATCGTGCATTTCCCAGAATTTCCCCTGGTCGTTGGCGGCCAAAGCGGCTTCGGCGGCCATCAGGGCGTGCGGGTGCATGTCCAGGGGGAACTGCTTGAACACCAGCTTCACGTCATTCGGGTACGCAGCCAGGATGGCGGCAATCTCGCCCACCGCTTTCGCGCAGTAGGGACATTCGAAGTCGGAGAACTCGACGATGGTGATCTTCGCGGTCCGCGGCCCCCGCGTGGGCGCGCCAGCAGTCGCGATCGGCACAGGGTCGCCCAGGATCTTGTGCTGGCTGGCCCGCGTCTTCGCGATGGCGGAGGTCACCAGCGCTTCGTGAATCTGGTCAGCCGTGCGGTGGTTGCGCACACCCTCCACGACGATGGAGGCCAGGGCACGGCTGTCGCCGCAGGGCGGGTCGACCATGCGGCACTGGGCCAGTTTCATGTTGCATCCGCAGGTGCAGCTCTCGCCGCGCAGGATCTTCAGCGCCAGCTCCTTCTGTGCGGGGGCGAGCCCGCCGAAGTCCACGTTGGGAAGGTCGGTGGCGGTGGTCCAGTCGGTTTGTGCGGGTAGTGTGAGGCAAACCAGGGCGACAAGCGCGGCGAAGCGCAGCAAACAGCTCATACCCTATTATTGGGCAAAGAGGGGATGCTCCCGCTCCAGCGCCAGCAGCCGCTCCTTGTTTTCCAGACCGCCGCCGTAACCGGTGAGCTTGCCGTTGCTGCCAATCACGCGATGGCACGGGACCACGATGGAAATGGGATTCGCCCCGTTGGCCAGCCCCACCGCGCGGGAGCCCTTCGGCGAGCCTACCCGGCGGGCCAGCTCGCCATAAGAAATGGTCTGGCCGTAGGGGATGTTGCGGAGTTCGCGCCAGACGCGCAACTGGAACGGCGTGCCTTCGGGCGCCAGCGGGAGATCGAAATCGCGCAGCTCGCCTGCGAAGTACGCGCGCAACTGCCGCACCGTCTCCGCCAGGGGCGCCGGGTCTTCGCGCCAGGAAGCCTGTGGCTCGCCGCCGAACAGGACTTTGCGCAGCCCGGCCTCATCCGTCGCCAGCAACAGTCTTCCGACGGGGCTTTCCATCCACGTGTAGAACATTGGTTCTTCCATCCTTGACTCCTTGCCAGATGTGCATGGCCGCGTACGCGCGCCAGGGCTGCCATGGTTCGGTTTCCTTGCCGCCGCACGCCCGCCGCAGCACCAGGTCGCTCGCCGGAAACGCGTCCGGGTCGGACAACGCGCGCATGGCGATGTACTGCGCCGTCCACGGGCCGATGCCGGGGAGCGATTGCAGCTTGTCCTGGAACGCGCGGGAATCCACGGCGGCGTCAAACGTCACTTGACCCGAAGCGACCGCGCGCGCGAACTGGCGGATCGCTTCGGCCCTTGCCGTCGGCAGACCGATGGCGAGATCCACGCTGGCGAACTCCGCGGGCGAGGGGAACGTGTGGGTCAGGCCGGCCACGTCGAACGCCACCGGCTGGCCAAGCTTCTGGACCAGGCGGGCGGCCAGTGTGCTGGCGCCGGCCACGCTCACTTGCTGGCCGAGAATGGCGCGCACGCCGAGTTCGAAACCGTCCCACGCGCCGGGAACGCGCAGACCCGGGCGTGCCTTCAGCAGTGGCGCCAGCAGCGCGTCCGGCCGCAGGTGCCCGGCGATCGCCTGCGGATCGGCGTCCAGATCGAACAGGCGTCGAACGCGCGAGGCAATCGTCAGCAAGTCGCTGGAATCGGGGCAGTGGACGGAAAGCGTGAGTGCCGTCGTGGCGGAGGGGCGCACTTCGATCCAACCTGGGCCGCGAGTGGTCACGATGGTTCGGCGATAGATGTCGCCTTCGACGTACTCCACGCCGCCAATGGCACGCCCGGCGAGAAAGCCGAGCAGTGCGGCCCAGTCGAACGGCGGCCGGTAGCGCAGCTCCAGATTGCATGACCCACGCGCCGGAGCCTTGCCACGCGTGCGCCGCAGTTCGCGCGGGCTGCGTCCCCACGTATCCAGAAATGCCGCGTTGAACCGGCGGATGCTTCCGAAGCCCGAGGCGATGGCGATCTCGGTGAGTGGCAGGCTGGTTTCATCGATGAGCTTCTTCGCCGCCAGCAGTCGGCGCGTCTGAGCCACGGCCACCGGCGTCGCGCCCAGATGCTCCAGGAAGAGCCGCCGCATGTGGCGCGAACCGATGCCCAGCCGTTCGGCCAGCGTGTCCACGCCGTCGTCTTCCAGTGCGCCTTCGGCGATCAGGCGCAGCGCTCGCGACACGGTGACGGATGATCCAAGCCAGGCCGGCGTGCCCGGGGAGCATTCCGGCCGGCAGCGCAGGCACGGGCGAAGACCGGCCTCGGCCGCCGCGGCCGCCGATGGGTAATACTCCACGTTTTGTTCTTTTGGTGAAGGGGCCGGGCAGATGGGCCGGCAGAAAATGCCCGTGGTGCGCACGCCGATGAAGAACTTCCCGTCGAAGCGGGGGTCGCGCGCAAGACGCGCGCTGCGGCAGATGGTGTGACTGAGTTGCACGGCCGTCACCTTCGACTATAACCGGGCGCGCGGCGCAGAACTCGCCGTTTTCGGACAGGAATGCTGAGGTCCGTTCGCCTGCGCAGACAGTGGGCGGCTGTTCATCGACCCCGGCCAACAGGACTGGTCCGCAATCGAACCGCCGTTGCGAAACAGACGTCTGAGACGTTTCAATCCGGCCGAAAGCAGGCGGGCGAGTCGCTAATCGCAGCGCGTGATCTGTCGTTGTGAAACGGGCTTTCGAAACACGTCAACCCGCGATTGACGAGGGTTCAAGGGTTGGCTCAAGACTTACGCTTTCTCGAGAGTGTGTACGAATCGAGAATGGAACGCTTCTAAAGCTGCCTAACAGGGCCGGGCCGCTCTATTGGTCGTACGGATTCGGCTTGCCCTGCTGTCGTTCCTTTTCTCTCTCCAGTAGCTCCTTTGACGCAAAGATGATGATAAGCTCGCGCCTAGGGCCACCGCCGTAAGCCGCATTGCCAATGTTCTCGGACGCCAAGATTAACGTACCGTCCGGCATTGTCCAGAAGTCTCGGACGCAGTCCCATGTCGCACCGTAGGAGTTTTGATAAGGAACCGTTCCGCTTTTTGTCGGCTCGCCGTATTTTTTGATCAGAAAACCGATCTCTTGCTGTATGTCCCTCCGATTCGAGGCAGGCGCGAGAGGGCCAACACGAGCCAGAAGTTAGAGTTCGATTTGGTCGAGTACGTGGACGAGAGTTCTCACCAAGGCCCGATGGGACCTTTCAGAAAATACAAACTCCAAGTTGGCAACCTCTGCGATATTGTGTCAGTTGGCCCTCTACCGGACTTGAATCAGCGCATCCGGATAGACAAGCCGGTGCAAGCGTCCAGTAACGCCTAAACCGAAAGCTGCCCTTTCTGAAACATCTCGGATACCAGCCATGGCCAGCGCATACCGGGCCCCAAACCCGAGTGCGCTACCACAAAACAACCCGGCCATCATCCGCGAAACCGCCCTAACGCGTGCTCCGGCGCCTGGGAGCGGTTGCCGAGCGGGCGGCTTCTGCCAACACGCGCAACGCACGATTCACCGACGCGGAGTCGGGGAACAAGCCGGCGAGATCGGGCTCAATCAGCACCAGGTTCGTGCCCGCTGTCGCGGAGCGGTAGTACTTTCCGCGAACGCCGCCCTTCAATTGAGAAAGGTCGTACTCGGGCCGCAGATCGTCGCTGCGTTTAGCCGTCGGTTCCTTCTTCATAGTGCTCGCACTCGGCCCGCGTCGCCCGACGCGCGCTAACAATCCGAATCCGTCCTACGCGTTCGCAGTGGGCAACGAACACCAAGGCTCCCTTCATTGTATGGCCGATAGTGATCTCCCGGCACTCGTCCAGGGAATGATCGGGGTCCGGAAATGTCGTCGCCAGCGGGTCCAGGAAGACAGTGGCCGCATCGGCGAAGGCGACGCCATGTTTCTTGAGATTGGCCGCGGCCTTCCGCGCGTCCCACTCGAACGTCACGTCCGCGATTCTATCGCATCCCTGGTCGACACCTCTTGAACGGATTCGCCGCGCTGGGCCTGCGCTTTGACATGGTCGAAGAGGTTCATGCCCAAGCCGCCGGGCGAGAAATCTCGCTCGATTTCGCGATCCCACTGAAGGCGATCCCGCCCCGCAAGCCAATCGAGCAGGGCCGTCTGTTGTTCAACCGGCAGGGTTTCGATCGCCCGCTGAATATCGGCCATATCCATATCCGCATAGTATCTCTTCATGGCGCGCGGCGCGGTGTGTGTCCCCGTTTCCCCATCACGCTACCATGAAAACGTGACCGTCGACGAGCAGTTGCAGTATCTCAAGAAAGGGCTTGCCGAGCTCATTCGCGAAGAGGACCTTCGCGAGCGCCTGATTCAGGCCGAAAACGAAGGCCGCCCGCTGCGGGTGAAGGCCGGCTTCGATCCCACCGCGCCCGACCTGCACCTGGGCCACACCGTGCTGCTCCGCAAGATGAAGCACTTCCAGGACTGCGGCCACCAGGTGATCTTCCTCATCGGTTCCATGACCGGTTTCATCGGCGACCCCACCGGCCGCAACGCCGCGCGCCCGCCCATGACCCACGAAGAGATCGCGCGCAACGCCGAAACGTACAAGACCCAGGTGTTCAAACTGCTCGACCCCGCCAAAACCGAGATCCGCTTCAACAGCGAGTGGCTGGAGCCCATGCGCTTCGCCGACATCGTCGGGCTGTGCTCGAAATACACTGTGGCGCAGATGCTCGAGCGCGACTACTTCGCCAAACGCCTGCGCGATCAGACGCCCATTCTGATCCACGAGCTGCTGTATCCGCTGGCCCAGGGATATGATTCCGTGGCGCTCCGCTGCGACGTCGAACTGGGCGGCACGGACCAGAAGTTCAACCTGCTGGTGGGCCGCGAGCTGCAGCGCAACTACGGCCAGCCCCCGCAGATCGTGGCTACCACGCCGCTGCTGGAAGGCCTCGACGGCGTGGAGAAAATGTCGAAGTCGAAGGGCAACTACATCGGCATCACCGAACCGCCCAAGGTCATGTTCCGAAAAGTCATGCAGATCTCTGACGACCTGATGTGGCGCTACTGGGAGCTGCTGACCGACAAGAGCCTCGCCGACATCGCCGCCATGAAGGCGCGGAGCGAGCCCATGGCCACGAAGATGGAGCTGGCGCGCGCCATTGTCGCGGATTTCCATTCGGCCGGCGACGCCGCGCACGCCCAGGCCGATTTCGATCGCGAAGTGCGCCAGCACGACGTGCCGCTGGATATTGAAACCGTGCGCGTCCTGCCCGGCGTGGGCAACAACCTGGCAAAGCTGCTGGTGGCCGCCGGGCTGTCCGCTTCCCGCACCGAAGCGGAGCGTCTGATCAAAGCGGGCGCCATTGAAATCGACGGCGAGCGCTCCACCGAGTTGCAGTTCTCGCCCGGCTCCCTGCCCTTCACGTTGCGGGCCGGAAAGAAATGGAAGCGGATCGAGGCTTGACCATGCTCCGCAAACGCTTTGAATGGAGAATCCGCGATAACACCCTGCTCCTGGGCGAGCGGACGCTGATCATGGGCATCCTCAACGTGACGCCCGATTCGTTCTCCGATGGCGGCCGCTACGACGATCCCGATCGCGCCTATGTCCGGGCCATGGAACTGGAAGACGAGGGGGCGGACATTATCGACATCGGGGCCGAGTCCACCCGGCCCGGATCGCAACGTATCTCCGAGGCCGAGGAGCTCCGCCGCCTCATTCCCGTACTGAAGCGTCTGCGCGACCGGGTGACCGTGCCCCTGTCGGTGGACACGTACAAGGCCGGCGTCGCCCGCAAGGCGATGGAGCTCGGCGTGGCCATCATCAACGACCCGAGCGCGCTCACCTTCGACCCGGAGCTGGCGCGCGTGGCCGCGCAATCCGACGCCGGTCTCATCCTGAATCACATGCGCGGTACGCCGGAAACGTGGGCCAAACTGCCCCCGCTGAAGGACGTGGTCGGAACGGTGACGGCGGACCTGGGGGCCTGCGTCCATCGGGCCACGCAATCCGGAGTCACCCGCGCGCGAATTGTGCTCGACCCGGGGCTCGGCTTCGGCAAGCGCCGCGAGCAGAACACGGAGATTCTGGCGCAGCTTTCGCGTCTGGCCGCCCTGGAGCTGCCCATTCTGGTGGGGCCCTCGCGGAAGTCTTTTCTGGCGCAGCCGTCCGAGCAGCAAACGGAGATGGCCAGCGCCGCCGCCGTCACCGCAGCCATCCTGGGAGGCGCCCACATCGTGCGAGTTCACGATATCGAGGCCATCAAGCCGGTGGTGCAGGTGGCGGATGCGGTAGTTTCGGCGAGTCTTTGAGGCCCGGCTGGGGTCGTATCAGTATTTCATCGGGATCATATTCCAGGGAGGAACGGAAGAGTGTACTCATGGCGTGTGGGCTGGTTCTGGCCGCAGCGCCTTTGCTTCTGGCCAGCGGTGCGCAGTTCGAACTGCCTGAGCCGAGCAGCTTCGTGTTGCTGGCGGCCGGCGTTGCCGGACTCGGTTTTGCCTGGCGCCGTAGCCGCACAAAGAAGTAAGCTGGTCACCGGCCGGCCACCGATTCCTTCCTGTCACCTGACGCCCGCGCATTCCGGCTACAATATGGAAGTGCCCATGCCGCGCAGGCATGAGCCTCACCATATGTTCCCCGCCGAAGCCAGATAATGTCCACCCGAAAGATCCCACGCCGCTACGGCCTCTTCCTGCGGGAAGCTCTCCGCTCGGTTCGCTCGGTGGCGTCCCTGGTGCCGAGTTCCGGTCCGCTGTGCCGGGCCATGCTGGCGAATATCGATTTCACGGCGGCGCGTACGATCGTGGAATTGGGGCCGGGGACCGGAGCGGTGACCGAAGAGATCCTCGCCCGCATGCGGCCCGATGCCCGGATCTATGCCGTCGAGATCAACCCGGTGTTCGCGGCGCACATTCGCAGGACCTTCAACGACCGGCGTCTGGTGGTGATCGAGGGCTCGGCCACGCACTTGTGTCATCACTCCGGCCTGCGCCCCGGCAGCGTGAACGCCGTGGTTTCGTCTCTGGGACTCTCCTGCATGCCCGAATGCACGCGGATAGACATCCTGCAACAGGCGCAGCGCTGCCTCGGTGACGGTGGCGTGCTGAACCAATACCAGTATCTGGCGGCGTCCATGTCTTGCAGCGTTCGCGGGCTTCTGGCCTGTTTCTTCGATCACGTCGAATCGAGCCGCGTTTTGCGCAACTGCCCGCCCGCCATGGTATTCCGCTGCACTCTCCGGCCTTCCATCCACCTGGCGGCGAAATGGCCGGCGGTGCGCGAGGAATTGCTGCGGCGGTGATCCGGGCCATTCTGTTCGATCTGGGCAACACTATCGTGCCTTTCGATTTTCGACGCGGCTACGCGCGCATGGAGGAGCTTTGTCCCTGGCCCGCGGCGGAGATCCCCCAACGCCTGGCGCACACCGATCTGGTGCGGCGCTTCGAGACCGGGGCCATCGAGCCGAGGGAATTCGTCCAGCGCCTGTGCGCGGAGCTGGACCTCCGGATGACCTACGCGGAGTTCTGCGAGCTCTGGACCAGTATCTTCCTTCCGGACACGCTCATTCCGGAGTCACTGCTGGCGTCACTGGCGGAACGCTACCGTCTCTTGCTGGTCTCCAACACCAACGCGATTCACTTTGAGATGGTCCGCGCGAGCTATCCGCTGCTGCGGCACTTCCATCACTACGTGCTGTCCCACGAGGTGGGCGCCGCGAAGCCGTCGCCGCGCATCTATCGGGAGGCCATCGCTCGCGCCGGTTGCGCCGCCGGCGAATGCTTCTTTGTGGACGATGTGCCGGCGTGCGTGGAGGGTGCTCGCAGCGAAGGCATGGCAGCGGTGCGGTTCGAATCGCTGAGCCAGCTCGAGCGGGATCTGCGTGCCCACGGCATAGCCTGGTGAGTCAAGGGGCATGCGGCGAAAGCCGCGCTTTTGCGGTACCAGGCGAGTACGCGGCTGCCGCCGCATGTCCACTGAGCTGAAATCCCGGTTCAGCGGGTCCTTGTTGAACGGATCAATTCGGGTGTATCCTCGTTTGCGGATACTCCACCATGAAGCGCCTCATCACGTTGTCCGCGCTGTCTCTTTGGTTGACTGGCGCTGCCGCGTTGTCGGTCGCCTGTCTTTCGGCTGGATCGGCCTTTGCCCAGCGGTCTGCCGCGTTTGCGGGGAAGTGGACGGGCTATTGGGAGAACAGCCTCGGCGAGAGGGGAGACGATTCCCTTAATCTTGACGAGGATCAGGATGGGAATCTCAGCGGCATGTGGACTGGCAATGTCCGGGTTTCGGGGAGAAGGATCGACGATACGACGGCCGAACTGCACGGCCGAACGAACACGCGGGCCTATCGTCTCTTCCTGACGGCACACCGGGATGGGCTCACGTTGAAATACTTCGCTCGGCGACTCGACTCATCCGGGGAATACGAAGGGGAGTCGCGATTCACGCGGCTCCGCTAAAGCCATTCCAACAATTTCTGGTGAGTCAATCGCACAGCACGTCGGCCATGCTGGGAGGCGGCCCGCCGCTGGTTTCCAGATAGCGGATCAGAGCCGTTTCGGAGCCGTCGAAAAAGGTGTCGGCCAACTGCCGCACGGCCACCCGCCGCAGCGTCTCCCTTGTTACCGCGGGTGCGTACACGAAGTGCCGCCCGTGCTTTCGCCGGGTCACCGCGCCCTTGCGCAGCAACCGCTCCAGCAGCGTCATCACCGTGGTGTAAGCCAGCGGCTTGCGCGGCGTCAGCGCCTGTTGCACGTCGCCGACATTCCCTTCCCCGAGGACCCAGAGAACCTGGAGACACTGCAGCTCCAGGGGCGGCGGCATCTCACGCGCTTTTCCGTTGGAGGTCACGGTTCTTTGCGCAACGCCTCCTGCAGCTTGTCTCCGAACAGCGATCCGCTCACCGGCCGGGCCACCCGTGGCTCCCGTGCCGCAGTCGCATGGTCTACCGCCGGGGGCGCCGCCTCCGCCCCGCCGCCCTCCGGTTCCAGATACTTCGCCTTCTTCAGAACGGCGCGCTCCAGCGGGGCGACGTACCCGGTCCAGCAGCCGGTGGCGTGACGGTCTCGCGCAATCGCCGCGCGCATGCACTCCATTTTGGAGTCCATGTTGTCGAGATGGTGAAGCAGCAGCGCCTCGGGGAACAGCGGCACCCGGGGCGAGCCAAACTCCAGCTCGCCGTGGTGGCTGACAATCATGTGCGCAAGCAGCGTGCGGGTTCCTTCGGGAAACCCGGGAACCATCGCCAGCTTCTCGTCCAGCATGCGCAGGCCAATAATGATGTGCCCCAGCAACTGGCCTTCGTTGGAATACCCGAAGCTGCGGTCGTAGGTCAGCTCATGGATCTTGCCGATGTCGTGCAGGATCACGCCGGCAAGCAGCAGATCGAAGTCGATGTAGCGGTAGTGCGCGGCGGTGATCTTCGCCAGCGCGCACAGCGACAGAACGTGCTCGATGAGCCCTCCGAGAAAAGCGTGATGGACGCTCTTGGCCGCCGGCGCGGTCCGGTACGGAAGCGCGATCCGCTCGTCGTCCATGAAGGCGTCCAGCAGCGTACGCAGGTGCGGATTGGTCAGGCCCGCGATGATGGCGCGCAACTCGGCGAACATCTCCTCCGGGCTGCGCTCCGAGCACGGGAAGTAGTCGGCGAAGTCGACCTCGCTCTCCTCCACGCGCACGATCTTGTGGATGGTGAACTGCGGCCGGTTCTGGTACACCTGCATCAGCCCCTTGACGCGGACGAAATCGTCGCGGTCGAAAGTGTCCAGCACTTCCGCGACGTTGTCCCACATCTTGGCATCGATGTCGCCGCTGCGGTCGCCCAGCACCAGAGACAGGTACGGCTCACCCGTCTTCTTCTGCCGCACGTCCTTCGACTGCACCAGGAACACGCCGGTGATCACCTGGCTGGGCTGCAGCTCGCCGATGTACGGAGACTTCATCGGCGGCTACTTCTTCGAAGAGGTGCTGCTGCTTGACTTGTCGCTCGCGCTGGTGCCTGGCAATGGTACGCCCAGCAGATGTTTCTTGCGCTTCCTGCCCGATACTTCGGCTTTGGTGACAGTCTCCGGCTTGAGCTGCGCCGCATCCATCCACGTGGTGTCCTTGCCGGGCGCGGCGCCGGTGTCGGTGTACCCTTTCTTGATCTCGAGGAAGGCGGTCTCCCGCAGCTTTGTCAGATAGGTGCGCAGCGCCGGCTGCATCCGCGGCTGGTACAACTTGTCCATGATCTCCGGCTCGGCTTCGTCGGGTGTAGCCTGCCCGGCCTTCTGGTGGTTCTCCACCTTGAGAATGAGAAAGCCCTTCTGGACTCGGATGGGGTCCGTGACGTAGCCGGCTGCCTGCGACCACACCGCGGTCTCGATGTTGGCGGCCAGCTCGTTCTTCTTCCAGCCGCCCAGATCGCCGTACTGCTCTCTGGTGACGGCATCGGAGTTCTCGTGCGCCATCTCGGCGAACCGTTCGCCCCCGCGCGCGCGTTTCACCAGGTCGTCGGCCTTCTTCTGCGCCGCCGCGATGCCCGCCGCATCCTTGTTCTCGGTGGAGACCAGAATCTCGCGCAGGAAGATCCTCTCCTCGCGCACGAAGTCCGCCTTGTGCTCGTTGTAGTACGCTGCGATCTCCTTGTGGTCCACGGTCATGCGGCCCTGGACCTCCTGGTGGATCACGCGTTCGGTCAGGATGTTGTTGGCGATGTCGGCTTTGAAGTCTTCAAACGACTCGCCGGTCTGCTGGCGGATCATCTCGTGGAATCTGTCGGTGTCCGCCTCGCCCACCTGCTTCTGCAGGTTCGCCAGATACTTGGAGACGTCGTTGTCCACCTTGATATCGAGGTCTTTGGCTTTCTGGATCAACAGCAATTGGTCGATCTTGTTGCGCAACGAATCTTTCTCGTGCTCCGCCATCATCTCCTGAATCTTAGCGGCGGGTGTACCCTGCCGGGCCATGTCCGCGCGCGCTTCCCGGCGAACCCGGTCGATATCTCCATTGGTGATGATGTCGCCGTTGACCTTGGCGATAATCTCCTCAACCACCTCCACGGCTGCAAACGCGGGCGCACTCGCGGCCACCACCAGCACAGCAACGACGGAAAACTTCATATGAGCCATTATCGCCGATTCCGAAGGCGGCTCTACATGTGTAAGAAAGTCCGCAGGTGTGGCGGAAGTGGCTGTTCACTCACGGGCGGCGTGCTCGGTTTGATTCGTACGGCGATGTGCCGTACAATGGAGGTCTCAGAGAGGATCGATCCCGCCATGAGCGAGGTTACCCAAACGGCCAGGACAGCAAGACTCGAAGCCAGAATCACGAACGAGCAGAAGGTCTTGTTCCAGCACGCGGCAGATCTCACCGGCCGCTCGCTGACGGATTTCGTCGTGAACAGCGCGCAGGAAGCCGCGGCCCGCACCGTCCGTGAACATCGGGTGCTGACGCTGACTGGTCAGGATCGCAAGGTTTTCGTGGATGTGCTTCTCAAGCCGCCTTTGCCCGGACGAAGGCTTCGTCAGGCCGCCAGCCGTTACAAGAGCGTCTCGGGCCGGTAGATGCCTGGTCAGCGACATCCGGCGGCCTGGGTCGTTCAGCGCCTTCGCAACGATCATGAGCGCGCGGATTTCTCGTGCGGCAATGCGTCGCTGGATCGGTACCTCAAAGAGCAAGCGGGACAGGATCTTCGCCGTGGCTGCGCCGCGCCCTTCGTCCTGGTGCAGAACATGGGCGACACCTCCGTCCTCGGCTACTACACCCTTTCCAGCTACGGCATCGATGTGGGCGAACTGCCCGGTGACGTAGCGAAAAAGCTCCCTCGATATCCCGTGGTCCCCGCGACGCTTCTCGGACGCCTGGCTGTTGACCAGCGCAACCAGGGGAAAGGCATTGGCGAGTTCCTTCTCATGGATGCCTTGAACCGCGCGCCGGTCCAATCAGCGGAGATTGCGGCAGCGGCCATTATGGTGGAAGCCATCGACGAACGTGCCGCGCAATTCTATCGGCATTTTGGCTTTGTCGCTTTTCCTACGTTGCCGGGCCGCCTTTTCCTGCCCATGAAGACAGTGGCCAGCCTCCTTCGATAGCAGCCCTCGCTAGGTCTTTGACCGCATTATTCGGTGTGCTTTGGAAACCGCTTGCTGACGCGCGCGGCTCGGAACTGAGCCGTGACCGTAAGGGAGCGGTCTCCCATAAGAGCACACCATCACGCGGTCAAAGCCCTAGTCCGACACCGCCAGCTCCCCGGGCACAATCCGCCGCGTGCGCGGCAGCACGCCCCGGCGCGCCAGCAGGCCCATGAACACCAGAATGGCCACGAACACGGTGAGCTTCACCACGTCGCCGGCCCGGCCGCGCGGCAACGTCACCCACAGCAACGCCGCCACCGGCTGGGCCACCAACACGGCCCACACCGAGCCGTAGAAGTAGCGGCGCTCGCGCCCTTCTCCTTTCGTCGACGGCCGCACACGGGGGAGCAGGCCGGCCGCCCCCAGCAGCCAGATCGCTCCGGCCAGCGGGAAGTAGGCCGCTTCGTAAATCTGCCGGAGCTGCCAGCGGCCTGTCAGAATGGCATCCACCAGACCGGCGGCGTTCAGCACGGCGTACGTCACCGCCGCGCTCCAGGCGAAGGTGTAGCAGATGCGCCGGTACAACGGGTTCGGTTTGTTTTCCGTGAAGCGGATGATATAAGGCGCAGGCTCCACTCCCGGCAGCCGGCCCCGCAAGCCCGCGATGCCGGTGCCGATCAGAACGGCGCCCAGCCACAGCGCCATCCAGCGGTTGAACCCATAGGCGAACAGCCGAAACGTCAGCGGCCCCGGCGCCAGAAAGAACACGAAGATCCAGAGGGGCCAGTGCGCCAGCCGGTAGTACGGCTTGTTGCGCTCGCGGATCTTCCGCGCGCTGGCCAGCTCGGTTCGAACGGTAGAGGGCACGGCTAAAGGTTCAGCATACGCGAAATTCGGGGACGTTCACTCATCCCCCAATTCAGGTGATCCCCCTGGAGCACCCAGGAGTTGCACTTAGGCTGCCTGAGACCGCGCCAGCAGCGTGCAGCGTTGCCACCCCGCTGTCGATAGATACGTTATGGCGGCTGGCGAAACGGCGGCGGTGAAGAAGAATCTGGTAGTGCTGCTGACGATTGCGTTCGTGATCGCGGTGGCGGCGACGGGCCTTTTCTACGGTCTGTTCGCGGACAAGCTCAAGGACAAGAGCACCGAAGCTCCGAAGCAAACGGTGATGGTTGCGGCACGGGCGCTCGAGCGCGGCGCGGTGCTCAGGCGCGGGGACCTGCGGCCGGTGGAGATACAAGGACCGGCGGTGTTGCGGGGCGCAGTTACCAGCCCGGATCAGGCGGCCGGGAAGACGCTGCTCGCTTCGCTCGGCCAGGGTGCGCCGGTGTTGGAATCGGTGCTGGTGAACGCAGGTGAGGCCGTTCCCGGCGTCGACGATGTCCCGCCGCGGATGCGCGCGGTCACTTTACACGTGGTGGAGTCGGGCACCCTGCTCGCTCTTCTGCGTCCCGGATCGCGCGTGGACATTCAGGCCATCGCCGACCACTCCGGAGTGGCTGAGTTGCGCCGGGTGCTGCAGGATGTGGAAGTGGTGTCCGCCGGCCCGGCCGAGCCCATGGCCGGACACGCCTTGCTGCCGCAGGTCACCGTGCTGGTACGGCCGGAGCAGGAGGACATCGTAGCCCTGGCCGACACCGCCTCGCGCGTTCGCATCGTGTTGCGGAATCGGCAGGACCGGTCCGGCACGGCGGCGGTGCGGCTCGATCTGACCAGCCTGTTCCGGGGTCCGCTCCCGGTGCAGGTGGCCCCGGCGGGGGATCGCACGGGTTCCACCGCGGTGGCAGCTTCGGTGCCTGCCGAAACATTCCGCGTGCGGATGGTTGCGGTGGTGCCAGCTACTATGATGAAGCTGAGCGCGGAGGGAGCGGCGCACTCCTGGCGCGTGCTGGCTTTCGCGGATGGCGCTGGCGACATTGCGGCAGGCGATGCGGAACTGTTTGCATCCGAAGTGACGTTTGGCGCCAGTGACACGGCCACGGTGCGAGCGGGAACTCCCGATTGCAGCGTGCGCATACGGCTGCGGCTCCGCCAGGAGCTGGAGATCTCACCGGTATTGGTGTGGCGCGATGGCGGAAGCACCAGAACCGCCAGTCTGGATGCGCGGGTGGACCCCGGCTCGGCTCATGGATTCGCCATCACCGGCTTCAATGCGGCGCTGGCCGGCGTGCTGGCGCGTGCGTTCCCCGGCCGCAACCTCGAGGGCCGTGAACTGCTGGTCACTATTGTCCCGCGGCACGCCCGGAAACAGCAGGCAATCGCGCGCCGATGACCGCCATCTTTCTTGTCCTCATCTTCGTTGGCTGTTTCGCCGCTCTCGGTGCCGCGCTGCTCATCGCGTCGCAGTTGCGCGCGCAACAACTTGCCAGGCAGGAAGATCCCGAGGCCGCCGCGGACGCCACGCTGTTCCGCGACGATTCTCTCAGCACCATCTCGCTGTGGGCCCGTATTCTGGAACGCTTCGATTTTATCGACCTTCTGCACCGGCATCTCGAAGAGGCCGGACTGAGCTGGTCTCCCGGACGCCTGACGCTGCTGATGCTGCTCTGTGGGGCGGTGTCCATGGTGATGCTGGCGCGGCTTCCCTGGGTCCCCTTGTGGGCGGCTCTGCTGGCCGGCGCTGGCATCACCGCTTCGCCGTATACGGTGGTCCTCCACCTGCGGACCCGGCGCTTTCTGCGGTTCCAGGAGCACTTCCCTGACGCGCTCGATTCGTTGTCCCGCGCCATGCGAGCCGGACATGCGCTGGCCACGGCAATGGATATCGTGGCTGGCGAAGCCGAGGAACCGGTGGCCAGCGAACTGCGCCGCACCGTCGCCGAGGTGTCGCTGGGCCTTCCGTGGGACCGCGCTCTGGCGCATCTGACCGAACGCATGCCAGTGGCGGACGTGGCCTTGTTCGCCGCCGCCGTACAGTTGCAGGTGCGCAGCGGCGGCAAACTCAGCGACGTGCTGGGCAAGCTGGCCGAAGACATGCGCGAAACCGTAGCCCTGCGCGGGGAAGTGAACGCGGTGGCCGCCCACGGCAAGCTGACCGGAGCCATCCTGACCGCCATGCCCTTCGCCATCGCGCTGATGATGATGGTGGTCAACCCGTCGTACATGGCAACGCTGTTTGCCTACCCCTGGGGGAAACATCTCATCTCGGCGGCGCTGGCGTTTCTGGTCCTCGGGCACATCGCCATCCGCCGCATCGTGGCCATACGGATGTGAATATGTTCGCGATTCTCATCGGCCTGTTTCTCGTCGTGATGGCGGCGGTCACCGTGGGCGGCTGGTTCTGGATCGCGCGCCGCGGATCGGCGTCGCCGGCGGATTCCACGTCGCCAGCTCCGCTGCCGGAGCCCCAGCAGCTTGCGCACAACCTCCTGCTTCGTCTGGGCAGCGCCTTGCCGGCCGCGCACAAGATGAGGAATCCCTACCGGAGCAAGCTCGCCGCCGCCGGGTACGTGCGGGAATCCGCGCTGCAGGTGTTCTACGGATCGAAGATCGGGTTCTCGGTGGTGCTGGCGGTGGCCTGCGCCCTTGCCAGCGCGTCGCGAAACGGTTCGGCACTGGGGATGCTGGCCGCGGCGTTGTGCGGCGCCGGGTTCGGGTTCCTTCTGCCCGATCGCCTGCTGAAAGCACGCATTGCGGCGCGGATGGTCCGGTTACGCGCCGGCATTCCCACGGCTTTGGACCTGCTGACTCTATCCGTGGAGGCCGGCCAGGGGCTCGATCTGGCTCTGCTCGAGACCGCGCGGGGCCTCTCGGTTACCCACCCGGATCTCAGCCGCGAGTTTTGGCAGGCGCATCTGGAAATGCGCGCGAGCAAAGCGCGGCAGGAGGTGTTGCAGCGAATCGCCGAGCGCAACCGCGAACCGGAACTTCGCAAGCTGGTCGGCGTGCTCATCGACGCCGACCGTTTCGGCGCCAGTCTGGGTCCGGCCCTGCGCACGCATTCCAAATACCTGCGCACACGCCTCCGCCAGCAGGCCCAGGCCTCGGCGCGCAAGGTCGGCGTAAAGCTGATCTTCCCGGTGTTTTTCCTGATCTTCCCTTCTGTATTGCTGGTGACGCTCGGGCCGGCCTGCATCATGGTGTACCAGCAGATCCAGACCATGCTCAATGGCATGCCGCCATAGTCCGCCCAGCCACAGTGCGCGATATCACCCGGAATCGCGCTCCTTCTCGACGTAAGTGAAAGCAAACACGGGGACGTAATATGGCAATTCCCGTGCGCTTTACTTTGTTTCCGTCACAGAGTCCTGAGAAGCGGGCCGGCCGGGGATCCGCAGGGGAGGCATGTCTACATGCGGGGAGTAACCTCGCGCGATGGACTCGTCAAGCACTCGCCTTACCGTATCCACGATTACCTGGACCTCGGCACCTCGGGCAACCGGGCCGTGGCCCGCAACAACGATAGCGGGCTTTAGTGCCTCAATTCGCTTGAGTGATTCAAGCCATACCTGCCAATCCGCCGGCGTTCCCGCGTCCAGGTTCGGAAGATACTCACTAATCAGACAGTCACCGGTGAACAAGACTCCGTCTTCGGGCACCCAAACGGAGAGATTCGTTGACGTGTGCCCGGGCGTAAGCAGGATCTCCGCCGTGCAGCCTCCGAGGTCGAACTGAGTGTCTGTGTGAATCTGGCGGTTCGGGTTGACCAGGTGCGTTCCATGAAAAAACGCTCTCGCTTCACCACATGCACGGCGAGCCGCATTGGGGATGGCCTCGTTGAACTCCGCGATTTCGGTCTGGAACTCATCGGCGGTTCGCGCGATCCCGGCGTGGCCCCACACGTCGATCCCATGCTCGCGAAAGAAGCCGTTCCCACCGATGTGATCGAAATGCTTCTCCGTATTGATCACGCGGAGTTGGTTTCCTCGCCCCACCGCGGAAGCGTAACCGTGCACCGTCTGTGCCGCTAGCGCATTCCCACCCGTGTCCACCACCAGGGTCAGATTGTCCCCGGCAACAAAGCCCGCATTCACGCACCAGGGCGCCGAGTACGCAAGCCCGGTAACCGCGTAGCAGCGATTGGAGAGCCGCATCACTCCAGAGTACAATCACTCTCATGAAGGCGCTCTGCTGTGTATTGCTACTGCTGGCGGCCGGTGCGCGGGAGACGGACACATTCGCCACCGCCGCGGGTCCGGTCCGCATCACGCCGATTCATCATGCCAGCTTCCTGATCGAGGCCGGCGGCAAAGCCATTCACGTGGATCCGTGGGGCCAGGGCAACTACGACGGCCTGCCCAAAGCCGACCTGATCCTGCTAACCGATATTCACGGTGACCACCTCGACCCGGCGCAGATCGCAAAGCTGTCCACGCCCGGTACGGTGGTGATTGCGCCCGCGGCCGTCGCGGAAACCATCACTACCGCGAAGGTGCTGCGGAATGGCCAGAGCACAACGTGGGCCGGCTGGACCATCGAAGCGATTCCCATGTACAACATGAAGCGCGGGCCCGCGCCCGGCAAGTTCTTCCACGACAAAGGCCGCGGGAACGGTTATGTGCTGACGTATGGGGGCAAGCGGTTCTACATCGCCGGCGACACCGAAGGCATCCCGGAAATGCGCGCGCTGAAGAACATCGACGTGGCCTTCGTGCCCATGAACCTGCCGTACACCATGCCACCGGAAGAAGCCGCCGACGCGGTGCGCGCGTTTCATCCGGCGGTGGTCTACCCGTTTCACTACCGCGGTTCGGATCTGACGGTGTTCAGCCGCGCGCTGGCCGGCACGGGCATCGAAGTACGAATCCGGAACTGGTATTAGAACCGCTTGTTTACACGCGCGGCTCGGAAACGTCAGTGCAAGCGTGCGGGCACTTACAGAGCCGCGACAGTCATGGAGCGGTATTAGATGGATTTCCCCTTGCCCCAGCCGCCGTTTGGAACGACACTAAAGGCTGAACCGTCTGTTCGTATCTGGAGGATGTAAGAGAATTGAAACTCTCCGAGCCCGCAGTGTGGGAGCCAACCGAGCGCTGGACCACCACGCACGCCGCCGAGCTGTACGACGTCGCCAGTTGGGGGAAGGGATATTTCTCCGTCGGCGAGAACGGCCACCTCTGGGTGCACCCTACCAAGGACCCCAACCGCGCCATCGACCTGATGGAGCTGGTGGAGAAACTCGAACTCCGCGGCATCTCCCTGCCCATCCTCCTGCGCTTTGGCGAAATCCTGCAGCACCGTCTGGCGGAGCTGCACCAGGCATTCGAGAACTCCATCGCCGAACACGGCTACAAGGGAAACTACTGCTGCGTGTATCCCATCAAGGTGAACCAGCAGCGCCAGGTGGTGGAGGAGGTTCTGAAGTACGGCAGGCCGTACAAGTTCGGTCTGGAGGCCGGTTCGAAACCGGAGCTGCTGGCCGTTCTGGCCATCGCCGATAACGAAACGCCGATCATCTGCAACGGCTTCAAGGACGACGAGTATATCGAGATGGTGACGCTGGCCCGCAAGATCGGCCGCCAGATCATCCCGGTGGTGGAGAAGTACACCGAGCTCGACCTGGTGATCAAGCATGCCGAGGAGGTAGGCGTTCGTCCGTCCATCGGGCTGCGGGTGAAGCTGGCCAGCCGTGGCGCGGGCCGCTGGAAATCGTCCGCCGGCTACCGCTCCAAGTTCGGCCTCACCGTGACCGAAGCCCTCCGGGCGCTGGAGCAGTTGAAGCTGCTGGGCATGGAAGACTGCCTCGAGCTGCTGCACTTCCATCTGGGCAGCCAGATCACCAACATCCGCCACATCAAGGCGGCGGTGATCGAGGCGGCCAGAATCTACACGGAGCTGAAACGCGCCGGCGCCGGACTCCATTACCTCGACGTCGGCGGCGGGCTGGGCATCGACTACGACGGCTCGCAAACGGACTTCGAATCGAGCGTCAACTACACGCTGCAGGAATACGCCAACGACGTCGTCTATCACGTGCAGAACGTTTGCGACGAGGCCGAGGTGCCCCACCCCACCATCGTCAGCGAGAGCGGACGCGCGATTGCCGCCTATCACAGCGCGCTGGTGTTCAACGTCCTCGGCGTCACCGGCTTCGGCGAAGAGGAAGTGGAGCGGATCCCCGAAGATTCCGAACAGCCGCTCATCGACCTGCAGGAAACTTCCCGCTCGCTGAGCCAGCGCAACCTGCTGGAGAGCTTTCACGACGCGCAGCAGGCGCTGGATTCCGCGCTGAATCTCTTCAGCCTCGGCTATCTGCCCCTGGCCCAGCGAAGCCAGGCCGAGAACCTCTACTGGTCCATCTGCCGCAAGATCCAGAAAATGGCCAAGGGGCTCGAATACATGCCCGAGGAACTGGAGATCCTGGACAGCCTGCTGGCGGAGACCTACTTCTGCAACTTTTCGCTATTCCAGAGCATGCCGGACAGTTGGGCCGTGAAGCAGCTTTTCCCGATCATGCCCATCCATCGCCTTGACGAATCGCCCACGCGGCAAGGTGTCCTCGGCGACATCTCCTGCGATTCCGACGGCAAGGTGGATCAGTTCATCGACCGGCGCGACATCAAACGAACGCTGCCCCTGCATGCGTTCAACGGGCAGCCGTATATCCTCGGCTCGTTTCTGGTGGGCGCCTACCAGGAGATCCTGGGCGACCTGCACAATCTGTTCGGCGACACCAACGCCGTCCACGTCAGCCTCGGCGAAGGCGGCGAAGTAGTCCTGAACACGGTGGTGAAGGGCGACACGGTGCGCGAAGTGCTCGATTATGTCCAGTACAGCTCGCGCGCGCTGATTGAGCAGTTCCGCGCTGACGTCGAATCGGCGTTGCGCGAGGGCCGCATCGGCTACGAAGAGGCCGGACGCCTGCTCCGGTTCTATGAAGAGGGCCTGAACGGCTACACATATCTCGAGCAGTAGTTCCGGTTGCCGCCGAAAGAAGATTGGCCGCCGATGAACGCCGATAAACGCAGATCAAAAGCAGTTGCGCTATCCGTGTTCATCTGTGTTCATCGGTGGCCGAATTGAGCGCGCCCATCGTAGCGGCCGAGAATCTGCGCGTGGTGCTGGTGTCGCCGCGCAATCCGCTCAACATCGGCGCGGCCGCCCGGGCCATGAGCAATTTCGGTTTTCCGCGGCTGGGCGTGGTGAACGCGTACGACGTCGCTTTCCGGGAGGCGCGCTCGGCGGTGGGGGCCAGCGCAGTGGTCGGGAACGCTGTCGAGTATGCGAGTGTCGCCGAAGCGGTGGCCGATTGCTCGCTCGTGGTGGGCACCACCTCCATCGGAAATCGGCAACTGCAGCATCCGCTGCGGCGGCTCGAATACGGGGGCCGTCTCATCCGCCGCGCGCTGGCGAACGAGCGCGTGGCGCTGCTGTTCGGCTCGGAGAAGTTCGGCCTCTCCAACGAAGACATGAGCTGGTGCCACTGGCTCATCCGCATTCCCACGCGCGAGGAGCACGGCTCCATGAACCTCGGCCAGGCTGTGGCCGTGTGCCTCTACGAGCTGATCCGCCGGCCCGCCACCGGCAAGCCCGAACCGCGCAAGGCCGCCGGATCGGCCGACGTGGACCGCATCACCGAATACCTGCTGGAGGCGCTCCGTGAATCCGGCTACGCCCGCACGCTTTCCACGCCCGCGAAGATCCGCCGCATGGTCCGCCGCCTGAACATCCCCGTGCAGGAAGCCGAGGCGTGGATGGGCATGCTGCGCCAGATTGTGTGGAAGCTCACGCAGCGCTGACCGGCTGTTGCAGTACTGTATAAATAGATAGATAGATGACCAAGGTCCAGCTCGAATACCCGCTCGTACGCCCGCTCGCTGACGCCGACGCACAGGCCATCGCCAACGTGCATAGCTGGTACGGCATCGTGCGCGTCAAACTGGCCCCAAGCCTCGACCATGTCAGCGTGGAGTACGACGCCTCGCGTCTGAGCGAGAAGGACGTCGAGGACGTGTTGCACCGTTTTGCCATCCCCGTTCGCCGCAAGTTCACGGTGTAGCACCCGCGCCGTCCGCGGCGTTCGCCCTAATCTCCAGGCCGTAACTGCCGATATGTCAAAGAGGATGCCCTATTTGCACCACCACGAGGACGTTGACGCCGAGACCGTTCTCGCGCAGTTCAACCGCCTCATTCAGGAGCTTCTCCGCGGCAACATGAATCGCAACACCTTCCGGCCGTGGGAGATAGACATCCTGCTGGATATCGAGGCCTGCGAGATCCGCGACGCCACCCGGCGGGAGACCCTGCGCCGCTACCAGCGCGCCGTGCAACGACAAATGGAGAAGGGCGCCAGCAAGCCGATGAGGTTGTCGGAGTACCTGGAATCCCTGCGCGCACGCCGCGCCGAAAGCGACCGCGCCACCGCCTGAAGGCTCGCCGCCGACCCCCTGCGCTATCCTGAACGAAGGAGATAACCAATACAATGGGCTGCGGAAGTGGCGCGTCAGGTCCGCCCATCCAGAACGAGCCGGCCAAACGCATGGTGTTTTGTGCGAAGTTCCAGCGGGAAATGCCGGGGCTCGACGAGATCCCCTTCGAAGGCCACCCCCTGGGCCAGCGCATCTACGACAACGTGTCGAAGGAAGCCTGGCGTTTGTGGGTGGAGCAGATGAAGATGATCATGAACGAGTACCGCCTCAACCTGGGCACACAGGAAGCGCAGGAGTTCCTGATCAAACAGATGGAAGAGTATTTCTTCGGCGAAGGCTCGGCCTTCCCACCCGGCTACGTTCCGCCCAGCCACGGCCACTAAGAGCTTCAGCTCCGCGCGAAGTACAGTGCCGCGGCGCGTTCCAACTCGCCCCTGGTCATGATCGGTGGCCGGCCCTCGTACTTTCCGATCGAGGTCAGGATGCTGCAGATGTCCCCAGGATAGCAGGCGCGCAGTTCGGTGCGGCCATCCCGCAGACAAAGCTCGCGCAGGTATTCGGCGCTGTCGGGCTCCACCACGATCCCCTTGGCCCCCACCACCCGCTGGAAAATCAGGTCGAAGGAGCGGGCGTCCACCGCGTCGACGAAGATCTTGTTGTGAATGCGGCGCAGGAAGGCTTCGTCGGCCAGATCGCTGGGGTCGAGGTTGGTGGAGAATACTACCATCAACTCGAATGGAATCTGGAACTTGACGCCGTAGCGCAGCATGAGGTAGTCGACGCGCCGGTCGAGCGGCACAATCCAGCGGTTCAGCAGATCGCGGGGCGACATGAGCTGACGGCCAAAGTCGTCGATGATGAAGATGCCATTGTTGGCCTTCATTTGCAGAGGCGCCGCGTAAATGCCCGAGCTTTCGTCCAGGCGCAACTCCAGCATGCTCGGGATCAACTCTCCGCCCACCACGATGCACGGCCGGCGGCAAAGAGCCCAGCGGGCGTCCACCTGGGTCTCTTCCGTCTCCACCTGCTGGTGGACCACCGGGTCGTACAGGCTGATCACCTGGCCGTCCACTTCCACCGCATACGGCAGATACACCGTGTCGGAGTAGACGCGCAGCATGCGTTCCGCCAGGCACGTCTTGCCGTTTCCCGTCGGTCCGTACACGAAGATGGAGTTCTGCGAAATGAGGGCGGGGCCGAGCTGATCCAGCAGGCTGTCGGGAACCACCAGGTCCGAAAAAGCCTGCCGCAGGGACCGGCGGTCAATCTGGACGCGGGCGGCCTGAGCTTTGGTGGCGATGCTGTAATCGCGCAGCGACACCGGCGCCGCGCCGGCATACTGGCTCAACTGAAAACGTTCCCCGGCAAGGCTCTTTCCCTCGGCCGAGAGGGTGAAGTTGTAGTCGTTGCCCTGCATGCCCTTCACTTCCACAAGGTGCTGCGTGCGCAAGTGCTGGAAAATGGTGTTGATCACCGGCACGGGGATCCGCAACGCATTGCTCAGCGACTGCAGGGTGCTTCCACCTTCCAGCAGCGCCCGCCGCATTACCAGGTCGACCACCAGCGAGTGCGGAATGCCGAGTTCCTCGACGTTCTGCGGTATGGGGGGAGCGAATCCCGGACGAGTTGGCGCAAGTGTAACGGGCATGCCTGAGCTTAAGATCGGCTTCTTCGGACGGATTGTTTATACACGTTCCGTGTCTGGGCGCCGTCATGCCTGTTGTGAGGCTTCGCCTTTGCATCGCCCTGGTAGTGTTTGCGGCCTCTTTTGCGGCGGCCAGCGACGCCAGCGAGGCTGCCTCCCAACTGGCCCGGGCAGCAACACGGGCCGAGCGCAAAGGCGATGTCGCTCGAGCCTATGTCCTTTATTCACAGGCATATGCACTCGACCCAGGCAATCTGGCATACGGTCTGCGGGTGCACGAATTCGAGTCCGTCGCCAAACTGGATCCCGGCCTCAAAGACAAAGCCGACGCCATCCGGAAGGAGCCCAAACCCGACGCCGGTCTCGATGACAGCCTGTTTGGCGAAATCACCGCGAAGGACGCCGCCGAAGCCCGCAAGCCCCTGCCTCCCACCGAGCTGAAAGCCACGCCGGGCCTGCAGGACTTCGATGTCCGGGGCGACGGCAAGTCACTGTTTGAGCAGGTGGCGAAGGCCTTTGGCCTTCTCGTGGTCTTTGACTCGGAGTACCATCCGTCTCCCAGCACCCGGTTTCAGATGCAACAAGTGGACTACCGAACCGCCCTGCGTTCTCTCGAGGCGGCCACCGGCTCGTTTGTCATCCCCGTGGCTGACCGGTTGCTGTTTGTCCTCGCCGACACTCCCGCCAAGCGCCAGCAGTTCGAAAGAAGCGTTTCCGTGACCGTCCCCATCCCGGAGACCGTCAACACCCAGGAACTTCAGGAAGTGGCCAACGCGGTGCGCTCCACCATGGACATCCAGCGCGTGATGGTGGACACGACGAATCGCATCGTGCTGCTGCGCGACCGCATCTCCAAGGTCCGCCCGGCGCAGGTCCTGTTGGAGAGCCTCCTGCGGCCTCATCCGCAGGTGGAGTTCGAAGTCGACCTGCTGAGTATGGACGACTCGAGTTCGCTCCGCTGGGGCGCGGCGCTGCCGTCTTCGTTCCCCCTGATCAACTTCGGCACGATTGCGAAGTACGTTGGAGCGAGCTCGATTCCGTCCGGCTTCTCCAGTTTCCTGACGTTCGGCGGCGGCGCCACCTTCCTCGGGATCGGCGTCGCTGAAGCGAACCTGTTCGCCAACGTGACAAAATCGCTCACCACCACCGCGTTCCGGGCGCATCTGGCGGCTTCCCAGGGCCAGCCTGCTTCGCTGCACGTGGGCAGCAAGTATCCAATGATTACCAGTACATTCATCGCCACGGTGTCCGGGTCCGTTTTACCCCCGCCCACGATTCAGTTTGAGGATCTCGGGTTCGAGCTGAAGATCACGCCCTATGTGCATGGGAGAAATGAGGTGACTCTGGTGGTTGAGGCCGCCTACAAGCTTCTCGGGCAGGTGCAGGCCAACGGTATACCGATCATCAACGATAGGAAGTTCGAATCCACCGTGCGTCTTCGTGAGGGCGAATGGGCTGTTCTCACCGGACTGATGACCAGGACGGAGGCGGCTAGTCTCACCGGCGTCGTTGGCCTCGCGGAGGTCCCGGTAGTGGGCCGGCTGCTCAGCAACAACACGCGCGACACCGCCCGCACCAACACGCTGCTGGTGATCAAGCCGCGGCTGTTGAACCTGCCTCCCACGGAGTTTCCCACGCCCGCGCTCGTGACGGGCACGGAAACAAAGCCGGTTTCCTTACTGTAGGCGGAACGCCGCCTCCCTTCCGCGCCATAATGGTTCAGGGGCGGCTTGAATCAATTTCAGCCGGCCTGGCATCCTATAGTCTGGAGCTGAAAAGAATCATGGCAGGCGAGAACACCGTCACCTTTACCGATGCAAGTTTTGATACAGAGGTTTTGAACTCCGAGGTCCCCGTTCTGGTGGACTTCTGGGCGAGGTGGTGCGGGCCCTGTAAGATGATGGCCCCCACCGTGGACGCCATCGCCGGCGATTATGCGGGCAAGGTGAAGGTGGGGAAGCTGGACGTGGATGAGAACGGTGGCACGGCCATGCGTTACAACGTCCGGGGCATCCCCAGCCTGCTGCTGTTCAAGGGTGGCCGTGTGGTGGACCAGCGCGTGGGCGCCATCGGCAAGTCCGATGTCCAGAAGATGCTGGACGCGCACGTCTGAAGCCCTTGCCGCCGCGGTGCTGGCGGCCCTGACTGTGCCCCTGGTCCCGGGCGGCGCGCAAACTCCATCGGAGCAGTACCGCGTCTACACCGACGCTCCGCGCCTCTTCCTGCGCCCGCAACGGCTGCGGCTTCTGCGCCGGGAACGCGAACGTCAGGCCATCCGCTGGATCCAGTTCAACGCCCTGCTCAGTGGCGGCGCGACGATGCGGGAACCTGGGTTCGCCTACGCACTCAACTTTGCCGCGAGCGGGGATAAGGCCGCCGGCCGCAAAGCTGCGGAGTGGGCTCTTCGCGATGGCAAAGACACGCGCCAGCTTGCCCTCGTGCTGGACTGGTGCCGCGACGCGCTTTCCGAGGACGAGCGCAGGACGATCGCTCGCCGGCTGCTCGGAAGGCTCGCATCGGAAGACGCGCGCGATGTCCGTGCGGTTCGCGATCGGGTCCTCGCCGCCATCGCGATTGCCGATTACGAGCCGGCCGCCACGGAGCGGACGCTCCGGTCCGTCGTGGAACACTGGTGGCGCGAGCAAACGGTACCCAGGCTCCACTCGGGCGACCTCGGTTTCACCCAGGCCGAGCTCTATCCTCTCTTCGAGATCGTCCACGCCATTCGCGACAACCTGAATATCGACCTGCGCGAGGATGCGCCCCGCTATTTCAAGCCGCTGCCGCTCTGGTACGTGGCCAGCTTCTATCCGGCTCCCTGGGAGGCCGCGGCGAACGAATACCGGATTCCGTCCTGGACCGGGAACGGGGAACCCGATCTCAGCGGCGCCGCTCTGGCTCGCGCGGCCGGTCTGGCCATGGTCGCCTCCGACACCAATGCCACCGAGACCCAGTACGCGCAGGGCTTCCTGATCCAGGACCGTTTCATCATGCGCGATCCGTTCGGCGCGCCGTACGAGTTCCTGTGGGCGAACCCGTATCAGCCCGGGCTCGCCTACTCGTTGCTACCCCTGTTGTTCTACGATGCGCGGCGAGGCTCGCTGTTCGTGCGCTCCTCCTGGGACGAAGACGCTAGCTGGTTCGGCATCGTGGGCCGCGAGTTCCAGTTGTTCGAGGACGGTCGCGTCCGCGTTTTGGAGATGGGACCCGCCGCCGCTGCGCCGCGCCCGCTGGAGGTAGGCTCGGCCGAAGTAGTGCAATGGCGCGCTCCCTTGCGTGTGGAGTCCGGCGCGGATACGCTGTTTGTCATCGGCGGCAGGGCCGGTGCGAAGTACAACGTGGAAATCGAGGACGAAGAGATGCAGGAATCCGAAGCCGATCGCGCGGGCACGCTGCGCCTCGATCTGCCGAAGGATCGCCATCCGCGGGTGTATCTTTCCGCCGCCGGCCGTTAGATTACCCGAAGACCGGCCGGCGGTCCTTCTTCTCGGATCAAACCATGGTCATTCGCCAGAACTGGGGAGACGCGCCCGCAACCACCGAGAGTCCGGAACTCCCGTAGCGCTCAGGCTTTGGCTTCGAATCAGGGGCGCTCGGGAACCTGTTCCACCGCCGCGGCGTGCTGGCGCTGCCAGCGCAGCCGGGCCTGATATTCCTGCCAAAGCGTGCTGAAGCCGGCCCACCAGTAGCCGCCTACAAACAGCAGCAGGAACGGAATGGCGGGGAAGTTGATGGTGTCGATGGCGAACCCCACCATGTACACGAACCAGAACCCCACGGCGATCTCGGCGTACGGCAGCCAGCCGCTGCGGCTGCGGTACTTCGGTGTCCGCACTCTCACCTTCTGCTCGCCGATGGCGTACTTCGGCGTGCGCACGAAACTGGTCTGAATCCCCAGCAGAGCCTCCATCACCGCCTTCGAGTTGCTCAGCGTGAGCGCCACGCCGGCGGCCATCAGCGCGGGCAGCAGCAGCGCCGCGCGCTTCCAGTCGCGAGGGAACAGAACCTTGTGGGCCATCAGATAAAAAGCCATGATGGACCAGAATGACGCGGCAATCAGCGGCAGATCGATGATCACCATCTGCATCCAGCCCATGTAGAATCGCACGATCATCACCGGAAGCATCAACACGGAGATGACCAGCATGAGCGGATACGAGATGTTCGGCGTCAGGTGCATGAAGGCTTCCACCTTGCGCCGCTTCGAAATGTCGGCCCGCAGAATGGCCGGCAGCAGCTTCTTCGCCACCTGGGTAAGCCCCTTGGCCCAGCGCGCCTGCTGCACCTGGAATCCGTAGGTGTCCACCGGCAGTTCCGAAGCGCACTCGATGGATGGCACATACACGAACCGCCAGCCCTTCAACTGCGCGCGGTAGCTGAGGTCGGAGTCCTCGGTCAGCGTATCGTGTTGCCATCCGCCGGCGTCGTCGATCATGGTCCGGCGCAGTATGCCCGCCGTACCGTTGAAGTTGAAGAACAACCCGCCGCCGCTGCGCGCCCCGTGCTCCAGCACGAAGTGGCCGTCCAGCAGCATGGCCTCCACTTCGGTCAGCAGGTTGTAGTGGCGGTTCAGGTAGGCCCAGCGCGTCTGCACCACGCCAACCTTCGGGTCGGCAAAGAAGTCCACGGTGCGTTTCAGAAAGTCGCGCGGTGGAAGGAAGTCCGCGTCGAAGATGGCTACCAGTTCACCGGTGGCGGTCTTCAGTCCCTCCTGCAGCGCGCCGGCCTTGAAGCCATGGCGGTTGGTGCGGTGAAGGTACTCGATCGGCAGCCCGGTGGCGCGGTACTCACCCACCAGCCGCTCGGTGAAGGGATGGGTGTCGTCGGTGGAATCGTCCAGCACCTGAATCTGCAGCAGCTCGTGCGGATAGTCGATGTGGCTGACTTCCTCGATCAGGCGCTCCACCACATAGCGCTCGTTGTAGAGCGGCAGTTGAATGGTGACGCGGGGAAGCTGCTCGAATCTCTGTGGCGGCTCGGTGACAATCTGTTTGCGATGCTTCAGGTACCCCCGGATCATCTCCAACCGGTGCATGCCGTAGAGCGACAGCAGGGCCAGGATGGCGAAATACGGAATCAGAATGAGCCAGTCAAACGGCTGCAGGCGATACAAGCCGGTGAACGTGTCGTCGAACAGCGAATTGTAGAGCTGGGTGCTGAAAGACGATGCGAGCAGGAAACCGGGCACGGCCATTATGATTCTCTTCGAGTAGGAGCGTCGGGCTCGGACGGCGAGCCTTGTTCGGGAGCATCGCGCTATTACTCGCGACGTCCCCTATTCTACCTCCTTTCGGCCGCCCCGACCCCCGAAAAGTTCCTGATGGGGTCGATATCAACGTAAGATACCTTACCTTAGCGCCAGTGAGGGACAATAGGGGAACATGACAGCCCGGGCGTTCGTGCTCTTCCTGCTGGCGATAGCCGTGCGTGCGCAGACTCCGCCAGCCGCCAACCCGCAGTTCGTCTGGGAGGGCGACGTGGATGAATCGGCCGTTCTGCATATACGGGGCGACCGCCTGGCGGTGGAGAATCCTCGCGGCGAGGGCGTCCAGCACCAGCGCTATCGTTTCTTCCATCTACCGCCCGATTCCCGACAGCAGGTCCGCCTGGAGGTTGTGGAGGGGCGTGGCAGCGTGCGCATCACCCAGCAGCCGGCGCTCGAGAACGACTACACGATTGCGATCGACATTGAGGATCGCCAGGAAGGCCGCGGACATTACTCGATCGCGCTCTATTGGGACGCTTCCGGCGACGACTTCCAGAACGGCGCAAGGCCGTGGCGGGATCGCGGCTGGCAGGGCGATGGGATCGCCGAACCCGGAGCCGCGACCGCGAAACTCACATGGCGCGGACACGTGGACTCGGAAGCCATCGTGGAATGCCGCGCGTCGTCGTGCCATTCGCTGGTGCGCCAGGGCATGCCGGTGACCCGCGAGCGGGTTCGCTTCAGCAAGCCGCTGCCCCACGAGGAGGTTGTGGTGAACCTCGCGGGCGACGATGCCAGCGGGAACATTCGCGTTCTGGAACAGCCGCTCCGCTCCAACGGCTATGCCGTGCGTGTGCAGATCACCGAGGGCTGTGGCGCGAGAAAGGAATGCCGCTTCACGCTGGCGTGGCGGGAGCCAGGCGCCGCCGCCGAGAAGCAGCAGGTTGCTCATCGTGGCGTGCTGTGGTCAGGTCGTGTGACCGGTACGATTCGGGTTACCGTTCGCGGCTCCTCCACGCTATCCGAAGTGGTCAGCGGAGGGCCGATCGGGAACGAACAGGCCGTCGTCGATCGTGCACTGCCGCATCGGTCCGATCTGTCCACGACGCTCAGGAAGGTGCAGGGCCGTGGCACGGTGGCCATCGTGGAGTCTCCTTCGGAGCCCAACGGCTTCAGCCTGGTGTTCGAAGTGCGCGACCCCGGGCCCGGCGCCGACGACTACATGATTGAGGTGGGTTGGTAGTACTACATTCCGGGTTCCGACGTGAGGCAGGTGCCCACGCCTGCGGCGGGTCCCCGACCGATCCGAGCAACGAACTGCGCCTGGCACTCCAGACACTCTCGGCCTGATTCGAAGCGAATCGGCCCGGTCACTCCTACCCGCCCCACGCTATGCTGTTAGGCAGCCTCTTCCATGGAAAGGACACCGTCATCGCCGACCCCGCGTCTGATGGCCGGCCTGGTTGTCACGCTGGTGGCCGTCTGTGTGTTCTCCTGGTTTTCGCTGGTGCAGATCGCCGGCCTGCGCGATCTGCAAACCCGCGTGGTGGACCGCAACCGCCGCGATTCGCTGCAATTGCTGCGCATCCAGAGCAACCTCAACTCGCTGGCCATCGCCATACGCGACATGATCAGCGGTGACGAGCCGTATCCGCTGGAGGCGTACAAAGGCCAGTTCGAACGCCTGCGCATGGATCTTGACGACGCCATGCGGCTGGAGCAGAAACTCGCGCCGGCCGAGCGCAGCCCGGACCGCCAGCATTTCCTGGCCGACTCGCTGACGCGCCTGTGGGGATCGCTCGACCGCGCCTTCGCGCTCGCCGCCGCCGGCCACGACCAGGAGGCGCGAGAGACCGTTCGCACCACCACGCAGGCGGAACAGGCCAGCGTCACCTTCAGCGTCTCGCGCCTTCTGGTGCAGAACTACGAGGCCGAAGACCAGGCCATGGCGCGCATCCAGCAGATCTACGTGGGCGTGGAACGCAACGTCTACGTTTTCGTTGCCGCCATGTTGCTCAGCCTTTCCTTCGTCAGCCTGTACCTCATCTACTCCAACCGCCGTCTGTTCGAGCGCCTGGCCAGCCTCTCCGGAGAGCGCCGGGATCTCGCGCGCAAGCTGATTACCATGCAGGAAGAAGTGCTGCGCTCCATCTCGCGGGAATTGCATGACGAGTTCGGGCAGATTCTGACCGCCATCGGCGCCATGCTCACCCGCGCCGCGAAACAAAACGTGCCCGATTCGTTCAAAGAGGATGTCCGCGAGGTCCGGGACGTGGCGCAGCATACGCTGGAACGGGTGCGCAGTCTCTCGCTCGTGTTGCACCCCTCCATCCTCGACGAGGGCGGACTGGAGCAGGCCGTCGACTGGTATCTTCCCGTCTTCCAGAAGCAGACCGGCATCGCGGTCACCTACAATAAGACGGGCGCGAGCGAAGCGATTCCCGATACCATCGCCATTCACGTATACCGCGTGCTGCAGGAGGCGCTCAACAATGTCGCCCGGCACGCGCGCTCGCAGACTGTTTCGGTACGCCTGCACTTCGGACCCACGGAGCTGGAGCTGGAAGTGCGCGACCAGGGCGTGGGGCCGGGCTCCGGTGAAGATCGGGCCGGACGGCGCGGCATCGGCATGGTAGCCATGCGGGAGAGGGCGGAACTGTTGAAGGGCGGCATTGAATTCCTGCACCCGCCCGGAGGCGGAACCCTGGTGCGGCTTCGCGTGCCCGTCGTGGATGGAGCGGAGACATCGGAAAGGAGGGCGCTCGCAAGTGAGCAGTGAAATCTCGGTTCTACTGGCGGACGATCACAGCCTGGTGCGCAAGGGGTTCCGGCGCATGCTGGAAGACGAAGAGGGCGTCCGCGTGGTCGGCGAGGCGCAGGACGGCAGCGAGGCCATCCGCCTGGCCCTGGAGCTTAAGCCGCAGGTCATCGTAATGGACATGGCCATGCCCGGCCTGAACGGCATGCAGGCCTCCATCGAAATCCTCAAGGTGCTGCCTAAGACGGCCATTCTGATTCTCAGCATGTACTCGGAGGAGAACTACGTGCGCAACGCGCTGAAGGCGGGCGCGCGCGGCTACATCCTCAAGAACGCGGCCGACATCGACCTCGCCAGCGCCGTGAAGAAGGTGGCCGCCGGACAGCAGGTGATCGGCCCCGGCCTGATCAGCTCCACGCCCGGCGATTACGACGAGAGTGAGGACAAACTGACCGCGCGCGAAAAGCAGGTGCTGCAACTCATCGCCGAGGGAAAATCGAATAAGGAGATTGCCGCGCTGCTGGAATTGAGCGTGAATACGGTCTCCGTGCACCGCGCCAACATGATGGAGGCGTTGGGTATTCATCGCACCGCGGAACTGGTGCTGTACGCGGTGCGGAAGGGGCTCGTGCAACTCCCGTGAATCGCAGGCAGTTTCTGCTGGGCGCCGCGGCCGCCCCGTTTCTGCGGGCCGCGTCGAATCCGGCCCCGGGCTTCCGCCTGGTGGATGTCACCGCCCAGGCCGGCATCAACTACCGGCATAACAGCGGCGCGTTCGGCGGCAAGTACCTGCCCGAGACGCTGGGGCCCGGCTGCGCCTTTTTCGACTACGACAACGACGGCTGGCAGGACATTCTCATCGTCAACGGCATGGACTGGCCAGGCCATAAGAAACGGCGCAGCACCATGCGCCTGTATCGCAACAATCGCAACGGCACGTTCACCGACGTGACCCAGGCGGCCGGTCTGGATATCGAGATGTACGGCATGGGCGTGGCCGTGGGCGACTACAACAACGACGGTTTTCCCGACATCTTTGTCACCTGTGTCGGCCAGAGCCGATTGTTCCAGAACACCGGCCACGGCACGTTCGCCGATGTCACGCTGAAGGCCGGCCTCGGCAATCATCAGGGCCTGAGCACGTCGGCCCTGTGGTTCGACTACGACCGCGACGGCTATCTGGATCTGTTCGTCTGCAACTACGTGAAGTGGTCCGCCGAAACGGACATCTTCTGCAGCCTCGATGGACCCACCAAAGCCTATTGCACGCCGGAAGCCTACCACGGCGCGACCTGCTGGCTGTTTCGCAATCGCGGCAACGGGACGTTCGAGGACGTCACGGCGAAGAGCGGCATCTTCGACACTTCCTCGAAATCGCTGGGCGCGGCCATACTCGATTACGACATGGACGGCTGGCCCGATCTGTTCGTGGCCAACGACACGCAGCCGAACAAGCTGTACCGGAATGGGCACGACGGCCGCTTCGAGGACGTGGCGCTGCGCGCGGGCGT
This sequence comes from Bryobacteraceae bacterium, assembly GCA_049510065.1. Classification (GTDB taxonomy): domain Bacteria; phylum Acidobacteriota; class Terriglobia; order Bryobacterales; family Bryobacteraceae; genus CAWACP01. The sequence goes on from JBEKZH010000036.1 coordinate 37,507, forward strand.
AGCCTTCAGCGAGGATGGCAAGGCACGCGCCGGCATGGGCGTGGACGCGGGCGACTACGACAACTCCGGAGTGCCCAGCCTGGTGGTGACCAACTTCGATAACGAGATGCTGGGCCTGTACCGGAAGGACAAATCGGGCAGCTACATCGACCTCGCGCCGGGCTCGGACATCGGCCGGCTGTCGCGGCGCAGCCTCGGCTTCGGCTGCTTCTTCTTCGACGCGGACCTCGACGGCAAGCTCGACCTGCTGGTGGTGAACGGCCATATCGACGACACCTTCCGCCGCATCAGCCGCGAGGCGCGCTACGAGCAACCGCCGCACCTGTTCCTCAACAAGGGCCACAACGGCTTCGAAGACGTGGCCGACCGTGTGGGCGGCGGTTTCGATACGCCGCGAGTGGGGCGCGGCGCGGCCTTCGGCGACATCGACAACGACGGCGACCTCGACGTACTCATCACCACCAACCACGGCCCTGCGTACCTGTACCGGAACGACCAGTTGGCGGGCAATCGCAGCATCCGCTTCCGTCTGATTGGCACCAGGTCGAATCGCGATGCGATTGGCTCGCTGGTGCGCATTTACTACGGCGGAGAGACCAGCTCGCGGCTGGTGAAGAGCGGATCGAGCTTCCTCTCGCAGTCGGAGCTGCCGCTGACGTTTGGGCTGGGCCACCGCCCGGCCATCGACCGCGCGGTGATCTCCTGGCCCAGTGGTCGCACGGAAGAGTACAAGAACCTCCAGGCGGGCCGCTACAACTGCACCGAGGGCAAGGGCATTCAGCCGGGGTAGGGCGCGGGCCCGCCGCGTTTCACAAAAGGTAACTATGCAACGGTGGCAAGCCCATTCTTCTCCACCAGCGATAGCAGCTTGAGCGAGGCCCCGGAAGGCCGCTTTTCGCCGCGCTCCCACTTGCTGACAAGGCTACTGGTGACGTTCAGGTAGTTGGCGAAAACGGTTTGGCTGACATGTTCTCTCTCCCGGATCGCCTTGATCTCTTCAGGCTTCAATTGCTGGATCGGCGTAAGGCAGGCACCATCGAAACGCCGCATCGTCTGTTTGTCGATGGCCCCAACATCGTGCAAGGCCTCCATGGTTTCATGGATGGCCGCCATCGCATCACTTCGATACTTCTTGCTCATTCGCTTTTCACCTCCACAAAATCGCCTCTCTTCAATAGCTCTGCGAGCTGCTTCTCCGTCAACGCCAGGACATGCTTCGCGGCTTCCTTGAACTGTTCTTTCTCATCGTCATCGATGTTCGCCTGCTGGCTTTTGGCAAACCCGTACACGAAGAATGCTCTGGCTCCGCGCCGGAAAAGGATGATCGTCCGGTAGCCTCTTGATCTTCCCCACCCCGCCCTTGCGATCCGCTGTTTGATGACCTCACCACCAAGCTCGGCGTCGATCTGGCCCTTTTCGGCCCGAGCAACGGCCTCACGCAAAACCGCATCCGCAATCCCCTCCTTCCTGGCAAAGCGTTGAAACCACCTGGATTTGAAAACTCGCACAGTGCGCCTTCATCCAGTCTATAGCACTCAGTGCCATAGTTCAAGATCCTCTTACGTTGGAGTCTGTTTCGCGCGCGTGGCACAAACTCTGATCCACGGCGACAGCAGTAAAATCATGAAGACGGCCAGGAAGCAATCATGTGATGGACAAGCAACGTATTCTGAACGAGATCAAGCGGACAGCCGAAGCGAACGGCGGGGTGCCCCTCGGTACGGCGAGATTCTTTCAGGAGACCGGGATAAAGGACTCCGACTGGCGGGGCAAAATCTGGCCTCGATGGGGCGATGCAGTCCGCGACGCCGGATTTCAGCCCAACAAGTTGCAGACGGCTTACAGCGAGGAGGTGCTAATCGAGAAGTTCATCGAGCTTGCGCGCGACCTCGGCCATTTACCCGTTGCCACTGAGATCAAAATGAAGGCCCGGAGCGATGATCGCTTTCCCTGGCACAACACCTTCGCGCGCTTCGGCTCCAAACAACAGTTCGTCGCAAGGATTCTAGAATACTGTAGGGACCGCCCCGGTTATGCGGATGTTACGGCATTGTGCGCACCCGTTCAGGCGCGGCTGGGCGAACAACACCAATCCGAAGATTCTGCTGACGGGTTAGCGACAGATTCCGCTGCCAGCACGAAGGAAGGTTATGTGTATATGGGCTTGCTGAAGCTTGGACGAGAGAAGCGCTACAAGATTGGCAAGGCCGTTCTTGTAGAGCGCCGGACAGATCAAATATCGTTACAACTTCCAGAGGACTTAGAGTTGGTCCATGCCATCAGGACAGACGATGCCTACGGGATAGAGGATTATTGGCACAGACGCTTTGCAGCAAAAAACACCAAAGGCGAATGGTTTTTACTCTCTCGACAGGATGTTGAAGCCTTCAAACGGCGAAAGTCTATGTGAGTCGCCGCCAGGTTAGCACAAAGGGGCATCCGCACGAGCGACTGAACTCCACCGGACTCGGAGCGACTGCCACGACCTACCCGCCGCCCCTGCGCTGCAGAATCCGCGGCAGCAAAATCAGCGTTCCGCCGTAGAACAGCAGGGACACCACCAGCGCCAGGCTGTGTTCGTGTTGGAAGTCGCGTGCCACCAGTTTCCACGCGGCCAGCGCCATGAACCCATACACCAGCCACACCAGCTCTCTCCTTTGCCACCGCATGCCGGACCAGGCCAGCGCCACCGACAGCAGCGTCAGGACGGCCGTTCCCAGAGTGTCGGCGGGAGCGCCGCTGCCCGGCCAGGCGGCAACCAGCTCGTGGGTCGCGGTGCCCGCCAGAATCCACGTGATGACCGCGGCGACGGTGAACGAGGAGGCCTGATTGCGCCACCGCGCCGTCTCCCCCGGCGAACTGGTGGCGATGGCTACCCACGCGAGCAACGCGGAAGCAACCACCAGCGCCGCCCACCACCAGCGCGGTGCACCGCCCTCCGCGCCGAACAACCGCGCTAAGGGCTGCCCCATGACCCCCGACGCCAGCGCGCCCAGCAGCAGATAGACGGCGCCGTGGAGGCCGAGCGTCGGGCGGCGGGACGCCATGGCGGTCCAGCAGCAGGCCACCGCGCACCCGCACCAGAGCATCCAGTACCGCGACCCGGAGAACGGCAGGAACGTGCCCGCAAGCACGAGGAGCAGGCCAAACGTCGCCCACGCACGGAAATTCCACTTGATCCGCAAGCCGACGACGACGAAGGAGATCACGTAGCAGGCCAGGCCACCGGCCAGAGCGAACAAACCCAGGGCCGCCGTGGCGCTGGCGCTATCCGCGACGATCACCGCGGCGCCGCCGATGCCAACCCCCAACGCCGCCATCGTCTGCGCTGTTTCGAGCAACGTGAAGCTATGGCGCTGGATCAGAGTCCGGACCGCCGCGCTGGCAACGTAGATGACCAGCAGCAGGGATTCGGTTGCCAGCGCCGCGTGCGCCGGCATGGCCACGTATCCTTCCGGCAGCTCCTTGCGCGTGACGATAAACGTGAGCAGGATCACGGCGAGGTCGGCCAGTGCCGCCGCCAGCCATCGCCAGCCGCCCTGACGCCCGCGGCAGGCCTCGAACTCCAGCGCCGCGGCCATCGCGAGCAGTGCCAGGGTGAACGGGTACAGATCGTGGGTCGCGAGCAGCAGCAACGCCGCCACGGAAGTGGACGCAAGCGATACGATGGCCGGAATGACGGCGCTGTCTTTTCGCCAGGACAGCGCCAGCCCGAGGACGGCATAACCGGCCAGCACGGCGGCGCATGTCCACGATGAGATGGCATTCAGCCGCGCCGATGCCTCCCAGAGAAGCGGCGCTACGATGGCTACCGACGTCGCCGCGGACAGGGCGACCGGGAACTTCGGTTTCTCCGGCAGGCGCGCCGCCACGATCAGCCAGGCCACCCCGTACACCAGCCCGGCGGTCACACCGGCCGCGTGCGAGAGGATGCCCAGCTCCGTGAGCGTGCGCAGCACGTAGGCGCCGGCAATCGCCAGCAGGGCCCGGCCGAACGTGGGCAACGCATTCGGAGGCAGGCGCAGACCGGTTTCAGCCCGGGGGGTCTCAACAACCGCATCCGGCTCGGCGCCTGCCCCCAGACGCTGCTCCAGGTCCCGGACCCGGCGCTGCAAGTCCTGCACGTCCCGCACCAGCGCGCCGATGTCCGGCTCCGGCTCTGTCACGTGGCCTTTCGTTCCTCCCATGGCGGAAGCAGCTTCAGCAGCACCCAGAGAATCGGGAACGGGAGGATCAGCAGTGCGATGGCCGGCAGTGCACCCTCGCGCGTGGCGAACTCCATCTTATATGTTGTGTATCCGAGAAAACTCTTCGAAAACAGTTGCCCGCCGATCACCACATTCCAGCGCATAGCCAGGATTCCAATCAGCGTCAGACTGGCCGCCGTGGTGTAAAGCACGCGGCGCACCGGCGCCCTCAACTTCACCACCTGCGTCAGCGCCAGCAGGGCGATGGGCAGCAGCGTACCCAGATAGATCTGCAGGACAATCTGCGAAAAGTAGAGCTGCGTGTGCACCATGAAATCCAGCGCTCGGAAGGACTCGTTCGATTCGTACATGCGATGCACCAGATCCAGCATCTCCAGCGAGAAGTCGACAATAAACACGTAGAGCAGGTATTTGGCCACGGTATCCAGACAGGCCATGTCCGCCTCGCGTCCCCGGATGCGCGTGACCGCCTGGTAAACCACCAGCACCGCGGCAATGCCCGAGACCATCGCCGAAAACAAAAACACGATGGGCATCAGTGGCGTCGACCACCACGGATTAGCCTTCACCGAGCCGAAAATGAAGCCCACATACCCGTGCAGCAGAAAGGCCGATGGAATACCGATGAGCGTCACCACCCAGCCCACCCGGTCGTCGATGCGCCGCGATTCAGGGCTGACGTGATACGAGCCCAGCGTCAGCGCCGCATAGATCCATTTCATCGGGCCGCGCCGCGTCTGCGCCAGCCGCACGATGTCGCCGCGGTAATCCAGCCAGATCTCCGTCAGCAGCACCACCAGCAGGTACCACAGGTAGACGAATCCGAACATGGCCATCGCCGACGTCTTGTGCGGCGTGAGGTACATCTCGAACGAGCGTTCCGGGTGTCCCAGGTGCAGTTGCAGCGGCAGCGGCGCGACAAGCAGAAAAGCCAGCGCCGTCAGCAGCGACAGCCGGTAAATCGGCTTGACCGCGGCAATGTTGAAGATCCGCGACAGCGATGCCAGGATGAACGCGCCCGCCACCAGACCCGTGATGTACGGATACAGAACGATGAGCACGCTCCACTGCAGCTCCACTTCATTCGGATACATGAAGCCCTGAACGCCTGGGGGTGCCATGTTCGCTCCTCTACCTCACCGCCCCGTCCAGGTCCTTGTAGTAGACCTTGGCGCGCGTGGCCATGTACGGCTTGAGCACCTGCACATTGTTCGCCCGCAGGAACTCATGCACCGGGTCGGCGGGGTTCTTCAGATCGGCCAGTTTCCGCGCGCCCGTGGGACAGGCTTCGCAGCAGGCCGTGGTGAGTCCTTTGGCGATGCGGTGGTAGCACAACGTGCATTTGTCGGCGGTGTGTTTGGTGGGGTGCAGATAGCGGCATCCGTACGGGCAGGCCTGTATGCAGTAGCGGCAGCCCACGCAATACTTCTCGTCCACCAGAACCACGCCGTCCGGAGAGTCGAACGTGGCGCCCACCGGGCACGATTGCACGCACGGCGAATCGGCGCAATGGTTGCAGAGTTTGGGAACGAAAAAGCTCTTCATGCCGGACTGCTTCCGCGGCGGAAAGCCGTTGAAGCCGCCGTCCGGCGAATCGGCCTGGGGATGCTCCATGTCGTCCCCGTTCACCTGGTAGCGTTCCACCCACGTGCGAAAGTACCCTTTGGGAACGCCATTTTCCGCCGCGCAGGCGCGCACGCAATTGCCGCAGCCGATGCACTTGCTGACGTCGATGGTCATGCCCCACCAGTGCTCGGCCATGTTGTACTTCTGCGCGTCGCCGCCGTTGAGCGCCGCCCGCGCCGAACCGGACAGGATAACGAACTTGCCCGCTCCAATTAGCAATTCCCGCCGATTCAGATCCATGGCTTCGCCTCCGTTTACATCGCCGGACGATGAGGGTTGTGACACGCGCCGCAGGAGACGCCTCCGGCATGTTCGCGGGAAACCACCTGCGGAAAGCTCTTCGGTTTGGCCGAGTCCGCCTCGTGACAGCGCACGCACAGCGTGGCCGGGTCGGGCTTCACCGCTTTGTTGGCGAACGGGTCGTCGGCGTGCGCCGCCAGCGGGCCGTGGCAGGCTTCGCAGGAAACCTGCGCGTGCTTTCCCTGGCTCTTTGTTTTGGCCTGCTCATCGTGGCAGGCTTCGCAGGCGTCGTGTCCCGCGAACGAGATCGGCCTTGCGCGGACATCGTCGAGGGCGCCGGGGCGGTAGTGTCCATACCTGCCGAATCCCGCCGGGACGACCGCCTTCCGAATGGCGAGAAATGCGACAACAAGGATGGCGGCCAGCAGCGCCAAACGGACCAGATGCTCCGATTCCCTGAGGATTTTCTTCACGGACGGCCTGTGCAGTGCAAGCCCCCTGCCAGTCCGAAATGCGGCAAAACACCGCGCTTCCGGCGAAAACTGGATTATCCGGCGCAGGTCTGTTGAGCGATGCTACGCATTGGCCAGGGCTGCTGGGTCATATTGCGCGGGGTGCGGCGACAATCACAAATGCCCGGCATGCGCGTGGCACGGCCAGTTGAAGCGACGTCAGAATCGAGAAAGTGCTCATTCACCGATTTACTCAGATTTGAGAGAAGCCATGTCAATGGAGAAGCGGTATTTCACATCGGACTTGACCAGTCTCTCGTAGGCCTCGTTGACCTTCTGGATTGGGATGATTTCGACGTCGGCGGTGATGTGATGTGCGCCGCAAAAATCGAGCATCTCCTGGGTCTCCGGGATGCCGCCGATGAGCGATCCGGAGAGGCTGCGGCGTCCGAACAAAAGGCCGAAGCCGGCGACGGCGAAAGGCTTCTCCGGCGCGCCGACAAGGGTGATGTTGCCGTCGCGGCCGAGCAGGTTGATATAGGCGTTGATGTCATGATCGGCGGAGACGGCGTCGAGGATGAAGTCGAAGCTGCCGGCGTGCTTTTGCATCTCGTCGGCATTGCGGGAGACGACGACTTCGTCGGCGCCGAGGCGGAGCGCGTCTTCCTTCTTACCGGGTGAGGTCGTGAAGACCACCACGTGGGCTCCGAACGCATGAGCGAACTTCACGCCCATGTGGCCCAGTCCGCCGAGACCCACCACGCCAACTTTCTTGCCCTTTGTGACGCCCCAGTGGCGCATCGGCGAGTATGTGGTGATTCCGGCGCAGAGGAGCGGCGCGGCCCCGGCGAGATCGAGGTTGGAGGGGACCCTCAGAACGAAGCGTTCATCGACGACGATGCTATCGGAGTAGCCACCATAGGTGACGCCTCCGAGGCGCTTGTCCGGGGAGTTGTAGGTGTAGGTCGCGTTGGGGCAGAATTGCTCGAGGCCAGCTTTACACTGGGGGCAGGTACCGTCCGAGTCGACGAGGCAGCCGACCGCGGCGAGGTCGCCGGGCTTGCACCTGGTAACTGCTGAGCCGACCCTGGTGACACGGCCGACGATCTCATGGCCTGGCACGCAGGGGTAGACCGTCGGCATGAGGCTGTGCCACTCGTCTCGAACGGTGTGGAGATCGGAGTGGCAGACGCCGCAGTAAAGGATCTCGATCTGAACGTCGTGCTCGGTCGGCTCGCGACGCGAGATCGTCGCGCCGGCAAGTGGCGAGGTCGCACTGGCGGCGGAGTAAGCTTTCGTGTTGTACATGGATTTATGCTCCTGGTGGTTCCTTCTCGGCCCTTCGTCAAGCCTTGTACTGCTCGTCGCTGACCTGTTCCATCCAGTCGGCGGCCTTGCCGTCAAGCTGCTCCTGAATGGCGATATGGGTCATCGCCGTGGTTGCCGTGGCCCCATGCCAATGCTTCTCGCCCGGCGCGAACCAGATCACGTCACCCGGCCGGATTTCCTCCACCGGTCCGCCCCAACGCTGTGCCCAGCCGCACCCGGCCGTCACGATCAGGTTCTGGCCCAGCGGGTGGGTGTGCCATGCTGTCCGGGCGCCGGGCTCGAAGGTGACGCTGGCGCCGAAAGCCCGCGCCGGAGCGGGCGGGTTGAACAGCGGGTCAACCCGCACCGTGCCGGTAAAATACTCTGCCGGTCCTTTGCCGGAAGGCTGTGGGCCGCTTCGTTTGATCTCCATTTCCTGAACTCCTTCGCGTGGTCGCTCAGCGGCCGGTCATCTGCTCCAGCTTCTCGGGGTACCGGGCACCTTGCACCGTGATCTTTGAAGCGGCATTCTCGATGTCACGCAGATCGTCGGGCGTGAGTTCGACCGACACTGCCCCGATGTTTTCGTCCAGGCGATGCAGCTTTGTGGTGCCTGGGATCGGTACAATCCACGGCTTCCGGGCCAGCAGCCAGGCGAGTGCGATCTGAGCGGGTGTCGCCTTCTTCCGTTCCCCCATGCTGGCGAGCAGATCAATCAGGGCCTGATTCGCCTTGAGAGCCTCCGGCGTGAACCGAGGCAGGGTGCTGCGAAAGTCGGAGCTGTCGAACTTCGCGTTTTCGTCGATCTTGCCCGTGAGGAAGCCCTTGCCCAGGGGGCTGTACGGGACAAGGCCGATTCCGAGTTCCTCAAGGGCCGGTATCACTTCCTTCTCCGGAGTCCTCGTCCACAGCGAATACTCGCTCTGGAGAGCAGTGACCGGCTGGACTGCGTGTGCGCGACGGATGGTTTGCACTCCTGCTTCGGAAAGGCCGAAGTGCCTGACCTTGCCTTCCTGAATCAGGTCCTTCACCGCTCCAGCTACGTCTTCGATAGGCACGTTCGGGTCAACCCGATGCTGATAGAGCAAGTCGATGACATCAACCTTGAGCCGCTTGAGCGAGCCCTCGGCGGCTTGCTTGATATGCTCCGGCCTGCTGTTCAGTCCCGACGGCGCACCCTTCATCCCACGGGGATCGGAATCAGGACTGACGTCGAACCCGAATTTGGTGGCGATCACCACTTGCCCTTTGAACGGAGCGAGCGCTTCACCCACGAGCTCTTCGTTCAAGAACGGGCCGTACACTTCGGCAGTGTCGAAGAATGTGATGCCGCGTTCCACGGCTGCCCGGAGAAGAGTGGTCATCTCCTGCTTGTCTTTGGGCGGACCGTAAGAAAAGCTCATTCCCATACAGCCGAGCCCGAGAGCCGAGACTTCCAGGCCAGTCTTTCCAAGTTTGCGCTTCTGCATTGTTTCTCCTTCGGAACTGTTTCCCTCATCTCCAGGTTAGGGTCGAGCGCCGTGGAAGCGGTATCCTGATCCTTCCGATTTATTGCCTATTCCTCTTGCACTATTGATCCACGCACAGAGCCAGCAGTATCCTGGGTTAGAGGAGAGCGAAACCGTTCCCATGAAAAACCGCAGTGGAGAGGCGTCTCTGTTACGAGATCAGGCACACGAATTGCGGACGGAGCTGGCTCGCAAGATTGCCTTGTTCATTGGCTCCGCAGAGAACAGGGCAACGGATATTCCCGGGCTGACGCTCCACCGGCGGACCGCCCCCACCGCTCCGTGCTCAATGACTTACGAGCCGGGCGTGACCGTGATCGCCCAGGGGCGAAAGCGGGTAGACCTCGGCCGAACCACTTTTGTCTACGATGCGTCGCGATTCCTGCTCACGTCGGTCGATTTGCCGGTCGTCAGCCGGGTGATCGAGGCAAGTGAAGAGGTGCCCTGCCTGGCGTTGTCGCTCAAACTCGAAATGCCCGTGGTCCGAGAGCTTCTCAGCCGGGAGGAGATTCAGGTGGCTGAGGCGCCATCTGACAGTCCTGGCATGGCGACCGGTGAGACCACGGTGGAATTCCTCAGTGCATGCTGCCGGCTAGTGGACCTGCTCGACACGCCGCGGGACATTCCTTTTCTCAGTGGCCTGATTCAACGCGAGATCATCTACCGAATCCTTCTTAGTGCGGAGGGAGCACGCCTTCGAGCGATTGCCACGCTGGGAGAGCAGAGCCATCGGACGGCGAGAGCGATCGCCTGGATCAGGGCGAACTACGCCAAGCCGCTACGGGTGGAAGATCTCGCGGAAACCGCGGGCATGGGCGTGTCCACGCTGCACCATCATTTCCGGATGCTGACCGCCATGAGTCCTCTTCAGTATCAGAAACTGCTTCGATTGCAGGCAGCGCGGGGCCGCATGCTCATCGATGGTCTGGACGCCGCAAGTGCGGCCTTCGCGGTCGGATACGAAAGCGCCAGCCAGTTCAACCGCGAATACAGCCGTTTCTTCGGCCAGCCACCGATGCGGGATATTCGGATTCTTCGCTCGCCAGGCGCTCCGCCGTTGGAGTCGGTCGGTAATCGGTAACGTTTCCTGGTCGTGCTGCTAACAAGCGCCGCGCAAACGGGATCGGCGCAGATGCCTTTCGCAGTCGCGAAGAGGCCGGCCGCTGCTGTCCGTCAGGCCGGATTCACACCGTTACCGCATCGTCTCCGCCACCCCGGTGACAACAACCCACACCAACCAAACCGCCACATTACACACCACTTCCACCCATCCCCGCCCGAAAACGCCGCCTGCCCATGCTACCGTCAGGGCGCAATGTCAACTGAATCTCAAATCCTGGCGAATCGCAGGAATAGCCTCGCCAGCACCGGCCCGCGCACCACTGAAGGCAAATCCAGATCCAGCGGCAACGCCACCAAACACGGCCTCTCCGCCGGCTTCCGCGTCCTCACCAACGAAAATCAGGAGGAATTCGACGAATTAATCGCCGAGTACCACCGCACCTTCGCCCCCACCAACACCCACGAGCAGTTCCTGATCGAGGAAATTGCCCAGTCCCGCTGGCGGCTCGCCCGCGTCCGTCGTCTCGAAGCCGCCGTGATCGAGCAGATTGTCGGCCTCGCCGACCCCGCCAATGCCGACTCCGCACTCGCCGCCGCGCTCATCAACAACGCCACGGGTCCCTTAATCACCCTGCAACGCTA
>JBEKZH010000037.1:0-46569 GCA_049510065.1 Bryobacteraceae bacterium
CGGCGCCAAGTTTGATCGAAGCCCGGACCAGTTGAGCGACGGCCGGCTGTTTAAGGAACGTGGAACCGCACCGGGCTCGATCGAGAAGGCGGTCCATAGCCACGAAGGCTTCGCCGGAAGTGACATCTGCGGGCGGAAACGGACGATGTGCGGGAAGACTATCCCGCAGGCAGAAGGTGACGAACAGCGGTTGTCCGATGACTTCGACATGCGGGAGCCTACGCCTTCGCAACATCACAATCGGGTAGTGTGGTCGGCATTTCTAGATTCTCCAGCGATGGGCGGCCTGAGAGGCCGCCGCAGGCCGAGGGCCTGCCCCACAAAGTAAACAATCATGACCTTTTCGCCACAGCTTGAAGCGAAGTTCGACAAGCTTCTGAAGATCTACCCGGCCGGGCGGCAGCGCTCCGCCGTGGTGCCCATGCTGCTCTACGCTCAGGACGAGACCGGAGCCATCACCAGCGAACTGATCGCGGAGGTCGCGCGCCGTTGCGGCGTCGCCCCGCTGCAGGTGGACGAAGTGGTCGGCTACTACTCCATGCTGCATCGCCAGCCGCAGGGCCGATTCCATATCCAGGTGTGCACCAACATCAGTTGCCTGCTGGTGGGCGGCGAAGAGCTGTACGAGCACGCGAAGAAAAAGCTCGGCATTGGCAACAAGGAAGTGACTCCGGACGGATTGTTCTCGCTCGAAGAAGTGGAATGCATGGGCGCCTGCTCGTGGGCCCCGGCGGTGGAAGTCAACTTCGATTTTCACCACGAAGTCACGCCCGAAAAGCTGGACAAGCTGATCGACGATCTGCGCGCGTTGCATGCGAAGGCCCAATAGCGATGCTCTATAACCCACCCAGCCCGCTTGAAGTGAAGGTGCTGACAAAGCGCTTCGAACTCGCCAACAGCGCCTCTCTGGACACCAGCCTCGCCAACGAAGGCTACCAGGCTTTCCGCAAAGTCCTGGAGATGACGCCCGAGCAGATCATCGACGAGGTGAAGGCATCCAACCTCCGCGGGCGCGGCGGCGCGGGCTTCCCCGCCGGACTCAAATGGAGTTTCGTGCCGCGCAACTCGCCCAAACCGAAATACATCATTTGCAACGCCGACGAATCCGAACCGGGCACCTGCAAGGACCGCGTGCTGATGGAGAACGACCCGCATCAGCTCATCGAAGGCATGATGATCGCCGGACGCGCCATCGATTCGCACGCGGGCTACATCTACATCCGTGGCGAGTATCGCTACCTCATCGAGATCATGGACCGCGCCATCGACGAAGCCTGTGCGCGCGGCATTCTCGGCGACAACGCCATGGGCAGCGGCTGGGCCTTCCACGTGTACACGCACAGCGGCGCCGGCGCGTACGAGTGCGGCGAAGAATCCGCTCTGCTGGATTCGCTCGAAGGCAAGCGCGGCATCCCGAGGTTGAAGCCGCCCTTCCCCGCCGTGGTGGGCGCGTGGCAGTGTCCCACCGTGCTCAACAACGTGGAAACCTATTCCGCGGTGCCGGCCATCATCCGCGATGGTGGCGCGGCGTTCGCGGCGCTGGGCACGCCAAAGAATGGCGGCACGCGTCTGTTCTGCCTCTCCGGCCACGTAAACAAGCCCGGCGTGTACGAGCTGCCCATGGGCTTCAATCTGCTCCGCATGATCGACGAAGTTGGCGGCGGCATGCGTAACGGCAGAAAGCTGAAGGCGGTGATCCCCGGCGGTTCTTCCTGCCCCGTGCTGCGCGCCGACGAGTGCGACCTCGCCATGGATTACGACACCGTGGCCAAAGCGAAAAGCATGCTCGGCTCCGGTGGCGTCGTCATCATGGACGAAGACACGTGCATGGTAAAGGCCATGTTGCGAATCATGCGCTTCTACGCGCACGAGAGTTGCGGCTGGTGCATCCCCTGCCGCGAAGGCACCACCTGGCTGAAGAAGATCCTCATCCGATTCCACGAAGGCGCCGGGCGCGAGGCCGACATCGACCTCATGTACGACGTCGCAAAGAACATGCTGGGCCGGACCTTCTGCGCGCTCGGCGACGCCGCCGCGATGCCCATGATGTCCTTCGTCGAGAAGTTTCGCCCGGAGTTCGAAGCGCACCTGAGCGGACAACCGTGCCCCTATGAGCACGCCCGCGAACTGGCGGCGGTGTAACTGCAATGGCTGATCTGGTAAACCTCACCATCGATGGCAGGGCCGTAAAGGCCGCCCCCGGAACGCTGCTCATCAACGCGGCGAAGGACGTGGGCATCGAGATTCCATCCTTCTGTTATTACGACGGGCTGACGCTGCAGGCCGCCTGCCGTATGTGCCTGGTCGAGGTGGAGAAAACTCCCAAGCTGCAGGTGGCCTGCACCACGCCGGTGGCCGAAGGCATGATCGTGCACACGGACACGCCGGTGGTGCATGAAGCGCGCAAATCGATGGTGGAGCTCCTGCTCACCAACCACCCGCTCGATTGCCCGGTGTGCGACAAGGGCGGCGAGTGCGAGCTGCAGGACATGACCTTCCGCTACGGCCTCGGCGAGAGCCGCTTCATCGAAGAGAAGGTGCACGTCGACGAAGCGCAGTGGTCGCCCGTGGTGTTCTACGACGCGCCGCGCTGCATTCTCTGCTACCGCTGCGTGCGCATCTGCAACGAGGGCATGGGCGTGAACGCGCTCGGCGTGGCCAACCGCGGCGTCATTTCGGAGATCGTCCCCAACGAGGGCAATCACCTCGCCTGCGACGAATGCGGCATGTGCATCGACATTTGTCCGGTGGGCGCGCTCACCAGCGGCATGTACCGCTACAAGACGCGGCCGTGGGAGATGCAGCACGTGGGCGCCATCTGCGCGCACTGCGCGGACGGCTGCAAGACCACGCTGGGCGTTCGCAACGACGAGATCATTCGCGGCAACAATCGCGATCACTCCGGCATCAACGGCGAGTTTCTGTGTCTGAAAGGCCGCTACGCCTTCGATTTCGTCCAGCACCCCGAGCGCCTGCAATCGCCGCTGGTGCGCCGCGGTCAAGGAATGTCCGGAAAGCTCGAACCGGCCTCCTGGGGCGAGGCGCTCTCCCTTGTCGCGAAGAAGTTCGGCGAAGTGAAACAGCGCGGCGGAAAGTTCGGGGTCATCGGCTCCAACCACACCACCAACGAAGAGAACTACCTGCTGCAGAAGTTTGCGCGCGAGGTGCTGGGCACGAACAACATCGATCACCACCGCACCGGCGACATCGCCACTTTGCTTGACGCGCTGGCGGGGCGTACCAACGCGCTGGCCACGACCGCCGACCTCTACGAACGCAAGGCCGTGCTGATCGTCGCCAACGACCTCGCGCAGCAGCACCCGTTCCTCGCCTTCCAGGTGCGCGCCAACTTCCGCCATCACGGCGCGCACGTTTACAGCGTGACGCCCGGGCCCATTCGCGAAAACGCCTACGCCGTGGCAGCGATCACCGCCGCCGCTGGCACGGAGATCGACGCCCTCGAGCAACTCCGCGACAAGCTGAAAGCCGAGCCCGAGCTGGTCATTCTCTACGGCGATTCCGTGAAGGGCGACGCGGTTCGCCGCCTGGTCGCCTTCGGCGATTCGCTCGGCATCCCCGTGAAGTACGTGCCGCTGGTGGATTCCTCGAACTCGCGCGGCGCTTTCGACATGGGCCTGCTGCCCGATCCCGACGGTCTCGCCCTCGATCAGATCCTCGCCGAAACCGCGCTGGACGTGCTCTGGGTGGTGGGCGCGAATCCGCTAAAGCGCGCGCCACTGGCCGCCGCCAACGCGTTCGTCGTGGTGCAGGATCTCTTCCTCACAGAAACCGCCAGCCGCGCCGACGTCATTTTCCCCGCCGCCTCCGCCTACGAAAAGAACGGCACCGTGACCAACGTCTGCGGCGAAGTGCAAAAACAGAAGGCCGCCGTGAAGGTGATGGGCACGAAAACCGACCTCGAAATCATCGGCCTGCTGGCCAAGGAGATGGGCGCCAACATTGGCGTCTGGCTGCCAGACAACGTCTTCGAAGAGATTCGCCGCAACGTGCGCGGCTATAATATTCCTTTGCCGATACTAGCCACCGGTGGGGCGGCGCAAACCGCCGCGGTGAACGGCCGCGTCCCGGTCGACACCCGGACCGAGCTGATTCGTTCCGCGGGCGACACGCTGTACACGTCCGGCTCGCTCGGGCGCTATTCCAAAACGCTGAACACGGTTCTCGAAGCGCCCGGCGCTCTCTATCAGGGAAAATGATGCCCGACAACATACCGGACACGCTGGTTCTCTCTTGCACTACTGCACTCAGAGTCTCAGGCTTTATGGTTGCGGCCTGGCTGCTTTGTGGGGCAGCTTTTCAAGCTGCAGCCGGCTTTCAGCCGGCGCGCTCTTCATAACTCGATGGACTTAACCTACATCATCGTCACGCTGGTCAAACTCGCCATCCTCTTCGCAGTCCTGATGACGACCCTGGCCTATCTGCAGTGGATCGAACGCAAGGTCATCGCGCACATTCAGCTCCGCCCCGGCCCCTATCGCGTCGGCCCGCACGGCCTGCTGCAACCGGTCGCCGACGTCATCAAGCTCATCACCAAGGAAGGCATGATCCCTTCCCACGTGCACAAGTTCATCTTCCTGCTGGCGCCGTTCCTCGCCGTAACCCTCGCGCTGGTCAACGTCTGCGTCATGCCCTTCGGACCCGAGATCAAACTCAGCGTGGCCGGCCATCCCGTGGCCACCTGGCTGCAGATGACCGATCTGCGCATCGGCGTCATCTTCGTACTGGCAATCTCCGCGGTGGGCGTCTACGGCGTGGCGCTGGCGGGCTGGTCCTCAAATAACAAATACTCGCTGCTGGGCGGCCTGCGCAGCTCCGCGCAGATGATCAGCTATGAGCTGCCCATGGCCCTGGCCCTCGCCTGCCCGCTGCTGCTGGCCAACACGCTCAGCTTCCGCGAGCTGGTGGAATCGCAGGGTGGCTTCTTCTTCGGCTTCATCCCGCGCTGGACCCTCTTCCAGGTTTTCCCCCTGCAGATTCTCGCGTTCATCGTGTTCCTGATCGCGTCGTTCGCTGAAACCAACCGCATTCCCTTCGACCTGCCGGAGGCCGAGAACGAGCTGGTAGGCGGCTTCCACACCGAGTATTCCTCCATGAACTTCGCGTCCTTCTTCATGGCCGAATACTGCAACATGCTGACCGTCACCTGCGTCACCACCCTGCTGTTCCTCGGCGGATGGCAGCCGCTGTTCCCGGCGCCGTGGTCGGATTTCGTCGCGCCCGCCATCTTCGGGCTGGCCGGCCTGGTCTCGCTGTGGGCCGCGCTGAACCCGGCGCGCCCGAAGGATCGCTTCACGTTCCCTGTGGTGGCGCTCGCGTCGTTCGGACTCGCCGCGCTTTTCCTTGCCGGCGAATTCGTATTCCCGCTCGTCAACAAAATCGCCATGCCGTTGTTCTGGTTCGCGGCCAAAACATTCGGCCTGTTATTCGTGTGGATCTGGGTGCGCGGCACGCTGCCGCGCTTCCGCTACGATCAGCTCATGAAGTTCGCCTGGACCTTCATGTTCCCCCTCGGCATGGTGGTCATGCTGGCCACCGCCGCCGTCGTCGCGCTGTTTCCGAGATAGCCATGGACACTGTCCTGTTTCTCACCTTCGCCGCCATCGCCGTTCTGTGCGGGATCAATCTGGTTGTGCAGACCCACCCCATCTCCAGCGCGCTGTCGCTCATCGGCGTGATGGGCGCGCTCGCGGTGCTCTACCTCCTGCTCGGCGCTGAATTCCTCGCCGCGGCGCAGATGATCGTCTACGCGGGCGCCATCATGGTGCTGTTCGTCTTCGTCATCATGCTGCTGAACGCGGGTACCGAGGGCGTGACCAGATCGCGCCAGCTCGTGAAGCTGGCCGGCGTGCCGCTGATCGCCGTCTTCCTCGGCATCGTGGCCTTTGTCATTCAGGCCCTGCTGCCCCGCAGCGAGCTGGTCTGGTTCGGCGGATTCCCCGGAGGCGGCCCGCGCGACGTCGGCATCCCGCTCTTCACGCGCTATCTGCTGCCGTTCGAAGTGACCTCGGTGCTCATCCTCATCGCCATTGTGGGCGCCATCGTCCTCGCGCGAAAGGAGATCGATTGATGCCTCCCGCGCATGCCGTCCCGCTCAACTGGTATCTCACGCTCAGCGCGATTCTGTTCTGCCTCGGCATCGCCGGGTTCCTCTACCGGCGTAACATCATTACCGTCTTCATGTCCATCGAGCTGATGCTCAACGCCGTGAACCTGACCTTCATCACCTTCTCCTACAAGTGGAAGGCCGTGGACGGGCACATCTTTTCGTTCTTCGTGATGGTGGTGGCGGCGGCCGAAGCGGCGGTCGGCCTGGCCATCATTCTCACGGTTTTCAAGAACCGCAAATCGCTCGAAATCGACGAGATCAGCTCCATGAAATACTGACCGGCGACAACCGATGAATCTCTGGCTCATACCGATACTTCCCTTCGCGGGCTTCCTGATCAACGGGCTCGCCGGCCGTCGCATGCCGAAGGCCTTCGTCAACGCCGTGGCCATCGGCTCGGTGCTGCTATCGTTCGCCTGGGTGCTGAAGGTGCTGTTCATCGCGGGCGCGCTGGAAACGCCCGTCGTCGAGCACTACTTCACGTGGATCCAAAGCGGCGGCATCCACATCGGCTGCGACTTCGCCCTCGACCGCCTTACCGCGGTAATGCTGCTCGTCGTCACCGGCATCGGCTCGCTCATTCACATCTACGCCATCGGCTACATGGAGCATGAAGGCGGCTACTACCGCTTCTTCTCCTACATGAACCTGTTCATGTTCTTCATGCTGACCCTGGTGCTGGCGACGAACTACCTGCTGATGTTCGTCGGATGGGAAGGCGTGGGCCTGTGCAGCTACCTGCTCATCGGTTTCTATCTCACCGAGAACTTCGCCACCACCGCGGGCAACAAGGCCTTCATCGTGAATCGCATCGGCGACTTCGGCTTCTCCCTCGCCATGTTCCTCATGTTCCGCCAGTTCGGAACGCTTGATTTCGGCCAGGTCTTCACCGCCGCCGCGAGTATGCCGAAGGAAGCCGGGTACGGCATTCTCACTACCATCTGCCTGTTGTTGCTGGTGGGCGCGTGCGGCAAGTCCGCGCAGCTTCCCCTGTATGTCTGGCTGCCCGACGCCATGGCCGGCCCCACGCCCGTGTCCGCGCTCATCCACGCCGCGACAATGGTCACCGCGGGCGTGTACATGACCGTCCGCTCGCACGTGCTCTTCACGCACGCGCCCATCGCCATGGACTGGGTGGCTGGTATCGGCCTCGCCACCGCGTTCTTCGCCGCCACCATCGGTCTCACCCAGTTCGACATCAAGAAAGTCTTCGCCTACTCCACCGTTTCGCAGCTCGGCTACATGTTCCTGGGCGCGGGCGTCGGCGCGTTCTCCGCTGGCATCTGGCACCTGATGACCCACGCATTTTTCAAGGCCCTGCTCTTCCTCGGCGCCGGCGCTGTGATCCACGGACTGCACGGCGAACAGGACCTGCGCAAGATGGGCGGCCTCTACAAGCACATGAAGGTGACCGCGCTCACGCTGCTGTGCGCCTCGGTGGCAATTTCCGGCTTCCCCTTCACATCGGGCTTTTTCAGTAAGGATGCCATCCTCTCGGCCGCGTACGAGCGCGCGCCGTGGATCTACTGGGTGGGCGTCTTCACGGCTGGGCTTACAGCATTCTACGTTTTTCGCGCGTGGTTCATGGCCTTCACCGGCGAGTACCGCGGCGACAAGCACCCGCACGAATCGCCGCTCATCATGACCGGTCCGCTAATGGTGCTGGCCGCTCTCTCGCTCGGCGGCGGCTTCATCAACGTGCCGCGCTGGCTGGAGCCGATCTTCCCCGAAACCGGCGTCGAGAATCCCGTGCTGGTGTGGACCTCGGCGGGCGCCGGCATGCTGGGCATTCTGCTCGCCTGGGTGTTCTACGTGCGCGCCCCCGAGCTGCCCGGCAAATTCGCCAGCGCGCTCGGCGGGCTCTATCGCCTGGTGCTGAACAAGTACAAGGTTGACGAAGTGTACGACGCGCTGGTGGTGCATCCCTTGGTGGATGGCTCGCGCACGGTGCTGTGGCGCGGCATGGACGCCGCCGTGATTGACGGCGCGGTCAACGGAGTCGGCGCGCGCGCCCGAGGCATGGGCGCGGTCATGCGCCTGGCGCAATCGGGCTACATACGAAGCTACGGCGCATGGGTAGTGTTCGGGTCCGTCCTTCTGTTGCTCGCCGTAGGCCTGGGAGGCGCGCGATGAACCTGCTCACCGTGGTGATCTTCCTCCCGCTGGTCGCGTTCCTCTTCGCGCTGCTGCTGCCAAAAAACAACCGCGGGCTGATCCGCAGCTTCGCCCTGGTCGCGTCCATCGTGGCCTTCGCTGTCTCGCTCGGCCTCATCGCGCCGTTCTGGTTCCATTCGCCGCACGGCTTCGTCTTCGAGACCGACCTCAACTGGATCGAATCCCCGCGCATCCACTATCACGTGGCCATCGACGGCGTCAGCCTCTGGCTCATCCTTCTCACCACGCTACTCACGCCCATCTGCGTCCTGCTCTCCTGGCGCTACATCGACAAGCGCCCCAAGGAATTCTACGCGTTCCTCCTGCTGCTCGAATTCGGCCTGGTGGGCGTCTTCTGCTCTCTCGACCTCTTCCTCTTCTACGTCTTCTGGGAGATCTCGCTCGTCCCCATGTACTTTCTGATCGGCGTCTGGGGCTACGACCGCCGCATCTACGCCGCCGTCAAATTCTTCCTCTACACAATGGCGGGCTCGGTGCTCATGCTGGCGGCGATCATCTTCCTCTACAACCAGGCGGGCGGCACGTTCGACTACATCGAGATCCTGCGCCAGCTCCAGACCGGCCAACTCGGCCTCACTCCGCAATCCGAGCTTCTGCTGTTCCTCGCGTTCTTCATCGCCTTCGCCATCAAGGTTCCGCTGTTCCCGCTGCACACCTGGCTACCCGACGCGCACGTGGAAGCTCCCACTGCCGGCTCAGTGATGCTGGCCTCCGTCATGCTGAAGATGGGCACCTACGGGCTGCTGCGCTTCTGCCTGCCCATGTTCCCCACCGCCGCGCACGAGTGCGCTGGGTGGATCGTGACCCTGGCCATCATCGGCATCATCTACGGCGCGCTCGTGGCGATGGTGCAGCCGAACATGAAAAAGCTGGTGGCCTATTCGTCGGTGAGCCACCTCGGCTTTGTCGTGCTCGGCCTGTTCTCGTTCACACAGGCGGGCATGGACGGCGCGGTCTACCAGATGCTCAACCACGGCATCTCCACCGGAGCGCTGTTCATCCTGGTCGGCTTCCTCAACGAGCGCCGCCATTCGCTGGATATCTCGGCGTACGGTGGAGTGGCCACGCCCGCCCCCGGCCTTGCCAAAGCGTTCATGATTACCATGCTGGCCAGCATCGGTCTGCCCACGCTCAACAATTTCGTAGGCGAGTTCCTGGTGCTGCAGGGCGCGGCCCTGGTCAACTTCAAATGGGCCATCTTCGCCGCCATCGGCGTCATCCTCTCGGCCTGCTACATGCTGTGGCTGTATCAACGCGTGTTTTTCGGCCGCGCTTCGGACGACCTCAGGCACCACATTTACGACATGAACGCGCGCGAGTGGGCCTGCATGATTCCGCTCATCGTCATGATGGTGTGGATGGGCTGCTTCACGCAGAGCTTCATGCCGCCCATCACCACCGCGACCGCCGGCATCCTCGAAAAAACGAAAACCACCATGGAGCTTCACGTACGCAACGGCCGTTCGTCCAATTCGGGGACGGGCGACGAATTCCCGCACCGCGAAGCCACTAAGAACGATCCACCAGTCACTGCGGAATCTCGTGGCCCGTCCCCGAATTGGACGTCCACGACACCGGAGGCCACCCATGCCCGCTAGTTTCACGCCTCCGCTCACCGACTACCTCCGCGTTCTTCCCGAACTCATCCTCACCGTAGCGGGCGTCGTCATCATGTTGCTGGAAGCGGTAATGGGCAAACGCCGCAACCGCAACGGACTCGGCTACTTCGCTCTGGTCGCGCTGCTCGCGGCGGGCTGGGGCTCGGTGGTCGCGCTCGCCACCGGCGGCCCGGCATTCGGTGGCCTGCTCATCGTCGACGGCTATGCCACCTTCTTCCGCATCCTCGTAATCGGCGTCGGTTTCATGGCCATCCTGCAGTCGTTTCAATACCTGCAGCGCGAAAAAGCCAACTGCGGCGAATACTACGCGCTGATTCTGTTCTCCATCGTGGGCCAGTCGGTCATGGCCTCGGCGAACGAACTGATCATGGTCTTCATCGGCCTCGAAATCTCGTCCATCGCCACCTACGTGCTTGCCGATTTTCTGCGTGAAGACCGCCGCAACAACGAATCCTCCATCAAGTACTTCCTGCTCGGGTCGTTCGCCACGGCCTTCCTGCTGTACGGAGTCGCGTGGATCTACGGCGCCACCGGCACCACCAGCCTCCCGGCCATTCGCATCGCGCTGCGGAGCGCTAACCACGATACCCTCACCCTGGCCGGTGTTGCCGCCGCGCTCATCTTCGCGGGCTTCGCGTTCAAGGTCTCCGCCGTGCCCTTCCAGATCTGGGCGCCCGACGTGTATCAGGGCGCGCCCGCTCCGGTCTCCGCCTTCATGTCCGCGGGCCCCAAAGCCGCCGCCTTCGCCGTGTTCGTGCGCGTCTTCATGACCGCCTTCCACCCCATCGTCGCCCGCTGGGATCCGTTCGTCTGGGGCTCCGCGCTGCTCAGCATGATCGTGGGCAACTTCGCCGCGCTCACCCAGCAGAACATCAAGCGCATGCTCGCGTACAGCTCCATCGCGCACGCCGGCTATATTCTCGTGGCCATCGCCGCGAACAGCCAGATCGGCATCGCCGCGGTGATGTTCTACCTGGCCGCCTACGCCTTCATGCAGGTGGGCGCCTTCGCGGTGATCTCTTACTTCTCCCGCCAGGGCGAGCGCTACGTGAACGTCGACGATCTGGCCGGCCTCGGCTGGCGCCAGCCGGTGATTGCCGCGCTGTTCACCGTGCTGCTGCTCTCCTTCATCGGAGTGCCGCTCACCGCCGGCTTCTTCGGAAAGTTCTACATCTTCAAAGCCGCGCTCGACGCCCATCTGGTCTGGCTGGCGGTGCTCGGCCTGCTCAACAGCGCGGTGGCCGCCTATTACTATCTGCGAATTCTCGTGGTGATGTACATGCGCGAGCCGGGCGAGGCTTCCGACTCGGTGGCCGCCCCCACGGCCGGCATCCAGCTTGTCCTGTGGGGCTCCGTAATCGGGACGCTGGTGCTGGGCATCTACCCGTCGCTACTGCTCAACTTCGCCACTTACTCCAGCACCCTGGGAAGGTAACTGTACTGTTGCTGTGGGGCAGGCCCCCGGCCTGCGGCGGCCTCTCAGGCCGCCCGACAAAATGACGTCGCGCGAGGAGCGAAACCGTAGTAAGCTTCAGCCATGAGACTGCGGTTAATGCTGGTCTTTCTGTTGCTGGCAACGCGCACGCGACCTTCGCTTCTCGCGCAAGCGAAAGTCAACGCGAGCCGTCAACGAGCTGCGGTCTCCGTTCCATTTGTCGGCTGCGTGTCATACGGCCAAACCCAGTTACTGGAAGCACCAAAGGATACGAATCGATCTGTGCCGATAAGCCCGGAAGATGCGCAGAAGGTCGCTTATTATGCATCGGCTGATGGAATTGGTCTCCTCGCTCCACGCGGTTGGTACTGCGAGGGAGTCTCCGGGTCCGGTGGCGCCGCCCTGTTTGTGAGCCCTAACCCGATCGACCGCAGACTGTCCCAACGCGAAGGCTTCGAGGGACCGGCGATTGAGCTCAACCACATAACCAGCGAGAATGGCTCCGGAGGCTATGAGATTGCGGAGATAATGGCGAGAGGTTTCCCAGCTTATAGACCATTTGCTAACGGAAATTGGGAAGGCTTTGATCTCCCGCGTCCGGCCGGTCCGTATCCGAAAGATACCCTGACGTACAGAAGCAAAACAGTCGTTGAGTACAACACTCCAGCCCGAACGGAGGGTTTGGGAACACATTTTTCGTGGCTAAAGAAGAATGACAGTCCAGTAGCAGGAGCCGCGATCCTTATTGGCGATCCGCCTGAGCTGCTGCTTCTTTCGATACGTCTGCCTCACGACTTGGCCCGACTGACACCGAAGATCATTCGTGATGTTGAACGCGAGGCGGTTGGCAGCCCCCCTCGCAACTAACGGACCGGCTGATGCAAGCAGAACCCGGAGACCCATAGTCCAATCCCTGAGTGACTGCTGCCCCCGTCACCGTCTCGACGCGCTCTCCGCCTCCATCAAATTCGTCAGAATATCGTTGATCCGCGTCAGATGCCCCTCGCCCTTCGACTTCAGCCACTCCAGAACCTGCGGGTCCAGGCGCACGCTCACCGCCACCTTCCGCTTCACATCGCGAAATCGCACCATGTTCGCCAACTGCTCTTCGGTCAGCGGCGGGATATCGTCGAAGTTGATATCGGAGTCGTCGCCCGCCGCCTGGCGCGCTGCCTGGCGGCGCACCGTCTCGCGCTCATGCTTAGTCCACTTCCGGTTCCTGATATCTTCGGATGTCATGCTTACCAGCCCTGCGGGCCGAGATGATGCGGATGATTTCTTCGCCATATTCGTCCTCGCGATACGCGTGAACCACTAGCAACAGCAGCTCTCTCTCCAACTGAACCATCCCGATTGCATGCCAGCGCTGCTCTCCGGTGACCCAATCGATACGGTCGGGAACAACAAGGCAACGCTCGTCGTCGAAGACAGCAGCCGCCAGTTCGAACGAGATCCCGCCATGCTTCCGCTGGTTCTCTTCGTTCCTGGCCCGGCTCCATTCGTAGCGCACATCGTATATACACAGTGTACTACGTCACGGCCTCGGGGAAACACAAGCATCCGCTATCATATTCCTGTACCCCACATGCCCGAAAACACGTTTGACATCGTCTCGAAAATCGATCTCGCGGAAGTCAGCAACGCCATCCACCAGGCGATGAAGGAAGTCGGCCAGCGCTACGACCTGAAGAACACAAAGTCCACCATCGAGCTTAACGAAAAGGATCACAAGATCCTGCTGGCCAGCCAGGACGAGTACAAGCTCAAGGCCGTCATCGAGATCCTGGAACAGAAGCTGGTGAAGCGCCAGGTGCCGCTGAAGGGCCTGACCTTCGGCGCCATCATCCCCGCCGCCGGGTCCAGCGTGCGCCAGGAGATCTCGCTGCAGCAGGGCATCGCCATCGAAAAGGCGCGCGAAATCGTGAAGCTCATCAAGGACAGCAAGAAGAAAGTGCAGGCGTCCATCAACGCCGACATGGTCCGCGTCAGCGGCAGAGACCGCGACACGCTCCAGGAAATCATCGCCCTCGTCCGCGGCCACGACTTCGGCATCGACATGCAAATCACCAACTACCGCTCGAACTGATCTTGCCTCGCCTCATCGAATCGCTGTTCATCGACGGTCCCGCCGGCCGCCTCGAAGCCCTGCTCGAAGAACCCGAGCACGACGATCCGCGCGAAGCGGCGCTGGTCTGCCATCCGCACCCGCAGCACGGTGGCACCATGCACAACAAGGTGGTCTACCGGATGGCACGCGGTCTGCGGCACGCGGGCGCGGTGGTGCTGCGCTTCAACTACCGCGGAGTCCACCTGAGCGAGGGCGTGTACGACAACGGCGACGGCGAAACCGACGATGCAAGGGCAGCCCTGGCCGTCCTGCGACAGCGTTACCCGGACCTGCCGTTCAGCGTGGCGGCCTTTTCCTTCGGATCCAGAATCGCCCTCCGTCTCGGTTGCGAACCGCCCCACCCGCGCCGGATCATCGCCGCAGGTCTCCCATCGGCATATCACGAAAGTACTCGCTGTACGGTGCCGCGAGTCTTCATCCAGAGCACGCAAGACCAATACGGCCCGCGCGAAGCGATGCAGAAGTATTTCGATTCCCTGGAAGAGCCCAAAAAACTAATCTGGGTTGAGGCAAGAGATCACTTCTTCTCAGGCGCACTGGACGCTTTCGAAAAAGCTTGTGGGGCAGTTCTTTAAGTTGCAGCCGGCGCAATTCAATCCGGGTGCATCAGCCGCATCTGCCGCTGCAAACGCCGGGCGGCCCGCTCGCCGATCAGGCTGGCCACATCCTCCAGCAAATCGGGAACGTCCCGAGGCGAAATCAGCATGTCCGGCCGGCCTTCCAGCGCGATGCCATCCTGGCAGCTCGCCACCAGCGCGGTCGCCGGTTTGTAGGCCATCATACGGGCGTGCGCCAGAACCTTCAGCCCTGCGAACGGCGACTCCATCTCCATGTCGCTCAGCACAAGCGAGTATTCGCAATCGTCCAGCTTGCCTACGGCTTCGGCCGCCGATGCAGCGGAATCAACACGATAGCCACCTGCTTCGAGAACGGTCTGCAGTGTCAACCGCGCGGTCGGGTTATCGTCCACTAGCAAGACTCTCGCCAAAGCAAGCTCGGCGGTCTTCGTGGCGCCCATACGAGAAGTGTAAGGGCAAGGAGTCGAAATTGAAATACTTGATTTTTGCCGGACAAAAAAACCGACATCTCCGCGCGCAGTCACCTGAGTAGTACTACTGCTACCGAAGTAGTATGCCGGCCAACTAAGCGGGGAATACGCGCGCGAAGATCCGGTCCACGTGGCGGAGGTATCGGTCCACCGAGAAGGCGGCTGCAACTTCCTCAGGCGCAAGGAGTTTGCGTATTTCCGGGTCGGACTCAATGGCCGCCCGGAAGTCTCCCCCTTCTTCCCAGCTTCGCATGGCGTGCCGCTGCACCAGGCTGTAGGCCTGCTCGCGGAGCATTCCTGCGGCAGCCAGATCCAACAAAAGCTGGCCGGAGAAAATCAGACCTTTTGTCAATTCCAGATTCTGCCGCATGCGCGCGATGTTGACCCGCAGACCCTTCACCAGCCAGGTAGTCCTCGCCAGCAGATAGTCCACCAGGATGGCGGAATCCGGCAGGATCACGCGCTCCACCGACGAATGCGAGATGTCGCGCTCATGCCACAGGGCGATGTTCTCGAAGGCGGCCTGGGCATTCGCCCGCACCACCCGCGCCAGGCCGCAGATCTGCTCGCAGGTAACCGGGTTGCGCTTGTGCGGCATGGCCGAAGACCCCTTCTGGCCCGCCGAAAAAGGCTCTTCGGCTTCCCTCACCTCGGTGCGCTGCAGATGCCGGATCTCCAGGGCCACTTTTTCGCATGTAGCAGCAAGCAGAGCGAGCGCCGAAACCCACGCCGCGTGCCGGTCCCGGGAGATCACTTGTGAGGCAATCGCCGCCGGTTTCAGACCGAGCCTCTCGCAGATGCGCTCCTCGGCGTCCGGGCCGACGTGCCCGAACGTGCCCACCACGCCGGAGATCTTGCCAACTCTCATGTCCTCCGCCGCGGCGTCGAAGCGAATCTGATTGCGGCGCAGCTCGTCGTACCACAGCGCCACCTTCAGCCCGAACGTAATCGGCTCGGCCTGGATCCCGTGGGTACGGCCAATCTGAACCGTGTGCTTGTGCTCCAGCGCGCGCTCGTGAAGGACGGCGGCCAGCTCGGCCGCGCCTCGCCGGATCAGCGCCGAGGCCTGTTGCGCCATCAGAGCCTGGGCGGTGTCCACGACGTCGTTGGAGGTCAGTCCGTAGTGGAGCCAGCGGGAGGCCTCGGCGTGACCGGCGGCAGCCATCGCTTCAGCTACATTCGTAGTAAATGCGATGACATCATGCCGGACCTCGCGCTCGATCTCGTTGATCCGGTCGGCTGTGAAGTCGGCGTGCTGGCGCAGCAGGCGAGCTGCATCCCGCGGAACTTCCCCGGTCTCGGCCAGCGCTTCGGCGGCCGCCAGCTCCACCTCTAACCATTGGCGGAACTTGTTCTCTTCACTCCAGATGCGGCCCATTTCCGGCCGTGTATAGCGTGCAATCATGATCAGTACGTAAACACTTCCGTCTGCCGGCGCGGCACAGCTACTACAAGTTTAGTAAACAACGCCCGGCCCTCCAGCGCCTGCGACGCCGTCAACTGCACGATGGCCGGGTGGTTGTTGTGCTCGCTGATGTGGGCGAGCACCAGCGTGGTGGTTCGCGTATCCAGGTCTTTCCGAATGAAATCGCAAACCACGTCGTTGGACAAATGACCATTCCGCCCCATCACGCGCTGCTTCACCGACCAGGGGTAAGGCCCTACCTTCAGCATATCGAGGTCGTGGTTCGATTCGAGAATCAGCAGGTCGCTGCCGTTCACGTGGACCTTGATGGAATCGGGCAGGTAGCCGAGATCCGTCACCTGGCTGATCTTCAGCCCCTGCATGCGAAACGAAAAGGCCACCGGGTCGGCGGCGTCGTGCGGGATGGTGAAGCTGTCCACCTCGATGTCGCCGATGGTGAAGGTGGTACCCGCCTGGAACCGTTCGAGCACGGGCGTGTACTCGCCCCACGGGATCGCTGGCGAAGTCAGGGTGGTCAGGAAAACGGGAATGCTGCGCTTGCCGGCGCAACGGGCCATTGGTACCAGCCCGGAGACGTGGTCGGTATGCTCATGCGTGACGAGGATGGCGTCGAGGGTTTCGCCGTCCTCGCCGATGGCCGCCAGCCGCGCCAGGATCTCCTTACGGCTGAGCCCCACGTCCACCAGGATACGCGTGCGCTCGGTGGCGATGAAGGTGGAGTTCCCCGCGCTGCTGCTGGCTAGTACGCAAACCTTGACCAAGACGCCAGCGTCGCACAACCAGGCGCGGAAGTCCAGGCGGGCTATTCCGGCCGCGGCTGGTACACGTAGTCGCCGTCCAGATACGGGCCGGGCACATGCGCAACCAGCTTGTAGTGCCGGCGGATCTCTTCCAGTTGCGCGGGCGGCCGTGTACTTCTCCTGCGGCCCCATCGCGAACACGTCCCGGTTGAGGATCACGGCATGGAACCGCCCGGCGGCGAGATCGCGGCGCGCTGGTTCGGGATCCGCGCTCCCGGCCCGCACCAGCAGAGTGTAGAACAGCGTCTCCACCTCCAGCCGGCCGCGGAAATGAACCAGCGCGTCCATGTGGGAGGAGAGCACGCGATCCCGCGGGGAACCAAAGAACGGCGCCAGCGCCGCGGCCTCGGCGCGTTTCAGGGGCTCCAGCGCGGCCCGCTCCACCACGGTCTTCGCGGCGAGAATCGCGTTCAGCGTCAGGTACAGCAACAGCGGAATCTGCAGCCGGGGGGACCCAGCCGCGATCGCCCGCAAAGACCCGCGGGAAGAACCGCACACCGTCCAGAGCGCAGGCGGCGCAAATGCAGAGCGCCAGCGTCGCTTCCATCTGGTAGTTCAGGTCGCCGACGATCTTAGCCGCGGTGGCCAGCCACGTCCCGGCCGCGAACGCGAAGTACACATACGCCGGCGCAGTGCGGCGCGTCAGATGGCGGGCCCCCGCCATCGTCACCACCACCAGAGCTCCGGCTGTCAGCACGAAGTAGCGCAACTGGCCCGCCAGCTTGTCCCAGGTGAACGGGAACGAGGTGGCGTTCGCAAAGAAGGCGTCGGCGAAATAGTGGCCGTGCGTGACGGCGTTGAGCGCCAAACCCGCCATCAGGCCGATGCCGGCGACGCTCGGAATCCACAGTGCAGCGCGCTTGCGGTTTTCGAATGCCAGGTACACGGCCACTGCCGCCGGGCCCGCCAGCGCCGTCTGCTTGGTGAAGAACGCGAGAATCGCAAACGCGCCCGCCGCCCAGAGCCGACGGTCTAGGAACGCCGCGAACGCCGCGAGCGAGAAGCAGATCGCGAGGGTGTCCACCTGCCCGGTGGTGCCCCAGAACAGCAGGTTCGCGGTCACCCCAGCCAGCAGGATGCCCATCCACCGCGCGTACCGCTCCACCCAGCGAACCCAGCACGCGCCACGTCAACCACGGAATCGCCAGCAACACCGCAAAGGAGATCGAGCGCCCTTCCTGCAACAGTGGCAGGCCGGCGCGGCGCAGCAGCGCGGACGCCGCGTAGAACACCGGCCCGTACGGCGAGACCGTATAAGGATACCGTATAAGGATAGCGATTCAGATCGTAGTAGATGCCGTCGCCCGACGCCAGCATGTTCGAGTGCAGCGCCACGATGGATTCGGCTGGCGTGAACTCGTGCTCCGCCCACAGCAGCACCACCAGATTGGCGGCCAGCAGCGCAACGGCGATGGCGCCCATCACCACCAGCGCGCGCCGCACTCGTGTCTCCGCCTGTGCCGGTGCCATCACTGAATCAGTCGGATGAACGGGAACCCGACTTTACTGCACCGCGATGGTCACTCCATTGGGCGAGCCCACGTTGCCAATGGTCAGCACGATGGACACCGCCGGGCCCGGCGTCACACCTGCGGGAACCACCGCGTTCACCTGCAGCAAGCCGGCCACAGCTTCCGGCGCGGAGCCCTGGTACTCCAACTGCGCGTCGATTCCACCGATGGTGACCTTCACCGGCAGCACGGGCTTCTTCAGGTCCATCTGCGTCATCTCGCCTGTGATGCCCGGGGGCGAAGTCTGGCCCTCACCGGTGGCGAAGATCTGAATGGCGGCGCCGCGCGCGGCCGGGTTTGCCGGACCGTTCACGCTGTTGTCCGCATTGAGCACGGCCGCCTGACCCAGGCCCGTTTCGGTGAGTGTGAAAATGCCGGGCGCCGCCGGCGCTGTCGGAACCCCCCAGTAGGCGCTTTGCTGGCCATTCGTGATCACCCGAACCGTCGCGAACAAGCTGGTGGGTATGTCATAGGGCACGATCAAATTGATCAGGTTTCCGTCGGCGTAGATCAAAGGCGCGGGCTCACCGTTGATGAGCACCTGTGTGCCATTGAGCGTGGTGGCCACTTTACCGGTGGCGTCGATTTGCATGTTGGTGGGGGCCGGGCCGATGCCCATGCCGAGAATCATGGCGATTTCACCGGGCGAGATCGCGCCGGAGATGTGGTTTGCCGCGCTGGCAATGGTGGCCATGACGGGCGGCCACGCCGGGCCTGCGGCAAACCCACCAGTCAAGGTCGTCAGCGTCACTGGCACGGTGACGGAGCCGTTGGGTCCTGTGAAGACGATGCTGCCAGCGTGAGTGCCCGGCTCTTGCGCGGAAGCCGACACCTGAACGGTCGCGGGTGTCATAGGCTGCCATCCGTCCAGCCCACTACTCGACGAGACCGAAACCCCAATGTTGAGATCGCCGCCCGGAGTCGACCTCTTGTAACTGAAGGGCACCGGCGTCTCACTGGAGCCCAGCGTCAGAGTCTGGGTCTGGACCTGGTCGGAGAGTGAAACGCTGGACGGAGTCACGGTCAACTGCGCCTGCGGTCCGGGAACGGGAATGACCGTGAGCGTTACGGGAACCTGTACCGTGCCGTTGTTTGGGGAGGCAATCGTCACCGTGCCCTGGTAGGCGCCGGCGGCAAGCCCCACCGCGCTTACACTCACAAAAACGGTGTCTGGAACCCCTGCGGTCATGGTGGTGGCCGACAGCCAGTTTCCACCGGACTGCGTGGCCACTGAGAGCGTGATCGGGGTTGTGATCGGTGTCACGAAGAGATACTGGTCGGGCGCCTCCGTGCCCGACTCCAGGCTGACGGCCAGAGACGTGGGATCGACTGTAAAGGGGCCTGAGCCAGGGGGCGGCGGGGTTGCCGGCCCGTTGACGATCAGGATCGCGGTAATCTCCACTGTGTTGCCGGGACCCTGAACGGTAATCGTACCGTCATAGTTGTCCGCGGCGAGCCCGGCCGGATTCACCGTCACGGAGAGCAATGCTGGCGTCGTGCCACTGGAGGGTGTCACCGAAAGCCAGTTGCCACCCGAACTCGTGCTCGTACTCAGCGTGAACGCGGCAGGTTGGCCATTGCTGACGAGGTTGACGGTGTTCGTTGTGGCCGGCGCTCCAGCGTCCAGATAGAAGGCGGTGGCGGGAGGCCAAACGGCGTCGCTAATCAGCGGCATCGCGGATACCGTGAGCGAAACGTCAATCGTGCTTGCCGTCACGGGCAGGCTGGCCGCCGCACCGCTCAGCACCGGTGTGATCGTCAGCGTGCCGGAGTAGTTCCCGGGCGACACTCCCGGCAACAGCGCCACCGAGAGCGTCCCAGGCGTTGCGCTTTGCATGGGAGTGACACTCAGCAATCTGGCCAACCCGGGAGGCACGGATACTGTAAAGCCCGTGGTAGTCGTGAACTTTTGCGCCGGCGGCAGCGGAGACCCCGCCTGCAGACTCCACGAAATCGAGCCGTCGTCAAGCGCCTGCACGGGCGGCGGGCCGGCTACCGGTGTCAGGCGACCCACCCCAGGGCTTTGGTACCAGGGAACCACATATGCGAGCATCCGCAGCGGTGCGGATGCCATCACGAACAAGGTGTCGTTATAGCTCGCGACCGAATGTGCATCGAGGAAATACAGCGTGCCGACTGGAATGGTGATTGTTCGCAGAACGGTCGCAATTGGAGTG
This sequence comes from Bryobacteraceae bacterium, assembly GCA_049510065.1. GTDB lineage: Bacteria > Acidobacteriota > Terriglobia > Bryobacterales > Bryobacteraceae > CAWACP01. Next base: position 20,447 of record JBEKZH010000037.1, read on the forward strand.
GGACCTCCGAACCCGCGATAGCTTCCAACGAACGTCACATCGACTGGCATCGGACCTGGGTTCAGCAGAGCGATTTGCTCCGACCCTCCGAGTCCCTGCGGCACCCATGTGGAAGCGGAGGCACAATCGGCCAAAGGCACCAGCGGGTGGACGCCCGTCGCAAGGTTGGCCAGGCCGTCCGGTGGATCGCTCGGAGCGCTCGAGAACGCGGGGAAGTAATCGACATGCTCGCCGGCCGAGTTGGTGATGTGGAAGTGCTTGCCGGTAAGCTCGGTGGGCGCGTTCAGGATGACGTTGACTTGCTGCGGGCTGACGAACTCGGTGAAGAAGACGCTCGCCCCATCGATCGAAACCCTGGTCCCGCGATCGAATCCCGTGCCGTCGATCCGGACTGGCGTGCTCGAGGGGACGATGCCGCCGGCGGGAGTCACGTTCTCGATGGCCAGAGTGCCGCCCACGGTAAACGTCGCCGGTTCCACCGTCAGCGCGTACTGATTCTCCAGCGAATCGAACAACTGAGAGGCAGCCGGATTCAGCGTCACCGACGTGGTGGCGCCCGGCGTCGCACTGGCCAGAACAGGGACCCATACGGCGAAAACAGGCACATCCGGCATCGCGCCCAGCCACGTGGAGGGCGAGTAGAAATGCGCATCCAGGTGCTGGTGATTCACGTTCGCGTAACCCATGGCGTCGCCCGACGGGCTGAAGACGGCCACGCTGGCGATGTCGCCGAAGACCGCCGGGTCCAGATCCATGGAAATGCTGCCGCTGGCGACACGTGCCGGGGTGGGCAGAAGGACCTTAAGCTGCGCCCAGCCGCCGGCCGGCGCCGTCTCGCTGGATATCTGAACAGCCAGGCCGGGATTCGCGGAATCGGCGGCGAAAAGTCCACTCGCAAACGCGAGGAAAAGCGCGCACCGCAGCATGGTGACACACCCCATGTGTCGCCGCGACACGCCAATCCAGATCGATTTCGGCATAAGTAGAAGCTCTTTGCGATTTATTGCGGTCTCAGCGCGAATCATAGGGCATTTGCAGTGCCCGGGCAATGGCCGGGCAGGCTGATCCAACAGCCTGTGGCAAGAACCGCTCCGTGAGAAGGTGTGAAATATTTGCCGGACAGCTCCGTGACGGTCGTGGTTCGTTCCCGATGTCCCGAGCTTGCAGGTGTTACCGAGCCACGAGCGTAAGCGAGTGGTCGTAGAATGAAACTTCCTCATGCATGGGATCGGCGACATTCTGCGGTCGGCGAGAACCAGGCGGACAGTACAACTCCTGCTGGCTCTGGTCGCGATCGCGCTTTGCTGGGTGGATGTGAGTTGGGCGCTCGGGCCCGGCCTGTTTCCGATTTTCGACGAACTCTCCACGCGGACGGTCTTCCTGACCCAGTCGTACGGCCAGTTGATTCACTTCTTCCCGGATACGTTCTACGCCGATCGTCCTCTCGGATGGGCTTTCATACGGCTTCTGGCCGATCTCTTTGGGTTCAATTACACGAGACAGGTGGCGTGTTTGCTCGCCATTCATTTTGCGAATTGCGGCTTGGCTTTCCTGTTGTTTCGGCGTCTCGGCGCCGGCATTCCGATTTCCATCGCCGCAGTCGCGCTGTTCGGCAGCCTCTCCACCACGGCTCAGACGGCCACGTACCTCGGCGAGTCATTCGACGTGATTTGCCTCTTCTTTCTGCTCGCGAGCGCGCTCGCAATACTCTCTGCGTGGCGAGGCGCGGCGTTTCTAAGTGCGGTCCTGTTCCTGGCGGCTCTCCGAAGCAAGGAGTTCGCTATTATCACTCCCTTCCTGCTGACAGTGCTGGTGGCTCTCCGGCTCCCGCGGATGCCCCTGCGGCACGCGCTGGTCTCACTGGTGCGGCGTCTGTGGATGCATTATCTGATCCTGCTGGTCTTCGGCCTCCGGTATCTTTCCCTGCTCTCGCATTACCGAGCAAAACTTGCGCCCGACAGTGCTTACTTCATGGACCTTCACGTCACCACGGTGCTGAAGTCGCTCTCTTACTACACGGCGCTGGTTTTCGGCGCCGACGAGTCCCGGTGGCAGCTTCCGCCCGTACCGCTGGCCCTGGGGCTTGGAGCCATTCTGTGCTGGGCTGTTCTTCGCCGTCGTGCTGGCGTTGCGTTTGGTGTTTGCGCCTACGTGCTCACCGTTCTGCCGGTCTGCCTGATGCCAAACACCCGCGCGCCATACTGGGTGTACGCGCCGCAACTGTTCCTGATTCTGGTGCTCTGCCTGTTAGCGGAAGAAGGTGTCGCGAGTTTGGGGAAACGGGAACATCTGCGTTGGGTGGCTGGAGTTTGCATCGCCCTCGCATGCTTGTCGTGGTGTGTGGCGTTCCAGCGCAGTCCATATTTCCGGAACCGGGTGAACTGGAACCTTGGGATTCGGCGTGCCTGCCTGCGTACGACGCGCGACGTGAATGCGCAGCTTCCGCGGATGGGACCTGGTACACACGTCTATGTGAACCACGGCCGCGATACGATGCCCTGGCTGTTTGTTGCTGGGCCTTGCAGCTACTTCCGAATCGTGAATCAACAGTTCTCCATCACCTGCGTGGTGGATCAGCCCACGGACCAGCTTCGCGCGTTGTTCGCGAGCGACCGAGGTGCGAAGTATTTCGTGGAATATCACGACGACGGTTCCATTACGGTAACCGGCAGCGCCCGGCCGGCGGCCGCCCCGAACAGGTAGAATTGAAGTTTCGCCCCTCTATCCCCGTGACAACAACATGAACCACGTATTGTCCACGCACCTGTTTGCCAATCACCGCCTGAGCACGGTGTGGCTGGACAGAATCCAGGACGCCGGGATCGGCGCCGTGGAGATCTTCTGCGCGAAGCAGCATTTCGATTACAACAACCGCGCGCAGACCGGCGAGGTGGCGGCCTGGTTTGGCGATTCCGAGATGCAGCTTCACTCCCTGCACTCGCCCATGTACACGGACGACGTGTGGGGACGCTCCGGACCGCACGCGGTGATCACCATCACCGAGGTCACCAAAGCGAAGCGCATCACCATGGTGGATGAGATCAAGCGCGCGCTGGAGGTGGCCGAGTCCATTCCGTTTCGCTACCTGGTGCAGCACGTCGGCGTGGGCGGGGAAGAGTACGACGAGCATAAGGTGGAGGCCGCTTTCAACGCGCTGGACGAGCTGAGCAGCTTCGCGCGCCAGCGGGGCGTGGAGATCCTGCTGGAGAACATCCCCAACGGACTGTCCAGCGCGCAGCGGCTGGTGGACTTTCTGGCGCAGACGCACCTGAAGCTGGGCTTCTGCTTCGACCTTGGGCACGCCAACATGAACGAGGGCGTGGAGACCGCCTGGCGCATTATGGAGGGCCGCATCCGCTCCACGCACCTGCACGATAACGACGGCAAGGCCGACCAGCACCTGTTTCCGTTTCTCTCTGAGGGCGGCACCATAGACTGGAAGAAGGCCGTGGACCTGCTGCGCAGCCGGCCCGAGCAGTATCCGCTGCTTCTGGAGTTGAAGGAAGTGCCCGCGTACGGTCCGCATCCGTTCCACAAAGCGAAGGAAATCTTCGAGAGACTCGAGAGCCTGTAATGTCTGAGACCGCAACCAGAATCGCCATCGCCGATGCGGGAAAGCACGCCGGCGAAACGGTGCGCATTTGTGGATGGCTGTACAATCTTCGCCGGTCGGGCAAGATCTGCTTTCCGTTGCTGCGGGACGGCACCGGCATTCTGCAGTGCGTCGCGGTGAAGAACAACCTGCCGGAAGAGACCTTCGAGGCGCTGAAGAGCCTGACCCAGGAATCGTCGATCGTGATCACCGGCAAGCTGCGCGCGGAGCAGCGCGCGCCCGGCGGTTTTGAGCTGGACGTGGAGACGGCCGAAATCCTGCAGCGCGTCTCCGAAGCGGATCCCTACCCGATCACGCCCAAGGACCACGGCACCGACTTCCTGATGGACCATCGCCACCTCTGGCTGCGCAGCCGGCGCCAGAACGCGATCATCCGCGTGCGCCACGCCATCGTCAAGGCCATCCGCGATTACTTCGACGACAACGGCTTCACGCTGGTGGACACGCCCATCTTCACGCCGTCTGCGTGCGAGGGAACCACCACGCTGTTCGAGGTGAATTACTTCGACGAAGAGAAGGTGTACCTGACGCAGTCGGGCCAGCTTTACAACGAGGCGGACGCGATGGCCTTCGGCAAGGTGTACTGCTTCGGCCCCACGTTCCGCGCGGAGAAATCGAAGACGCGGCGCCACCTGACCGAGTTCTGGATGGTGGAACCGGAGATGGCGTACGCGACGCTGGAGGACGTGAAGGAGGCGGCCGAGGGTCTGGTGGTGCACGTAGTGCAACGCGTGCTGGAAACGCGGTTGGCAGATCTGCAGGCGCTGGAGCGCGATGTCGGTAAATTAGCGAATATTCGCGCGCCCTTTCCGAGAATTACCTACGACGACGCCGTGAAGCGGCTGCAGGAGAAAGGCAGCGAGATCCAGTGGGGCGGCGATTTCGGCGGCACCGACGAGACCCTGATCAGCGAGGATTACGACCGGCCGCTCATGGTGGACCGCTACCCGTCCGCGGTGAAGGCCTTCTACTTCCAGCCCGATCCCGAGCGGCCCGAAGTGGCGTTAGGCGTGGATGTGCTGGCGCCCGAGGGATACGGCGAGATCATCGGCGGCGGGCAGCGCATTCACGATCTCGATCTGCTGTTGAAGCGGCTGGAAGAGCACCAGCTTCCGCGCGAGGCGTTCGAGTGGTATCTGGATCTGCGCAAGTTCGGATCGGTGCCGCACGGCGGTTTCGGCATGGGCGTGGAGCGCGTGGTGGCGTGGATCTGCGGGCTGGAACATATTCGCGAAACCATCCCGTTCCCGCGCATGCTGTATCGGACCCGGCCGTGAACAAGACAACTAGCCACCGATTAACGCAGATAAACACGGATATGAATCGGAAGCGTAACAAGACCACGAGCCGAGCCGCGGCCACAATCGGAACATCTGTGTTCATCCGTGTTCATCGGTGGCCAGATTGCTTATGCGACATTCATCCATAGCGATAATCGGCGCGCCGCTCGACCTGGGCTCGGGCCGGCGCGGTGTCGACATGGGCCCGTCGGCGGTGCGCGTGGCCAACGTGTTCGGGCGCGTGGCGTCGCTCGGCTACGACGTGGTGGACCTCGGCAACGTGCCGGTAGTGCAGGCGGAGATGTTCCCCGAAGGGCCCTCGGAGGCGAGGTACTTGCCGCAGATCGCCGATACCTGCACGGCGCTGGCTGGCATGGTGGAGGGGGCGATGGAGGCGGTCCGCACGCCGATCATTCTCGGCGGAGATCACTCGGTGGCGGTGGGAACGGTGTCCGGCGTGTCCGGGTTTTTCCGGAAGAAGGACGAGAAGATCGGCCTCATCTGGGTGGACGCGCACGCGGACATGAACACGCCGGAGACGTCGCCCAGCGGCAACGTGCACGGCATGCCGTTGGCGTGCTGCATCGGCATAGGCCCGCGGGAGCTGACGCACATCGGCGGTCACGCGCCGCAGGTGGACCCGCGCAACGTCGCGCTGGTGGGCATCCGCTCGGTGGACCAGAGGGAACGCGACCACGTCCGGCAGTCCGGCGTGCGCGCCTTCACCATGCGCGATATCGACGAACGCGGGCTGCGCATCGTCATGGAGGAGGCAATCCGTATTGCTTCGGCCGGAACCAGCGCGTTCCACGTCTCCTTCGATATGGACGTGGTGGATCCGCGGGAGGCGCCCGGCGTGGGCACGCCCGTAAAAGGCGGCTTCACGTGGCGCGAAGCGCAACTGGCGATGGAGACGCTGTGCGATAGCGGGATGATTTGTTCCATGGATGTGGTGGAAGTGAATCCGGTAATTGACGAGGTAAACCGGACGGCCGTTCTGGCCGTCGAATTGATTATGTCCGCACTGGGAAATCGAATCTTATGAAACTGCGCGTGGCCGTTTTGTACGGCGGGCGCAGCGGCGAGCACGAAATATCGCATCGCTCGGCGCGCACGGTGATCGAAGCGCTCGACCGCGCCAAGTACGAGGTGGCTGAGTACGCGATCTCGAAGGAAGGCCGCTGGTCTCCGCGCGCTATTGTGGCGGAGCCGGGGGCAAACGCCGATATCGACGTGGTGATCCCGATGCTGCACGGCACCTTCGGCGAGGACGGTACGCTGCAGGGCCTGCTGGAGATGGCCGGCCTGCCGTATGTGGGCGCCGGAGTGCTGGCCTCGGCGGTATCCATGGACAAGGACGTCACCAAGCGGCTCTGCCTCCAGCGTGGGTTGCCGGTGGTGGAGTACGTGGTGGTTTCGCGCGACGAGATCGAGAACGCGTCGCCGGCCTGCGACGCGCTGCCGTTCCCGGTGTTCGTGAAGCCCGCGAACCTGGGCTCGTCGGTGGGGATCTCCAAGGCGCACGACAACGCCGAGCTGCGCGAATCGTTGCGGCTGGCGGCGCAGTTCGACACGAAAATCATTGTGGAGCGGAGCATCGCCGGCCGCGAATTCGAATGCGCCGTCCTCGGCAACGAGCGCCCCGAAGCGGCCATGCCGTGCGAGATTTTGCCCTCGCGGGAATTCTACGACTACGAAGACAAGTATCTGCTGGACGAGGCGGAGACCGTGCTGCCGGCCGATCTGGACGCGCGCCAGACCGCCGAGTTGCGCCGCCTCGCCGTGGAGTGCTATCGCGCCGTAGGTTGCGAGGGCATGGCCCGCGTGGATTTTTTGCTGGAACAGGACACCGGGAAATTGTTCGTTAACGAGATCAATACTATTCCCGGTTTCACCTCCATCAGCATGTATCCGAAAATGTGGGAGCATTGCGGACTGCCCATGCCGAAGCTGCTGGACCGGCTCATCGAGCTTGCACTGGAGCGGCAACGGAGGCGAGAAGGGCTCCGCTACTCCCGGTAATCGCATGCTCCTGCCCCTTCTGTTCCTGTTCGCCGCTCCCGCGCCGGCGCCCGCGGCGGACGACGTCGAATCGTCGCTGCGGCGTTTCACCGAAGTGCTGGCCACGGTGGAGAGCCGGGCGGCCGACCCCATCGACAGCGAGCGCGCGGTGTACGACGGCGCGATTCCTGCCATGCTGCGCGAGCTGGACCCGCATTCGGTGTTCTTCGATCCGGAGCAGTTCGAGCAGCTCAAGACCATGGAGCGGTCCGAAACGAAGGGCTTCGGCAGCGTGGTGTCCGTGCTGCCCGGGCGCGTCATTGTTCTGCAGGCGCTGCCAGGCACGCCGTCGTCGCGGGCCGGTTTGTCGCCCGGAGACGAGATCGTGGTGATTAACAATGTCCCGCTGGCGGCGCTCAGTTTCGATCAACTGGTGCAGTTTCTGGGGGAATCCCATCAGAAGCAGGCCGAGCTGCTGGTGCGCAGGCCCGGCAGCGTGCGGCCGTTGCGATTCACGCTGCGGCCCGAACTCATCGACGCCCCCAGCGTCGACCGCGCATTCCTGCTGCAGCCGGGCATCGGGTATGTTCGCGTGGCCAGCTTCGATCCGAAAACGGCGAAGTCGCTGAAGGACGCCATCGAGAAACTCGGCGGCGGCAACCTGAAGGGGCTGGTGCTGGATCTGCGCAACAACACTGGCGGCGTGGTGCAGACGGCCATGGAATCGGCCAGCTTCTTTCTTAAGGCGGGCCAGCGGATTCTGACCGCGCACGGCCGCTCCGTGCAGGGCAATCAGGAAGTGGACGTGCCGAAGAACGCGTCCCCGTACAGTTTCCCGCTGGCCGTGCTGGTGAACGAAAGGACCGCGAGCGCCGCCGAAATCGTCACCGGCGCTTTGCAGGATCACGACCGCGCCACCATCGTCGGCATGCCCACCTACGGCAAGGGCCTCGTGCAGAGCGTGCTGCCGCTCTCGGGCAACACCGCCATGGCGCTGACCACCGCGTTCTACTACACGCCGAGCGGACGTTCCATCCAGAGGCCGCTGCGCGAGGGGCAGCTCGGCGACATCGCCGCGCACAGCGAGTACTCCACCGACAGCGGACGCAAGGTGCCGGGCGGCGGCGGCATTCAACCGGACGTGGTGGTCGCGCCGGAAGCGCAGGACCGGCTGAGGGTCGCGCTGGAGGCCAGTGGAGCGCTGACCTCGTTCGCCACCGACTACACCCAGAAACACGAACTGACCGATCCGTTTGAAGTGACCGGCGACGTTCTCGACGATTTCCAGTTGTACGCGTCGGAGAGAGCCATTCGGCCCGCGGTGGCCGAGTGGCTGCGCGAGCGCGACTGGATTCAGGCGCGCCTCCGGACCGAGATTTACAACCAGGCCTTCGGCGTGGCCAGGGGCGATGAAGTAGAGGCGCAGAGCGATCCGCAGGTGAAGGCGGCGGTGGCGGCGCTGGTGCGGTGATCAGCCTCCAAACAGGCTGCTGAAGAAGCCCAGGACATAGCTGGCCGCCGATGAACGCAGATCAACGCCGATTGAAGAGAATTGGTTTATCCGTGTTCATCGGCGTTCATCTGCGGCTCAAGATGTTCGTCTGGCCTTTTCAGCATCCTGCCAGGTGCGACTCTCCGCTGACCCGATCACCTACCAGGGCTGGCGCGGTAATCAGCGCAGCTCGCCGGCTTTTGCGGCGCGGATCGATCTCGAAGTCAAAGATGCGTGGGGCTTGCCGGCGGTCAGGATCACGTTCGAGAATCACCCGGACGACATCGCTACGATGAAATGGCTGCTCGAACGGGAGCGCGAGATCTTCGACGCGATGGGAGCGAAGAGATTCTGGCCGCGGCCGGTGGAAGATTTCTCCACAAGCAGGCATCCGATGGGCACCTGCCGCATGGGGCTCGACCGCGCGAAGTCTGTCGTAAACCAGTTCGGCCAAACCCACGATGTGCGCAACCTGTTCGTGGTGTCCTCACCCTCCCAGCAGCGCCCGGCGAACCAGCACCACCGGAGGCCAGCCCTGCTTCAGGAATTCGTCGTGGAACTGCTCCAACCGGAAGGCCGGACCCATCTTCTTCTTGTAGTCTTCACGTAGCGCCATGATCTGCAGTTTGCCCAGCGTGTAGACCAGGTAGGTCGGGTCGGAAGTCCCGCGCTTCGTCTCGCGGAGGGCGTTCGCGCGCGTCTGATAGCCTTCTTTGACGAAGAAATCCACCCCCTCGTCGAACGTCATTTTCCCGGTGTGCATCTCGATACCCACGATGTAGCGCGCGTTGCGCAACAGCGCATCCTGAAGCTGGCCGAGGCGAAGTTTACGGTCGCCGTTGCCATAGCCCTCATCCAGCATCATCTGTTCGCAATAGTGCGCCCAGCCTTCCGAATTTGAACCCGCGCCGAGCAGCTTGCGCACTTTGGATGGCGCCTGCTTCACCCACAGGAACTGCGTGTAGTGGCCGGGATACGCCTCGTGAACGGCCGTGCTCACGATGGTGCCGCGGTTGAAGCCTTCCATGTGCTCCTCCACGGTTTCCTTCGACCAGCCCGGCTCGGGCAGCGTCACGTTGAAGAAGGCTTCTTTCGCCACTTGCTCGAAGGCGCCGGGCGTGTCCATGGAGGCGGAGGAGAGAGCCCGCATGAACGGCGGCGTCTCTTCCACAATGGGCAGGACGTCGGACGGAATGGTGACGACGTGGTGCTCCCGGATGAAGTCTCGTAATCCGCCCAGGGTGTTCCGAAACGCGTCCAGCAGACCAGCGGGAACGGGATGATCGTGGGCGAGGTCGTCCATGATCTCCATGGGCGTCTTTTTCGGATCGACGCTGGCGGCCACGTCGCGAAACGCCTGCTGGTTGCGGCGGAGGTCCTCATACCCGGCGCGGAGCAGCTCGTCCAGCGGCGTGTCCACCATCTCGTCGTATTCGAGCTTGTGCCGGAACAGTTCGGCGCCGAGACGGAAATCGCCGTGGGAGCGCGGCAGGAGGTCGGTTTTCAGCCACGCCTCGTACGACCGTAGCGCCTCCAGCACGCGCCCGTTCGTGTTCTGGAATTCGTTCATGAGGCGCGTGTCGCGCACCGGGCGGAAGGCCGCCGGAACGTCGCGCTCGAAGAAGCCGATGATTCCCGGCATCTGTTCGATGGCCACCTCGGTGTAGATCCGCGGCGGGTTCTTCAGGTTGTCGCGAGCCGTCTGGAGCACACCGGGCATCTGCCGCTCGCGCGCCACCACGCTACGCAACCGCTCCTCGGGAGACGCGAACGAGCGGCTCATGAGGATGAAGATGCTGTTGGTCAGGTTGCTGGAGTACTGATCCGGGTTCTTCTCCCACATGCGGATGCGCTCCAGCTCCAGAAGGTCGCCGTGGATGTGCGCCAGCAGCAGGTCGCGGTCAGCCGACGGCGGGGTGGCGGCGAACTCGCGGTCGGCGCGGTGCAGGAATGCGATCTGCGCCTGGCGCGTTTCCGGAGATGGGTTCTCCAGTTGCGCGTCAAAGTGGTGGAAGCCGGTGGCGGTGGCGTCGGTCGGCTTGAAATGGAAGTAATCGTCGAAGAAGCGGTCGACGCGAGTGGTATCCTGGGCGTGGGCCATGGTGAGTGCCGTGAGCAGTACGAAAGAGAGCTTCACCGCTCTATTATTGGGCATGCGGACGCCGCCGTGCCAGGCCGCCTGACCTCCTACATGCGCTATCTCTGCATCCACTGCCACTGTTATCAGCCGCCGCGCGAGAATCCCTGGCTGGAGACCATCGAGCTGCAGGATTCGGCGTATCCCTACCACGACTGGAACGAACGCGTGTCGGCGGAATGCTACGCCACCAACGCCGCCGCGCGCGTCCTCGACGAACAGCGGCGGATTGTGCGGATCGTCAACAACTATCAGAGCATCAGCGTGAACTTCGGTCCGACCCTGCTTTCGTGGATGCAGCACAAAGCGGCGGAGACCTACGCGCTGGTTCTCGAAGCCGACCGGGCCAGCGCCGAGCGTTTCAGCGGCCACGGCTCGGCCATGGCGCAGTGTTACAACCACATGATCATGCCGCTGGCCAACAGCCGCGACAAGTTCACGCAGGTCCGCTGGGGCATCGAGGATTTTCAGTACCGCTTCGGGCGCGCGCCGGAAGGCATCTGGCTGCCGGAGACCGCCGTCGATCTGGAAACGCTGTCCACTCTGGCGGGCATGGGAATCCGCTTCACCGTGCTGGCGCCCTCGCAGGCCCAGGCCATTCGGCCCATGGGCGGCGAGGCGTGGGAGGACGTCGGCGGAGCGCGCATCGACCCCACCCGCGCGTACCTGTGCAACACGCCCTCCGGAAAATCGATCGCGCTGTTCTTCTACGACGGGCCGGTTTCCCAGGCGGTGGCCTTCGAGGGACTGCTCAGCAACGGCGAGAAGTTCGCCCGCCGGCTGCTGAGCGGTTTCTCCGACACGCGCGTTTGGCCGCAGTTGATGCACATCGCCACAGACGGCGAGACTTACGGCCATCATCACCGTTTCGGCGAAATGGCGCTGGCCTGGGCGCTGGGGCACATCGAATCGGAGGGGTCGGCGAAGATCACCAACTACGGCGAATTTCTGGAGCGGAACCCACCCACGCACGAGGTCAGGATCATCGAGAATACGGCGTGGAGCTGCGCGCACGGGGTGGGACGGTGGGCCGCCAACTGCGGCTGCAACACGGGCAGCCAGCGCGGATGGACGCAGGAGTGGCGCGCGCCGTTGCGTGCCGCGCTGGACTGGTTACGCGATAGCGTCGCGCCGCTCTACGAACAGAAGGCGTCCGCCTGGCTCCGCTATCCGTGGCAGGCGCGCGACGACTACATCCGCGTGATCCTGGACCGCTCCGCCGGCGCGCGCAAACGATTTCTGGCGAAACACGCCTCGCGCGAGCTGAATGAGAAAGAGGCGGTGGAGGTGTGGAAGCTGCTGGAGATGCAGCGCCACGCCATGCTCATGTACACGAGCTGCGGCTGGTTCTTCGCCGAGCTGTCGGGCATCGAAACCGTGCAGGTGATTCAGTACGCCGGGCGCGTGGTGCAACTCGCCGAGGACGCGTTCGGCGTTCGTCTGGAGAGCGATTTCCTTGTCCACCTGGCCAAAGCCCGCAGCAACATTCCCGAGAGGCGCGACGGAGCGGCCATCTACGAGGATTTCGTGCGGCCGGCCATGGTGACGCTGCCGCGCGTGGCCGCGCACTTCGCGGTAAGCTCTCTGTTCGACGATTATCCGAAGAAAGCCGGCGTGTATTGTTACTCGGTGGAGACGGAGGATGCGCGCACCATGCGTGCCGGGCGTACGCGCATCGGCGTGGGCAAGGTGCGGCTGTCGTCGGAGATCACCCGGAGCTCGCAAGCCCTGGTCTACAGCGCCCTCCACTTCGGCGATCACAACGTCCACGCGGGGGTGCGCGAGTTCGGGGGGCGCAAGGCGTATGAACGCATGACCTCGGAATTGCTCCACGCGTTCTCGCACGCCGATCTGGCCGGGGTGATCCGGGTGATGGACACGGCGTTCGGCAACGATACCTGGTCGCTGAAGTCGCTGTTCCGCGACGAGCAGCGCCGCATCCTCGGTCTGATTCTCAATTCCACGCTGGAGAATGCCGAGTCCGAATACCGCCAGCTCTACGAGAACCACGCTCCCCTCATGCGCTTTCTCACCGACCTGCGGATGCCGTTGCCGGAGGCCATGCGCTCGACGGCCGCGTACGCGCTCAACAGCCGGCTGCGGAAAGCGTTTGCCGCGGACCCGGTGGATGCCGAGCTGATCCAGGGGCTCATCGAGGAAGCGCAGGCGCTGTCGGTACCCCTCGATACGACCACGCTCGAGTTCACTTTCCGGAAGACGCTGGAGAAACTGGCCGGCGAGTTTCACGATCAGCCGGTGGACCCGGATGCGGTGTCGCGCCTTGCCCGGGCGGTGTCGCTCGCCCGCAGGCTGCCCTTCCCGGTGGTGTTCTGGTCGATTCAGAACCGGTGCTGGGACGCGATGGGGACCACACTGCCGGGGATGCGAAAACTGGCCGCCTCGGGCGATGAACGCGCGCACGCCTGGGTGGATCAGTTCGTGGCGCTGTGCGAGGATCTGTCGCTGCGGCTGCCGGCCTAGTTTGGCAGGATGCGGGAAAGGCCTTCCTACCCCGCTCCGTCACCGTCGCGGCTCGGTAAGCACCTGAGTTTCTGAGCCGCGCGCGTCAGCAAGCGGTTTCCTCGTTGGGGCAGCACCGTGCGCTTCCCCACTCAGGCGAAACGCGCCACCAGCGTGGTGACGGAGCGCGCCGGAACCTCCAGGGGTCGATCGGGAGCGACGGCCGGGTAGGCTTTCAGCTCGTCGCCGGGCTTGTCCGATGTCACCCAGGGCGTTACCGATTGCAGCTGCCACTGATGCGATCCCGGCTCGAACCGGAGCTGGACCATTTGCGGCGTCGCAGCCATATTCACGTAGGCCAGCACCACCTGGCGCGCTTTCTCGTCCTTCCAGGCCGAACCCATGAGTCCGCGAATATCGTGGCCGGGGCCGTCAAGCTGCACGCGGCGCATGCCCGGCCGTACGAAGCGGCTGTAGTTGCCGAGCGCCCAGAGCAGACGGGCTGGGAGAATGCTCTCGGGGTCGCCGGGCTTCTTCCAGTCGGTGTAGATCAGGCCGTCTTTGTAGTCGACGGGCGAGACGGCGGTCCACCACTGCCAGGCGGACGCTCCCACCACCGCGAGGTCCAGGTGGATCACGCGGGCCACATCGAGCGCCGTCTTCATGGTGAGGTCGCGGTGGTCTCCGCCTTTGCGGTCGGAGCCCACCAGGATGCAGTATTCGGTCTGCCAGATCTTCCAGCCGGGGTATTTCTTCATGCTCTCGGCCAGTTCCCTGCGATTGTTCACGAGCGGGCCGTCGACGGGGTCGGAGCCGTAGGCGTGGTATCCGATCCTGCCGGAGAGCAGGGGGCTGATGGAGGGATCGCCGAGAAACTCTTCGAGGTAGTTGCCATACGGGGCGCCCCAGCGCGTGGTGGAGGTCTTGTTGAAGTGGGACATGTCCGGCAGGCATCCGCTTTCGAGGATGGCCAGTTGGGTGGGACAATTGCGCCGCGCCAGCTCCGCGGCCAGGCTTTTCACGATGCCCTTGATGTCGGCATTGGAGGCGCGCATGCCTTCCTGCGAGTGGCCCGCCCCCCACTGGGGTTCGTTGATGGGACTGATGTAGTCGAACGGAATGGCATCTGTCCGGAAGTGCTCCAGGATGTCGACAAGATAACGCGCGTACCGGGCTTCGAAGCCGGGCTTCAAATTGGTGGTGCCGCGGCGGCCGCAGAAGGTCAGGCCGTTACGCGTCATGCGGCCGGGCGGGCTGTTGACGAACGCGAGAAACTGCGGAACGCCCCGCTCTCGGGCAGCGGTGAGGAACCAGCGCTGGCCGGCCTGGCGCGTCCAATCGTACTGGCCTTCGGCGATCTCGAAGGTCTCCGCGGTTCGCCACGAGCGCCAGGGTTCGGAGATCTTCGGGTTGATTCCGCCGCCGATGTTGAAGCGCCAGCAGGAGAGGCCAATGCCTTTGGTCTCGGAGAACAAGAGGTCGGCGATGCGGATGCGGTTGTCCGGCGACCACGTGCCCACCTTCTGCATGCTCCAACAGTCCGAGGCGCCGAAGTTGTCGATCACCTGGTGCTCGACGTCCAGGCGAATGGTGTCCCGGTGCGGAGGTGCGGTTGCGGCTCGCAGAGCGTCGCCTGCGGCGGCAATGGCCAGCGCCTGCAGAACCGAGCGGCGTGAGCAGACGCCGTTTGGTTGTCCATCCGGGCCGATGCGATCCATAATCCTGTAGTGCCAGTCGAATCATATCCGAAACGGCGGGCGTCAATGCGTCTTCGGATTGCCACCCTCGGAGGCCTGTTGTGCGCCGCCGCGACATACACCATCGCCGCCGCCGACGCCACCGAGATTGTCCGCAAATCGGCCCAGCACGACCAGGTGAACTGGGAGCGCGCGCACAACTACACCTTCCAGCAGCGCGTGGAGGAGCGCAAGGGCGACAGTCAGGGCCACTTCGCCACGAAGGAAACCAACACCTTCGAAACCGTGATCCTGTACGGACAGCCGTTCGAGCGCCACATAGCGAAGAACGACAAGCCGCTCAGCGAGCACGATCGGAAGAACGAGCAGGAGAAGTTCGACAAGGAGGTGGCGAAACGGAAGCGCGATTCCGAAGAAGGCCGCGCGCAGCAGGCTGACGAGAAGGACCGGAAGAAGCGGCAGGAGCTGCGAGACGAGATCCTGCGCGCCTTCCATTTCCAGCTCGCTGGCGAGGAGAAGGTGGACGGACACGACGCCTGGGTGATCGGCGCCGAGCCGCGCGGCGACTACCGTCCGCACTCCGAACAAGGCAGGTTGCTGCAGGCGCTCCGGGGGAAACTCTGGATCGACAAGGTGGATTACGAGTGGGTCAGGATCGACGCCCAGGTGATCCGTCCGGCCCGGTTTGGCCTGTTCATCCTGATTCTCTCGCCCGGCTCCACCATCTACTTCGAGCAGGCACGCATCAACGGCGAGGTGTGGCTGCCGAAGAAGGTGATGGTGCGGGTGAATGGCCGGCTGGTGTTCAAGCACATGAACCAGGAGGTGGTGGCCGACTTCCACGATTACCGCCGGTTCCAGACCGACTCGAAGATTACCGGGGTCTCCGATCCTATCCCGTAGACCGAGTCCTCTCGTTGTAGACTGATGGAAATGAGATTGACGATTTGCTGCATGGGAGTGGCACTTGCTCTCACGCTGGCATGCGCGGGCGCCCAGAAGAGAGGCGACGTGGCGAGGGGCAAGGTGGTCTTTGAAGCGTGCGCCCCTTGTCACAACGTGGATAACGATTCGAGGAAGATGGGGCCGTCCCTGAAGGGTTTGTTCAAAAAGGCCAAACTGGAGAACGGGCAGAAGGTAAGCGAGGAGACCGTCCGCGCACAGATCAACAGCGGAGGCAGGCAGATGCCTCACTACCAGGACATTCTGTCGGACCAGGAGAAAGACGACGTCATCGCGTATCTGAGGGCACTGTAGCGGCCGGGATTTCCGTGCGTCTTTTGCCTCGGCGGAGCATCCAATGGACTTAGGGTAATGGACTTAAGGAGATAGAACCAACAAATGCTAGGCGTAGGCTATAAGTTCCCGTCGTTCTCGCTGACAGCGACGGTGAGCATCGACAAGAGGACGGCGTTCCAGACGATTACAGACGACTCGTACCAGGGCAAGTGGAAGATCTTCTTCTTCTGGCCCAAGGACTTCACGTTTGTGTGCCCTACCGAGATCGCCGCTTTCGGCAAGCTGAACCGCGAGTTTCAGGATCGCGACGGGCAGCTCCTTGGGGGTAGTACCGATTCGGAGTTCGTGCATCTGGCCTGGCGCCAGAACCACGAGGACCTGAAAGATCTGCCCTTCCCCATGCTGGCCGATATCAAGCGCGAACTGACCGGCGCGCTCGGCATTCTGGACCCGAAGGAGGGCGTGGCCCAACGCGCCACGTTCATCGTGGACCCGGAGAACATTATTCGCTTCGTGTCGGTGAACGATCTCGCCGTCGGGCGCAACCCCGAGGAAGTTCTGCGCGTTCTGGACGCGCTGCAGACCGACGAGCTGTGCCCGTGCAACTGGCAGAAGGGCGAAGAGACGCTCAAAGTCTGATGACCCTCGAACAGCTTCTGGAAGCCGTTCCGGATTACGCCAAAGATCTCCGGTTGAATCTCTCCACGCTGCTGCGCCAGACCGAGCTCTCGGCGCAGCAGTTGTGGGGCACCGCGGTGGCCAGCGCCGTCGCATCGCGGAACCCGGAGGTGACCGCGGCCATCGAATCCGAAGCGGCAAAGAATCTCACGCCGGAGGCCCTGAACGCGGCGAAGTCGGCCGCTGCGATCATGGGCATGAACAACGTCTACTACCGCTTCCTGCACCTTACCGAGAACCCGAAGTACGCGACCATTCCCGCGCGCCTGCGCATGAACGCGCTGCGTATGCACGGCGTGGACCAGACCGATTTCGAGTTGTGGTGCACCGCGGTGTCGGCCATCAACAATTGCCCGGCCTGCGTCGCCTCGCATGAGAAAGCCGTGCGCGAAAAAGGCCTCAGCGAGGAGACCGTCCTCGCCGCGGTACGGATAGCCGCGGTCATCCACGCCATCGCCGCAGTCCTCGACGCCGTTCCAGTTTGAACCTGGTCCGCCGCGTGCTCCTTGCACCCGCGAGGAACACGGTTTGTCCCAATCCGAAACAACGTCGAGAGGTCCTCGCGGGAGCCGGCGCCGCTTCGATGTCTGCCTGATTGCCGGAATTGCGATTGCGGCCGGCGCGGCCATCGCCGGATTGCGCTCCACCGGCATCAATCCCTCCTATTTTCTGCAACCTACGGGTGCCTTGATCGTACTGGGCGGCTCGCTGGGCGTGATGCTCGTCACCACACCCGGACATTCCCTTATCAACTCTCTTCGGCAGGTGTTTCAATTGTTTGCGCCCGTGTCCGGCGGCACCGATGCTCTCATTGAGGACATCGTACGCTGCGCGCGCGTTTCAAGGCGGGACGGACCGGCCGGTCTGGAGGCGCTGGCGGCGAAGGTCGGCGACCCGTCCCTTCGCGACGCCCTGACGCTGATCTGCGATGTGAACGACCGGGACCAGTTGAAGGGCACGCTGGAAACCGCCCTGCGGTTGCGCGAGCGGCAGGGCGAAGCGGACGCGAAGACGTTTGAGGTGGCCGGGGGGTTCGCGCCCACCATCGGCATCATGGGCACGGTAGTCGGTCTGATCGAGGTGATGAGACAGTTCTCCAGCATGCAATCGGTCGGGTATGGAATTGGGACGGCCTTTGTATCCACCATTTACGGCCTGGCTCTCGCCAATCTGGTGATGTTGCCGATAGCCCACCGCATACGCGCAAGGGTGGCGGAGGCAGTGGAAACGCAGGAGCTCATTGTCGAGGGCGTGGTCTGCATTGCCGATGGCATCCACCCACACCTGATTCGCGCCCGCCTGCGCTCGTTCCTCCGTACTCAGGACGACACGCCGCGGAACACGCTGGCTCAGCCAGGTGAGCTGGCGGCGCGATCGAGAGCGAGAGGAGTCGGCGCATGAGCCGCAGACCAAAGTACTTTCAGAACGAGCACGCGGGACGCGACCGCTGGATGGTCAGCTACACCGACGTGATGACGATTCTGCTGATTCTCTTCGTGGCGGTAGCGGCGAGAGCCATCCCGCAACCGCAGGCTGCGCCCACGCCGAGCCGGAAGGACGCGTCCTCCGGTAAGGCGGCCGAAGCGCTCCTGCGGACGAAAGCGGCTCTGGAATCACGAGGCATTCAGCCGACTCTCGAAGCGCGCGGTCTGGTGATTAGTCTGCCCCAGGCGATTCTCTATCCATCCGGCGAAGACCGTATCAGCCCCGCCGCGCTTCCTCTGATCGGCGAGATTGCCGGGGTTCTACGGAATCTGCCAAACAAGGTGACGCTGGTGGGCCATGCCGATCCGGTGCCCATCCATAACGGCCGGTTCAGCAACAATTGGGAACTGTCGGCAGCGCGGAGTCTCAAACTCCTTGAGCTGTTGACTTCCCGGTACGGCATCGCGGAGTCGCGCCTGGCGGTTTCCAGCTACGGCTCTTACAGCCCGCGGAGTCCCAACGACACCGAGGAAGGTCGGGCGGAGAACCGGCGCGTGGAGATCGTGATCCTCAATGAAACACCAGCAAGTTAATACACCCGTGCGGCGGTTCCCCATTACTCGGGGAGTTTCGACGGTCCCGCAACCGAGAACCGGGCCTCGGTTACGGGCGCCCGTGCCGGGCTGGCCACCGCCCACGCTGATCCGGTATTCTCCGGGGGCGGCAACGCGATCCCGGCGGGGCTAGTACCGGCGGAAAGCCGCGAGCGCTTCCGGGTTCTGCACTGTGGAGGTGTCGCCCGGCTCCTCGCCCAGGTACTGCCGCCGGATGAGCCGCCGAACAATCTTGCCACTTTGCGTTTTGGGCAGCGCCGGCACCGCCACCACCTCCGCGGGCTTGAACACCGGGCTCAAGCTATGGCCCACTCCACGGATAATCTCGTCAGCGAGCGCCGGAGTGAACTCCCAGCCTTCTTTCAGCACAACGAACGCTACCGGGCACTCGCCCCGGAGTTCGTCAGGTATGCCGATCACCGCGGCTTCGCGTACCGCCGGGTGCTCCAGCACGGCCTGTTCGATCTCCGCCGGACCCACCTTGCGCCCGGCCACGTTCATCGATTCGTCGGCCCTGCCGTGCAGGAACCAGCAGCCGTCTTCGTCCACACTCGCAAAGTCGCCGTGCCACCACACGCCGGGGAATCGCGACCAGTAGGTTTCGATGTAGCGCTCCGGATCGTTCCAGAGGCCGCGTGACATGGAGGGCGCGGGCTTCGTGCACACCAGACAGCCGTCGCGGACTTCGGTGGCCATTCCCGGCGCTGGGCCGCCGAGCGAGCACGCCTTGAGCGGCTGGATGGGCATAGGCTGCAGAAAACAGCCGATGATCTCGGTGCCGCCCGAGATGTTCATGACGGGGCAGCGGCGTTTGCCCACGTTCTCGAAAAACCACGTGTACGAGGTTTCGTCCCAGGGCTCGCCGGTGGAGCCGAGCAATCGCAGCGAGTCCATGCGAAAGTTCCGCGCCGAGTCGCTGCGCATGAGCATGCGGATGGCAGTGGGCGAGACGCCGAACGTGGTGATGCCGTGGCGCTCGATCATGCGCCATAGGCGGTCCGGCCCAGGGTAATCGGGCGCGCCGTCGTAGAGGAACAACGTGCCGCCGAAGTGGTGGTTGCCCAGAATCGACCATGGACCCATCATCCAGCCGATATCGCTCAACCAGAAGAAGCGATCTTCGGGTTGGTGGTCGAAGGCGAGGTAGATTTCCTTGGCAACCTGGGCGAGCGTGCCCGCGTGCGTGTGGATGGTGCCCTTCGGCTTGCCTGTGGTGCCGGAGGTGTAGAGCAGCAGTGCGGGCGCTTCGGATTCCAGTGGCTCGGTGGCGAACTGTGCGGACTCGGCGGGCAGGTCGTCATAGAGGACGACGCGCGCGTTGCCTCGCGCTTCCTCCACCTTCGCTCGCAACGGGAGTTGCCGGCCGCGGCGCGTGAGGGACTCGGCCGTGAACACCACCTTCGCGCCGGAGTCTTCGAGTCGCGTCGCAATGGCCCCGGCGGCGAAGCCCGCGAAGATGGGCACCGCCACCGCGCCCAGCTTGAAGCACGCGTAGAGTATGGTGACCACTTCCGGCTCCATGGGCATGCAAAACGCGACACGATCGCCGCGCTCGATACCGATGTTCCGCAGGGCGTTGGCCAGCCGGTTCGAATCCGCGAGCAGTTCCGCGAACCCGATCTCGCGCACCGTTCCGTCCTCACGCTCGGCGATGATGGCGGGGCGTGTGACGACGCGATGCCGATCCAGACAATTCGCGGCGATGTTCAGCCGGCCGCCGGTGAACCACCGCGCCCATTCGACGCCGCGCGAGACATCGAGCACCTGCCGATACGGTTCCGCCCACTCGATGCCGACCTCGTCCACCACGCGCGCCCAAAACTCCTCGAGATGATCCGTCGAATAGCACAGGAACTCGCCGAGCGTGGGCGTGCCGAGGCGATCCATAAAGCGCCGCACATTAGTCGCGGCAGCGAACTCGGGCGACGGCTCCCAGATCCATTTCGACGCGGCCATCACGCCATCCAGCTTTTCCAGTAATCGGCCCACTCCACGGCCTCGCCGGCGGGCAGCACATGGATGGGATTCAGGCCGTCCAGCATCACCGCGTACTCGTCGGTGTGCGTGCGCTTCTTCTGGTTTGCCAGCGCCTTCGGGTGCGGGCCGTGGTGAATGCCGCGCGGGTGCAGCGTGGCCCAGCCCGGCCGGATGTTGTCCTTACTGAAGAAACCGCCGTCGTGGTAGAAGATGAACTCGTCGTAGTCGGTGTTGCGGTGGAAGAAGGGCACGCGCAACGCGTCTTCGTCCTGTTCGAGCGGGCGCGGCAGGAAGCTGCAAACCACCGCGCCATTCGTCACGAACGTAGTGTGGGCGCTCGGCGGCAGGTGCGCGCGATGGCTCATCACCGGCCGGATGTCGTGCATGTTGATTTTCCAAACGGTGAGGTCGCCCTTCCAGCCCACCACGTCGAGGGGATTCCACGGGTAGACCACCTTCGAGATCTCGCCGTCGGCCAGGATGCGGACCTCCCACTCCCGGCGGTCGTCGAGTAATGGTTCGGGCTCCGGCGTCACGATGACGGCGGGGTCGTAGAGC
The DNA here is from genome assembly GCA_049510065.1 of Bryobacteraceae bacterium. Classification (GTDB taxonomy): domain Bacteria; phylum Acidobacteriota; class Terriglobia; order Bryobacterales; family Bryobacteraceae; genus CAWACP01. The sequence goes on from JBEKZH010000037.1 coordinate 41,618, forward strand.
GCGTGCTGGCCCAGCAGTCCCTTCTCGGGCTGCTCGAATTCGCTCTTCGATTGCATCACCAGGAAGAAGTTGTCGCGAGTTTCCGGGACCACGCGGTAGGTGACGGCGCGCGGGATGTTGATGTAGTCGCCGGGCTCGAACGCGAGCGGGCCGAAGTCGGTTTCGATGACGCCCCGCCCGCGGTGGACGAAGTACAGCTCGTCGCCGTCGGCGTTGCGGAAGTAGAACGGCATCGGCTCGCTGCGGCGCGACACGTGGAGCCGGATGTCGTCGTTGCCGAGAAACGCCGCGGGCATGCCTGCGGGGTCGGCGAGGTCGGCGGGGCGGAGGGCGTTGAGGTCGAAGCAGTGCGGCCGGAGCTTGCCCTCGAAGCGAATCCAGCCGGTGGGCGGATGGGCGTGGTAGAGGTGCGCGCTTTTGCCGTAGAAGCCTTTGCGACCGTGCTCCTCTTCGCAGGCGCCTTCGGGAATGCCGACGTGGGCCTGTTTCGCGGTTTTGCCCTTGTTGAGCGGGTAGGACATGGCGGTTCTCCTGTGTTACAGGATAGGTGGTTTTGGGAAAGGGCACCACCGGGGCGTGGGGACGGTTGGTTGGGTGGAGCTAACTCCTTGCGAGAGGCCCGTTCTGCGGCAGCAAGTCCGACCAGGCGCGAATACCGGCGAGCCTGGCCGACAGTTACGCAGACGTCTTCGGGACCCACCGGAACAACGCCGGTCGAGTGGTGTCCAATGGATTTGGCGCCATGACGAGCTTGCTAACGTGGGTCCTTGCTGTTGCGTGGCCCTACTGTTGTGGTCAGCCCGCAGCGGGCCGGTCAACGCCCAGTTCGCGCGACGTCGGTGCCGCCAAGCCAGGCGTGTACATCACCTTCGTCGCAACAGATGCAGCGACTGGATCGGCACAATCGAAAGACGATAACAGGCCCTTCCGCTGTGTCACGCTTCGCATAACGAATGACACGCGATGGAAGATCACCAGTACCGGATTCCGTGAGGTCTGGGGTTATGGCCTCGTCGCTGACAAGCCAGGTCGGCAGGCGATACCCTGTCGCACGGGCGGCGATGTTGTCGGAGAAGTCCATCTAGCAGCGCGACAGAGTGCGTTGATTTGTGTGTCACCAGAGCACCTGCAACCTGGGTACGCGATCGTGATACCGTACTCAACTGGTCCGCAAAACGCATTTCACGAGGTCTACTTCGGACACTCGGACCTTCCAACAACAATCCAGGACACGATAGCTCGCGCACGGCTCAATCCGTGTGTCGCTAGTTTTGCTATCCCCGAGTCAGCTCCGATCGACCCTTCTTATCAGCCGCCAGAATTCGACATCCCAGCCCTCATCGCACTTCCTGTAGAACACCTACCTCCTCTTCCTCCGAAGAAGAAGCAGTGATGCGATAGCCTACGCTGAGGCCGCAAGCGGCTCGTGAGCAATGAACGAGAGCAATGATTGCCGAAAGGTGGGATTATTGGAAACCGGCAAAGGCCGTATTGACTGACGGCTCGGAAAACGCCTTCTCGGAGCTTAATGTTGCGGCGCCGCCGGCGGCGGGCCTGGTAGTACGAACTGCGTCTCACCCGGCCGGAGCAGGTGGAGGCGCTTGCGGATCTCCTGTTCCTGAATGGTCGTGCTCTCTTTCAGCTTGCGGTTGCGCTCCTCGCGCGCGGCGAGCTCCTGCTTCAGAGCGGCGTTGCCCACTTCCAGCCGCTGGATCTCGCGGTGCTTCTCCAGCAGTGCTGGGATTCCCTGGGGGCCGCGGAGCACGACGTAGCCGTACGCGGAGGCCAGAACACAAACGACGATAATTGTCAGCCGGCGAAATGCAGTCATGGATGAGCGTCTATGGCCTTACACTGTTTATAATCTGTTTGACCGAAAAGGTCCAGCGAGAAATCAGGAACAGCACCGTGACCGACAAAATCGTGGTCCTCAGCACGTGCTCCTCCCGCGAGGAAGCCGACCGCATCGCCTACGAACTGGTGGACCTGCGCCTCGCCGCCTGCGTCAGCGTGGTCGCGGGCGTGGGTAGCATCTACCGCTGGCAGGGCACGGTGGAGCGAGCCGAGGAGGTCCTGCTGATCGTCAAATCGTCGCGCGCCTTGTTCGACCAGTTGCGCGCCCGCATAGAGAAACTGCACTCCTACTCGACGCCGGAGATCGTCGCGCTGCCCATTGTCGACGGCGCCGAGGCGTACCTGACCTGGATGTCCGCCGAACTGGGAGCCGCGAGCGCATCGGAATGAACCCGGCCACTTCCGAACGGCCCACACACGCGCGCCACACGGTGATTGCCTTTGCGGTCACGCTGGCGGTGCTCTCCTACGTCAGCCGGGTTTGTATCTCGCAAGCCGCGGCGCAGAAGCCGCTTCCGGGCCATCCTTCCACGCTGGTGGGCGACCTGCACCTGACCACGCAACAGCTCGGTTGGATCTTCGGGGCCTTCAGCATTTCCTACGCCCTCTTTGAGATCCCCACCGGATGGCTGGGCGACTGGCTGGGGCCGCGCCGGGTGCTGATGCGCATCGTCATCTGGTGGTCCGTTTTCACCGCCGCCAGCGGATGGATGTGGAACGCGGCCTCGCTCATGGTGGTGCGTTTCCTGTTTGGCGCCGGCGAGGCGGGCGCGTTCCCCAACCTGACCAAGGTGTTCACCACATGGCTGCCACATCGCGAGCGCCTGCGCGCCCAGGCCATCATGTGGACAGCCGCGCGCTGGGGCGGAGCATTCACGCCGCCACTGGTGGTGCTTCTGCTGGTGTACCTGAACTGGCGATGGACGTTCGTGGTCTTCGGCGCGCTTGGGGTTGTCTGGGCGGTTCTCTTCTTCTTCTGGTTTCGCGACGACCCGCGGCGGCACCCCGGCGTGAACGCGGCCGAAGCGGCCATCATCGGCGACGCGCCCCGAAACGCCACGGGCCATGGCGACGTTCCCTGGGGCAGGCTGGTGCGTTCCCGCTCCGTGTGGCTTCTGTGGACGCAGTACTTCTGCCTGACCTTCCCGTGGACGTTCTACATCACGTGGCTGCCAAACTATCTGAAGTCCTGGAATCTCACCGATCGGGCGGCTTCGTCGCTGGCCGTTCTTCCCTTGCTGTGCGGCGGAATCGGGTGCATGTTCTGTGGCGCTATCTCGCCTCTGCTGGCGCGCCGGCTGGGTGACGTGCGCCGCTGCCGCCGCCTCACCGGAGTGGCCGGTTTTGTTGGAGCGGCCTGTTTCCTGGCGATGGCTACGCAGGCGCAGAGCGCGTTGTGGGCCATGTTCGCCATGGGCATGGCCAGCTTTTGGAACGACGTGACCATGCCACCGGCCTGGACCGCGGTGATGGACATCGGAGGCAAGTACGCGGGCACCGTCTCGGGTTCCATGAACATGATGGGGAATCTGGCGGGGTTCGTCGCGCCGGCCGTGGGTGGCTGGCTGATCCACGATTTCATGGACCGCTCAGGATACAACTCGTTCATCTGGCTGATGGCGGCCGTGTACGTGGGGGGCGCTGTTTGCTGGCTGTTCATCGATCCGGTTACGCCGCTCGATCCCGATGCAACTTCCCATTGAACTGGCGGAAGCGATCGGGCGCGAGGCGGCTCGACACGATCGCGGCGCCCTCGCGAGGGCCGTGGCCGCCGTTTCCAGCCGCTATCACGCGGCCGCAGTGCGCGCCACCGGACGGCTGAGCGAAGTGGAACACGCGGCCTACCTGGCCGTCCGCATGCCGGCCATTTACGGTGCGCTTCGCGCAGTGTTCGCGGAGCTGGGCGAGAGGATTCCGGACACGCCTGTGCGGACGCTTCTCGATCTCGGCGCGGGGCCGGGCACAGCGGCCTGGGCGGCGGCCGCAGCCATCCCTGCTCTGGCAGAGATCACGTGCGTGGAGCGGGACCGCGGTTTCATCGCCGTTGGCCGCCGGCTCGCATCGACATCGCCGCATGAGGCGGTGCGCGAAGCTCGCTGGCTCGAAGCCGATCTCCGCGCCGCCTCCCCGCTACCGCTCGCCGATGTCGTCGTCCTTTCGTATGTGACCGGTGAGATCGAAGGCGCCGCCCGGTTGATTGAACGCGCGTGGTGCGCCGCCCGCATCGCCGTGATCGTGATCGAGCCCGGTACGCCGCGCGGCTTCGCGGCCATCCGCACCGCACGGGACCAGCTTATCCGCGCCGCTGCAGCCATCGCCGCGCCCTGTCCGCATGCCGATGAGTGTCCCATGAAAGATCCTGACTGGTGCCACTTCGCGGCACGGATCGAGCGGACCCGGCTGCACCGCCAGCTCAAGGGCGGCGAGCTCGGTCATGAAGACGAGAAGTTCTCGTACGTCATCGCGTCTCGTGTTCCGGCGCGGTCCGCCGAATCGCGCATTGTGCGCCATCCGTGGACGGAGCCCGGCCTCGTCCGGCTCGAACTCTGCACCGTGGAAGGGTTGCGAACGCGCGCTGTCCGCAAGCGCGAGGGGGAGGCGTTCCGGCGCGCCCGAAAAGCGCAGTGGGCTGGGGAGTGGGCTGATTTTCGGATATAATCCACACATGCGACTGAGCGTCGTCCTGCTGCTGTTATTTGTTCCGTTATCGGCCGCAGACCCGGATTATTCCGGGATTTGGAAGCTAAACGCCGAGCGTAGCGATGTGCGGAGCATGAATGAGCCGGCCGCCGAGACCCTGCGCATCGAACACCGCGGCGTGAAAATCCATTGCACCGCGCTGCCAGCGGGCGGAGGCGCACCGGTCAGTTGGGATTATACGACGGACCAGAAGGACGCCAAATACAAGATCGGCGATACCTCGCGGAACAGCCGCCTGAAATGGGAAGGGAATGCGCTGCTGGTGAACACGCTGGTCCACTGCTGTCCGGCTATAAGTCCCATAGATTCAGTTGGTTGACAATTAGCCCTGATTTATCCTGATTATCTTCAGGCTGAAGGGCCTGTAAAATGGGCGCGCGCTCGAAAATGGTGACGCT
>JBEKZH010000038.1:0-46916 GCA_049510065.1 Bryobacteraceae bacterium
AGAGGCTGGCGTCCATGCGATCACCGGAGTCGCCTTGTTCACTTGTAGCGTCACCTGCGCCGCCGCCGTGCTGTAATCCGTCGTATCGGTTGGCGTGAGGGTGACCGAGAGAATATGCGGGCCAGCGCCGGGCACTGTTCCTGCGAGCGGGCTGTACGTAAACGTCCCAGCCACGCTCGCCGAGGCATTGAGCTGCGTTCCGCTGAGCGCGGTGCCATAGGTGATGGCCGCAGGAGTGGCCCAGGCGATAACCGGCGTGACCTTACTTGCCGAGCTGGATTGCGTGGCAGAGGCCGCGGCGTAGTTGGCGTCCGCCGCCCAACTTGCCGTGAGGCTGCAGGTTCCCGTGCCGCTGGTCATGGTCACGGTATTGCCAGTGATGGCGCAAGCGCCGCTGGCCGTGATGACTGCGGTGGTGCTGGCGTTGGTGGTGGCGGCCACATTGAACGTGGCGATCTTCGTCGCAGTCGTGGACTGGCTGAGCGAAGCCGCGGTGTAGTTGGCGTCCGCCGCCCAGTTGGCCGTGAGGCTGCACGTGCCCGTGCCGCTGGTCATGGTCACGGTATTGCCCGTGATGGAGCAGGCGCCACTGGCAATGATCGTCGCGGTAGTGCTGGCGTTGGTTGTAGAGGCCACGGTGAATGTGGCGCCGTTGGCTGCGCTGGCCGGTGCGCCGATGAAGCTCACGGTGGGTGCGGCCTGCAGCGCCGTGACGGTATTCACTACATTGGGCGCCGGGCCATAACTTGCATTGCCGGCCTGTGAAGCAGTCAGCACACAAGCACCGGTGCCGCTGGTCATGGTTACTACATTACCCGCCAGCGTGCATACTCCGGAAGCGGTGATTGTAACCGGCAGCCCGGAACTGGCTGTAGCGGAAGCTGTGAAGCTCTGGTTATAGACAGCCGTAGCCGGCGTGCCGGTAAAAGTGATCGTCTGACTGGCTGGAGGCGGCGATGTGCCGGGTCCAGGCGCCCACAGAAGATAGAGAGCCTCTCCCAGACCGCCGCTTCCGGAACTCACGAAATCGCCGATGTACGCACCCGTGCTGCCGTCAAAACGCTTGACGCTGTGCGCGTACCGTTCTGTCTCATAGAGGTTGCCATCCGGCCCGAAGGCTATACCATAGTCCCAGTCAAGTCCACCGCTCCCGGCCGGAACGAATGCTCCCATGTCTGCGCCAGTTGCGCCGTTATAACGCTCGATCACGTGACCATAGAATAAGCTCACGTACAAGTTGCCATCGGGCCCGAAGTTCAGAGAAGTCGGGTCGCCGCTGACCGGCGCAAAAACGCCGATGAATGCACCGGTCGTTCCATCGTAGCGGAGGATAGCGGAGGCAGAGTTATCGGCAACGTACAGGTTGCCGTCCGGCCCAAAGACCAGTCCCTGGGCATAATCAAGGCCTCCGCTCCCACTGGGGACAAAGTCGTCAATGTACGCCCCCGTGGTGCCGTTGAACCGTTTGACGTGGCCGCTGCCTGGCGAGTAATCCCAACCGCTTGCCACATAAAGATTGCCGTCAGGTCCAAACGTCACATCGTAGGGGGAGATGCCGCCGCCGCTGCCAGGAGGCAGGAAGTCGTCGATATATGCCCCAGTGGCGCCGTTATAGCGCTTCACGCTATGGGTGTAGATGCTGCCTGCATACAAGTTTCCGTCAGGCCCAAAGGTGGGATGCGTCGGGCCACTCAAACCGCCCGCGCCGGGAGCCACGAAAACGTCGACAAAAGCCCCCGTCTTTCCGTCATAGCGCTTAATGCTGTAATCGGTGAAGTCTTCAACGAGCAGCGCGGAGGGGGCGGTGGCCAGGAAGCCACGGTTGACGCCGTTCGAGTCGGTGTAGTCTCCAACGATTTCCCTGGTGGAGTTTACGCCTGGTCCCTCGACCTCGGTAGTGCCGGGCTGCGCATTGGGAACGTCGAAGTTCGTCCATGTTCCGCCGCTCAGGATAAACCCGTGCCCACTGAGTTGAGGGTACTCTAATTCCCCGGCCACGTCTCCCAGGTTGTTGATACCCATCGCAATCGTGCCAACGTACCCGGACTCGGGCTGGGGAACGAGCGGATCGTCGAGAGTGGTGAAGACACCGCCGCGCAGAAGAAAACCGTGCGCACTCCCCGTGCCCCACCCCGGTTCGCCGGTGCCAACAATCTCGCCGGAATCGTTGATTCCCGCCGCCCAGGAAGAGAAGAAGCCCGGAAAGTCGATCGTTGTGAAAACACCGCCGCTCAGCAGGAACGCATGCGCCTTGCAGTAGCAGGGGTCGACGTAGGACCCGACGATATGGCCGCTGCTGTTAATCGACCTGGCTGCGGTGGTGCCCGCCATCGATCCCGGAGCTTCGGGCAACGTCGTGAACACACCTCCGCTTAACAGGAAGGAATGGGTTTGGCCATAGCAGTTCCCGCAGGTGGCCGTGTCGTTGTAGGTGCCGACAATCGCTCCGTTCCCACTTATGCCCCAAACCTGGGTCTGGCCCGCGCCAGGATAGTCGATACTCGTGTACGTCCCATGGTTCAGCAGGAACCCATGCGAACCGGGAGGACCATTGATGTAAAACCCGACGATCTGCCCGGGGTCGTTTATCCCTTTCGGCTGTGTCACGGTGGCCCCGGGATAATCGATATTCGTGAAGGAGTAAGCACCCGGTGGTGGGACGGGTGTGACGGTTGCGGAGAACACAAAGCCGTTGAGGATGCCGATAACACCTGATGGTATGAAAGTGTCAATCAGTGCTCCTGTTTGGCCGTTGTAGCGCGATATGGAATCCGTCGGCACGCTATTGTGGAAATTGCCCACATATAGGTTCCCGTCAGGCCCGAAAGCAAGCCACCCGTCCGTGCGCTCACCTGTGTACGGGACAACCTGTCTGATAAAAGCCCCGTTGGCGCCGTCGAAGCAGATAACACCGGAGCTACCACTACCCACATAGAGGTTGCCGTCACTTCCAAATGCAAGCGGTCCAGGCCCCGCAAGCCCCCCAGTTCCGGCCGGAACAAACGTCGCCATGAAGGCTCCGGTAGTGCCATTGAATTTGACCACATTGACCTCGTCGGCAACGTAGAGGTTTCCATCTGGGCCGAACACCAGCGCATCCGGGACAACAAGGCTGCCGCCGGAAGTGAAGACCCCCATGTTGGCTCCTGTCGTCCCGTTGTATCTCATAACCACGCCGGAACCGTTGCCGAAATAGTCAACCACATAAAGATTGCCATCCGGCCCAAAAACCGCGGCAAGAGGTATGTGCAATCCCCCAGTCACAGCGGGCACAAAATTGTCCATGAAAGCGCCGGTTGAGCCGTTGTACCGCCGAACGGAATTCCCGCCGTTGTCGGGTACGTACAGATTGCCGTCTGGTCCAAAGACGGGGTTGATCGGCCGCACCAATCCTCCACTCCCCGAAGTCACGAAGGTCCCCATCAACGTACCGGCACTGTTGAATCGAAGGATGCTTTCGGTTGACGCGCTCACCACAAACAGGTCAGCTTTCACGATGCCCGGAATCGCCAGGGACACCATGACGAAGAGCACCAATGAAAACGACGTTGAGAATCTTGTGAACCCGCGCAACCAATGGCGTGTAAGCGCTAGAAAACGTTGGAGCGGCGAAGTAGTCACAACGGCGATTAGCCAGAGGGAGAAGAAGTTCGACATGGGTCATTCCTCCAAAACGACAGCGTCCAATGACAAGGACACTGATAATATCGCAGGCTGAAGATATGAGCTGAAGCTATCATACGAGAGCACCACGGGTCAATACTGCGGACAGATTCTGACAAGAGCCCAAGATTTCGCATAAGTACTGGTACTGGAATCGAATTGCTGGTCAAAATTGCCGACAACGAAACACTACGGTCGCTCCTTCAGTATCCTGCCGAAGCTCCCCAGTGGTCACGCCCCTCAGGAATAGTTTCGCGGATTCGAAGAACACTTCCGGAAACAGAGCGTCTATCCGTTCCTCTCCTGACACTGGCCGGTAGAAAGACTTGCGGTACTCGCGGGGCTGGAACCGCTCATTGTGTTTTGAGAATACTTGCTCCTCCAGTTCGCCTTTGGCCCATTCCAATCTGCGATCAACAAGTGTGTAGGCAGGCAGGGCAGTGGTTGGATCGGTTACTCGGAAAGTGGTCTGACACTCCCTTTCGCCCGCCTCTCGTCACCGCTCCACGCCCGCTATCCTAAAAAGAGCCGCCACCCATGTTCCCCGATTTCTTCGGCAACCAGGACGCCGCCGCCGCCCTCTTCGCTCTCACGCAACAGGAACGCATCCCGCAGACCATCCTCCTGGACGGTCCCGAAGGCATCGGCAAAGCTACCTTGGCCCGCCGGTTCGCCGCCGCGCTCCTCGGCCGCGCCGACCGCATCGAGCAGGACGATCTCAGCCTGCCCGCCAACCAGGCCATCGTCGCCGACCGCGAAAAGTGGACCGCCGACAAACGCAACGACGATCCGCTGCTGTTCGCCACGCAATCGGATTTCGTCACCTTCCCCCCCGACGGTCCGCTGCGGCAAATCTCCATCCAGCAGATGCGCGTGCTAAAGGACCAGGCGCGGCTCAATCCGCTGCACGGCAACCGGCGCGTGTTCCTCATCGACCACATCGACCGCGCCAACGAGCAGGCCGCCAACTCCCTGTTGAAGACCCTCGAGGAGCCGCCCGCGCACCTCATCCTCTTCCTGACCGCGGAGAACCCCTACGATCTGCTGCCCACCATTCGCTCGCGCTCGGTGTCGTTCCATCTGGCCCCGCTGGGCGACGAGGAGATGGAGGAGTTCGCGCGGGCCCGCGGTCTGACCGATCCGCGGCGCCGCATCGCTCTGGCCGACGGCAGCCCGGGCCTGGCCGTTTCGCTCGATCTGGAAGCGTACGACCAGCGGCGCGGCAGCATGTTGAAGCTGCTGGAGGTGGCCTCCGGTCGCGCGCCCTTTTCAGAGTGGCTGAAGGACTCCGAGTCGATTGCCGCACGCCGCGACAAGCTGGACGCGTATCTGACGGTGCTGTACGTGCTGCTGGAAGACCTGCTGCTGGCCTCCCGGCGTCCGGATCGCATTCGCAACCACGACCTCGCGGACCGGCTGGGGAATCTGGCCGGCGCGGTCGGCTTCGAATGGCTCGACGCGGCGGTCCGCAGAGTGGACGAGCTGTCCAATCTGGTCCGGCGTAACATCCAGAAGAGCATCGCGTTTGACGCCTTTGCGATGGAGCTACGGCGGCTGTCGTAGTCCCCCCTGGAACACTCAAGGAGCGGCCAGCGCCGGTCGATGAACCCCATGTGGCGAAGAATTACACGGCTCTTTTCTTAATGGCTCTGGCTGCTGCCGTCGGCGCGCATGGACAGGGTGCCCTCACCGCTTCGGCTTCCCCGAACGCACTGAAGTTCACGTACCAGCTCGGCAACTCAACCATGCCGGCCGCGCAGAGCGTTGCCCTGCGCGCCAGCGCCGGAACGCCAGCCTATGCCGTGGCCACCGCCGACCCGTGGCTCACCGCCACGCCGGGCACCGGCGCCCTCCCTGCCACGCTCAGCATCCTTGTGAATCCGAACGGCCTGCCGGCCAACACGTACACCTCGATCGTGAACGTCCAGGTGGCCGGTGTTGTGCTCGCGGTGCCGATCTCCGTGACGCTGGTGGTGACGCTGGCCTCGGGAGGCCTGACGCTGAACCCCTCCACCGTCTCGCTGACGATGCCGCCGTCCCCGCAGAAGCCTACGGTGCAGGCCTTTGCGGCGAACGTGCCGGTGTCGTATACGGCCAGCTCCGCGAATGCATGGCTGAGCGTATCTCCCACGGTCGGCATTGTGCTGCCCGGCGCGCCCGCCACTCTTACGCTGACCGTGGATTCCAGTTCGCTGGCCCCGCAAAGCACACCGTACAGCGGCAAAGTGACCATCGTTTCCTCGGGCACGGGAACCGCGACGAAATCACAGGTCCTGACCGCGAGCGTCACCGTGCAGCCTTCGGCGCCCACCATCGTCAGCATCTGGCCGCCGTCTATACCCGTCGCCGCCGGCAACACCATGCTGACCATCGTCGGAACGAACTTCTACAAGGCTACGACCGTGAGCGTTACCGGAGTTGCCGTCGCCATCAAACCGACGATACTCGACTCCAGCCATCTGAACGTCACCATCCCTTCCAATGTGCTGCAGGCGCCGTCGACGCTCACCATCACGGTAACCAACCCGGCGCCCGGAGGAAGCGTCAGCGCGACAGAGAGCGTCAGCAATGCACCCACCGTTGGCGCGGTCCTCAATTCGGCCAGCTACGACGGCACAGCCATCAGTCCTGGGGAACTGGTCGCCGTTTTTGGCATCAACATGGGTCCAACGCCGGCGCTGACCATGACCGAGAATTCGGATCCCGGTTTCGTGGACACCAGCCTCGGAGGCGTCTCGGTGCAGATCGACGGGCAGGATGCCCCGCTCATCTACGTAAGTTCCACGCAGTTGAACCTGCAGGTGCCCTACGAGGTCACACTGGGCGCCAGCAGGGATCTGGTTGTGAAGTACGGTTCCGGGACCTTCACGTTCCCGGTGACCGTTCAGGCCAGCAATCCGGGCTTGTTCACGCTCGATGGCTCCGGAGGCGGGCCCGTCGCGGCGATCGACGCTCACGTGAACGGGACCACGGTCCAGTGGAGCCTGAACGCTGTCGCTGCCCCGGCGCACCCCGGCGATGTCGTGGAGCTGTACCTGACCGGCGAAGGAGCATATGCGGACCCCGCGGTGATTCCCGAGGCAACGGGATTCCTCGTGCCGCCCGATCTGAGCCCACTGCCTGAGGACAAGCCCTATCCCACGGTCACCATCGACGGCCTGCCCGCAACCGTCCAGTATGCCGGCCCGGTGCCGGGTTGCATCATGGGCATTCTGCAGATCAACGCCCAGGTTCCCGCGGTCACGCATAACGGAGCCGTCCCCGTTGTCATCACCTTTGGCGCCGCTGCCACGCAGCCGACCGCCACCCTGTACGTGCACCAATAGTGATGTGGGGCAGGCGCCTGCGGCGGGTACTGGCCTGCCTGATGTGGCGCAGACACTTGTGTCTGCCGCGCCGAGACTCGTCTCGGCGCTGCCGCCTGGTTCAGCGGCACTCAGCGATGCGGCCACCAGGCGCGCGATACCGATCCATTGAGCCCGCTCAGAGAGGGAGGGCCAGCGGCCAACGGGCTGTTATGATGGCATTTCAACGAACGGCTGTGCAGGGCCGGCGCCGATGCTTCCTTTCAAACTCGTCTGGCACCCTGGCTACGACCTCAATCTCGGCGAGCACGTGTTTCCCTCGAAGAAGTTCCGGCTGATCCGCGACCGCATGCTGCTGGAGCGCTTCGCCGAAGAAAACGACTTCGTACAGCCCGATCCCGCCAGCGACGAGGACGTTCTCCGGGTCCACGACCACGGCTGGGTACACCGCCTCAAAACCGGCACCCTCGGGTACGCGGAGCTTCTGAAACTGGAGATCCCTTACTCCCGCCAGATGGTGGAAGCTTTCTGGCTGGCCGCCGGCGGGTCCATTCTGGCTGCGCGCAATGCGCTTCAGGACGGTATCGGTTTCAATATTGGCGGCGGCTTTCATCATGCCTTCCCGGATCATGGCGAGGGATTCTGCGCCATCCACGACGTGGCCATCGCGATTCGCAAACTCCAGGCGGAAGGGGCCATCCGGACAGCCATGGTGGTGGATTGCGACGTGCATCACGGCAACGGAACGGCCGGTATTTTCGCCACCGACGAAACCGTGTTTACGATTTCCCTGCACCAGTTGAATAATTATCCGAGCGAAAAACCGCCCTCGAATATCGACGTCGATCTCGCCGACCGCACCGCCGATCGCGAGTACCTGGCCTCCCTGGAAGACGCGCTCGACCGCGGATTCCGCTCCTTCCAGCCCAACCTGCTGGTGTACATCGCCGGCGCCGACCCCTACCGCGAAGATCAGCTCGGCGGCCTCTCGCTCACCGTGGGCGGCCTGAAACAGCGCGACACCGTGGTGTTGCAGCGTGCGCTCAAGGCCGGGGTGCCGGTGGCAATTGGCCTGGCCGGCGGGTACGCCTGGGACACCAACGACACCGTGACCATCCACTGCAACACGGCCAAAGCTGCGTGCGAGGCGCTGACGCCCGAACGTGGCGGCGCGTAAAACTGCACCAGTTGATCTGCAATCGTGGGGCAGGGCCATGCCCTGCCTTTCCGAGCCGCGAACGTTAGAGAGCGGTTTCCCTACCGCAGACTCTCAACCAGATCCCGCGCCAGCAGATCCGCGCGCTCGGCCAGACTGCGCGAGGAAACCAGGTCGGTCTTCCGACGCTCTTCCGCCTGGTCCACGAACGTATCCACCTGAGCCGCCATCCTCTGTTGCGCCTCGGTCAGCCGCGGGTTGTTGCGCGCCTTGCGCAGATTGGCCCGGGCGCGCTCCAGAGCGTCATGAATGCGGGCCTCGTACTCGCGCCTCTGCGCGTCGCTCAACATCTGGCCAAGCTGGGGAACCGGCGCCGGCGCTGCTTCCTGCGCAGCAGGCGCCTCGGCGCTCTGCGTCACGGAGGTGTCCGGTTTGCGCGGTGTCTTTGCGGCCTGTCGCTTCCTTCTCGGTGGTCCCGGCATCTTTGTCTCCGACACAGCCGGAGGGGGCGTTACTGCCGGACCGCTTTGTCCCGGCGGAAGCTCGGGCGGGGGTGGAGGCGGCGCGGGCGGCTTCTCCGGCACGCGCACCGTTATCGCGGGTGGCACCATGACGGGCGCCGGCGGCTTCTTGCGCTGGCACGAACAGCAGGCAACGGCGGCGCACAGCGCGACCGCGGCAACCCGGTTTGGACGCGCCGTCATGAAAAAATGTCCGTCCTCAGGAGTAGGTCCGGGATAACGCCAGCCGCCCGTGGCCCGCATGGGCGGCTTCTGGAAAACGTAACCGGAACGAAGTGCCGTGCCCCGGCTCGCTGACGAAGTCGATTGTACCACCGTGTAATTGCATCATCCGGAAGGTCAGGGCCAGCCCGATGCCCGAGCCGTCGCGCTTGGTGCTGAAGTACAGGTCGAAGATGCGGTCGCGGATCTCTTCCGGGATGCCGGGCCCCGTGTCGGATACCGTGAGCACGCACTCCCGGTCGCGGTTCTCCACTCTGAGTCCCAGGCGCCCCTGCTTGTCCATGGCGTCGAGGGCATTCACCACCACGTTCAGAATCGCCTGGCGCAGCAGTTTGGCGTCGCCCTTGATCCATGCCTCCGGGGACAGCTCCGTCTCCACCAGGATGTGCCGGGCTTCGGCATCGGGCGCGATGAAGCCGGCGAGTTCCCCCACCAGGTCCGGCAGATTCACGTCGGTTAGTTCGAGTTCCAGCGGCTTGTTGAAGTTCAGAAACGTCCGCACCACGTGATCCAGCCGGCGGACTTCGCGGGTGATCAGCTCGATCTCCGGCTCGGGCGCGTCCAGCCGGGTCCGCAGCACCTCGATATGCAGCGCGATGGCATTGAGCGGATTCTTGATCTCGTGCGCCACGCCGCTGGTCAGGCGGCTGATGGCGGCCAGCCGCGACGAAAGATCCAGATGCGATTCCAGTTGCTTGCGCGTTTCCGGATCGCGGAACCGGACCAGCGTGCCAATCGGCTGGCTGCCGGAGTCGCGGGAGAGTAGTTCCACGCTGAGCAGCAGGCGCCTGCGGCCATGCTCGGGCACATCCAGCCAGACCACCCGGTCGCGCACGGGTTCGTTCCCCTCGAGCGCTTCCTGGATGGCCGCTCCGGCGCCCTCTTCGAGAGGGAACAACTCGGCCATGCTGCGACGCAGGATCTCTTCGCGCGGCAATCCCAGCAGCTGCTCGGCGGGACGGCCCGCCATCACCGCGCGCCCCTGCGCGTCGAACAGCATCACCACTTCTTCCAAACGCTCCAGAAGTTCCTCGATGTTGTTGCGCAGCTCCAGCGCATCGCGGCGCGCGCCCTGAAACTGCTGGCCCAGCAGGTTCAATTTCGACTGCACGTCGGCATACTCGCGCGATTCGCGCCGGGCCGCCGCTTCCGGACCCTCCGGCAGCTCGCCCTGGCTGATCAGGTCGATGGTGCGGCTCACCCGCGCCAGCGGCCGCAGGGCCAGCACCGGCACCAGCCACGCCAGCGCCAGCGAAACGGCGAGGGCGATAAGAAAACCGTACGCCAGGTTCACGAAAGCGGGCGCCAGCGCATGGCGTATCAGCGACGAACGAACCACCACCATCACCGTGAACTGCGGCGTCCTGTCGCCTTTCGCCGCCACCGGAATCTGGATCGCGTAGTTCTCCTTCTCGTTGAAAAGTTGCCAGAGATTGCGCAGGGGCGGTCCCTTTCTCCAGGCTTCGAACGACTTGTAGTGGGAAGCGCCGGAAACGAACGCGCCCGTGAACGAGGTGAGCATGTGCCCATCCGGCCCGAAGATGATGATGTCCAGCACCGCGGCGTTTGTGCTCACGTTGCGCGTGAGCATCGCCGGAATCAGCGGATCCGTTCGGATGATGCCGGCCACCCGCTCGCGCACCTGCTGGCGGTCGGTGGGCCGGTCCGCCTGCGCGGACAGATTCTGGTCCACGCGCTCCACCACGTAACCGGCCACTTCGCCGGCAATCAGGCGCGCGCTGTCGGCCGCGCTGTCGATGGCGCTGCCGGTGAAATCGTAGAGATAGACCAGGGAGACCAGAACCACTACCACGGCGACCAGGGCCGCGACCGAAAGGCGGATCCTGGTCTTCAACGACATCACGAGGACGAGGCAGCCTCGGCTTCCGCCGCCGCGCCGTATTCCTTCAGTTTGTTGAACAGAGTCTTCAGGCTGATGCCCAGGATCTCGGCGGCGCGCGTCTTGTTGTTCTTCGTGTGCTGCAGCGTAAGCAGGACCAGCGCCTTCTCGGCTTCGCCCACCGTGGTTCCCACCGGCAGCCGCACGCTGTCCACGTCGGGCGTCTGCGGGGCGGTGCGGATGCCCGCGGGCGCGCCGAAATCGCGCGGCAGATGCTGCGGGGTGATGGTCCCTTCGCCGGCCACGATCACCGCCCGCTCCAGCGCGTTGCGCAGCTCGCGCACGTTTCCCGGCCAGGTGTGCCGGCGGAACATCTCCAGCACCTCGCCGGCGATGTCCACAACGCGGCAACTGTGCTTCCGGTTCAGCATGCCGATGAGCGCTTCCACCAGCAGCGGGAGGTCTTCCTTCCTGTCGCGCAGCGGAGGCAGAGCGATCTGGAACACGTTCAGGCGGTAGAACAGATCCTCGCGCAACTCTCCCTTGCGCAACACTTCCTCCAGGCTTCTGTTGGTGGAGGCGATAACCCGGACGTCCACGGCGATTTCACTCTTGCCGGCCAGCCGCCGCACACGCGAGTCTTCCAGAACCCTCAGCAGCTTGGCCTGCGTTCCCACGGGCATTTCCGCCAGCTCGTCCAGCAGCAGGGTTCCGCTCTGCGCCAGCTCGAAGCACCCCGCCCGCCGTTCGACGGCTCCCGTGAAGGCGCCTTTCTCGTGTCCGAACAGCTCGCTTTCCATCAGCGTCTCGGGCATGGCCGCGCAGTTGATGGCCACGAACGGATTATTGCGGCGCGGGCTCAGGTGATGGATGGCGCGCGCCACCAACTCCTTGCCGGTCCCGCTTTCGCCGGTCACCAGCACCGCGGCCGTCGAGGGCGCCACCTGGCGGATCAGCGAAAAAACCTGCTGCATCGGCGGACAGGCGCCAACCAGGTCCACCAGTACGCCCTTGTATTGCAGCTCCCGCTGCAGCCGTTCGGTCTCTTCGGTGAGCCGGCTCTGCGACGCCGCGCGTTCCAACAGGATCCTGAGAGCGCTGGGCTGAATCGGCTTCTCCAGAAACCAGAAGGCGCCCAGGTCGTGAATGGTCTGGATGGCCGTTTCGATGTTGCCGAAGGCGGTGAGCACGATGGCCGGGGGCGCGCCACCCTGTGAGTTGAGGCGCTTGAGCAGTTCGAACCCGTCCATGCGTGGCATCATGAGGTCCGTCACCAGCACATGCACGGGCATCGCATTCAGCTTGTCCAGCGCTTCCTGACCGTCCGCGGCCGCTTCCACCGCGAAGCCCCACGACTGGATCATGCTGGTAAGGCCGATTCGCTGACTCTCTTCGTCGTCCGCAACCAGAATGCGGGTCGGTGGAGCGGAGGCGATGTTGCCCATCAGGTCAATTGTACCCGACGGTTATGCGTGGCCGTCCCATCCGGCCGGCCGCCAGTTGCATCGTAGTAGTGACCCATGCTCTCCTCGTAGATTCAGGATCGTGAAGAAAAGCAACATTGTCGAGAACCTCGCGGCCTGCCTGATTCTGCTCGCCGCCCCCGCCTTTGCCCAGCGCGAGCTGTCCGGCGCCGCCCGGGTATACGAATCGCTGCACAGCCTTTCCAACACCGGCAGCGTGCTCATGATTGCCGCTCACCCCGATGACGAGAATACGGCACTGCTTGCGTATTTTACCCGGAGATTATTCGTTCGGGCCGCCTACCTCTCGGTGACCCGCGGCGAGGGGGGGCAAAACCTCCTCGGACCGGAGCAGGGCGACGCTCTGGGCGTCATACGCACCCAGGAACTGCTCGCCGCCCGCCGCGTGGACGGCGCGGAGCAGTTCTTCACGCGCGCCATCGACTTCGGGTTCTCCAAAACCGCAGACGAGTCCATGCAGAAATGGGGCAGGGAACGTACGCTGAGCGACATTGTCCGCGTGATCCGGCGCTTTCGGCCAGACGTGATCGTGCTGCGTTTTTCCGGCACGCCGCGCGACGGCCACGGCCACCACCAGGTCTCGGCGATTCTCGGCAGGGAGGCCTTTCTCGCCGCTGCCGACGCGAAGCAATTCCCCGAATGCGGTCCGCCATGGCAGGCTAAGCGAGTGCTGTGGAACATGTTCGGCTTCACCCGCGAGCAGCAGGACGAGACCGCCAAAACTCCCGGCCGGCTGGAGATAGACGACGGTGCCTGGGACCCGGTGCTGGGCCATTCGTACCTCGAAATTGCCGGCATGAGCCGCAGCATGCACCGCAGCCAGGGCATGGGTTCGCCGGAGCGCCACGGCTCGTTCAAGGACTCTCTGATCGTGGTTGCAGGCGAGCCGGCTGCGAAGAGCATTTTCGACGGCGTGGATACCACGTGGAACCGAATTCCCGGTGGAAAGCCCGTCGGCGACCTGCTGGAAAAAGCAATACAGGTCTACGAACCGGCCCACCCCGAAAAGCTGGTTCCGCTGCTGGCCGAAGCAAAGCGCCTTGTGCCGCCGGGTGACGATCCGTTACTCAAGCGGAAACAACGAGATCTGGACGAAGCCATCGCACTCTGTGCTGGATTGTGGGTAGACGCGACGGCTAGTGACTACGCCGTGCTGCCGGGCGGGAAGGTTGAGGTGACGGTCACCAGCCTGAATCGGGGTCCGCTGGAGGTTCACAAAGCTGGAAACGCGCTGCTACGAAACGAACCCAATTCCCAGAAGCTGGCGGTACCCATCCCACAGCGGGCCGACTACTCGGGGCCCTACTGGCTGCGGCAGCCGAAGCACGGCGATTCCTACGAGGTCGGCGATCCCAATCTGATTGGCACTCCCGAAAACGAGCCGCTGATTTCGGAACGGGTGGAATTTGATGTCACCGGCACGCGCATCGCGCTGGAACGCCCGGTGGTGTACCGCTGGGTGGACCGGTTGCTGGGCGAGCGCTGGCGTCCGCTGGCCGTTGTGCCCGCGGTGCAGATCGGCGTTCCCGAGTCGTCCGTGATCTTCGCCAATGATGCACCCAAGCGCGTTGCCGTCGAGCTCAAGGCGGTGCAGCCGGGGAAGGGAGAGGCGCGTCTGGCGGGGCCGTGGACACCATTCAACTTGCAGAAAGGCGAGGAGACCAGCGTCGGCTTCGAGGTTTCTTCGCCATCGGTGCAGGGACAGTCCCACGCGACGGCGGAGGTTCGTGCGGGCAACACCACCATCAGCGTGGCCACTGAGCTGATCGATTATCCGCACATTCCGCCGCAGTATCTGTTTCCATCGGCGGCGGTGAAGCTGGTCCGCGTTGACGTGCGCAATTTGGCGAAGAACGTCGGCTATGTGACGGGCGCGGGTGATGACGTTCCTGACGCGCTGCGGCAGATGGGCAGTACGGTGACGCTGCTCACCGCCGAGGACCTGGCTCGCGGCGATCTCGGGCGCTTCGACGCCATCGTCACCGGCGTGCGCGCCTACAACACGCGCGCCGATCTGAACGGGAACCAGCAGCGGCTGGTCGACTACGTGCAGAATGGGGGCACGCTGGTGGTTCAATACAACACCATGAACGCCTTCACGGGGGAAGGCGGCGGTGTGCTGGATCATGCCGGTCCCTGGCCGTTCCAGATTGGCCGCGACAGGGTCACCGTGGAGGAAGCGCCGGTGGCTTTCCCGCATCCGGAGAATCCGCTGCTGCACCAGCCCAACGAAATCACCGAGCGCGATTTTGACGGCTGGGTGCAGGAACGCGGCCTGTATTTCGCCTCGACCTGGGATGCGCATTATCAGACATTGTTTGAGACGCACGACCCCGGTGAGCAGCCGCTGTCCGGCGGAACGCTGTACGCGCGCTACGGCAAAGGAGCGTTCGTGTTCACCGCCTTCTCCTGGTTTCGCGAGTTGCCCGCCGGCGTGCCCGGCGCGTTTCGCATCTTCGCCAATCTGCTGAGCGCGGGGCAGACGCTCAAATGATGGAAGACGGGCCGCCGCCGTTTCTCCGCACCTGGCCGCGCGTCTACGCGGCGGTGGCCGGCTACGTGGCCGCCGTGATCTTCCTGTTCTGGTTGTTCACCCGGGCCTTCGCGCCATGAGGCCGCTCGACTGGATCGTCATGTGCGGCTGGCTCGCGTTCATCGTGAGCTTCGGCCTGTGGCGCGGGCGCGGTAGCGGCACCACGCGGGTGTATCTGCTCGCCGGAAAGACCATGCCGTGGTATGCCATGGGGCTCTCCATCATAGCCACGCAGGCCAGCGCCATCACCTTCATCTCCACCGCCGGCCAGTCCTACGTCGACGGCATGCGCTTCGTGCAGTTTTACTTCGGCCTGCCGGTGGCCATGATCATCCTCTCGGCGACGGCGGTCCCCATTTTTCACCGCGCCAACGTATACACCGCGTACGAGTATCTGGAAAGACGATTCGACGCGAAGACGCGGTCGCTGGTGAGCGCCATCTTTCTCATCCAGCGCGGGCTCGGCGCGGGGCTCGCGCTGTACGCGCCGGCGGTGGTGCTCTCGGTGATCCTGGGCTGGCCGGACCGCGTCACCACCATCATCATGGGCGTGCTGGTGATGATCTACACCTCGTGGGGCGGCATCAAGGCGGTGACCTGGGCGGACGTGTACCAGATGGGCCTCATCTCCGCGGCGCTGGTGCTGGCGCTGGGGATGGCCGTGTACCTGCTGCCGCACAGCGTTTCCTTCGGCGACGCGCTGTCGCTGGCCGGCGCCATGGGCCGGCTCAACGTGGTGACCACGAAGTTCGACTGGGACGACCGCTACAACATCTGGAGCGGGCTGATCGGCGGCGCATTCCTGGCGCTGGCCTACTTCGGGTGCGACCAGAGCCAGGTGCAGCGCTACCTCACCGGCAAGTCCATCGCGCAAAGCCGCCTCAGTCTGCTGTTCACCGCCGTGGCCAAAATCCCGATGCAGTTCTTCATCCTGTTCATCGGCGCCATGGTGTTCGTGTTCTTCGTGTTCGAGAAGCCGCCGGTGCTGTTTCATCCGGTGGAGCAGGCCAACGTCGAGAGAAGCGCGGCGTACGGCCAGGTGCGGCAGAGCTTCGACGCGGCCTTTGCGCACCGGCGCGCGGCCGCCGAGGAGTACCTTGCCGCGCGCCATCGTGGCGATGAAGTGAGTCGCCAGGCCGCAGCCAGCCGCTATCGGCAGGCCCAGCAGGATCTCGACACGGCGCACACGGCGGGCGAGCATCTGGTGTCGCCCGGGTTCAACGACACCAACTTCATCTTCCTTTCCTTCGTCACCCGCTATCTGCCGGCCGGTCTGGTGGGGCTCATTGTCGCCGTGATTTTCTCAGCGGCCATGTCGTCGACGTCGGGCGAGATCAACTCGCTGGCCACGGTGACTGTGATCGACATCTACCGGCGGCACTTCCGGCCGGACGCCGCCGATCATCATTATGTGGTGGCCTCGCGCCTCGCCACCATTTTCTGGGGTTGCTTCGCGGTGGCCTTCGCGAATTTCGGGCGCAATTTCGGAGCGCTTATCGAGGCCGTCAACATGGTGGGCTCGTTATTCTATGGCGGGTTACTGGGCGTGTTCGTGCTGGCGTTCTTCTTCAAGCGTGTCGGCGCGAACGGCGCGTTCTACGGCGTGCTGGCAGGCGAGGCCGCCATCTTCGCGGCCAACCGGTTCACGCACATCGGCTTCCTCTGGTACAACGTGATCGGCTGTGTGGTGGTGGTGGCGGCGGGGGTGGGGATCTCGGCGATGGCGCCCGCGAAGGTGCTGACGAGGTGACGTCAGTGTCCCGCAACGGGCCGCGCAGCCAGCTCTTTGACGGCGGCGACAAGACTGGCCATCGCGTCGTCGAAGTTCTTGTCGCTTGTCGCCTGCCTGTTGGCTTGTTTCACGTGCCGGCTGAACGCCCATAGCACCACGTGCGTCGAGGGATCCAGGATGGCCAGCCGGAGTTGGGGATCCGTCAGGGCTCGACCGCTGCTTCCGTTGTTCACATCGAAGCCGGTCACCGGATCGATGAAAAGTAGTTCGAAGATCAGATCGGAACCGGCGGGAGCGGGCGCGAGTTCATACCGTCCCCAGCTCTTTATCGCCGCGTAGAGCTGGTTGTAGGGCCGGTCATCCCCTCCGCTGTACGGGCCGCCCGCCATGTCCGCGCCGGCGTTGGAGACAAAAACGGTTTTGGCTTTGGCGATTTGCTCGGGCACGGGTGCTGCGGCCGGCGCCGCGTTCTTTGCCTGCTGAGCACTGACGGCTACGGTCAGCATCAGGGCGAGTCCTACTACAAGGCCACAGGACAGACTCGGCATTCTCATGTCCGTGAAGACGAGTGGCGGGACTCCGGCGTAACGCGCGACGTGTAAGGTGTAGTAAGGTTCCTGGAAATACTGTGCGCCACGCGTCTACGCGGCGTCCAGCACCTCGATGGCGAGGCGCTTTCCGAGCACCCGAAACGCCGCTTCGATCTGGTCCATCCGCGAGGCATGCGACAAATCGAGCAGACGCTCCACCTGCGTCTTGCGCCATCCCAGCCGACGCCCCAGGTCGGCTTTGCCGATGCCAGCGGCTCGCAATGCGGAATAGAGTTCCAGCTTTGCCGAAGCCACCGCCGGCAGGGCGACCGCGTGGATGTCGCGACCACTGCGCCTCGAAGGTTTGGGAATGTCGCGGCGGCGGCGGATATACTCGGCCAGCACGCACTCGATCGCGTCCACGGCGTATTCCACGGCCTCCTCGAAGCTGTCGCCCTCGGTAATGACTTCAGGAATGTCCGGAACGGTTACAACATATCCGCCGGATTCGGGAGTGAAACGCGCGGGCCAGATCAAAATGGTTCCTCTTTGATTGCGGGACGATTCAATAGTACACAGATATGTGTACTGAGGCAAACGTGAGAGTCGGGTAGCAACAGGATGCGCCATCGCGTCGGCGGATGCACTCAGGAACGCGGCTTCCGCCGCGTGTCCCTGCAGGTCTGTCACTATGGAAGCGCAAGATCCACTCCTATGACCGGGTTAACTGATGCACTCATTACCCGTCGCCGGTACCTTCAAACAACCACCCTGGCATCGGTGGGACTCTCGCTGGGATCGTTCCGCGGTTTCGGCGGAAACAACGTCACCAAGCCGCTGAAGCGCGAAATGGGACGGCTGCATTTTGCCGCCACCACGCTCGGCCTCGGCGGACAAGCCTCGCTGCAGTGGACGCCCGCGGATGTCGATCCGTCCCGCATCATCCTGAAGGCGTTCGCGCTGGGCGTCAACTACTTCGACACGTCAAACGTGTATGGCCCCAGTCAGGCGAACTACGGGAAAGCGTTCCACGAACTGCACCTGATTCCCGGCGAGCCCGGGTACAACGAATCGCTGCGGCGCTCCATCTTCCTGACCACCAAGACGGGCCTGCGCTGGGCCAAAGGGGGCTGGACGAAACCGGGGCTGGCGAACTTTACGAACGGTCCGCGCGGCTCTCACACGGTGGACGACATCAGGCGGAGCCTCAGCCTGATGTTCGGCGACGGACAAGGGGCGTACCCGAAGGGCGCGTGGCTGGACATGGTGCTGCTCCACAGCATCGCGGAGATGCCCGACGTCGACGCCGTCTATGAGGGTCTGAGAAATCCCGATCCGCGCGCGGAGAACATCGGGGCGCTGGCCGCGCTGGTGGACTATCGCGACGGTTCCAATCTGACCGGGCTCAATCCGAAAGGCGAGAAGCTGGTGCGTCACATCGGGTTCTCCGGCCACCACTCGCCCCCCGTGATGATGGAGATGATCCAGCGCGACGAGCACGACATCCTGGATGGCATGCTGGTGGCCATCAACGCCAACGACAGGCTGCATTTCAACATGCAGTACAACGTGATTCCCCTCGCGGCGGCGCGGAACATGGGCTTGATCGCCATGAAGACGTTCGCGGATGGCGCCATGTACACGAAGCCGTCCCGTTTCTCAAACAAACCCGAAGACGTTGTGCGCACCGTCGGCAGCGCCGCGCTGGCCAGCCGGCCGCTGGTGGAATACACGCTGTCGACGCCGGGGATTCACACGCTCATCATCGGCACCGGCCAGATCGACGACGATGCGCGCGCCTGCCAGTTGCAGCAGAACCTGGCCGCGGCGCAGATCATGCCGGGTGGGCTCAGCGTTTCCGACCGGCGTGCCATCGAGAAGATGACGGCGTCGGTGAAGGACGGCAAAACGAATTACTTCCAGCTTCCCGGGCAGGCGCTCACGGCGCCGCGTGAAGCCTCGGCCGAACAGCAGATGCGCGATGGGAAGCGCATTGTCCGACTGACGTGGCAGACCGCCTACGCTGGCGACGAACCACTGGCGCGCTATGAGATCTGGCGCGACCATCAGAAGATCGGCCAGGTGACGCACCAGCCCCAGGTCAGCCGGACGCCGTTCCTGTTCGAGGATGCGGTCGGCGACAAAGCCGCGCACACCTATTCGATCGCAACCGTGGACGCAGCCGGGCGCAGTGCCGCGAGCGGAGACCTGCCGATCCAGACGGCGTGAGGCGGGGATGCGAGCTCTCGCCGGTCTGGGCTGTTTCCTGTGGATGCTGTTCGGCCAGTCCGGGCAGATCGAGCGGAGCGCCCGCCCCGCGGGCGTGGTTCTATGACGCGGCGGCGAACTTCGCCCTGAACCGGCTCGGCAGGGCGGACTCCAGCGCGCGGCGAACCATCGAAACAGACGATGCGCACGTTTTTCCGCGCGCGGAGTACATTCTGGGGATGGCCCTTGCACGGAAACGCGATCTTGAGCCGCAGGGTGCTTTCGCGCCCACGGCCCGCCAGCGTCTGGCAGAGATCCAGGCCGCTGGGAATCAGTGAGCGGTTTTGTGGGCCTCCATTACAGGCTTTGGCGATCGCGTCCGTAGCGGTCGGCTGGCTGAACGGATATCATCATTACGTCCGGCTATTCCCATGACTGTTCATCGAACACCTTGCGCAAGCCTCATCTCGTTTCTAGCCGCTGCCACGTTGGTTGCGGCGGGCCCGCGGCCAACGTCGGCGCCCTACGTCTGGAAGAGCGTGCAGATGGTGGGCGGCGGGTTCGTCGACGGCATCGTTTTTCATCCGACGGCGAAGGGAGTGCGCTACGCCCGCACCGACATGGGAGGAGCGTACCGCTGGAACGCCCAGACCCGCCGTTGGGAGCCGCTGCTTGACTGGCTCCCGTACGAAGACCTGAACCTGATGGGCGTGGAGAGCATCGCGCTCGATCCCGCCGACCCGAACCGCTTGTATCTGGCCTGCGGCACGTATACGAATCCGACAACGCCGAACGGCGCGATCCTGCGCTCCAATGACCGCGGCAGGACGTTTCAGCGCGCCAACGTTCCCTTCAAGATGGGCGGCAACGAGAACGGCCGCGGCAACGGCGAACGCATGGCCGTGGACCCCAACGACGGCAACATCCTCTATCTGGGCACGCGCCATGCCGGGTTGTGGAAGAGCACCGATCGGGGCGCCAACTGGAGCAGGGTGGAGAGCTTTCCCGAGGTGACGGAACCGCCGCCGCTGGACCGTCGCAGCGGCGTTGTGGTGGTGGTGTTCGATCCGCGCAACCGCGGGACCATCTACGTGGCTGTTTCGCTGATGAACCAGGACAACCTGTTTCGCAGCACGGACGCCGGCAAAACATGGCAGGCCGTGCCGGGACAGCCCACCGGGTACCGGCCGAACCACGCCGTGCTGGCATCCGACGGAACGCTGTACGTTTCCTATGGCACCGATCCAGGGCCCTGGCACATGAAGGACGGCGCGGTCTGGAAATTCAACACCAATACCGGCGCGTGGACCGATATCACTCCGGACAAGCCGGCTCCCGACAAGAAACGAGAGTTCGGCTATGGCGCCGTGGCCGTGGACGCGCACAATCCGCGGGCGCTCATCGCCAGCTCGTTCCACCGTCCGGAGCGTGAAGAGATCTTCCGCAGCACGGATGGCGGCGCCACGTGGAAGCCGGTGTTCGGCGGAGGCGGCACGTACGATTTCTCTCTCGCGCCTTACGTGGCCGCGACGGAGATCCACTGGCTTCTGGACATCGAAATCGATCCGGCCGACCCGAACCACGCCATGTTCACCACCGGCTACGGCGGCTACGAGACCTTCGACCTGACCGACGTCGATGCCGGCAAGCCGACGAAGTGGAGTGTCATGAGTACGGGCATCGAGGAGAGCGTCGCGCTCGAGTTACTCAGCCCGCCGAAGGGCGCGCATCTGCTTTCGGCCATCGGCGACTACGGCGGTTTCGTGCACTGGGACCTGGACAAGCCCGCGCCCGAGGGCAGCTACGACAACCCGCACTTCGGCAACACCAACGGTATCGCCTGCGCCGAGAACAATCCGGATATTATCGTCCGCGTTGGCCGGGCTTCGGGACGTGGCGTCCGCAGTGCGATTGGCTACTCGCTGGATGGCGGCAGGCAGTGGCAGCCGGCGGCGTCAACGCCGAAGCCCAACAGTCAACTCGGGCACATTGCGGTTTCCTCCGACGGCGCCACGTGGGTGTGGACGCCGGAGCGGAGCGCGGTCAGCTTCACCCGCGACCGCGGCGCGACGTGGGCGCCGTCCCAGGGGATTCCCGACAACACGCGCGTCATCGCGGACCGCGTGAATCCGCGCACGTTCTACGGGATGGCTCTGTTCGACGGGAAGCTGTTCATGAGCACCGATGGCGCGGCGACGTTTGTCACGCAGCCGCTGAATCTCCCCGACGGATTGCCGCAGCGTGGCGGAAATCGCGGGGACGATCGCGGCGGGCAGGACCGCATCTACGCAACGCCCGGCCGTGAAGGCGATCTCTGGCTGGCCGCGTTCCACGGACTCTATCACTCGCTCGATGCAGGCAAGACCTTCGTGCGGCTCGGCGGAGTGGAGCAGATCCACGCTTTCGGTTTTGGGAAGGCGCCGCCACGGGCCGATTATTCCGCGCTCTACCTGATTGGCACGGTGGATGGCGTCCGCGGCATTTTCCGCTCCGACGACGCGGCCCGGCGCTGGGTGCGCATCAATGACGACCAGCACCAGTGGGGCCTGCTGTTGCACATCACCGGCGATCCGAAGCAGTACGGCCGCGTCTACGTGGGCACGCACGGGCGGGGCACCATGTACGGCGACCCGTTGAAATAGAATAGGGCCTATGCTAATCCTCGCCGCGAGCCTCGCGCTCTTCGTGTATGGCGTGATTGCCGCCATGCTCGGCACGCTGATGCCGACGTTTCAGCTCACCGACGCGCAGAACGGCACGGTTGCTCTGGCGCAGGCGATCGGCCTGGTGATCGCTTCGGTTTCGGTGGGGCCGCTCATCGACAAGCGCGGCAAGAAAGTGGCGCTACTGCTGGGGCTGACGCTCATCGCCATCGCCCTGTTCACACTGCCCCACGTCACCGCGGACTACCGGCTGCTGATGGCGTTCTTCCTGCTGCTGGGCGTGGGTGGCGGTATCGTGGTGACCGGCGCGAATATGCTGGCGAGCGATGTCAGCGACGCGCGGCGAGCATCGGTGTTGAACGTTCTGAACTTGTTCTTCGGGTTGGGAGGATTCGCCACCCCATTCATCATGGCGCATCTGCTGGGTGGCGATCCGGTGCGGCTCTGCTACCTGGCGGCGGTGCTCACCGTGGTTACTCTGCTGGTCAACGCCGCGACGAAGATGCCTGCGCCGCGGCCTGCCGCGACTGGCGCCACGGCCGAGGAAGGCGCGGTCTACAGCCGGCCGGTCCTGTATCTGCTCGCGCTGTTCCTGTTCCTCTATATCGCCTGCGAAGTGGGCGTCTGGAACTGGCTGAACAAGTATCTGGTCGGCCGCGGCGTGCCTGCGGCGAGCGCGCTGAACATACTCTCGTTCGGGTTCGCGCTGGGCCTGCTGTTTGGCCGCCTGGTGGTTTCGCGGATTCTGATCAAGGTTTCTTCGCTGAACGTGACGCTCGCGTCGGCCATACTCATGGCCGCTACCACGTATCTGATGTTGCGCACCAGCGATCCGAAAATCGCCTGGATCGCGGTATTCTGCGCGGGCCTGGCCATGGCTCCCGTGTTTCCCACGGCGCTGGCCATCGTCGGCGACGTGTTCCGGTTGCGAACCGCGACGGCCATGGGATTCGTGATCACCTGCGGCTGGATCGGCCTGGCGGTGAGCTCGCCGATTATCGGCTCCATCGCCGGGCGGGCCTCGCTGGGAACCGCTCTGCTCATCCTGCCGGCGTTCTCGGTGGCGATGATTGTGGTGAATCTGGCGATTCGGCCGCTGGTGGGCGAAAAACGATTGGCCGCCGATGAACGCCGATAAACACGGATCAGAAGAAGATGAGTTATCTGCGTTTATCCGTGTTTATCGGTGGCTAGAGGTGTTTGCGTAGAATTGCCACCGCCAGCAACAACCATGCGGCGATGAAGGAAAGACCACCCAGCGGGGTCACCGCGCCCAGAGTGCGCACGCCCGTCAACGCCAGCAGGTAGAGGCTGCCGCAGAACAGGACCACGCCGGCCAGCAGCAGCCAGCAGACCCACTCTCGCGCCGCCCGCGAAAGCGCGCCGCTGCGCTCGAACAGCGGGACAATGAGCAACCCCAGCATGTGCACGAAGTGATAGAACACGGCCCGTTCCCAGATGCCCATGGAATACGCGTCGAGGCGGGCGCGCAGGGCGTGTGCGCCGAACGCTCCGAGCATGACTGCCAGGGCGAGTCCCAGCGCGCCAATCGCGGTCCAGTTCATGATGCCCCCGCGGCCGGGCCGATGACGGTGAGCACCGGACAGGGCGCGTGGCGCACCGCGATCGCCGTGGTGTTGCCAATCACGCTGACGCCGTGGAAAAGACGATGCTGCGTGCCCATCACCAGCATGTCGGTTGCGAGTTCGTGCGCCAGTGCGACAATCTCGTGCGCCGGCTCGCCTTCCCGGGCCACGCACTCGATGGTACATTCCTGACTCAGGCTGGCGGGCAACCAGGCGGCAAGATTGTCGATGGCGTTCGAGGCGTCATTTTGCCGGACGTGCAGCACCGTCACCCGCGACCCGAAGCAGCGGGCCATGCGGGAAACCCATGCGAGGGCGCGCCGGGAAGCGCCCGAGTTGTCCACCGCGCACAGCACGTGCCGCAGGCGGAGTGTTTCGCCGGGCGCGAGAGAATCGCCGCGGACCGTGAGCACGGGAACGGGGCTCTCGCGAAGGATGCGCTCGGCCACCGAGCCCATCATGAGCCGGTTCACGCCGCTGCGGCCATGGGTGCCCACCACCACGAGGCTGGCATCCAGTTGCCGGGCGGCCGCGCGAATGCCGTCCACGGGCAGCGCCTCCACCACGGCCGTCTGCACGCCGGTGGCGTCCGCGCCGAGCGTGTTGTTGACGAAGGTGCGCAGTTTCGAAGCGGCCTCGGCGTGCCACTTGCGGAACTGCTCCTCCAGCTCGGCCACCTGCGCGCTGTCCACGTGGGGTGGCGGAAGGAACGGGTTTGCGTACAGTACGGTGAGCGTTGCGCCGCCGCATTTGGAGAACGCGTCGGCGTAGCGCAGGGCGAGACCGGAAAGCTCGCTGAAATCCACCGGGCAGAGGATGTGCTGCAGGCCCTCGATTGCCATGGCGCTGGTCCCTTACATCATAGCGATGGCGAGACCAGGCGGTGAGAGGGGTACGATTACTCGCCCCAGGCCTGTTCGAGCATGCGCGAATACTCGCCGGAGGCGTACAGCTCAAACACGACCCGGCGCGATTCGATGGGCGTCCACGTGCATTGGCTCTGATAGCACTGGAAAACCTGATCGGCGTAGCGATGGTAATTGCGAACGAAGTCGTCACCCAGACGCCCGCGCACCGGCGCCTCCGCGAACATCACATTCAGCGCGACGCCCCGCGCGAAAATCGAGCGGTAGTCGTTCACGCCCCACTTGCGCAGTTTCTCCTGCACGCATTCCGGAGAGTTTTCCACCAGATAGGCCGCGAAGCTCTGCAACTGCAGCCCTGCGGGAAACGCCTCGGGATTCCGGGAGACCACGTCCATGCACTGCTCGATCCAGCGTGTGATGTCGCGTCCCACGTAATAGACCATGCGCAGCTCGCAGTACCGGCCATCCAGTAGCCGGCGTTCCAGTTCGTCGTTGGAGTACTCGCCGTTGGGCAGCAGGCCGTGCAGCATCAGGCTGGCGCGTGAGCTTTCCACCAGCCGCGAAGGGCCCGTGGCATCGGAAAACGGGTGGAGAATCAGCGGCGGCAACGTGAACACGTCGTTATCCAGGGCAGCGGCGAACTCGTTGGAGGGGGCAATCATGGCAACCTCAGTATCGGTTTCCACCCTCGTTCGGTCAGCAGTACTCCGGCCTCAATTTTCTGGTCCGAACAGGGCCTGGTCTCCAGTACCTGGTGGAGTTCAGCCCACGGTACCATCTGGCCAGGCTTACCAGCGGGGGCCATCCCATAGTCGATTCTGCGCCGGTTTGCCGCTGGCCGCCATGAGCACTTTACCCGAGCGGCCGGCAGCCTTCCGCAGCGGGGGCGGCGCACAACCGCTCTACTTCTTCAGCGCGGACGGGATAGTTATTTCGCAGCACTTGTCATTCGCCGCGCTGTCGGGCCCTGTTTTGGGGGGCGCCGCGCTGGCGTGCGTCTTCTGGTAATCGAGATCGGCCTCGATGATGGGCTTGAGGTTCTCCCACGGCCAACTGCCCACCAGCCTGCGTCCGTTTATGAAGATAGTGGGCGTGCCATTGATGTTGAGAGCCTTGCCTTCGGCGATCTCTTTATCCACTTCGGCGGCTGCGCCGGCGGGATTATCCATGCAATGGCCGAACTGGATCTGGTCGAGCTTCTCGCCTTTCGCGAATTCGTCGATCTTCGACCGGAAGTTGTCGGGCTTGATGTCGGACTGGTGCGCGTAGATCCAGTCGTGGTAGTTCCAGAAGTGCGGCTCGCCCTGCTGCAACACGCAACGTCCGGTGGCGGCGGCCGCTTTGGCCCAGGGATGCAGGGACTCCAGCGGAAAATCCTTGAAGTACATGCGAACCTGAGTGGGGAATGAGGCCAGCAGTTCTTTGCGCAGGGTCTCGGCCTCCAGCCTGCACTGCGGACATTCGAAGTCGCTGAACACGATCAGCGAGATGGGTGCGCCAGGCGTACCGAAGCTGGGAGCGCCGGCGGTGCTCAGTTTCTCCAGATCCTCCTTGAACGGATTCTGCGTAATGTCGTAGACGCCACCCTGCGAGATGTTAATCATGTGGCGCCCGTCGTTGCTGACGTAGAATTGCAGGACCTGTTCGTCCTTCCCGTAGCTGACGTGGATATCCACTTGCTTCAGCCCGTCGATCGGAGAAGGTTTGGGATCGTCCAGCTTCACCTGCACCACCGGGTTGAACACCATCAGATGCCGGACATAGTCCTCGAACGTTGCCTTGTCGAAGGCGGACTTCGCCGCCGGCTCCGCCGCCAGGCCGAGCGAGCACACCAGTAAGAGAGGAACCAATCGCATATGACAAGCATTGTAGCCTGGCGGCGGGCGGGCAGCGCATGGCGCTACCCCACAACTGTCCGTTGATGGAGCCGCGGGCTGTAAGCCGGTTTCTGTACCCCGTTGCCGGGGCGACAGCCATTCCTCCAGGCCAGCCATTGCTGACTGGCTCCAGCGACCTACCCGAGAGTCGAACGGAGCGGGCCGCTCCTCCCCTCCTATTTGGTCTTGCTCCGCATGGGGTTTACCCTGCCAGCCGGATTGCTCCGGCCGCGGTGCGCTCTTACCGCACCTTTTCACCCTTACCTGGCGGCATTTCGCTGCCGGGCGGTATATTTTCTGTGGCACTTTCCGTAGGATCCGCTTGCACGGATCCCCCCGGCCGTTAGCCGGCATGCTGCCCTGTGGAGACCGGACTTTCCTCTCGTACGCCTCGAAGGCGCACCAGCGGCTGCCCACCCACGACTCCGTGACGATTATCGCAGATGGGGCGGTGGAGGGCTGGTTAGTAATCTGGACGACGCTGACTAGTACTGACGGGGCGTGTTGAGAATCCCCCCGCGACACATATCAGCGAAATCGGAAGCTCGAAGGCGCGTCTTATGTAGAAGTTAGTGTAGAATAAG
Source organism: Bryobacteraceae bacterium (assembly GCA_049510065.1). Classification (GTDB taxonomy): domain Bacteria; phylum Acidobacteriota; class Terriglobia; order Bryobacterales; family Bryobacteraceae; genus CAWACP01. The sequence goes on from JBEKZH010000038.1 coordinate 26,771, forward strand.
CTGGAACGTCTGAAACGTGTTTTGTAACGTGCCAGACACTTACTAGCATGGAGATCGTGGGTTAGTCGCCCGCCCAGAGGAGGGAGAGTATGATCCGGAGGTTTGCGACATGCGTGATACTGCTATGTTTCTTCTGCCTGTGCGCGTCGGCGCAGGGCCTGAATACGCAGGCGTCGAAGGATGACTGGGAAGAAATCAATTTTGAGTTTAACTCGGCCGTGCTGTCCGACGGTTTTCCGAGCCTGTTGCGGCTCGCGGATCTGCTCAACAAGCACCCTGGATTACACGTTCGGGTGGAGGGCCACACCGATAACCTCGGCGGTTCCGGCTACAACGACAAGCTCGGTCTGGAGCGCGCCAACACCGTCCGGGACTTTCTGGTGAAGTACGGCGCGAAGGCCGAACAAGTGGAAGTGACCAGCCGCGGCGCCACGACGCCGGAGGTGCATGGTTTCAAGCAGCACTACAGCAAGACGGACGTCGCCCGCTGGATGAACCGGCGAGTCGTTCTGACGGTGACCGACGAGCAGGGCCGTACGGTGAGCGCGGGAGGCGCTCCGGAGGCCATCAAGGCGATGACCACCGACCAGAGCCCCAACACCTGTTGCGCCGACATCCTGAAGCGCCTCGACAAGCTGGATGAGATCGCCCAGATGCTGAAGGATCTGGCGGCGCAGAACGCCAATCTCAAACAGCAGGTTGCCGACATGCAGCAGAAGCAGTCCGACCTGGAGAATCAGGTCAAGGGCACGCCCAAACCGCTGACGGAAAATCAGACAGCCAGCGCCGTGAGTAAGAGCATCGAGGAGAACCGCGAGAAGCACTTCTCGTTACTCGGCGTGAACGTCGGCGGCGACACTTACAACAAGGACTTCACGTTCAACATCAAGGGCCGGTATTTTGCGCCGTTCAAGGATCACTACGCGTTCGAGGCGCAGGGCGAATACGACTACTACAGCGCCTGGCGCGAAGGCGAGTTTGACTTCGGACTGGTGAATCGCCTCAACGCCTTCCAGATGGGCGCGTTTGCCAGCTTCAAGCACGTGAACCTGACCAATGCGCAGAGCGGCGGCACTCTCGGGCAGGCGGCGGTTACCGCGGACTACATCTTCGACCGCGGCAAGGTTGGGCTCTTTGCAACCAAGTCGTTCCTCGATAACCCGCTCATCAACAGCTCGAACCTGGTATTCTCCACCACCGATTCCTTTGGGAACACCGTCAATCGGACCGCGCCGAACGTGTATGTCGAGCAGTATCTCCACGTCGTCGACCAGATCGGCGTGAGCGGCACTTTCGCGCTGTGGGGTAATAACTACTTCGAAGGCAACATTGGCTATCTGCGCCGCCTTGAGTCGGGTCCTCATGTCGGTGGTTCCGGCCGCCTCGTATTCCCCATTGGTCACAGTCTGGCGTTCACGGTGGAAGGCGATGCCAATCCCACCATGATGGGCGCTTCGTCGTGGGGCCAGATTCTCGGCGGGATTCAGTTCGGCGACGTCCGGCGCCCGAAAGACTACGGCCAGACGGACAAACCGATCGCCGTCGACATTCCGCAGATTCGCTGGGAGCAGGCCACACGAATCGTGCATCGTGGCGCGTCGCCGCCGATCGCGGATGCCGGTGCTCCCCAGATTGGCGTTCCCGCTGGGACCATCACGCTGAACGGTTCGCGCTCCTACGATCCGAACGGCGAAGCTCTCACCTATCAGTGGACTGTGGAGGCCGGCTCCGCCTCACTCGCCAGTCCAACTGCAGCGACGACGACGTTCAGCGCGCAGGCCGCTGCGAGCTATTCGTTTACCCTCACCGTGACGAACACCGACGGGCTGAGCGCATCCGCGCACACGCTGGTGACGACACAACTGGCGCCGACCGTACCGGAGGTCCTGTTCTGCACGGCGCAGCCGCTCACCGTGCCGCTCGGCCAGTCCACCAACATCATCTGGGGCACCACGGGCGCAACAACGGTGACCATTACGCCGGGCGTTGGAGTGGTGCCGAACAGCGGCAGTATCTCGGTCACGCCGACGCAGAACACCACCTATGTGGTCACGGCGACGAATTCGGCCGGTTCGAACACCTGCTCGGTCGGGGTCACGGTGACGCAACCCGGTCAGAATCAGGGGCCGCAGATCATACAGTTCTCGGCCAATCCCGGTACCATCAACCTCGGCCAGTCGTCCACGCTGACCTGGCAGGTGAACAACGCCACCAACATCTCCATCGCGCCGGTCATCGGCAACGTCGCCGCCAACGGCAACTCGGGGGTCTCGCCGGCCCAGACCACCACGTACACGCTTACGGCATCGAACCCATATGGGACGGTGTCGGCCGACGTCACGGTGGTTGTGAATGCCAGTCAGAATCAAGGGCCGCAGATCGTGCAGTTCTCGGCCAATCCCGGCACCATCGACGCCGGCCAGTCTTCCACGCTGACCTGGCAGGTGAACAACGCCACCAACATCTCCATCGCGCCGGTGATCGGCAACGTCGCCGCCAACGGCAACGCGGGGGTCTCGCCGGCCCAGACCACCACGTACACGCTTACGGCATCGAACCCATATGGGACGGTGTCGGCCAACGCCACGGTGGTGGTGAATGCGGCTCCACCGCCGCCGCCGCCGGCGCAGTTGCCGGTGATCACTTCCTTCACGGCGAACCCACCCTCATCGCCGAGCCCGGGAAGTCCCGTGGTGCTGACTTGCCTTGCCACGGGCGCCAGACCGGGAGGCGTCCTGATCAGCGGTTACTATCCGGTTGACCAGAACGGCAACCTGACGGTGTTTCCAAAGGAGACCACTACTTATATCTGCGTGGCGGTGAATAGCGTGGGTTCGGTCACCAAGACCCTTACCGTGCCGGTGGGCGCCGCTCCACCGCCGGGCGGCGGGCCCGTTTTCAACCTCCCCGGCGGGAACGTGGTGCAGACCCTGAATCTGAATTACACCATCGACCTGACTGGTACCACCAGCCCGGACGGCTCGTACCCCATCACGTACACGACACGGGTGCTGGGCCAGATGTACGACTATGTGGTGAATCCCACCTCGGCGACGCCGACGGTGGTCATGATCCCCTACGAGCGTTCGGTGGAGGTGCTCATCACGGCGACCGATTCCAAGGGCAGGAGCACGTCGTATACGCTGACCATCTACTACATCGGACCGTCGTATCAGTAATTGCGGCGAACGTAGCGTGCACGGAGGCCGGGGCCGAAAGCCCCGGCTTTTCCGTTTTTTGTGAGTGAGCCGCCGGCTTCCATACGCGATAGAATGGCGGCTTGCTGTTGCGGCCTGCATTCCTCGCAGTCGCTCTTCTCATCGCGGCGCGCGCCGCTGTGCCGGAGCCTGCCGCGTGGTTCGGGTACCCACCAGGCGCGGACGGCCAGCTTCCGACGTGGGAGCGCGTCGCCGGCTGGTTCCAGCAGCTTGCCGCAACCAGTGACCGTGTGCGCGTGGAGGAACTGGGCCGCACCTCCGGCAACCGGCCGCTGCTTGCCGTCTTCATCAGCGCACCTCAAAACCTGAAGGACCTCGACCGCTACCGCGAAATCCAGCGGCGACTGGCCGACCCTCGCATGACGCCGCCAGCGGAGGCGCGCCATCTGGTGGAGCAGGGCAGGACGGTGGTCCTCATCACCTGTTCCATCCATTCCACCGAGCCTGCCTCCACCGAAAGCGCCATCGAGCTCTCGTACCGGCTGGCCACCGCCGGCGATGCCGAAACGCGCGCCACGCTGGAGAACACGATTCTGATTCTGGCGCCATCACTGAATCCCGACGGCGTGGACATTGTTTCCGAGTGGTACCGCCGGACCCTGGACACGCCGTGGGAAGGCACTTCGCCACCGCAGCTCTACAACCGTTACACCGGTCACGACGACAATCGCGACTGGTACATGTTCACGCAACTGGAGACGCGCCTGGTTGTCTCCAGGCTGCACAACGAGTGGCATCCGCAGATTGTCTTCGACCTGCACGAGCACGATCGCAACGGACCGCGCATGTTCGTCCCTCCGTGGATGGATCCCATCGATCCGAATCTCGATTCACTGCTGGTGGCCGAGGGCAATGCCATGGGAAGCGCCATAGCGGCGGACCTCGCGCGTGCCGGGAAAGCCGGCGTCGTGGTGCACGCGCTGTACGATTCGTGGAGTCCGTCGCGGGACTACCAGGGTTACCACGGAGGGCTGCGCCTCCTCAGTGAGTCAGCCAGTGCGGCGCTGGCAACGCCGGTGACGATTACGCCGGAGCAGATCCCTGGCGATGCCTTCGGATTCAACCCGAGGGAGCGGAGCTGGAACTATCCCGATCCCTGGCTGGGCGGCACATGGCATCTGCGCGACATTGTCGACTATCAACTGATCGCCATGGAATCGTGTCTTCGCCAGGCCGCGCTCCAGCGCGAGGAGCTGTTGCGCGGGTTCTACGAGGTGGGCCGCCGGGCCGTGGCCCGCATGGATCCGTTCGCCTTCGTCATTGGGGCGCGCCAGCGGGATCCGGGCGCAACGCGAGTGCTGCTGGATACGCTCCGGTTTGGCGGCGTGGAAATATCCCAGGCGGCCGCTGCTTTCGAAGCAGCTGGACGCACCTGGGAAGCGGGTTCCTGGGTGATCCCCATGCAGCAGCCGTACTCGGCCTGGGCGAAAACCCTGCTCGAGCGGCAACGCTACCCGGACGTGACGCAGTATCCCGGCGGCCCGCAGAGCCGTCCCTACGACGTCGCGGCGTGGACCCTGCCGCTGCTCATGGGCGTGGAAGCGGAGGCCATCGCGCGGCCGTTTCACGCATCGCTCGAACCTGCGGCGCGGGCGGCTTCGTCCGAACCCGCGGCCGTTCTCTCCGCCGCCGACACGGATTCCTGGATGGAAGTGAATCGGCTATGGTCTGCCCACCGGCCGGTCTGGCGCGACCGACGGACCGGTGACTTTTCCGCCGACAAACGGAGGCTCGCCCATCCCGTCCCACTTCCCCAGCCGCGCATCGGACTGTATCAGGGCTGGATGCCGCAGGTGGATGAAGGCTGGACGCGCTGGTTGTTCGACCATTTTGGATTCGCGTGGAAGACGGTGCGGACATCGGAGGTGCTCTCTTCCAGGCTGCGCGATGGCTTCGATGCGATCGTGATTCCGGACCAGACGCCCGCGTCCCTCGAGTCGGGCTTTGGCGAGGATGCCATGCCGAAGGAATACACTGGCGGCCTTGGTTTGAAGGGCGCTGAAGCGCTGCGCGGGTTCGTGCATGCGGGCGGCACGCTGGTGTTGCTCAACCGGTCGGCGGCCTGGGCCATTCGGCAGTTCGGCCTCAAAGTGGAGAACGTAACGGCAGGCTTCGCTCCGCGGGAATACTCCGCTCCCGGCTCCATCCTGAACGCGGTGGTGGACCGCGCCAGTGCGCTCGCGTACGGGGTCCCGGACAACATCTGCGTCTGGAGTGAGGCGAGCCCTGTCTGGCGGGTTGCGGAGGCGGGGGCGCGCACGGTGGTGAGCTATCCTGCGTCGAATGTGCTCGCCTCCGGACGGCTGACCGGTGAGAGGCACATTGCCGGCAGAGCCGCGCTGGTGGATGTCCCGCTCGGCTCCGGCCACGTGATTCTCTTCGGATTCCGGCCGCAGTACCGGGGCCAGAGCTATCAGACTTTCAAGCTGTTCTTCAACGCGCTAATTGGGGAATGAGGTGAACGTCCCCGAATTAGGATTGGCTTGCTCCAGGCGGATGGCCAGCTCCAGCAGCAGCTCCTCTTCGTACGGCCGGCCGACAAGCTGGATGCCGATGGGCAGGCCGTTGTGGTCCAGTCCGAACGGAATCACCATGCCCGGCAGGCCCAGCAGGTTCAGCCAGGTGGCCGGCATCATGGCCTCGAACAGGCCGATCTCTTTCGTCGCCGTCGGGTAGCGCCGCTCGCGGTGTTTCCACGCGGTGGTGCCGCAAACCGGCGTGAGCAGCACCGGGAAGCGCTCCATCTGGCGCAGCAGCGCCGCCCGCATCTTGTCGCGGATCGCCAGGTTCTCCACCACCTTTGTGGCCGTGGGCTCCGGCTCCTGGAGGGCCTTGTTCATGAACTCGGTGCCGGTCCAGTGCGCATCATCTTCGCGGCCGGCGATCAGCGCCTGGGTCATGCGCGCCGGCAACTGGCCGAAGAAGAACCACCAGAGATTGGGCGCGCGTTCCAGACCCTGCGGCTGGAATGGCTCCACGGGGAAGCCGAGGGATTCCACCGCTCGGGCTGCGCGCTGCACGGTCTCGGCGATCGCAGGCTGAACGGGTACCTGATAGAACTGTTCCATTAGCCCGATGCGCAGCCCGCTCAGGTCGGGAAGACGCAGCGGCACCGGCGCCGAGAACGGATCCTCGGTGTCGTATCCGGCCAGCACTTCAAACAGCAGCCTGACATCGCGGGCATTGCGGGCCATGGGACCGCCCACGCCCAGCAGCCCACCCGGATGTGCGATCTCAGGCACGTGCCCGGCGGCGGAAACGCGTCCCGGGGTCGGCTTCAGGCCCGCGATTCCCGAGAAGTGCGCGGGGACGCGGATGGACCCGCCACCGTCGCTTCCAATGCCGCCCGGCGAGCAAAAGCTGGCGATGGCCGCTGCTTCGCCGCCGCTGGAACCCCCGGGCGTGCGATCGAGGTCCCACGGGCTGTTGGTGCGGCCGATGATGTAGTTGTCGGTTTCGTAGTTGCCCAGGAACTCCGGACAATTCGTTTTGCCCAGCGGGATGGCGCCGGCCGCGCGAAACCGGCGCACCGCGGTGGAGTCGCAAGCGGCCCGCCGATCGCGAAAGAACCGGCTGCCGCAGGTGGTGGGCAGGCCGGCCATGTCGAAACTGTCCTTGATGGTGACGGGCACGCCGTGAAGCGGCCCGAGCGCTTCGCCCGCGGTCAGGCGCCGCTCGGCTTCCCTGGCTTTCGCGCGCGCCTCGTCGGCCAGTAGCACCACGAACGCATTCAGTGCCGGGTTGAGCTTTTCGATCTGCTTCAGGTGGGCGTCGACAAGCTCCACGGGCGACAGCTCGCGCGCCCGGACCTGGGCGGCCATCTCCGACAACGTAAGACGGTGTGGCATCAGCCTCCATTACAGCAGTTGGTGGCCGGTACAATGTTGGAGGTGGCGACCTGTGGCTTTGAGGAAGCGCGAGCGTGTGTGATGGGCGCCGTCTCCGGTGCGCGCCGGCCGCTTCCGGTGGAGGAAGCCGGTCTGCTGGAGGCCACTGGGCGAGTCCTGGCCGAGGACATCGTGACGGACCGCGACTGTCCTGCCGTGGCCAGGTCGGTCCGCGATGGCTTTGCCGTATGCGCGTCCGACGCTCCGGGCCAGTTCGAGGTGATTGGCGAGGTGCGGGCTGGGGAGGCGTTCGCGGGCGTTGTACAGCCGGGTCGGGCGGTGGAGATCATGACCGGCGCGCCCATGCCCGCCGGCGCCGACGCCGTGGTTATGGTGGAACACACCTTGCGAGACGGCAGCCGGATAACGACGGATCGCGTTCTGTCATCCGGCGAGAACTTCAACCCCGCCGGCGTGGAGGCGCGGGCTGGCGACACGGTGGTCGCGCGCGGGGCTCTTGTCGGCTATGCGGAAATCGCTATGGCCGCCACGGTTGGCCGCGCCACCCTGCGCGTGTACGCGCGGCCGCGTGTAGCGATTCTCGCCACAGGTGACGAACTGGTGGACATCGCGGACACTCCGCTGCCGTGGCAGGTGCGAAACTCGAATACCTGGTCCCTGGCCGCGCAGGTGTTGTCCTGCGGCGCCGTCCCCCATGTGCTTCCGGTCGCGCGTGACAATTACGAAGCGACTCGCGAACTGGTGGAACGGGGATTGGAGCACGACCTGCTGCTGGTATCGGGAGGCGTGTCGGCGGGCAAGTACGACGTTGTGAAGAGCGTTCTTGCGGACCTGGGCGCGGAGTTCTTTTTTGACCGGGTGCGCATGCAACCCGGGCAGCCGGTTGTCTTCGGCCGCGTGGGCGAGAAGTTCTTCTTCGGTCTGCCCGGCAATCCGCTCTCCGGGATGGTGACGTTTGAGGCGCTGGCGCGGGCAGCTCTGGAACTGCTCTCCGGGCACGCCACCACCACGCTGCCGTTGCTGTGGTCGCGTCTGGCGCGGGAGCTGCGGCAGCGCACGGGACTGACGCGCTTCATTCCGTCGTGCCTGAGCGCGGACGGCGGAACCGTGGTTCCGGCCGGCTCGCACAGCTCCGGCGATATCCCGGCCGTGGTTCGCGCTAACGCATGGCTTGTCACGGAGCCCGAACGCGAGCATTATGATGCCAGGGAGCTGGTTCGTGTGATGCGGAGGAGCGGCTGACATGAGCGTAGAGGTTACGGAGAAGTTCCGAAGACCGCTTGTTCACACGCGCGGCTCGGAAACGGGATCGCGTAACTTACCGAGCCGCGACAGTTATGGAGCGGAATCCGGAATGCTGACATGAGTGAACTGTCTCATTTCGATGCCGAAGGAAGCCCGCGCATGGTGGACGTCGGCGCCAAGCCCGAGACCAGGCGCATCGCGCGCGCGCACGCTTTCGTGGCCATGAGCGCCGAGGTGATGGCGCGGCTCGGACAGAACCCCAAGGGCAATCCCCTCGAGATCGCGCGCATTGCCGGCATCGCCGCGGCCAAGAAAACGGCGGACCTGATTCCGCTCTGTCATCCGGTGATGCTAACCCACGTGGATGTGGAGACGTCTCTGGAACCGCAGGGCGTGCGCATTGTGACTTCGGCCGCCACCACCGCGCAGACCGGCGTGGAGATGGAAGCGCTCACCGCCGCCGCCGTGGCCGCGCTCACCATCTACGACATGACCAAGGCGCTGGACAAGGCCATCGAGATCCGCGAGGTGTACCTGCTCATGAAGACGGGCGGGAAGAGCGGCGACTACAGCAGGGCGGGAACATGATCCGCACCGCCGTGGTCACCATCAGCGATTCGGTTGCGCGCGGCGCGCGGGAAGATCGTTCCGGCCCTGCCCTGCGCCAGCGCGCGGAACAGCTCGGATGGCAGGTGGCTGAGATCGAGGTGGTGGAAGACGACCGCGAGTCCATCGCCCGTCTGCTCGCCGACCTCAGCGACCGGCGGAGTGTCTCGCTGATTCTGACCACCGGCGGCACCGGAATCGCGCAACGCGACGTGACCCCCGAAGCCACCCGCACCGTGGTGGAACGGGAGATTCCCGGTCTTGCCGAGCTGATGCGAGCCGAGGGCCGCAGGTTCACGCCGCGCGCCGTGCTGTCGCGGGGTATCGCCGGAACGCGCGGCCGGACGCTGATCGTAAACCTGCCCGGATCCCCGAAGGGCGCCGTCGAATCGTTCGACGCGGTGGCCGAACTGGCCCCGCACATTATCGATCTTCTGGAAGGCAGAACGGAGCATAACTAAACCATGCGGACTATGTCATGCATTTCGATGCTTTTGCTGTGGAGTTCCTTCGGTGCGCTGGCGCTGGCGCAGCAGCCGGCCCAGGTACCTGAAAATGAGGAGCCCATCCGCGTCCCGGTGAACGTGGTCATCGCGCCCACCACCGTGACCGACAAGGTGGGCGATTTCGTCACCGGCCTGGCGCCGGGCGACTTCACCCTCTACGACAACAACCACCCGCAGAAGGTCATCGTCGACGTGAACTACCGGCCCATCTCCATGGTGGTTGCCGTCCAGGCCAACAACATGGTGGAGGAGATCCTGCCGAAGATCCAGAAGATGGGGAACGTGCTGGATTCGCTGGTGGTCGGCCAGGCCGGAGAGGTGGCCGTGATCGCCTTCGACCATCGCATTCGTACCATGCTCGACTTCACCACCGATTCCGGCAGGATCTCCGACACGCTCAAGAAGGTCACCGCCGGAAGCTCGAGCAGCCGCATGATCGACGCCACCATCGAGGGAATCCGCATGCTCCGCCGCCGTCCCGAGGAACGCCGGCGCATCCTCCTGTTGATCAGCGAGAAGAGGGATATCGCGAGTTCCGGCCATCTGAAGGAGGCCCTGAATTACGCGCAGTTCTCCAATGTCACCATCTACTCGGTGGACATTTCGCATGTGATGACCAGCCTGACCGGCCATCCCATACCGCCGCGTCCGAATCCCATCCCGCCAGGAGGCCAGCACATGCCCACCGGCGGCACCGCGACACCCACCGATATTGACCAGAACTACAACGTCGGGAATTGGATACCCGCCTTCGAGGAAATCTTCAAGGAGACCAAGGGCGTGTTCGTGAAAAGTCCGGTGGATGCGTTCACGAAGCTCACCGGCGGCCGGGAGTATTCGTTCATCACCCAGCCCGCTCTGGAACACGCGCTGACGCAGCTTGGCGAGGAACTGCACAGCCAGTACTTCCTGAGCTACCACCCGGACGACCTGACCGAGCCCGGCTTCCACAACATCCGGGTTGAGGTGGACCGCGGTGGACTGACCATCCGCACGCGACCCGGCTACTGGGTGGCCGCCGGGCAGTAGCCTAATTCGGCTAATTCGGGGACGTTCACCTCAATCCCCAATTGTGGGGCGGGCAATCCTGCCCGCAAGCCGGCCTTCCGGCCGGCTGGACCCGCTGGAAAGCGGGTCCGCAGCCTGAAAGGCTGCCCCACTGGGAAGTTAGTTACCCGCGGACGCTGGCGGCGGGGATGCGGCGGACCAGATCCTGCATCTCCGCCCGGCTCTCCTGGCCAATGGTGAAGCAGTCGATGAAGTCCTGCGCCAGCGCGAACTGCAGGCACTCGTCCGGCTTGTCGCGCAGCGCGCCAGCGCCGAGGATCTTCATCCCGATCACGCCCTTGCCCTTCGCCTTCATCTCACGCAGCACGCCGCGCACGGTGGCCACGTCGGAGTCCATCAGCACCTCCGCCGGGTTGAAGCGGGCCAGATCCACTTCCACCCAGGGCGAGGCCGCGGCCAGCTTCAGCGCCCCCAGCGTGTGACAGGACACGCCCTTCGTCCGCACGATCCCTTTCTCCTGGGCTTCGGAGATCACCTCCATCGCCCCCTTCCTGCGCTCGGGCCACTGGTCGTCGTGCAGGTAGTGCAGCAGCAGGATGTCGATGTAGTCGGTACCCAGCTCGCGGCGGAAGCGGTCGAGGTCGGCGCGCATGTCCTTCGCCGTCATGGACTCGGTTTTGGTGAGGATGGTCACCTTCTCGCGCGGGATGCCCGACTTCAGCGCCTGGCGCAGATACGGGTGCGAGCCGTAGGTATCGGCGGAGTCCCAGAACGTGATGCCCTGGTCATACGCCGCCTTGAACAGATCGGTCACGCCGTCGAAGCCGAGCTGGCGCGTCTGGTTGGAACCGCCGCCACCGCCATTCGTGCCGGAACCCATGGCGAGGCGGCTGACCTCCACCTGGCGGGGCCCGAGTTTGACCCTGTCGCTGGCGCTTTTCCTGGAGGTGCCGGCGAAAAGGTGGTAAGGGAATGCGTTGAGCGCGGCGGCGCCCATCGTGGCCGATTGCAGGAATTGACGGCGATTCATATGTCCATCTTAGACGGGTTCGGGGGGCGAAGTGCAGCCGGTTGGGGCAAATCACCCAAGATCCTATTCCCGATGCACAATTGTGGTATGTCGGACTACAGGTAGCCGAACATGCCGCGGACCCCAATGTGCGCGTCGTGGAGATTGTGCGCGGGAGTTGCTGTCGCGCACGCGGCGGCAGACGGTCTGACTCCGAATTGCATCCACGAGGTCGAGGCATTACAATTCCGTGTGGACCTTAATACGGCATTTTTCCAGGAGCTGAGCAATGAGCGTCGTAACAAGCAAGACCGCGGACCTCGCAGGGCCCGGCATCGGCGACTATGCGGAACTGCAGAAGATCCTGCCGCAGGATTACAAATCGGTGCTGAGCGTGAAGGACACGCAGCGAGCCATTTTCGCGGCTAAGAATTACATCGAAGAGAACCTCTGCAAAAAGCTCAACCTGATGATGGTGACGGTTCCGCTGATCGTCAACGTCGAGAGCGGAGTGAACGACTACCTTGACCGCGACGGTTCCCGCACGCCGATCCAGTTTCATATCTCGAACGACTACAACAAGAATCCCATTGACGCCCAGGTGGTCCAGGCGGCGACCAAATGGAAGAGGGTTGCGCTGAAGCGTTTCGGCATGGGGATCGGCGAAGGGCTGTGCACCGACATGCGGGCGGTGCGTAAGGATTACTTCCTGGATCATGACCACAGCGCGTATGTGGATCAATGGGACTGGGAGAAGACGATCACCGCGAAGGATCGTAATCTCGGCTACCTGAAGTCGACTGTGCGATCGATCTGGGAAGTTCTGGTCGGCGCAGAGCGGCATCTGCAGGGGTTGTTTCCGCAGCTCAGGGATGACCGCTACCCCGACCTTCCCGAGGAACTTACATTCCTGCACGCGGAAGACATCCTCGACATGTATCCGGACCTGCCAAGAAAGCAGCGTGAGACGGTCGTCCTTCAGAAGTATCCGGCGATCTTCATTATCGGCATCGGCTGGACGCTCAAAGACGGGTATCCGCACGAGATGCGAGCGGCCGACTATGACGACTGGGTGACGGAAACCGAGTCGGTGGACGGCAGGCCGATGCACGGGTTGAACGGCGACATCCTGGTCTGGAACCACGTGACCAGGCGGCGGCATGAGCTGACTTCGATGGGCATCCGGGTCAACGCCGAAACGCTCCGACAACAGCTGGAACTGACGGGCCAGCTCGATTTTCTGAAATTCCCGTATCACCAGGGCATTATCAGCGGCGAACTGCCACTCAGCATCGGCGGCGGCATCGGGCAGTCCCGAACCTTGATGACGTTGCTGCGAAAAGCGCACCTCGGCGAAGTGAGTGTGACAGTGTGGCCGGACATCCTGAAGAAGATGTGCGCGGACCGCGATATCCACGTTCTGGAGTAGTGGTCGGCGGCGGGCGGTGTGAGGCGTCAGTAGTGGTAGCGCGCCTGAAGGAAGTCGATTCGTTCCTCGGTCAGGCTGTAGACCATGCTCTTTCGTGATCCGTCGTGACCAGCAGCAGGCGAGAAGATAGCGCAGGGGTTTTCTTTACGCGACGAATGGTGTCGATCAGGACGTACTCATTCGACTTCCACGTCTTCGGGAAACCGCATTTCGCGATTCACGGCCCATGGGTCGATGCCCGCCACCGCCCCGACGAGTTCGCGGAATGCGGTCCAGGCCTGATCTCTGGTGGAACCGCCGGCCTCCTGAGCGAGTTTCCTGTAGTTGTCCCTCTGGGCCATTCGGACGAGTTGCTTGAATATCTGTATGTCTTCGGGAAACTCACGATGCAGGGGTGTTGTCAGCTTGAACAGGAGTGCGTACACGAAGAAGGCACCGACGAAGCCGCATGGCCAAGATGCGACGCCCAGCCAGGGTAGGCATTCAACCGCCGCGCCGCCCGCAATCAGGACAGCCGCGACCCCCAGCGTCCGGCAAAGCGCGTTTGTCGGCTGCAACGGTCGAAGAGAGAATCTCGTTCGCGCCTGCAGAGCATCCCACCACGCGCGGCGGGCGCGCGATGGCATCACCTCCTGCAACGATGCGACGGGCACAATCGACCGTCGATCCAGGCCTGAGACGTCCACGAGCGCGCGCCGCAGTCGGTAGAACGCGAGACTTGATAGACACTTTGGCGAATCAAACCCGCCCATCTTGCGCTCGACGCAATCGAAGAGATCGCCAATCGTTTCCGCCGCGACGAGATCATCTCCGGTAAAGTCGACCCAGAACGACAACTGGATCTCGCGAAGCAGATCTTCCGCGACTTCGTCGATCAGTTGCAGCCGCTCTTCCGTTCCCACGCTCATGGCAGCAACCAATATCATAGACCTCTGAACGCCTACGCCGTCACCACCTCCGCCGCCTGGCTCAGGCCGCGCAGTTCAATCTCCTGCTGGCGGATGATGTATTTCTGGGTCTTCCCATTCGCCGTCGCGGGGAACTCGTCGACGAAGCGAATGTACTGCGGAATCTTGAAGTGCGAGATCTCGCCGCGGCAGAACTCGCGGATCTCCTCCTCGGTCGCCGTCTCGCCGGGCTTCAGACGAATCCATGCCAGCACCACCTCGCCGAGCTTCGCGTCCGGCAGCCCCACCACCTCCACGGCCGCCACCTTCGGGTTGCTGTACAGGAACTCCTCTACCTCTTTCGGGTAGACGTTCTCGCCCCCGCGGATGATCACGTCGCCGACTCGCCCGGTCAGGTGGATGTAGCCGTCCTCGCGCAGAATGGCGAGGTCGCCGGTATGCAGCCAGCCGTCCTGGTCCACCACCTCGCGCGTCGCCGCCTCGTCGCCGTCGTAGCCCTTCATGACCAGGTAGCCGCGCGTGCAGATCTCGCCGCGCGTGCCCACGGGCACCATCTCGCCGGTCTTCGAATCGATCAGCTTCACCTCGGTCTGGTGCAGCGGGAAGCCCACGGTGGAGACGCGGCGCTCCATGGTGTCGTCCACCATCGAACCGGTGATCACCGGCGAGCTTTCCGTTTGCCCGTAGACGATGGTGATCTCCGCGCAGTGCATCTCGTTCATCACCCGCTTCATGATTTCCACGGGACACGGCGCGCCGGACATGATGCCGCCACGCAGCGAGGAAAAATCGAAGTTGGCGAACGCGGGGTGGTTGATTTGCGCGATGAACATGGTGGGCACGCCGTAGACCAGCGTGCAGCGCTCGCGGTCCAGCGCCCGCATGGTGGGCAGCGCGTGGAAGCGGTCGTTCGGCAGGATCATCGCCGCGCCCACGTTGATGGCCACCATGGTGCCGATCACGCATCCGAAGCAGTGGTACAGCGGCACGGGGACGCAGATGCGGTCCTGTTCGGCGACCTTCAGCACCTTGCCGATGAACAGACCGTTGTTGACCAGGCCGCGGTGCGTGAGCAGCACGCCCTTGGGCGAACCGGTGGTGCCGGAGGTGTACTGGATGTTGGCCACGTCGTCGGGAGTGACGCTCACCTCGGGATACTCGCGCCCGTCGGCGAGGAACTGGCCCCACGAATCGGTGTCGAGATAGATGCGGTGATCGAGGGCGACGCCCCCGCGGCGCGCCGCTTCGTCCAGGATCTCGCGGTAGTTGGATCGCTCGTCGCGCTCCTTGAGGAAGATCGCCTGGATGCGCGACTTCACCAGCGCGTACTCGAGCTCGTGAATGCGGTAGGCCGGGTTGATGTTCACCAGCACAATGCCGGCGCGCGCGGCAGCGAGCTGCACCATCACCCACTCGGCGCAGTTGGTGGCCCAGATGCCGATGCGATCTCCCGGCCCGAGGCCGAGACCGGCGAATCCCCGCGCCGTCCGCTCCACCTGTTCGTGCAACTCGGCGTATGTGAAACGCAGGTTCTGATGAACTGAGACCAGAGCCTCGCGCTCCGGATACGCGTCTACCGCGCGGGTAAACGTCGTATGGATACTCTGCTCGAGTAGGGTGGCCTCGCGGCCACGGACATAGCTTTGAGACACGGAAGAACCAGCATACTGCACTCAGCGGACACGCGGCGGAGCGAAGCAGGTGACAAGAAGCCGGTGGTGTCGAGGGGACAGGTTCGTGTACAGATTCCAGAACAAACGGGGCCGCTGGGCACTATACGGGTGCAAACAACTGTAATGTGCACCGGTAACGACGGGACGCCCGGCCACACTCTCTGTCATGAGCGGACCGCACGATGGTATAAGTGTTATATCAACTGATGCGGTTCGAGTTCGACGGAGAGAAGAGCCGGGAGGTCAAGCGAAAGCACGGCGTCAGCCTGAAAGAGGCGCTGGAAATCTTCTATCAGGTGTACCTCGTTGACCAGAAGAGCGACGATCCGGAACAGTTTCGTGCCATCGGTTGGTGCGGCGGTCGCCTCTGTTCCGTCATTTTCGAGATCCGGCATGACACCAGAGGCGAATACTACCACCTTGTCACCGCCTGGAAGGCAACCAAAGAGGAAGAACAAAGCTATGCCGAAAACGTTTAGGAAAACAGCCACTGCCGATGAGATTGCAGAGATGGCGACTCGCGGCGAAGACGTCTCCCGACACTTCACGAACAAGTTCACAGTGGTCAGACCGGTCCGTCGCGTAAACGTTGACCTGACTCAGGGCATGCTGCAACAACTTGACGAGCGTGCGGCCAGGCTCAATGTCAGCCGTCAAGCTGTGATCAAGACATTGCTCGATCGGGCGCTGAACGAGGAGCGAGGGAACAAACCGCGGCCCCGGAAGGCCGGCTAAACCAGGCGCGACAAACCTGACCTAATGGCCGAACGCCGCCTGCGCCGCACGGGAGAGTTTATCGGCATGCGCCAGCAGCATCGTCACCTGCCACCGCTGCGTATCCGACAACGTGCTCGCGAAGCCGGGCATGCCGGAAAGCCGAATGCCGTGGGTCACCTTCCAATACGTGACGCCTTCCGGATCGTCGGTCACCATATCGTCCTTCTCGAATAGCTGAGGTGGCGGCGGGAACATCCCCTTTGATATCGCCGTGGGCGGCTTTCCAGGAGCACCGTGGCAAACCGCGCAGTGCTCTTTGTACAGTTCCGCTCCGGTGACCATGTTGCCATCGTCGAACGAAAGCGGGTCCTTCTGATCCCCCGCATTCCCAATACTTGCGCGCAGCGCCATGTGCGCGAGTGTTCTTTCCAGTGGCAGGGGCGGTGCGGTGGTTGCCAGGGAAACCCCTCCGCCGCGCACGAACAAGTAACCGCCCACCACCAATATCAAGATGGTTACGACGACACCGAGAACAAATCCACGCACATATCACGACCTTTCCTGGTTAATGCCCCGCGGGAGCGCTGGGCAACTGCTCTTCGCCCGGCTTCAGCGGATATTTCGCGCCGTCCGGAATCGGCGTCAGCATGTCCTCCTTGCGCATCACCAGCGTGGAGGTGTTGTAGCTGGCCAGCTCGAAGCCGTGCCCGTGCGTGATGGCGTCGGTGGGGCACGCCTCCACGCAATAGCCGCAAAAAATGCAGCGGTTGTAGTCGATGTTGTACACCTTTGCGTAGCGCTCGCCGCCGCTGATGCGATCGGTCCCGGTGTTCTCGGCCGCTTCGATGTAGATGCAGTCGGCCGGACACGCCGCCGCGCACAGGTAACAGGCCACGCATTTCTCGAGGCCGTTCTCGTCGCGCTGCAGCACGTGTTTCCCGCGGTAGCGCTCCTGAAGAATGGGTGGAGCGTCCGGGTACGCATCGGTGATGGTGGTGTTGAGCATCTCGCGAAACGTGATGCTCATGCCCTTTGCGATGGCGGCGGCGGAACCAAGAACTTCGTTGATCGACGGCATGCTTCGCCTTTCAGGGTAACATCACGCCAGCGGCGGCCGGCGCCGGTGCCAGTCCGTGTTCTGCTGGAAAATCCGCGCGGCGCCGATCACGCTGAGATCGTTGTACGCGCGGCCCACGAACTGCACGCCCACCGGAAGCCCGCCCACGAAACCGCAGGGGACGCTGATGGCCGGCAGCCCGCAGAAGTTGCCGATCCCGCCGAGCGGATCGGCGTATTCGAGGCCGGTTTCGAGATTGGTGCTGAGCGGCGTCGCGGTCACTGGCTGGGAGGCGGCGGCCAGTACGTCGAACTTCTCGAACAGCGTGTCGATCCGCCGTTGCAGGATGCCACGAATGCGTTGCGCGCGCAGGTAATCCGAGGCCGGGATCTGCTGGTTGACGTAGCCGTTGATGCGCCCCAGCGGGTCGGCCAGTTGCGCCACGCGCCCGGAATCGATCAGATCGCCAAACGCGGATGCGCCCTCCACTGAAACCACCACTCCGGCGGCTACTTCCCAGGGGCCTTCGGGCAGTTCGGCGGGCGTGATGTGCGCGCCTGCTTCGCCGAGCACACGACGGGCCTCGTTGACTGCCGATTCCACTGGCGCCGGCAGATTCTTCCATGCGTTGGTGAGCCACCCGATTCGCAGCGGTTGCGAGGGAGCGGCGCCGTACGCGAACGCACCGTCGGGCAGGGAAGCGGCGTCGGCCGGGTCGTGGCCGGCAATGGCGGAGAGAACAATGCCGCAATCGTCGGCAGTGCGGGCCAGCGGCCCGATCTTGTCCATGGAGAACGCCAGCGCCATCGCGCCGTGCCGGCTGACGCGGCCGTAGGTGGGCCGCAGCCCCGACACGCCGCAAAAAGCCGAGGGGCAGAGGATGGACCCCCACGTCTCCGTGCCAATGGCAAAGGCGGCCAGCGCCGCGGCGGCAATCGCACCCGAGCCGCTGGACGAACCACAGGTCCAGCAGTCGGCATTCCAGGGATTGTGCGTGGCGCCGGTAATCGACGCCGAGGCGAAGCGATAGTTCATGCCCCCGGCCAGCTCAATCATCGCGGCTTTCCCAATCAGAATCGCGCCGGCCTGACGCAGCTTCTGGATCACCGTTGCGTCGTAATCGAACCTCTGATCGGCGAAGGGCCGCGCGCCCCAGGTGGTGGGGTATCCGTGCAAGGCGAGCAGATCCTTGGCCGCATACGGAATGCCATGCAGCAGCCCGCGATACCGGCCGGCGGCGATCTCGGCTTCCGCCTGCCTGGCTTCGGCCCGCGCCAGCTCGGGTGTCAACGTCACGTAAGCGTTCAGCCGCGCTCCAATGGTCCGGCTGCGGTCCAGATAGGCTTCGGTGAGCTCAACGGGCGAGAGGACCCGCGTGCGCAGGCGCTCCGCCAGTTCCCGCACGGGCAGAAAAAGAACATCCTCCCCGATCATGGCTCAGCTCCGATCCGCGCGCCACACGTGGAACATAGTGGCCGGTTCGTTGGCATTCTCCAGCGGGAACGAGCGCAGCGGCTCGACGCCCTTCACCGCGAGCGCGAGCAGACGGCGGATGTCCGCCTTCTCGACGTCCGAGAGCTGGTTGCCATGACGCTCCAGAATCGCCTGGTACTGGCGTTGCGCTTCGCCCGCCAGCGGAGTTTCGGCGGTTTCGGCCCCAGCGGCAGCGACCGTCAACAGCCCTCCGGCGAAAGACCTGCGCGATACCGTGCGTGGCATGGTCAGCAGACCATCCCGTGGCGGCGGCACACGCCCGACAACATCTCCCACAGGACGTCCAGCGCCTGTGCGGAAGCATGCTTCGCCGCGCCCGCATTCGCCTCGGAAACGTGCTGCTCCAGCAGACGGCGTTCGGTGGCGGAGTGCTCCCGGTCGGCCTCCTCGTGCACCACGAAATAGGCGAGCGCCTCCGGGCTGGTGATCCCGTAGAAGCGCCGCAGGCCATCGATCTTCGACGTGGCCACCGCCGGAATCTGGCTCTCATACGAGTACAGCGCCGCCAGGCCTTCGGCCGTCGAACCCTCACGGCACAGGCGGCGGAAGGCATCCACCAGACTCCTGGTTTCGTCCCACGGCTCGGCCGACTTCACGTCGGCTTCCGAGGCTCCCACGGCGCCGGCAAACCGCATCCACAGCTCGGGATGATTGGGCGAGCCGGCCTCTTCATCCATCAGGTTCTGCAGAATGTGCCGCCGCGTGGGCGCGTCCGCGGTGTGCAAGTGCAGCGCGGAGAGACACGTGGGAAAGGCCTCCACGTGCCGGTAGTATTGAATCGCGTAATCCTTCAGCGCGGCGGCCGTCAGCTCGCCGCGGGTCCAGGCCTGATAGAACGGATGCGTCAGCAGACTGCGTGCGGCAATCTGTTCATCAATGGACGTGAGCGTGTTCATGAGTTCTCCTCGGACAGATTCATTGATGATAGCGAACCCCACATCCTTGTAAGATGCCTCTATGAAGGCTCTGCTGCTTTCCGAGTACAAGCGCCTCGAAATCGCCGATCTGCCAAAGCCTGTCCCCGGTCCAGGCGAAATCCTGCTGCGTGTCGCGGCCTGCGGCATCTGCGGGAGCGACGTGCATGGGTACGATGGCTCCACGGGCCGCCGCATTCCGCCCATCGTCATGGGACACGAGGCCGCGGGAACCGTGACGGGCCTGGGCGAGGGAGCGGCCGGGTTCTCCGAAGGCGACCGGGTCACGTTCGATTCCACCGTCTATTGCGGCCGCTGCGCGTATTGCCTGCGCGGGCTGGTCAATCTTTGCGACCACCGCCAGGTGATGGGCGTTTCCACGCCGGACTTCCGGTGTCATGGCGCGTTCGCGGAATACGTGGCCGTGCCCAGCCACATTGTCTATCGCCTGCCGGACCAGCTTTCGTTCGTGCACGCCGCCATGCTGGAAGCCGTGTCCGTGGCCCTGCATGCC
>JBEKZH010000039.1:0-45670 GCA_049510065.1 Bryobacteraceae bacterium
TGGGAACAGGCGGAGCGGGAGATTCGGAAAGATGAACGCCATAACTGAACAGACGCGAACAACGCCGCGGGATTGCCGAAAGGAACGAAGATGAAAATCAATTCAAAGGATTTCTGTGTGCGCCCAGGAGAAGAGGTCGATCTTAGAAAGTGGCCGACGGCTGTGAAGCCCTTCTGCCGGTCGAAAGAGCGGTATCAGGAACTGCTGGGAGAACATGTTGAGGCGTTGAACTCTCTGCAACAGCTTCACTACGCCTGCAACCGCTATGCGTTACTGCTGATTTTTCAGGGGATGGACGCTTCCGGCAAGGACGGCGCCATCCAGCACGTCATGTCCGGGGTCAATCCGCAAGGCTGCGAGGTCTTCAGTTTCAAACAGCCGAGCTTCGAGGAACTGCAACATGATTTTCTCTGGCGCACAACGTGCCGGCTTCCGGAACGCGGGCGGATCGGAATCTTCAATCGTTCCTACTATGAGGAGGTGCTCATCGTCCGCGTGCATCCGGACATTCTCGGCGGCGAGGGGCTTCCGGAAGAGTTGCTCGACGAGAAGACCATCTGGAAGGAACGGTATCGTTCCATAGTCGACTTGGAGGAGCATCTTCACCGGAACGGCACCCGGATCATCAAGGTCTTCCTCCACCTGTCGAAGGACGAACAGCGAAAGCGATTCCTCGATCGCATCGACGAGCCGCACAAGAACTGGAAATTCAGCCTCGCGGATATTCACGAGAGGGAATACTGGATGCATTACATCAAGGCTTATGAGGCTTGCCTGCGCGCGACGAGCACCCATCACGCGCCCTGGTACGTCGTTCCCGCCGACGATAAGGAGAATGCCCGCTTGATTGTTTCCCAAATCCTGCTTGATACGCTCAATCAACTGAAGATGGCGTATCCCAGGACCACTGCGAAACGCCGGCGGGAATTGAACTCTATCCGCAAGCTGCTCACGAAGTGACGTTTGCATTATGGCATCTTGTTTGACGAGCGCTGCCATGGCGGACGCGAAACGCCCGCACCATATTTGATTCGGTCTGCGGCATGAGCGTGGGCCCGCGCGATGCAGCCGGTACAGGCTGAAGCTGACGTACGCGCTTGAGAATAGTGCGACTCCCGGTTTTCCGCGTGGTTCCGCGCCTATATCCGATCTGCGGGATGCCACCACTCGTTCGCTGGTCTGGCAGAGCATCGCCGCGAGGAGAGGATCGCCGCCACGAAGATCGAAGGCAAGCAGGACGACGACGGATACTGAGAGACAGGAGACTTCGCGCAAAGCTCAGCGCCCGGCGCAACGGGCTTTTCTTCCGGGAAGCGCCGCCAGAACTCGAAATTCAGCCTCCCGGACATCCCCGAGAGACGAGCACTCCGCAATCTTCTGCTAGCAGCAACATATAGACCATGCCCCACAGTGGCTGTAACCAATTTGTCACCGTATGTTCACATTCTGCTAATTCAGGGCCGGTATCCTCAAGGTCGCTCTAGATTCAGGGAACCTCATTCGACTACGAATCAGGAAAGGAGTGTACGACGGAATGACCAGAGGTCACAGGCGCTTGAGATGGGTTGGGATTGCGCTCGCAGTAACGTCTTGCGCTGCGATGATGTCGGGAGCAAATCTCGCTTCCGATCCGACGCAGACAAAAGCAACCGATGTTGACGAGCTTCGCGCGTTGCTAACGGCACAGCAGAAGCAGATTGAAGAGCTGCGCAGCGCGCTGGAAGCGCAGAAGAAGGTGATAGAGAAGCTGGCGCCGGCGCAGACCGGCGATACGCAGTTCTCGCTTCCGAACGCAAAAAAGCTGGGTGAGATAGCGACTACGAGTCCGGTGCTTCCGGCCGCGCCCGCGCCGCTGCCCGCACCCCAAGCGTCCGGCAATGTCGCGGAGGAAGCCGCGCCGCTGCAACTGAAGATCGGGAATGCCTTCATCACGCCCATCGGGTTTATGGATATGACGGCGGTTTCGCGATCGACGAACCCGGGAAGCGGCATCGGCACGAACTTCGGCAGCATTCCATATGGAAACGTGCAGTTGGGAAGCTTGACGGAAACACGGTTGAGCATTCAGAACTCGCGGCTCGGCGCGCGCTTCGATTCAAGTTTCCACGGCTTCAACGTTCTTGGCTACTGGGAGTCTGACTTTTTAGGCCAGCTCGGAAACCCTCCCAATGGCGGCCTCGCTGTCAGCAGCAACCCTTATGTGTTCCGCATGCGACTGTACTGGGTTGACGTGAGCAAGGGCAAATGGGACTTCCTGGCTGGACAATCATGGAGCCTGCTCACTCCCAACCGCAAGGGGATCTCGCCATTGCCGGGCGACCTCTTCTTTAGTCAGGACATAGATGTGAATTACCAGGCAGGTCTGGTCTGGGGCCGTATTCCGGGCTTCCGGGGAACAGTTCATCTCAGCGATAAGGCGACCTTCGCCGTCGCGTTGGAGAACTCGGAGCCCTACATCGGCGGTGGCAACGGCGGCAGCGCGGCCGTCCTTCCGGCTGCCATCGCCGCGGCTTCGAACGTTGCCGGTACTCAGATCAACAACGGAAGCAGCGTGATCTCGTCTGCTGCCCTGATGCCGGACATCATCGCCAAGCTGGCCCTGGATCCGTCGAAGAAATTCCACTTCGAAATAGCCGGCGTGGAGGTCACCAACCAATTCTCCAACCCGGTGAGCACCCCGGCATTCCAGAAGAGCACCAAGGCTGGCGGCGGCGTGGCCCTCAATCTCAACTTCGAGCTGGCCAAAAACTTCCGTGTCTTCACGAATAACTTCTTGAACGACGGCGCCGGACGCTACATCTTCGGCCAGGCTCCGGACTTTATCATTCGAGCCAACGGCGATCTGTCCCTGGTGCGGTCTCTCTCTACCGTTACCGGGTTTGAAGCAACTATGCATAAGACGATGCTTTATGCATATTATGGCGGGGTCTACATCAACAAGAACCTGACGGTGGACACCAACGGGAAATTTGTCGGTTACGGACCTATCTCCAGCGACGGCCAGAACCGCTCCATTCAGGAGATTACGTTCGGCACCAATACTACGCTGGCAAAGGACTCCAAGTGGGGCGCTCTGAACCTCATGTTCCAGTACTCCTACCTGCAGCGGAATCCGTGGCTGGCCACCGGCACCGCGCCAACGAACGCCAATCTTTCCATGGGCTTCGTAAACCTCCGCTATTCGCTGCCGGGCGCCGCCCCCTCCCGGAAGTAGCTGGGTTGCCGCCCCGGCCCGTTGCACTGAGGCTGGGGATAAGGTTGACCCGAGGGGCGCTATGACCTACCTTTCGGGTCAGCCTGCTAAGCAAAGCGGATCGGCCGACGGTTCGTAACCGATTTGAAATGTTCACGTGAGAGACTCGAAGGAGAGATCATGCGATCCACGATTTTGATTGCAGCAGTGCTGGCAGTGGCTTTTCCGGCCGCGTACGCGGCCGATACCATCAACGCAGCGGGCGCCACGTTTCCGGCGCCCATCTATCAGAAGTGGTTTCAGGAATACCACACCGCGCACGCCGACGTGCAGGTAAATTATCAGTCGATCGGGTCGGGCGGCGGTATTCGGCAGTTGACGGAAGGCACTGTGGATTTCGGCGCCTCCGACATGCCCATGACACCCGAGCAGATGGGTAAGATCACTAAGTTCAAGGTGCTCCACTTCCCCACGGTGCTCGGCGGCGTGGTGCCCACTTACAACGTCGAGGGCGTGAGCGGTGACCTGAAGTTCACGCCGGAGGCACTCGCGGGCATTTTCCTGGGCAAGATCACTAAGTGGAACGATCCCGCACTTACAAAGGAAAACCCCGGCGTGAAACTGCCCGGCGCGGACATCACCGTGGTGCACCGCTCCGATGGCAGCGGCACCACGTTTGTCTGGACCGATTACCTCTCGAAGGTGAGCGCCGACTGGAAGAGCAAGGTCGGTGCGGGCACGGCGGTCAATTGGCCGGTGGGTCTGGGCGGCAAGGGCAACGAAGGCGTAGCCGGCCAGGTGAAGCAGACGCCGGGTTCCATCGGCTATGTGGAACTGATCTATGCCGTCCAAAACAAGATGCCCTACGGTTTCGTCAAGAACGCGGCCGGCGCTTACGTGAAGGCCAGCTTCGATTCCGTGACCGCCGCTGCCGCCGGCGCCGCGAAAGACATGCCGGCTGACTTCCGCGTCTCCATCACCAACGCCCCCGGCAAGGCCACCTACCCGATCTCGTCGTTTACCTGGCTGCTGATCCCGGACAAGATCGGCGACGCCACCAAGCGTGATGCCATCAAGGCGTTCCTGAAGTGGATGCTGGCGGCCGGCCAGAACGACGCGGCGGGAATGAGCTATGCTCCGCTGCCGAAGCCGATTGTCGCGAAAGAACTGAAACAGATCGCCGAGATCAAGTAGAATCGTCAGCACGTCATTATGGCTACCGCCACTCAGTCCGTGCCCGGAAGGGCACGGACTTTCCTTCGAAACGTCCAGGGCGGCGACCAGGTCGCCTATCTCATCACCTTCCTGTTCGCGGCCTCGGTAGTACTGGTGACGGCAATCCTGGTTTTCGAATTGTGGATGAAATCGGGCGCGGCGATCCACAAGTTCCGGTTCAACTTCTTCTGGACCAGCACCTGGGACCCAGTCAACGATCAGTTTGGCGCTCTCCCGTTCATATACGGAACAATTGTCACCTCCGTTCTTGGACTTCTCATGTCCGTTCCGTTGGGAGTTGGCGCGGCGATCTTCCTTTCCGAACTCGCGCCTCCAAAGATGTCGAACACGCTCACCTTTCTGGTGGAGTTGCTGGCTGCCGTTCCGAGCGTCATCTTCGGCCTGCTGGCTATCTTCGCTCTGGTGCCCCTCATGCGGAGTTATGTTCAGCCCGCGCTGATCGCCAGTTTTGGATGGTCGCCTTTCTTCAAGGGTCCGGCCTACGGCGTGGGTGTGCTCACCGCCAGCATGGTGCTGGCCATCATGATGTTCCCGTATATCATCTCCATCTCTCGCGAGGCCCTGATGCAGGTTCCTCCGGAGCAGCGGGAAGCCGCGCTCGCCCTGGGCGCCACTCGCTGGGAGGCCACCTGGGACGCGGTGGTGCCGTTCGCGCGCCTGGGAATCGTGGGCTCCATCTTTCTCAGCCTGGCCCGCGCGCTGGGCGAGACCATGGCCGTGACCATGGTGATCGGCAACGATCCCAAAATCAACTCCTCCATCCTTGCCCCTGGATACACCATCGCTTCGGTCATCGCCAACGAATTCACCGAGGCGACGGGCGACATCCACCTCGCGGCGCTGGTCGAGTTAGGCCTGGTACTTTTCCTGATTACCATCATCCTGAACGGCCTCGGACAACTGCTGTTGCTGTTGACCGCGAAACCCGGTACGGCGAGGTAACCATGCTGAGGCTCTGGCGCACGGCTGTGAATAACGTGATGCTGACGCTCACGGGGTTATGTGCCGTCGTGACTGTGTCCGCGTTGTTTCTGATCCTCGGCTACCTGCTGTGGAATGGCGGCAAGTCCCTGAACTGGGATTTCTTCACGAAGCTCCCGTTATCGCCGGGCGAACTGGGCGGCGGCATGGCCAACGCGATCATCGGCAGCGCCAAAATCGTAGCGCTGGCAGCGCTGATTGGCGTGCCCATCGGATTCATGTCTGGCGTCTATATAGCGGAGTTCAGCGGCAAGGCCATGGCCAACGTCATTCGTTACACCGCGGATCTGTTGAACGGCGTTCCCTCCATCGTGATCGGAATCTTCGCATGGACGCTGATTGTGGTTCCCATGCACCATTTCTCGGCCTGGGCCGGCGGCTTTGCCCTGAGCCTGATGGTGATTCCAGTCACCCTCCGCGCCACCGAACAATTCCTCGGCCAGGTTCCGCTGGCACTCCGCGAGGGCGCGCTGGCGCTGGGAGCGAGCAAATGGAAATCCGTTTTGACCGTGGTGATCCCCGCCGCCAGAACGGGCATTATGACAGGTATCATACTGGGAGTAGCGAGAGTCTCCGGAGAAACCGCTCCGCTGCTGTTCACGGCCCTGAATAATCAATTCTGGAGCAAGGGATTTGGCGAGCCTACGGCGTCTCTTCCCGTGATGATTTACACCCATGCGATCTCGCCCTACGAGGACTGGCACCGGCAGGCCTGGGCCGCCGGCCTTGTGCTGCTGGGTCTGGTCCTGGTGGCCAATATCGCCGCCCGGATGGTGCTTGCGAAAGGAGCCGCTCAGCGCGGATGAACACGATCATGGGAGCAATTCCTCAACCCGGCATCACCACCAGGAGCGAACAGACTGTGGCAGACTCCACGTCACCTGCGCCAACCGCTAGAGCCGGCCCGAAGCTGCGGGCCTCGAACGTCGATTTCTTTTACGGCAAGTACCAGGCGCTGCACAATATCTCCATCGATTTCCCCGAGAATCAGATCACCGCGCTGATCGGACCTTCCGGTTGCGGCAAGTCCACGTTTCTGCGCACGCTCAACCGCATCAACGACACCATCCGCGGCTCGCGCGTGACCGGCGAAGTAGTGATGGACGGGCTAAGCATCATGCATGTGGATGTCACCGAGCTGCGCCGCCGCGTGGGCATGGTTTTCCAACGCCCGAACCCCTTCCCCAAGTCGATCTTCGACAACATCGCTTACGGCGTGCGCATCAACGGCCTGGCGCATCGCAACGAGATTCACGAGGTGGTGGAGCGGAGCCTGCGGCGCGCGGCCCTCTGGGACGAAGTGAAGGACAAGCTGAACAAGTCGGCTTATGCGCTCTCCGGCGGGCAGCAGCAGCGGCTGTGCATCGCCAGGGCGTTGGCCGTCGACCCCGAAGTTCTTCTCCTCGACGAACCCTGTTCCGCCCTCGATCCCATCGCCACCAGCAAGATCGAGGAGCTGCTGTTGAGCATCAAGGATACATGCACGCTGATCATCGTCACGCATAACATGCAGCAGGCTGCCCGCGTTGCCGACCTGACCGGGTTCTTCCTGATGGGCAAGCTGATAGAGTTCAACAAGACGGATATCATTTTCAAAACGCCTGCCCGCAGGGAGACGGAAGATTACATCACCGGCCGGTTTGGCTGATCCGGGACGGCAACGAGGGAGAACCGATTTGCGCCATTTCTCACTGGAACTTGAAGACCTGCATCAGCGCCTGCTACAGATGGGCGGGTTGGTGGAGTCGGTAATTCGCAAGGCCGTTCGTGCGCTTGTCGACCGCGACAAGAATATCGCCGACCAGGTCTTTCAGGACGAAGAGCGCATCAATCAGATGGAGATCGAGATCGACGATGTGGGCACGCGCCTGCTCGCCCTGCACCAGCCGGTGGCGCGCGATCTCCGTTTCCTCACCGCGGCTCTGAAGATCAACACCGATCTGGAGCGCATGGGAGACCTTGCGGTGAACATCACCGAGCGCGCGCTCTCGCTGATTTCCATGCCGCCGGTGAAGCCGCTTATCGATATCCCGAAGATGGCCAGCATGGTGGAGCAGATGTTGCTTCGCAGTCTTGGCGCCTTCGTGAACGGCGATGCCGAGATGGCTAAGATCGTGCTACTCTCCGATGACGAAGTGGATCGCCTGCGCGACACCATCTACCGAGAGCTGGTGAACTTCATGCAGCAGGACCCCAGCACCGTGCAGTCGGCCGTGGACCTGATGTTCGTGGCGCGCGACCTGGAACGGATTGCCGATCACGCCACCAACATCGCCGAAGACGTGGTCTATCTGGTGCAGGGCGTGGATGTGCGCCACCGCGCCGTCGAAGCCATGAAGTAACGTGTTCCCGCAGAGGCCGCCTGAAAAGGCGGCTGCAGCCAGGATTGGCTGCCCCACGTAATACTATAAGCAGGGGGCAGGCGGTTGGCGTTTCAATTCAAGCGCGGCGAACCAGTTCCTCGCGCCATCCGGCGGATCGTCAGAGAGCAGCTCGGGTTCGCCGCGGATCAGTTGCGCAATGCCGCTCCCTCCGCCCGCCACGAAGCCGTGCACGAGGCGCGCAAGAGCATCAAGAAGGTCCGCGCCATCCTCCGGTTGATGTCCGGCGAACTGGGACCGGTGGCCGGGGCGGCGAACACGCTGCTCCGCGATCTGGCACGGCGGCTTTCGGCGCTGCGCGACGCTGCCGTCCTCGTGGAAACCCTCGACAGCCTGAAGGACCACCTGCCGGATGACGTCAATCCCCGGCTGCTGGCGCAGGTCCGGGCCCGCCTGGTGAGGGACCGGGCACGGGCCACCCGGGGATCGGCGGCCACGCATTTGCCGGCAACCATCGCATTCGCGCTGGAGCGGGCCTGCGAACGGGTCCGCTCCTGGCCCCTTCACACGATGGGCTTCGCTGCCCTCGCGCCCGGTCTCGAACGAGCGTTCCATCGCGGCCGGAAGGCCCTGACACACGCACGGAAGGGCCCCAGCGCAGTGGTCTTCCACGAGTGGCGCAAGCGGGTGAAGGATCAGTGGTATCACCTCCGTCTCCTCGAAGGAACCTGGACTGAAGCCACCCGATCGTACGAGAGAAGTCTGAAGGAGCTGGAAACCTGTCTGGGCGACGATCACAATCTGGTCGTCCTGTGGCACCGTCTGGCGGCGCTCGAAAACACGCCGGAGCTGGCGGGCCTCCTCGCGGTGGTTGAGAACCGCCAGAAGCACCTCCGTCATCGTGCGCTGGATCTCGGAGAGCGTCTGTATGCGCGGAAGCCTCGCGAGTTCACCCGGCACGCGGAGGAACTCTGGGATGCCTGGCAGGCGCAACGGGAGGGCCCGGGAAGCAGTCCCACACTGCGGCGGACGGCGAAGAGGGCAAGGGCGTCCGCGGCCTGAGTGCAGCAGGCTTACGCGGCCACGGCCGCACCACTCGCCGAGCGGGCGACCAGAACGGGCTTGCGGGCCGGATTCGAGGCTTCCACGTACCCTGTCTCAAAGGCGGCGGCCATGGGTGCACAGCCCGGGGATGTGTAGAGCTGTGCGAAGATCCTCTGAATGCCGGCGGATTCCAGGCCACGGCAGACGTGGGCCACGCTCGACGCGGATTTTTGTACGCAGGTGCGGCAGTCGAGGCCGAGCGCTATACACATCTCCGGCCGGTTCTCGTCGAGTAAGTAGTCCACTATGTAGCCCCCTTGCAAAGGGCACCCGCTTTTACCCGGGTCTATGATTGCCACCCTGCCGAACGCCCTTTAGCTCGTTTGTCGCGTATGTACCGATTATTAGGATTCCTATGGTGGTTTTCTACAGTGCATAGGGGTGTCCGGTCTGACTCTTTTGCGGGTATTGAAATACCTGCGAAGTCCCGAGTGAAAAAGAGGGATCACCCCAGGGTGAATGGCGGACGCGTGGAACAACGGTGCGCCCTTACCATGGGGGGAGGAGATTCGTATGACTGCTCGTCGATTGCCCTTCGCCCTTGCTGCGATTCTCTTCGGAACGGCGCTGTCCGGACAGTCTCTGACCGATCATGCGGCGGCCATTGCGGGTGCCAGCGCCGGTGTCGCGGGCGCTAAGGCCCTCAGCGACCCTCTGAGCAGGATCCTGCAGAGCGCCAGCGACGCGGCCGGCACCGCTGCCGCGGAATCCCCAAAGCCGGAGAAGAAACCGGCCAGAAACACGCAGATGAAGCAGGTCGGCACTCCGGCCATGGCCGCCCCACAGGTCTCGCCGGTCCCCGCCGCTCCCGCGCGGCCCGCCTGGCAACGCCCTGCCGAGGCGCGGCCGGTTCTCCCGGTCCTGCAACCGTCTTTCAGTCGTTATGAGAGCCCCGCGCCCGCACCCCAGGTGACCTCGGTACAACTCAGGTCCGTCGCCTCCGGCGCCAGCCGCGCCGATGTGATCGGAAGCCTGGGCATTCCCGCCGCGCGGATCACCATGGATGACCACGGGCACCTCGTGGAGATCCTCCAGTACACGTCGAACGGCAGCCGCGTAGGCAGCGTGCGCTGCAGCGACGGGCGCGTCGAATCGGTAAACACGGCGGAGCGGTAGCCACTCGGCTATTGCGGCTTCCGAGGCCGCTTCGACATCCAGTACCTGTACGCAAGATAGACAGCCACGAGGACAGCGGCGGCGAGCGTCACCATGCGGACGTTGCGATCGATAACGTCGAACACCCGCTGCCACTGCTCGCCGAGGAAGTAGCCGATGGAGATGAACGTACAAACCCAGAGCAGGCCACCGGCCCAGGCATAGGCGGCAAAGGAGCGGAACTCCAGCTTCGAGGTGCCAGCCACGATGGCCGTGAAGTGCCGTACGCCCGGCACGAAGTAGCCGAAGCATAGCGCCCAGTGGCCGATGCGGTTGAACCAGTCGTGCACGCGCCGGGTGTGTTCTTCGGTGATGTGGAGCCAGCGGCCGTACCGGTGCACGAACCCCAGACCGAGCGTGCGTCCGATGATGTAGCTCAGGCTGATGCCGCAGGCGCTGCCGCAGAACGCGACCAGCACGCCCCAGACCGGGTGAAACCGCCCCTTCCAGATGAGATAGCCGGTGAACACCAGCAGCCATTCATCGGGGAGCGGCACCCCCACGATTCCCAGCACAAGGCAGGTGAATACGGCGCCGTACCCGTAGGTGGACACCCAGTTGAGGACGTGGTCCAAACCTGGAGGATATCGCAGTGGTCAGCTTGCGGTCTTGCTGGTCAATGACGCGCGCCCGGGGATGATCGAGAAGTACTCGATGAAGCGCTTTTTCTGATCGGGCAGCGATTGCGGACGCGGACTCTCCACCATGCTCTGCGCCAGCAGTTGGAACTGCTTGCCCAGATCGGAGGTCGGATCCACTGGGCGTCCCAGAGTGAGCGCCCGCTGCACCCCGTGATAATCGTTGGGCAGGGTCATGTGCACCGGCAGGCCGAGCAGTTGTTCGATCTGCTGCGGCGTGATCATGGGCCGTTTCTGACAGCGGTTCACCAGCACGCAGACGCGATCGCCCAGATCGAGCTGCTTCAGGTACATGTACTTCTCGCGGGCCAGATGCAGCGAGGGAATCTCCGGGGTGCATACCAGCATGATGCGCTTCGATTCGTGCATGATTTCCAGCGAGTAGCGCTCCAGGTTGCCGGAGAGATCGAAACACAAGATGTTGTAGTTGCGGCGCATGAACTCGATCAAATGGCGAATTTGCGTGGCTTCAATGCGCAGATCCGGGTTCAGTTTGCCCGCATGCAGTACGTCGAGCTTGTCCACTTTGGTGACCAGTTGCGGCCACAGGTTCTCGTCTATGTTGAGGGCGCGTTCGCACGCGTCGGTCACGCTGAATCCGTTGTCCAGTTTGAGCATGAACCGGACCATACCCGAATTCATGTCGAAGTCCGACAGCAGCACGTTCATGTCCGGCATGCGGGACAGTGCCATGGCGGTGTTCAGGGCGATGGTGGAGGTGCCAACGCCGGCCTTGGAAGGAAGGAAGCAGAACACCTGCTCGGTGGTCTCGATCGCCGGCGGCTTCGATTCCACCACTCCGCGGATGCGGTTCAGCGCCTCGCCGAGCGAGCGGACGTCGATCGGCAGCGAGGCAAACTCGCGGATCCCCACCTTCATGCACTCCAGCAGAAGCTGTGGATCGCACACGCGGCTGACCGCGACAGTCTGGATGCCCGG
Source organism: Bryobacteraceae bacterium (assembly GCA_049510065.1). Lineage (GTDB taxonomy): Bacteria > Acidobacteriota > Terriglobia > Bryobacterales > Bryobacteraceae > CAWACP01. Next base: position 11,568 of record JBEKZH010000039.1, read on the forward strand.
AACGCGCTGGTCGAGTTCCCGCACCAGGTCGGTGGCGCGCGTCATCGACTCAGTGCTCAGGAAGATCACATGCGGAGCGTGTGCCCGCACGAATCGCATCAACTCCAGGGAATTGGGGTAGTGATCCAGAACACGGGTGATGCTGACCAGACCGAGGTCTGCCAGCGCGGATTCCAGCCGGCCGGTTACGTCGGCATCAGGACAGATGATAATGCCCCGCAGCATTTCCCGACAACTCTCCTTAATGTCTTAGCCTAATCGTCCCAGAACTTTCCAACAATTAGACCTTCGTACCGTTTTCCCCAAGCGTGATGGCCTGGTACCAGGGGCAGTCCTCTGGCCAGCCCTGAGGTGAATCACCTGGCACCAGCCCGTTCACCTCTCGCTCTTTCTTATCGATCCATTCCGGTCGAAACTCCACTCGAAAACCCGATCCGTCGCCGCTGCTCGGGAGTTTTCGGTTGAAGGAGGTCCCGGATCGTCCCGAAGATGGCCTGGATCTCCTCGTCGTGATCGCGGTACTTCTCTTCCAGAGCTTCAACCTTCTCCGTAAGATCCCGATGGCTGGCCATGACTTCGCGGAGCCGCACGAACACCCTCATGATGGCGATGTTCACCTGCACGGCCCGTGAGGGCATAGGGCCGCGGACGTTGTGTCTGCCTGAGGTCACAAATGATGCGGTCACAAACTGTGACCGTACCGCGCGGGTTACAAACCCGCGCGCAGGATACAATCCTGCCCCACGGGCAAACTGACCCACTGCCGCGTTTTGCTATTCTGTGCTTTAGGACTTAAGGTCAACGTTCTCCGGCTTTCCGAGCCCGAGCCAGAGGTTTCACATGTCAGGCCATTCCAAATGGGCCACCATCAAGCACAAGAAGGGCGCTCTTGACGCCAAGCGCGGCAAGGTGTTCACTCGTGTCATCAAGGAAATCATGATTGCCGCCCGCGGGGGCGGCGGCGATCCCGACGGGAACCCGCGTCTGCGCACCGCCATTCTCGCAGCCAAAGCGGTCAGCATGCCGTCGGACAACATCAAGCGCGCCATCATGCGCGGCACCGGCGAACTCGAAGGCGGGCAGATCGATGAGATCATGTTCGAAGGCTACGGACCCGGAGGGGCTGCCGTTCTCGTCTCCGTCGCCACGGACAACCGCAATCGCACGGTCAGCGAAATCCGCCACGTCTTCTCGAAGAACGGCGGCAACCTGGGCGAGCAGGGCAGCGTTGCCTGGATGTTTGAGCGCAAGAGCCAGATCGTCGTCGAAAAGCAACACGCCAGCGAGGACAAGCTGATGGACATCGCGCTGGAAGCCGGCGCCGACGACCTGCGCGACGATGGCGATCACTGGAGCGTTCTCTCGGCGCCCGACGCGCACGAGGCGGTGAGCGAAGCCATCCGCAAGGCCGGAATCCCCACGGTGGAAGCGGCCATCGGCATGGTGCCGAAGAACCTGATGAAACTGGAAGGAAAAACCGCCCAGGGGATGCTGAAGCTCAGCGAGGCTCTCGAAGACCACGAAGACGTGCAGAACGTGTACTCGAACTTCGACATCGACGAAAAGGAACTGGAGGCGATGTCCTGAGGCTGTTGCAGTGTCGCGCCGGCCGCGGCGCCCGGGCCAAACATGCGCGTTCTGGGAATTGACTGCGGAACCGAGCGAACCGGCTACGGCCTGATCGAAAGCGACGGCCGTTCGCACACGCTCATCGACGCCGGCGTGATTGCCACCAGCGAGAAAGATCCGCTGGCCCGGCGGTTGTTTGTGATCGGTACCCGGCTGCGTGGCATCATCCGGGAGTTTGCCCCCGAAGCGGTAGCTGTGGAAGAAGTGTTCTTCTCGAGAAATGTCCGGACCGCCCTCAAACTCTCGCACGTGCGCGGCGTCGCCCTGATGATGGCCGCGGAGGCGGAACTCCCGGTGGGAGAATACTCGCCGCTCGAGATCAAGACCAGCGTGGTCGGCTACGGTCGCGCGGAAAAGTCGCAGGTACAACTCATGGTCCGTTCCCTGCTGCGCCTCGCCGCGCCGGTGGCATCCGAAGACGCCAGCGACGCCCTGGCGGTGGCCATCTGTCACGCCACCCGCGCCACGGTACTCGAACGGATAGGAGCAGCCCGGTGAGATTCCGCCTCGCCTGTGGCGCGTTCCTGGTGATCGTCCCCGCCCTGGCCGACCCGCACATCACATACTCGAAGCTGTTCAAGGGCAGCGACCCGGAGTTCATCGCCATCACCGTGGAAAAGGACGGTCGCGCCGTCTATCGCCAGGCCGAGGACGATCCGAATTCGCTCGAGTTCCGTCTAACCCCCGAGGAGGCCCGCGAAGTGTTCACTTTGGCCGGGAAGCTCGACAACTTTACACGCCCCGTCGAATCCGGGTTGAAGGTGGCCAACATGGGCCGGAAGACGTTCCGCTTTGAGGACGGCGCCACCGTGCACGAGGTGTCGTTCAACTACACTCTCGACGCCGACGCAAAACAGCTCCTGGACCTGTTCGAGCGAGTCGCCAATACCGAGCGGCTCTACTTCGATCTGGATCGGGCGGTGCATTTCGACAAGCTGGGCGTGGACCATGCCATCCTGCAAATCCGCATGCTCTGGGATGCGGGGCGGCTGGTGGCCCCGGAGCAGTTTCTGCCCCTGCTGGCGCGCATCGCGAAGAACGAATCGTTCATGCACGTGGACCGCGAGCGCGCGGCCAGCTTGTCCGACGAATTCCGCAGTGGGAAATCCCCGGTAGAGAAATCATCCCGATGAGACTGTTGTTGTCCCTCCTTCTCGCGGTGACCCTGTGCGCCAGCGCGCAAGCGCAGACGGACGCCTCCGAAGCTCAGGCGCTCAACCACGCCCTCGAAGAGGCCGGCGCCAGCCCCGTCGATTTCGTCCGCGCGCTGGAGAACCATCTGCAGAAATACCCGGACACGGCCCGCCGGGCGGAGATTGAACGCGGCCTGGTCCGCGGTGCCGCGGATGCGAAGGACTATCGCCGCATCGCGCTGTATGGCGAACGCGTGCTGGCGCGCGATCCTAACGATGTGGACGTGCTCGAGCAGGTGGCCAACGCCGAGCTCAAGAGCCGTACGCCGGAAGAGGCTCGCAAGGCCCTGGCGCACGCGCGGCTTCTCGAAACCATTCTCGGCGAGAGCGCGAAGCAGGCGCGTGACAAGGCCCAGTCCGGCCCGCAGGGTACCAGGCGGATCATCGAAACCGATGTGCGGCTCGCTACCGCCATTCTGTTCGAGTGCCGCGCGCAGGGCCTCCTTGGCGATGCCGGCAAGGCCGTCGAACTCTCCCGGCGCAGTTTCGAAGTGTCTCCCAGCGCCGAAGCCGCGCGCGAAGCCGGCTACTGGTACAACGAGCTGGGCAACTTCGCGGAGGCGGTGCGCTGGCTCGCCGACGCCTTCACCATTGGCGACCCCCGGGTCAGTGAAACCGATCGCAACCGCGACCGCGAGCAGCTCGGCGAGATCTACAGCAAGTGGAAAGGCTCGGAGGCCGGCCTGGGCGATATCGTGCTCGCCTCCTGGGATCGCAACCGCGAAGTGATCGCTCAGCGCCGCCTGATGCTGAAGCAGTTCGACCCGAACATGCAGTTGTCCAATCCCATGGACTTCACTCTCACCGGCGTGGACGGCAGCAAGCTGGCGCTGGCATCGCTGCGCGGCAAGGTGATCGTCATGGATTTCTGGGCCACCTGGTGCGGCCCCTGCCGCATCCAGCACCCGCTTTACGACAAGGTGAAGGAGAAATTTCGCGGACGCGACGACGTGGTCTTCCTGGCCATCGATACCGACGAGGATCGTGCGCTGGTTCCCGCGTTTCTATCCAACAACAAGTGGACCTCCATCTCTTACTACGAGGATGGTCTCTCCATCCTGTTGAAGGTCACCTCCATCCCCACCACGCTTATTTTTGATGCGCGCGGCGAGATGGTGAGCCGCATGACCGGCTTCGACCCGGACCGCTTCGTCACCATGCTCAGCGACCGTATCGACGAAGCGCTGAAACCCGGGAAGGCCAGCGCCGCCGCCAGGCCATGACCGCCAGCCTCCCATTCACCCGCGTCGTCTGGATCGTGCTCGACAGCGTGGGCATTGGGGAGATGCCCGATGCCGCCGACTACGGTGACGCGGGCAGCAACACGCTGGGGAACATCGCTCGCCAGCGTGGCCTGAACATACCCAACCTCGCGCGGCTGGGACTCGGCAACATTGCTCCGCTCGCCGGTGTGGCGCCGGCCGCCGACCCGATGGCCTCCTTCGGGCGCTGCGCGCTGGCCTCGCCGGGCAAGGACACCACCACCGGGCATTGGGAGATGGTCGGCATTCATCTGGAGAAACCGCTTCCTCTGTATTCGCACGGCTTCCCACCGGAGATCATGGACGAGTTTGAGCGCCGCATCGGCCGCTCCACGCTGGGCAATTGTCCGGCCTCCGGCACCGAGATCATAAAGCAGCTCGGCGAGGAGCACATGCGCACGGGCTCGCCCATTGTCTACACCTCGGCGGACAGCGTGTTCCAGATCGCCGCGCACGAGGAAGTGATCCCGCTCTGGGAACTCTACCGGATGTGCGAAATCGCCCGGCAGATTCTGCGCGGACCGCACGAAGTGGGCCGGGTGATTGCGCGTCCCTTCCTCGGTTCGCCGGGCTCGTTCACGCGTACGGTGAATCGCAAGGACTACGCCGTCCCACCGCCCAAAGGAATGCTGCTGGACCAGCTCGAAGACGCCGGCGTCAGTGTGTTCAGCGTCGGCAAGATCTTCGACATCTTCCTCGGACGCGGCATCGGCGGCCACGAAAAGACGGTCGGCAACGCGGATGGCATGGCCAAAACCCTGGCTGTGCTCGGGGAAGAGCCGAGCGGCCTCATCTTCGTGAACCTGGTCGATTTCGACATGCTGTACGGTCACCGCAACGACGTCGAGGGCTATGGACGGGCACTGGAAGAGGCCGATGCATGGCTGCCATCGCTACTCGACAAGCTGGCCGCCGGCGACCTGCTGATTCTCACCGCCGACCACGGCTGCGACCCGACCACGCCGTCCACCGACCACACGCGCGAGTACGTTCCGCTGCTGGTTTATGCGCCGCGGCGGCCGCGCGGCTCGGATCTGGGAGTGCGCACAACGCTCTCCGACATCGGTCAGACCGTCGCGGACAATTTTGGGGTACGTATCATGAAAGGAACCAGCTTCTTAAGCGAGATCATATGAGAAAACCTGTAATGGCGGGCAATTGGAAGATGTACAAGACCCCCGCCGAGACCACCGCATTCTTCAAGACGTTCGTACCACTCGTGGCCGCCACGCGCGACCGCGAAATCGTCATTGCCGCCCCTTACATCGATCTGTCCGCCGCGCTCGAAGCCACTCGCGGGTCGAACGTCGAGATCGGCGCGCAGGACGTGTTCTGGGAAAAGGAAGGGGCCTTCACCGGCCAGGTGTCGGCGGACATGCTGAAGGCCGTTGGCGCACAGTGGGTGCTTGTCGGGCACAGCGAGCGCCGCCAATACTTCGGCGAGACCGACGAGACGGTATATAAGAGGACCGTGGCCGCGTTGAACGCAGGGCTCAAGCCGATCGTCTGCGTGGGCGAGCTTCTGGCGGACCGCGAGGCCGGCCGCACCAACGACGTCCTGGCAAAGCAGTTCGCAGGTGGACTGGCTCCGCTCACCCCCCAGCAGTTTGCCGCCGTGGTGGTGGCCTATGAGCCGGTGTGGGCCATCGGCACCGGCAAGACGGCCACGCCGCAGATCGCTTCCGACGCGCACGCCCGCATTCGCGAGCTGGCCACGGCGAAATTCGGCCAGGTCGCCGGCGACAGCCTGCGCATTCTCTACGGCGGCAGCGTGAAGCCGGAGAACGCGAAGGAGCTGATGGCGCAGGAGCAGATTGACGGCACGCTGGTGGGCGGCGCCAGCCTGAAACCGGAAGGCTTCGCCGCCATTGTCAACTTCTGATCGGAACATGCGCGCGGCTTGCTGCACCATCTGCATACTCGCGAGCGCCGTCGCGTGCTCGGCGGCGGACCTGAAGTTCCCCGACAAACTCCGGCCGATCGGGGACATGGTGGATGCGGCTCCGCCCGAGTTCGGCGCCAGCGCTCTGCTGCGCATGCTGGAGTCCGGCGGTATCGACGACCAGCCAACGCGCCGCGAGCTGATCGAGCGGGCCTTTCAGCTCGCCGCCCTGGCGCACGATCCCTGGCGCGTTCGCGCTTTGCCGGCCGCCGGTTTCCTGGCCAGCACGCGCGCCCGGGCGGGCGAGTTGCAGCTCGATCGCCTCTCGCTCCAGACGCGCGCGGTACGCCTGATGCTCCCGCTCGACAAGCGCCGCGCGCGCGATCTCTTTCTGGAAATCCCGAAACCTGCGCCGGAACCTCTTGCCTGTGACGGCTGGGTGGGCGCGGATCTCGGGGATTTCTACGGCACTCTCGGCCTCGTCGTCGACCAGACCTTCACGCCCGTGGAGAAAAGCCGCGAGGACGACATCCATCTGGTGATCGACTATCTGGGCGCCATCACTTCGCCGCTTCAGTTCCAGCCCGCCCTGCGCCTGGTTCTCGGGCTGAACGTAAAGGCCGATCAGCGGCGCGTGCTGCTGGTGCAGCTCGGCGCGGCGGTCACCGCGGTCTCCGCCGACGACCGCTCGTTCGCTTCGGTATCCGCGGCGCTCACGCCAGACCTTCCCGCCGAGCTCCTGCCGGCCTTTCAGCACTTCACCGCCAGCCATGCCACCGCGTCGCCCTGCGCCACGTCCGGGCCCGCGAACGATGCCGGGGAGCTGTCGGCCGAGGAGAAGCGAATCACACAGGACCAGATGAAGCTCATGTTTCACGGCGACAGGCTCGTCTCCCGGGCCGACCGCGCCACGCCCGAATGGCAACAGCGCCTCGAGGAGTTTCTCGTCGGGATGGCCGGCTGGCGGCAGAGCCCGGACGAATCAAACGCATCTTTCTACCACCGCAGGATGTCCGTCTACCAGGGTCTGCTCGACGTTACCTCCGGCGCGCTGCGAGCCCGGCTGATTGACGATATGGTGCGCTTCGCCCTGGACTCGGAGTTCCAGCGCGACGCTCCGGCGGAATGGTTCCTCCAACTGAAAACGGCGGACGAGCGGGTGCGCGCCGGCACCGTGCCCGGCCCCGATGTGCTCAACGGGTTCGACCGTAGCGGGCACCCCGTTCTGGTGCTGGCCGCCGCGCTCGACCGCGCCCTGGCAGGTCGTTGAAGAAATGTGGCCACAGATGAACACAGATAAACACCGATCGGAAAGAAACGGCTTATCTGTGTTCATCCGTGTTCATCTGTGGCTGAAATCGTTGTTCCTCTGTCTTTTGTGCTCGGTGGGCCTTGCCTGTGCCCAGATGTACGACGTCATCATCCGCAACGGCCACATCGTCGACGGCACCGGCTCGCCCTGGTACGCCGGCGACCTGGCGATCCGCGACGGGCGCATTGCGGCTCTCGGCTTTCTGCCCGCCGATGCCACCGCCCGCCAGGCGATCGACGCCCACGGAATGATCGTGGCTCCCGGCTTCATCGACATGCTCGGCCAGTCGGAGCTGACCATCCTCGTCGACCCGCGCCTGCCTTCGAAGATCTACCAGGGCATCACCACCGAGATCACCGGAGAGGGCGGGTCGGCCGCCCCGCTCAACCACCGCATCGTCGCAGCCGACCGCATTGCATACCAGCATTACGGCATCACCCCCAACTGGCGGACGCTGGCTGAATACTTCGCGCGTCTGGAGCGCCAGGGAATCGGCATCAACCTGGCCTCCTATGTGGGCGCTACGCAGGTGCGCCGCGTTGTGGTGGGCGAAGACGACCGCCCGGCTTCGCCAGCCGAGCTGGAGCGCATGCGAGCGCTGGTGAGCCAGGCCATGGAAGACGGCGCCGTGGGTGTCTCCACGTCCCTGCAGTATGCACCGGCGCCTTACGCTTCCACCGATGAGCTGATTGCTCTGGCTCGCGAGGCGTCGCGCTACGGCGGCATCTATGCCACGCACATGCGCAGCGAGGGCAACGCCATCATGGAGGCCCTCGACGAGGCCATTCGCATCGGCCGCGAGGCCGGAGTTCCGGTGGAGATCTGGCATCTGAAGGCGGCCGGGAAGAGCAACTGGGGCCGCATGCCGGAGATCGTCGCGAAGATTGAGGCCGCGCGCCGCGCCGGCGTCGACGTGGCCGCCGACACCTACGCTTACACCGCGTGGGCCAACGACTTCTCCGCCTTCATTCCGCCCTGGGCGCACGACGGCGGCGCGGCGAAACTGGTAGAGCGCCTGAAGGACCCCGCCACTCGCCAGCGTATCCGCAGCGAAATCACCGCCCCGTCCACGGAATGGGACAACGAGTGGGCGGGGATCCCCGGGCCCGAAGCCATCGTGTTATCGGTGGTCCAGAATCCCGCCCTGGTGCCGCTCCAGGGGAAGACCATCGCGGAGATTGCAAAGCTGCGCGGCGCCGATCCCATCGACACCATCTTCGACCTGCTCATTGAGGACAACGCCTTCTCCAGCGTCGCGGTTTTCGGCATGTCCGAGCAGGACGTGGCGCTCGCGCTCCGGCAACCATGGGTGTCCATCGACAACGACTGGCCGGGGACCTCCCCGGAGGGTCTGCTCGGCCGCGAACACCCACACCCCCGCACCTATGGGACATTTCCGCGCATCCTGCGCAAGTACGTGCGCGAGGAGCACCAGCTCACGCTGGAAGGCGCCATCCGCAAGTTCAGTGCCCTCCCCGCCCAGCGCATGCGTCTGGCCGACCGTGGCGTGCTCAAACGGGGAATGTGGGCCGACGTCGTGATTTTCGACCCCGAACGGGTGCGCGATCTGGCCACTTTCGAGCAGCCCAACCAGCTCGCCGCCGGGATGGAATACGTGCTCGTCAACGGTGTCCCGGTCATCGACCATGGCCGCATGACCGGCCGGCGTCCAGGCAGGGTGCTGCGCGGCGCCGGGTACAGGGTCCGCCCGGGCAGCAGGTAACGATTTCCTCCAGCCGCTTCAAGACATCGCGAACCGCGCCGATATGCATCTTGACTGCATAAGGTGACTTCCTATGGCCCTGAACGTTCTGATTGTTGACGACTCCGCCGCGATCCGCAAGATTCTGGAACGGGTCCTCCGCCACACCGATTTTCAGCTCGGCGACGTGATCGAGGCCGGCGACGGCAAGGAAGCCCTGGCCAAGCTCAACGGGGGCAACGTCGGGCTGATCCTCTCCGACATCAACATGCCGAACATGGACGGCCTCGAGCTGCTGCAGCATGTCAAAGCCAACGAGGACTGGAAGACCGTGCCCATCATCATGGTGACCACCGAAGGGAGCCAGGACAAGGTGATGCAGGCCATCCAGCTCGGAGCTACCGGCTACATTCGCAAGCCGTTCACCGCCGACCAGATCAAAGAGAAGCTCATCGGCATCCTGTAGCGTCTTCTGCCTGAGAATCCTGTCTGTCGCGTCGCACTAGTGCAAAGTTCGACAATCCTGGCGGCAGAATCTATCCATTGTTTGATATCTTACTGTTCTGTGAGCATTGGGTGTAGTGGGGGAGGAGTGTGTTTTCACCCAATCTCGTTGAGAAATCCCCCACATGCTGATGAGAACTGCAACACAGGGCCACTGAAAACCACCAGTTGACGCTTTTTCGGTTTGGCTGGCAATCTGCTTCGGGTTTGCTGATCGCTGCGCTTGTAGCCGTTACTAAGGAGTCTCCTCATGCGAACGACAGGGAGTACGGTCCGAATCCTGGGGGGCCTGGTTGCCCTTGCCGGGACCCTGGCCCTCACCGGGGCTCAGAGCTCTACATACTCGAAGCACGACAAGGCATTCTTCCTCGATGACGCCACGGTCCAGTTTGTCCGGCCGGGGTTGCTGATCAAGATCAACTCCGCGAACATCGCGAGCGATGGCACGATCACGGTGGTTTACACCCTCACCGACCCGAAGGGTCTTCCGCTGGACGCGGCCGGCGTCACGACACCGGGAACGATCAGTCTGGGTTATGTTGCGGCAGTGTTGCCGAACAATCAGGAAGACTATACGGCCTACACAACGCGCCACAATTCCGGGACAGCAGTTCCGTCGACGGATCAACCGGGTGCTGATTCCGGCGGCGTGACAACCAATCCTGGTCCGGGGCAATATCAATACGTTTTTCATACGAAGGCGCCCGCCGGGTTCGACACCACCGCCACCCACACCATTGGCATCTACGCATCGCGAGTACTGACCGACTTCAATTTGCCGACGAACTTCGCGAGCGCCGAGTTCAACTTCGTCCCCAATGGGGCGCCGGTGACCAGGATCCATGAGGTGATCAAGACTGCAAGCTGCAATACCTGTCACGATCAGTTGTCGTGGCACGGCGGAAGGCGCCGCGGCATCGAAATGTGCGTGCTCTGCCACACCCCGCAAAATGTGGACACGACCACTGGGGGCTCGCTCGCCTTGAGGGTCATGATCCACAAGATGCATATGGGGGAGAAGTTGCCCAGTGTGGTTGCTGGACAACCCCTCATCATTAATGGCGAAGACTTCTCGAAGGTAGCCTTTCCGGCGGATCCAGGGGACCCGCGACGCTGCGAGACCTGCCATTCGCAGACGACCGGCGCGGCGCAAGCGACTGCGTTTCTAACGAATCCGACGCGCGCCGCCTGCGGGGCCTGCCACGACGATGTCAACTTCGCCACAGGAGTGAACCACCCTGGCGGCCCGCAGTTCGACGACAACCAATGTAAGAACTGTCATATCCCCCAGGGCGAAATTGACTTCGATGCATCGATTCTGGGAGCGCACGTGGCGCCGACGGCGTCCAGTCTGCTTTCGGGGTTGGCTGTGAATATCACGCAGGTCCAGAACGGGGCGGCGGGCAGCGCTCCCGTAGTTTCGTTTACCGTGCAGGACAAGAACGGCGCCACGGTGCCGCTGTCGGCCCTCGGCTCCATCTCTTTCACCATGGCCGGACCGACCACCGACTACGGATACACGAGCTTTGGAAGCGGCGTTACCACGCCGGGCTATGTGACGGAGAGCGCCGCGAAAGCCAGTTGCGGCGCGAATGGGGTCTGCCTGTACACGTTTACGCACACGGTCCCCGCGACCGCAACCGGCACGTACGCGATCGGCGTCGAGGCGCGGCGCACCGAAGTGGTGCTCGCCGGGACCACCGCACAGCAAACCATTCAGTACGGGGCCCCCAACAAAGTTGCGTACTTTTCGGTGGATGGTACGCCAGTTGCGCCGAGGCGAACCGTAGTGCAGCTCAGCAACTGCAATCAATGCCATGTTTCGTTGCAGGTACACGGTGCGCTCCGCAATAACACGGAGTACTGCGTGCTGTGCCACAATCCTTCGACCACGGATTCGCCGGTACGCGGGAGCGCGGTGGTCCCCGCCGATAAGGCCGCGCCGCCGCAGGGCGTCAACTTCAATCTGCTGGTTCACCGCATCCACGACGGGATCAACATGCAGGCGTCCAGGCGCACGTATGTGGTGGTTGGGTATGGCGGAAGCCACAACGACTTCAGCGGCACGCTGTTCCCGGCCATGGGGCCGAACGGCCAGGCAACCGATCTCCGTAATTGTTCGATGTGCCATGTCAACGGCAGCGAGCAGAATCTCCCGATAGGACTCAACACCGTCCTCGATCCACAGGGTCCGGTCAATCCGAACCAGCCGGTTTCCTCGGCTTGTACGGGTTGCCACGTGGATATCCCGGCAGCGTCACACATGCTTTCGAACACCACGATCCTCGGCGAAGCGTGCCCGGTTTGCCACACCTCCCCGGGCGCTTATCCCGTCGACGCGGTGCACGCGCAATATTGATCTACGCTAAGTAGAGATGCTCTTCGCCAAGATCTGGCCCTACCCCGCGGCCGCCGTGCTCCTCATGAGCATGGCGGCCGCGTCCGCTCAGACCCCCAGTGCCCAGGCTGGCTCGGACAAGTGTGCGGCCTGTCACGACGAGATCTCCAAAGCATTCGACAAGAACCCGCATCACGTACTCGATACCGACAAACACCGCGGGCACGCGGGGTTCGCCTGTGAATCCTGCCACGGCCCCGGCGCCAAACACGCGGACTCGCTGGCCGCCACCGACATCCGCAACCCGGCGAAACTCTCGGCCGAAGAACAGAACAAGCTCTGCCTTGCCTGCCACCGCAACGAGATGAGGCCGGTGGGCCGCATTGCCGGCGGCCACGCTAAGGAAGGGCCGGGCTGCGTGGGCTGCCACTCCATCCACGGGACCGATCATCGGCCCCTGGTGGTGCATCGGGCCGCGGACGTGAACAAGATGTGCGTCGCGTGCCATCAGTCGGTCTGGGCCAGTTTCCAGCGGCCGTACAAGCACCGTCTGCCGGAAGGGGCCATGTCCTGCGTGGGCTGCCATAATCCGCACGGCAGCCGCACCGAGACGCAACGCGTCGCCTTCGCCAACGAACCGGGGTGTCTGCGCTGTCACGGCGAGATGCGCGGTCCGTTTACCTACGAGCACGCACCGGTGCGGGTGGAAGGCTGCACCGCCTGCCATGAACCGCACGGGTCGGCCAATCCGCGCATGCTGATCCGCCATGAAGTGCGCTTTGTTTGTCTGGAGTGCCACGCCAACATGCCCGCGGCCCAGGCGGCGTCCGGTGGGCACATGGGCGGAGTTCCTCCGGCGTTTCACGATCTGCGGAGCCCCCGCTACCAGAACTGTACCGTGTGCCATGTGAAGATACATGGCTCTTACGTGAACGACGCGTTATTGCGATGAGACTCCTACTGCTGGTTCCCGTTTTCCTGGGTGTCATGGCGGCGCAGGACCAGCCCGCGCCGGCAACTGTCCCCGCCCCAGCCGCCGCGCCTGCTGCCGTCACGCCCACGCCGCCGGATCAACCCGCGCCGGCCGCCGTATCCGATTCCCCGGTTTCCGGCAGTGTGGAACTCGGCTACCGCTTTGTTGCGGGCCCCAACGGAAATCAGGATGCGTATCGCAGCACCGTGAACCTTGGGCAGGGGCCTCGTCTGATCGGCCTGGATTTCACCGTGCGCCCCGTGAAACTGCTCTTCGACCGCTTTGAGATACAGGCCAACTCCTGGGGTGGCGACCCATATAACACGGCCCGGCTGGACGTGGAAAAGTTCGGCCTGTACCGCCTCACGGCCGACTATCGCAATACCGCGTACTTCAACTTCCTCCCCTCCTTCGCGGACCCTACGCTCAACAGCGGGTCTCTGCTCACCCAGAGCAGCTTCGACACGCGCATCCGCACTTCCGACGTGCAGTTGGATGTTCTTCCCGGACACTGGATCAGTCCCTATCTCGCGTGGTCGCGCGATAGCTGGTTCGGCAGCGGCACCACCGTTTTCACGCTGTTCCCTAATAACTACCCGGTGGCCAATTCGGTGAGCAATTCCACCAACACGTTCCGGGGCGGCGTGCAGCTTCAGTTGCCGCTGGTGCACGTTGTGCTGGAGCAGGGCGGCACCACCTTCCGGGACGATCAGGGCGCATCCGACAACCAGCCGAACACCGGCGACCTGAAGCTTCCGTATTTTGGGCAACAGCTCAGCCTGAGCAGTCTCAACGAGCTGTATCGGGTCCGCGGCGACTCGCTCTACACGAAGGTGCTGGTCGCTTCCAACCCGCTGTCGTGGCTGAGCGTTTCGGGGCAGTTCCTGTATGCGAACCCAAGCCTGACCACGCAGTACAGCTCCATGGCCAACGGAACGCTGTTCCTGCCGGCGACGTTCGCGTTTTACAACTCGGGGCAGGATATCGCTTCGGCCGATGCGCGCATGCCGCACAGCACCGGATCGCTCACGGCGGAGGCCCGTCCGCTCAAGCGATTGCGCCTGGTGGAGTACTGGTCAACGGACCGGCTGCATAATGCCGCCTCGTCGCTCCTCACCGAGCAGTATCTGGCCACCGGGTCGCAATTCCTCAATACCGATCCGGGCGCCGACCGCCTGGTGCTCAACCACAACGAGCAGCAGCTTGAGGCATTCTACGATCTGCTTCCGAACCTCACCGTTCGCGGAGGGGAGCGCTATGAGTGGGGCGATGCCACGGTACGCGCGTCCCCGCTGTCCGATTTCCCGCTGGAATCTTCCAGCCTGAGTCGGAACACGGGACTGGCCGGGGCCACCTTCCGGCTGAAGCAGACAGTTCGCGCTAGTGCCGACTTCGAGGCATCTTCCGATGGCCGGGCGTATTTCCGCACCAGCCTGCACAGCTACTGGAAGCTGCGCACGCGAGCACAGTGGGAGTTCCTGCCCAACTGGCGGCTGGCCGGAGACTTCTTCGAGCTGAGCAACAACAATCCCGACCCGCTGGTGAACCTGCACTTCGTCAGCCGGGCCACGTCGGCATCGCTCTCGTGGCTGCCCAATGGCGGGCGCAACGTCAGCGTGCTGCTCGAGTACACACGGTCGAACGTGAACTCGAATATCCTGTATCTCGATCCCGGGACGCTCTCCACAGCTCTCTCCGCGTACCTGGAAAACGGGAACACCGCCACCGCGCTGATCGACCTCGCCCCAAAGGCGATGCATGGTTTCGCCCCGCGAGTCTCGTTCGGCGGCTCGCTGTTTACTTCGGCGGGAAGCCGGCCCACCGAATACTACCAGCCAACGGCCCGCCTCTCGGTTCCCCTGGCGAAGGGCGTCCAGTGGAACTCGGAGTGGCGCTGGTACAGTCTCTCGGAGCGCGTATACGCCTTCGAGGACTTCCGTTCGAATCAGCTCATGTTGAGTCTGCGCTACACGCGGTAGCCTGCTCAATCGTACCCGCTCAGTCGTAGAAGTTGCGCGCCCAGGCGTGCCGCCGCAGCACGGCCAGCGCTCGCTCGTCGAGCGGGCCCTTCTGGCTGACCTGCATGTTGGCCTCGGCGTTGCGAACGCGGCGCATGCCCGGGATCGCAGTGGACACCGCCGGATGGCTGATCGCGAAACGTAGCGCGATTTCCGCGAGCGGCCCTTCCACCACACCTTCGAAGTCCCGCTTCAGCGCGTTGACGTGCTCCACCACCTGCTTCTTCCGATCGCCGCGGAAGTACTCGGCGCGAAACTCGTGCGGGTCGAACTTCGTGTCCTCGGTGATGGCGCCGGTGAGGCCGCCCTCGTCGAGGGGCACGCGCGCGATCACGCCGACATTCAGCTCCCTGGCGAGCGGGAACAGACTGCGCTCCGGGCTCTGGTCGAAAACGTTGTAGATCACCTGCACGGTGTCCACCAGCCCGGTCTTCACAAGATCGAGCGCGGAATCGGGATCGTGATCGTTGATGGAGACGCCCACCGCCCGCACCTTGCCGGACTTCTTCAGATCCTCGAAGGCGCGGCGCCATTCCTCGCGCCCGGTCCACTCGGGATTCCACACGTGGAGCTGCTGCAGGTCGATGGTGTCGAGCCCGAGATTCTTCAAACTGGTTTCCGTCGAGTGAATGATGTAGTCGTACGGGAACACCTTGTCGATGCCGATGCCGCGCCGGGCCGGCCACAGCAGGTTCTTCGGCGGAACCTTGGTGGCTACGCGAATTGGGCTGCGCGTCTCCCGGACGATGTCGCCCACCAGCCGTTCGCTGTGTCCGTCGCCGTAGGCCAGCGCCGTATCGATAAAACTGAGGCCCAGCTCGATGGCCCGCTTCACCGCGCGGATGGATTCGTGGTCGGTTCCGCCCAGCCACTGCGATCCACCGATTCCCCACGCGCCGTAACCGATCTCACTCACGTCGAACCCGGTTCGGCCGAGTTTCCTGTATCTCATATGTGCCATCATCGCACCGCCGCGCAGCATCCAAGTGATTGGGGGAATCATGGGACGGCATCGGGTGGTCATCCTGGGAGGAGGCTTCGGCGGCCTGTACACGGCGAAGGCGTTGCGCAAGGCCGCGGTTGAGGTGACACTGGTGGACAAGCGGAACTTCCATTTGTTCCAGCCGCTGCTCTACCAGGTTGCCACGGGGTCGCTGTCGCCGGGGGAGATCGCTTCGCCGCTGCGCAGCGTGTTGAGCCGCCAGCAGAACACGCGCGTGCTGCTGGGGGAAGCGGTCGACCTCGACCCCCAGCGCAGGACCCTCATCCTCGCTGATGGAGAGATCCCGTACGACACGCTGGTGGTGGCCACCGGCGCGCGCGATGCCTGGTTCGGGCACGACGAATGGGCGCAGCACGCCGCGCCGCTCAAGACCATCGAAGAGGCGGTGCGCATACGGCACAGGATTCTCTATGCCTTCGAGGCCGCCGAGCGCGAGCACGATCCGGAGAAGCGCCGCCAGTGGCTGACCTTCATCGTGGTGGGAGCCGGCGCCACGGGCGTGGAACTGGCCGGCGCCCTGGGAGAGATCGCCAACGACACGCTGAAGCACGACTTCCGTTCCATCGATCCGAAGCAGGCACGCATTCTCCTGCTCGACGGGGCCAGCCGCGTGCTGCCGCCGTATCCCGAGGAGCTCTCGAGGAAAGCGGAGGCGTCGCTGATCCGCGTGGGCGTGCGGCCGTACACCGGCGTGCGTGTCGTGGGCATCGACGATTCGGGCGTGAATGTGGAACACGGAGACGGACGAACCGAGCATCTGGCGGCGCGGACGGTCATCTGGGCGGCCGGCGTGCGCGCTTCGGCGTTCGGTGAAGTCCTGGCCAGGCGCGCCGGCGCGACGCTGGAAAGAGCGGGGCGAGTGGTGGTTGGCCCCGATCTGAGCCTGCCGGGATACCCGGAGATCTTCGTCATCGGCGACCTGGCTCACTACACCGATTCGCAGGGCCGGCCACTGCCGGGCGTCGCCCAGGTGGCCATGCAGCAGGGGAGCTTTGTGGCCCGGCTTATTGGCCAGCGTGCCGGTGGTGCTCGGAATAAGCCATTCCGATACCGGGACCGTGGCGACCTGGCGGTGATCGGCCGCGCGGCCGCCGTGGCGCGAATCGGCGGCCTTCATCTGTCCGGATTCCCCGCCTGGCTCATCTGGCTGTTTGTCCATCTGATGTATCTGGTTGAGTTTTCGAACCGGCTGCTGGTGTTCATTCACTGGGGTTTCCTGTATCTCACATTCAACCGGGGCGCGCGGCTGATTACCGGCGCGGAGGGGTCGGAAGAATCCTGACCCACCGGAGAAAACGGTCCTGGTGCCTGGGGTCGAATTGCACTAAGACGAATCGTGGACGGACTGTACCAGGTGACAATCCGGTCTCGTCCGGGGCGCCGCGGCCGATATAACAGACAGGCGAAGATTCTGGTGCGACCCGGCGATATTGACGGTATCGATGAACTGCGCAGCACGCCCGCCGGTATGGCAAGGGCCGCTCATGCGCGTCGCGTCGCGGCATGGTGCCGTGAGGTCTCCGAGTCGCTCCAGCTTCCTCGCGCCGATCGGGAATGCCTCGAACGGGCCGCGCTGCTGCACCAGTTTCCGGACATCGTGTCCGACGCGCGCGCGCGCCGCCATCTGCTGGCGGAGCTGAAAGTGACCGAGACCGAACCGCCCTCCGGCGCGCTTCCGCCGGACACGCTGGAGCTGCTGCAGGTGTTTCACCGCCGCAGCGGCCAGCCCGATGCGCGAATCTCCAAACTCGCGGCCGTGCTGGAGATGTGCGATGGGTTCGACGAGGCGTTCGAGATGGATGCCCTGGCTCCCGGCCTGTCCGGCGATGAAGTGCTCAACTCGGCTACGGAGGTGCTGTCGGCGTATCTGCAGGTCTCCTGTGGCTCGGATCTGGTGGATGTGGTCGAACGCCTTCCGGTCTTCCCCACGGCGGCGCACCGCGCACTCAGTCTCCTGGCCGATGAAGACGTCAGCCTCGCGCGTGTGGAATCGGTGGTGGCGGCGGATCAGGTGCTGGCGGGGAACATTGTCCAGTGCGCCAACTCGGCAGCGCACGCCGGCGTGCAACGGGTTTCCACGCTGCGGCACGCGCTGTCGTGGATTGGGGCGGATAACGCGTGCAAGGTAGTGGCCGCGGCATCGTTGAAGCCGATGTTTGCGTCACGCCATCTTCACAAGCTGTGGAACCACTCCATCGAAGTTGCCGCCACCTGTGAGCGGCTCGCCACCATTTCGCGCAAAGCCGATCCGGAGCAGGCGTTCCTTGCCGGGCTGGTGCACGATGTCGGCCGGCTCGCTCTGCTGCACCTGCCGCTTTCGGCTACCGAACGCTACATCCGGCTCATGGACCAGGGGTGCCCGCGCGTGCTGGTGGAGCGGGTGCTGTTCGGCCGCACACACACGGCTATTGGCGCCGACGCGCTGCGCAAGTGGAACTTCAGCGAGGAGATCGTGGACAGCGTCGCCAGTCACCACGCTCCGGAGCAATATCCCGCTACACTGTCCGCTTTGTTGTACCTGGCCGAAGAGATGTCCAGCGAAGCGGAAGACCTGCCCAGCGCGTTCCGGCTTTCTTTCGCGTCCGGAATCACCGGGGTGAAGCTGGAGTCGCTGGAGAGTCTGGCGCCGGAAACGTCCAGCGTGGACATGCTGCGTTTCGCGGCCTGAGCTTTCACCGTTAGTCGGCCGGGCTGTAGAACTGCTCGACGCGAAAAGCCTTCTTCCGCCCGTTCGTGGCCACATGGCCGCGGAACTTGAGCTTCGAGTTGATCAGCAGGTCCAGGGGCCTGGCCACCGGAAAGTCGAAGGTCAGGATATCGCCGTCCTGGATCTCGAGCAGTTCGGAAACAGTGAGCGTGGGGCCCTGCAGCCGCGCATCCACCAGCGTCGCAGCAGGCTTGATCAGCCGCAGAATTCTCTCGCGCTCCTGTAGAGTCGACTCGCTCTTGCGCACCGACCACTGCTGGTCGAACTTCTGGCGCAGCATCTTGATGATGATCGACGGGACGCCAAGATTCATCATCCCGGAGTTGTCCCCGATGCGCACTTCCATGCTGATGGCCACAACCGCCTCGTTCGGCGCGAGGATCTGCAACAGTTGCGGTTCCGTTTCGTGAGCCTCGATGGTGAAATCCAGGTTCGCCACGGCCTGCCACGACAGCTTCAGATCGTGAAGGATAATGCGGAACAGACCGTCGAGGATGCTCTGCTCGATCTCGGTGATCTCGCGATTCATCTTCGTGGTGAACTTCCCCGAGCCGCCCAGCAGCATTTCGAGAATGGGGAAGACCAGCGTGTTATTGACCTCCATCACCGCGTTTCCCTCGAAGGGCTTCATGCCGAGAGACACCCGACAACTCGGCGAGGGCAGGCACTGCGAGAATTCCATGAAGGAAAGCTGTTCCACCGAAACCAGGTTCACGGCCACGTAAGCGCGCAGGTAGGCGGACAGGCTCGATGCCAGCGAGCGCGCGAAGTTCTCGTGCAGCACGTGAATGGCGCGCAACTGGTCTTTGGCGATGCGGTCCGGCCGGCGGAAATCGTACGGCTGGGCGCGTTTGGCGAGATCGCTCTCCTGCGGAGTTTCGCGCAGATTGCGAAATACACTGTCGATTTCCTCCTGCGAGAGTACGCGCTCACCGGCCACGCTTGTCTATCGTCAACCTCAGCCTTTTCTTTATCCCTGCTGGCCTTCTCCACCGGATTGCTGAAATACTGTAGAGGTGGAGAGATTCTTCGTCCGGAATTTCGGGTGCCGCGCCTCCCAGGCCGATGGCGCCGCCATTGAGACGGCGCTCTCCGCACAGGGATTGTCCCAGGTTGGCGAACTCGTTGAGGCGCAACTGGTTGTCCTCAACACGTGCACCGTTACCTCCACCGCCGACGAAGATGTACGCCAGACCTTGCGCCGGGTATACCGTGAGAACCCCGCTGCCCGAATTCTGGTGACCGGGTGCTATGCCCAGCGCGCGCCGGACGAGATCGCCAGTATGCCCGGCGTTCACTGGGTGGTAGGCAATTCCCACAAGACGCGAATCGCCGAGATCGTGGGCGAGCCGGCTGCGGGCGCGGTTCCCTATCACGGCCTCGTCACTCTGGGTGACATACTGGTGGGCGATATCTTCGAGCAGCGCGAGTTCCTGGCCGCGCCTGTGGAAGACGCCGCGGGCGACCGCACCCGGCCCAATCTCAAGATTCAGGACGGCTGCAACAACCGCTGCTCATTCTGCGTCATCCCCTTCGTGCGCGGACCGAGCCGCAGCATGCCGGCGGATCGCGTGGTAGCGGAGATTCGCAATCTGGCGGGGCGCTATCGCGAGGTGGTTCTGAGCGGCATCAACCTGGGGCGCTGGGGCAGAGAGCCCGGCAGCACCATGCGGCTGGCCGATCTGGTCCGCCGCATTCTGAATGAGACCGAGATAGAGCGCGTTCGCCTCAGTTCGGTGGAGCCGATGGACTTCAGCGACGATCTGCTGGGCCTGATGGCCGGGGAGCCGCGCATTGCCAAACACGTGCACGCGCCGCTGCAGTCGGGTTCGGACACAGTGCTGCGAAGGATGCACCGGAAGTATCGCCCGCGCCACTATGAAGACCGGATCCGAAAGGCGCGCGCGCTGATGCCGGATGCGGCTATCGGCGCCGACGTGATGGTGGGATTTCCGGGAGAGACCGGCGAGGAATTCGAGCAGAGCCGGCAGTTCATCGCCAGCCTCCCGTTCACCTACCTGCACGTGTTCACGTACTCGGAGCGGCCGGGAACCCCGGCTGCCGAGTGTCCGGATCAGGTTCCCGTGCCCGCGCGGAAGGAACGGAACCGCGTTCTGCGCGAGCTGGCCGCGGAAAAGAACCTCGCGTTCCGCCGCGCCATGGTGGGACGAACGCTGTCGGTGGTGACGCTCGAGGAAGGTGCGCTCAGCGACAATTTTCTGAAGGTGGAGCTGGCGGCGCCGCGGGTTGCCAATCGGTTGCTCGACGTGCGCATCGGAGCGGTGACCGTGGGCGGGTTGCGCGAGCAGGCAGCGCTGATGGTCCTGGAGTAATGGGGAAAGTGCTGCGGATGCTGGTTTGTAGTTCCCTGCTGGCCTGCGCCCAGGCGCAGATCGGAGTGTTCGCGAGCCACACCGATGTCGGGACCGTGCTTCATACCGGCTCTGTCGACTACGACGCGGCCACTCACAGCTACACCATCGGCGGCAGCGGCGAGAACATGTGGTTCGCGGAGGACGACTTCCAGTTTGTCTGGACGAAGATGTCCGGCGATGTCAGGCTGAGCGCAAGCGTCTCGATTCTGGACAAGCAGGGAGACGCGCATCGCAAGGCCGTGCTCATGATTCGCCAGAGCCTGGATCCGGATGCCGCCTATGCCGACGTGGCCCTGCATGGTGACGGCCTGACCTCGCTGCAATTCCGCGA
This sequence comes from Bryobacteraceae bacterium, assembly GCA_049510065.1. Lineage (GTDB taxonomy): Bacteria > Acidobacteriota > Terriglobia > Bryobacterales > Bryobacteraceae > CAWACP01. The sequence continues at coordinate 32,797 of JBEKZH010000039.1, forward strand.
GGCAAAGGGAGCGGTGACGCATGAGATCGAATCGAACGTGTCTGCGCCGAAGCGGCTGAGCATCGAGAAACGGGGCGATTCCTTCACCATGTGGATTGGCGCCGAGGACGGTGGACTTCGATTCGCCGGCGGGTCGACGCGGGTTCCTCTGCAGGGGCCGTTCTACGTTGGCATCGGCGTGTGCGCTCACAACAAGGATGACGTTCGCAAGGCTCTGTTCTCGGATGTCGAGCTGACCACGCCGTCCCAGACAGGGAAACCGGCGCCCTGGAGCACGCTGGAGACGATCACCGTTGCCTCCACCGACGCGCGCGTGTCCTTCGTCGCGCCCGGACGTCTGGAGTCGCCAGGCTGGTCGCACGACGGCTTGTCTCTTTTCTTCCATCGCGACGGCAGGATGGAGCGCGTGGCCGTAGCCGGCGGCAAGCCGGAGGCGATGGCCACCGCCAACAGCGAGCCTTCGCAGCGCTCGCCCGATGGGAAGACGCTCGTATTCCGCGCCGACCGGGACGGCAAGGCTGACATCTACACAAAGTCCGGCGAACGCGGCGAGGAGAAACGCCTGACTGCGGGCAACGGCGTCAACGATGCTCCGGAGTTCTCGCCCGACGGAAGCTACATCTACTTCCAGTCCGGCCGCACGGGCACGATGCAGATCTGGCGCATGCGGCCGGATGGCAGCGCGCCGGAGCAGGTGACGTCCGACGAATTCAGCAATGCGTTTCCACACCTCTCACCGGATGGCCGGCAGATGGCGTTCCTTTCCTGGGAGGGCGGTGGCGAGAATATGCTGCTGCGCGTGCTGTCGCTCAGCGACCGGAAGGCGATCACGCTGTGCCAGTTCGCCGGCGGACGGGGCTCGATGGATGCCCCGTCGTGGTCGCCCGACGGCCACCGGCTGGCGTTCGTGAGCTATCAACTCATCCAATGACGCCGCCCGGCTTCGCAGCCCGTGCTCACCGGCTCAGATCGGTATCCCCGACTGCTTCAGCAAATCAACGAGCCTGATCGTCAGCGTCGTTCCGTCCTGTGCCTTTTCCGGCGGCACCCTCGGCGTGTTCGTCGCCGATCTCACGAACCCGTCCCAGCGCGTCTGCTGGCTTGCCACCGTACCGTGCTGGGTGTCGTCGTCGTACTTCTTGATGATGGCCGGGAAGGCTTTGTTGCGCGCGTTCCTCAGCCCGTCGTAATCCGCAGTGGCCTGCAACTGGTTGGCGTACTCTTTCTGCCGGAGCTTCAGCAGGTCGTAGTAGAAATCCCTGGCCAGCAGCGCGCCCAGACTGAAGTGGCCCTGCTCGTGGTTCAGCAGCTCGTCCTGTTTGGGTTGCGGCAGCGTAAAGACAAAGTCCTGCACCCAACTGGCCGCGTCGAGAGCAACGCTGACAACGATTGTGTCTTTGACCTTGTATTTCGGCGGCTTGGCTCCGGCCACGGATTCGACGCCGAAGCCGCTCGTGCTGATCATCGGCAGCGTGAAGGCGCCCGGAACGAGTGTGCCCGGCGCCGGCGCGGCGTCGTGCTTGCGAGTCTTGAACTCCGGCCAGGCGATCTTGTGGGTGGCGTTATTGAGCTGGGACATGATGCGTTCCTCCGTCTCTGATTGTGCATCCGGAATCGCGATGGCGGCGTTTCGTGAACATCCGGAGTCCGCCCGTTGTCCTGGGCCGTTGCGCAACTGGCGTGGCGCTCAACGCGCGATGAAAAGAACGTGAACTGTGGTGAGTGGGATGACCTCAGTTGTTGCCGTGGCGCCAGTCCTCGCGCTCGTGGCATGCACCACGGATTTCGCACCACAGAAACCAGGGCCGTATGTTACTGATTGGAAGGGAGCTTGGAGCGGGAGATGGGATTCGAACCCACGACGTCCAGCTTGGGAAACTACCTTTCGTTTGTTAATAAAAGACTTATGCGTCTAAGGTGTTGGTTCTTGGCCACCTAACTCACTGATTCCTCGTTGCCTCGTTTTCGCCACTGCCCTTAATGGAGTAAATGGAGTAAGGGCGTCCTCCCGCTTTCCCCCTTCGCGAGCTGTCGGCAGAGCCCAGCGTCCCGCCGGCGCTAGCGAGGAAACCAACTTGAAAGACAACAGGACTCGTCTCCGCCTGAGGCCACAGGCCAAAGGTAATCTCACCGATCAAGGCGGCGCGCGAAGTGTGCCTCCCGGAAGAACAACCCGCCCGATGTCCACCGCGGATCTGACGCCCTCGGAGTCTTGCTTCGTCGCTGCCCTTAAGCAACTCGGTTTCGGCCGAATAGAATCGGTGCGCATCCACGGTGGCGAACTGATACTCAACCCATGGCCGACGATGGTACAACTTCTGCGGTTCGGCGCGTCAGAAATTGAGCCGTCCGATCGATCACCAGAGTTTGAATTGAAAAAGCCGATTGTCGAGCTGTTCGCGTATGTTCGCGGCTTGGATGATGGCGAGATCCAGTGTTTGGAGGTGCGCCATGGCCTGCCGTTCGCGATGCAAGTGGAGGTTCGTCCCGACGTCAATGGCCGCGGTTGTGGTTGAGAGGGCCTTCAAGGAGGGGCCGCGTTACGAGTGCGTGTTTGGGGCCGATGGGCGGCACCGGCAACTCAATCCGCACACCGGCGAGGACTCAATGAGTGTTTTCCTAGCAGAAATGGGATTTTGAAGTGCCTAGAAAAACCGATGGACCGGCAGTGGGGAAGCCCAGGGTTCAATTGATCGCGAATCAGCCCGACGTGATTGATGAAAAAGGGTTGCCGTGCAACCTCGATGCCGAGCGCTTCGTCCTTGGCTTGATCCTGAAGAACCACGAACGGTACTTTCCCATAGCCGCAGGCCTCGAGCCCGATAACTTCATACTGGAGCGTCACCGCCGGATCTTCGCGGCGATGCGGCACCTGCACGCCAACGGCGATGATATTGACCGGGTAGTGGTGGCCGATCAACTGGCGAAGCTGGGCCAGCTTGGAACAGACGGCTTGTCCTTCCTGGCGTCCCTCGACGACGGGATGCCGGACATTCCCAACGCGGACGACTACGTGAAGATCATCATTGAAAAGGCCACCCTGCGCGGCATAATCTTCGAGAGCCAGAGGTTTTCCAACGGGGCGGCGCTTCAGATCGGGCCTGCCCGCGAGCTGCTGGCCGAACACGCGGCCCGCATGCAGCAGTTGAGTGCCCGGGGAGGCACTATGACGCAATCGATCGTCAACGTTCTGTTGATCCGTGACTGTGGCAACACGAACATCGAATACCTGCGCGAACCGGAACTACCGCGCGGCATGGTGATCGCGCTCACCGGCGATTCCGGCTGTGGAAAGAGTACGCTGGCGACCGCTTGGGCGGCCGAGGCGGCAGAGGCTGGCGTGCCGGTGCTCGTGCTGGACCGTGAGAATCCCTTGCCGGTTGTAGCTGAACGGCTGGATCGGCTCGGCGTTGTGGACGGCCCGATGTTCAAATATTGCGGCGCCTGGCTGCCCACCGGTGTCCCGGAGCCGGATAGTCCGGCCGTGATCGCCTGGGTGATGTCATGCGAGGTAAAGCCGCTGATCATCGTCGATTCCATGGCGGCCTTCCATGGCGGCGACGAGAACGACGCCCAGCAAATGCGCGCCTTCACGCAGAAGTGCCGCACACTGGCCGACCTGGGCGCTACAGTGATCATCATCCACCACGACGGCAAGGCCGATTCGGCGAAGGATTACCGTGGTTCTTCCGACTTCAAGGCGAACGTTGATCAGGCGTTCCACGTTTCCAACTTCGGGCCCGATGGAAGGCTCGGTGTGATAACGCTCCGGGTATTCAAGGGCCGCACAGGGCTCGCTGGGAAGATCACCTACCACTACGAGGACGGTGAGTTCCTCCGCGGCAGCGGAACTCAGGATCTGCCAGCGCCCGCCGCAGACCAGTTTCGAGATCTGCTGCGGAACAACCCGGGCAGGGTGAAGAACGAGTTTGAGCGCCTGGCTGCGGCCCGCGGCCTCGGCCGGGACAGGGCCCGCGCGTGGCTGGACGAAGGGGTGCCCGCCGGTAAGATCCGACGCGAACCCAAACCCGGACGTGGCGGTGCCTGGAGGCATTACTTGGAAATGGAGTGCTGAACCGTATGCCGCTGCCGCTTAGTCGCCGTTTCTCGCGGGCTGGCGCCCCCTTAGGGGTGGCGCACCGCCGCGAACGTACGCTCGCGGGCGAGGGAAAAGCCCGCGTTAAACGATCCCTCGTTGTTTCCTTGGTTTAACGCGACTCTCGCGGAAGCTCGCGGAACTTCGCGGAACAAGCCGCGAAGGTTCGGCCTGCGAGGTGCCCGCGAGGTTTAACACCCGCTCTCGTGCCGGTCGCCCGGCGGGACGCCTGGGCTTCTACGGACAACTTCGCGAACTGGCCCACCCGGCCCGCTTTGAGGATTGGGCAGAGTCCCTCAAACACAAGGAATGGGTGGTCTACGCCAAACCCCCGTTCGGCGGGCCAGAGCAGGTGCTCCGCTATCTGGCACGGTACACCCATCGAGTCGCTATTTCCAATGGGCGATTGCTCAGTCTGGAGGACGGTCGCGTACGTTTCCGCTGGCGGGATTCACAAGACCACAATCAGATCAAGGAGATGTCCCTGGATGCGGTGGAGTTCATCCGACGCTTCCTCCTCCATGTTCTCCCCTGTGGCTTTGTGAAGATCCGGCACTTCGGCTTTCTATCAAACCGCTGTCGTCAGGCAATGGTTCAGCGGTGTCGGGAACTCCTGCCGGCGCGGGCTTCACCGCCAGTCATCATCGAGCGCCACGAACTGGTCTGTCCAGTTTGCAGGAGAGGCCACCTCCATGTGATCGAATCGCGGTCAACGGCGCACTTACTCCCGAGCGCAGCATGGCGCCAAACACCGCGATTGGACTCCTCGTAAAAGCCGATGATCGTTGCGATCCACATTGTTTGCCCACGCAGATCACCACCCGGTGGCCGCAGCCGACGTGTGCCTTCCTGCGCTGTGTGGACGTTCCGGAAGCCCCTTGCCACCCGAATCGTCCCATGCCGTCCACCCAACCGCACCCAAACCAGCGCTCCCCTCTGCGCACCATCCCCGCGAATCTTCAATCACGCCGGAAACCAATCCCCATAGGCCCCTCCAGACGGCTTAGTTCAAGAGGTTGTGTCGGGAATGCGCCAGCGATCAACCTCTATCTCGCGCCTGAACTCCACCTCGCTGGCGCACCCCCGATACAACACATATGACTTCTGAATAGGCGGACGGTTTGTCTCGCCGATCTTGCCCTTGTCGAGATCGACGATGACGACGGCGTCGTTCATGAGATCGATCAAGCGGAGGTTCGCCGTCTGGTTGAATATGGTCCGGATGATGGGCCGGACGAAGGGCTTCAGCTTGTTGATGCTAGGCGCGAACTTCGACATGCGTTCCGAGGCGCGGAGGGTTTCGTCGTACTCAAGCGCGAAGTCCGCGAGCAAGGGGTTGTTTGCGGCCGCGATCATCTTCTCCCGGACGAGCTTGCGCATGATGAAGAGGTAGACGTGAGCCATGGTCGGGTGGTCCATGGATTCGACGGCGGCGGTCGCCGTGCCGTCGATGACGTTCGCGGTCTCAAACCGCCAGGCATCCCCGGCGGTCGATTTGAGGATACTGCTCAGAGACGCGATGTCGAGTTCCTTCTCCTCCTTCGTCGTTCCGCAGAAAATGGATATCCCGGGCACCTTCTTTGCGGGCGGATTGATATATATGACCCGCTCGCTGTAACGCTTCGGGATATGGCTCAAAATCCGGCGCGCACTCGTGCCATGCGGGTCCACGTACAGGAGCGGCCTGCCGGCGCGGATGATCTGAATGGCGACGTCCTCCAAAAGCGTCGATTTTCCGACGCGATGCACCGCTGGTGCGACCCGGCGCTGTCGAGGACAAAGACCCCCTCAGTGGACAGGGCACCGCCGTCACCGAGCAACAGGTAGTGGATTTCCGGCGCCCGCTGGACCTGCTGCTGGCGCGGGGCGACGTGGATACTAAGCGCATCGCGTATGTGGGTCACAGCTTCGACGCCAAGGTGGGGGCCATCCTCAGCGGCGTGGAGAAGAGGATCTCGACGTTCGTGCTGATGGCGGGAAGCTGCGGGGATGCGTATTACGTGTTTCAGTCGGGCGCTCCCGGCACAGCGGAGATGCGCAAACAGATCGGCGACACAAAGCTCCGCGAATACTTCGCCAAATACGGGTGGGCCGATCCAGAGCAGTACGTGAAGCGTTCGTCACCGGCGGCGGTGTTTCTGCAGTTCGCCTCGGAGGACGGGCCGGAGAGCTACGCGCAGCACTGCGAAGAGATCTTCGGTGAGCCGAAGCGCATGCAGGTTTATGATGCGTCGCATGCGCTGAACGCGGCGGCGCGGCGGGACCGCGTGCAATGGCTGGTGAAACGTCTGCGCCTGGAATCGGTGGACAAGGACGCGCTGGCGAAGATCTCGGAGCTGAAGTAAACGTCGATCTCGCGTCGGCTGGCCGCATCGAGCAGTCCCTCGTGGAGTTTACGTTGCGCCGCGCCGGAACCGACCTCTTGTGAGCTGAACCGTGATCGTCTAAGGCGTCCGCACGCTTGCCGAGAACTCACCGAGCACGGCGAACCAGTAGGCAATGGGAGTCGGCATCGCAACTATGATGACAGGCGAACCGTTGACGGCCGGTTGGGCTGTGCTAAGCGCGTTTATCGTTCCTAATCAGGGCAATAATTAACTTGACACATTGATGTGTCAAGGTAGTTATTGCCCTAATCAGGTTGGGCGGCCCTCGGCAGATGGCCTGTTTCCGAGTGGCCCGTGATCCGGCCGGACAAAACGGAGCGTTTGACCCGCTGTCAGGCTGTCACCTTAAAGCCTGCCCTCGGAGCTATGATGAATCGGAGGCTCGACATATGGAGCGAGCGAAAAGCATTCATCTCTTGAACAGTGCAGTTAGCGACGAGCTTCAAGCGGTGCATCAGTACATGTATTTTCATTTCCATTTGGACGATCAAGGCTTCAAACCCCTGGCCCAGTTGTTCAAGAAGATAGCCATCTAGGAAATGGGCCACGTCGAAGCATTGGCCGAACGTGTTCTGTTCCTGAAGGGCGATGTCGACATGAGTCCTGCCGGACCAATCGAGAAGATGGCGGATGCAGAGGCCATTCTTGTGAGGGCAATGACCATGGAACAAGACAGCGCCCACGCTTATAATCAGGCGGCGCTCGACTGCGCGACAAATGCCGACTCGGCAACTAAGCATCTATTCGAGGAACTGGTTCGGGACGAGGAAGGTCACCTCGACCAATTCGATAAACAGCACGACAACGTCAAACGGTTTGGCCTGAGCTATCTGGCCTTACAGTCGTTTGGTGGTGCCGTGCCTGAAATCGAGCCGGTCGGATCTGTCGGGTGATCGCCGGTTGAGCGCCTCCCGCCCTGGCCGGGGAGTACCTAGACAACGACGCTGGCGCCGAGGCGCAGCCCGCACCGTGACATCCACATCGGCGTGGTCCTTGCCGAGCTGATCATTCAATACGAGTTCCGGCCGGCTCGCCCGGCGGTCGGGCTTAAGCGGTGCTCATGTGCGGGCTTTCGAGTTCTATCAGGGCGTTCCGAAGCTGGTTGTGCCCGACAACACCAAGACCGGAGTGACGAAAGCCTGCCGCTACGATCCCGACCTGAACCCGACGTATCAGGAGATGGCCATGCACTACGGCGTGGGCGTGGTTCCGGCAATCATACCGCCGCTCCTTCCCCACCGCTCTTGCGCCAGCTTCCACAGCCCCTGCTGATGGCGCGTCTGCGCTGGTTTGCCGATCATCATCTCGGTCCGCGTGAAACCCTTGTCGTAGAGTTGCAGCAGCCAGCGGGCGAATCGCGGGCCCCCCTACGGCGGGTAGTAAACCCGCTCCACCACTGTTTTGTACACTTGCTGCACGTTCTCGCCGTTGGCAGCCATTCAGGGCACTGCCGCGATGAGATGATCAGCGCGGGCCTGCCGTTTCTTTCGCTTGATGTTCCCGCCGTTCAGAGGTGAGCTAATGTTCCAGATGGCTACCGATATTCCCTGTTAACGTCCCTTTCGCGACTCCTCCCACTCACGCGAATCGGGGCGTTCCGAATCGAGATCAGCCGTCTTCCTCGGGTTCGATCACTCCGGGGGTTCGTTGCTCATCTCGAACCTCCTGACCACAGCGAGTTCGCCCTTCCGTCTGGTGAATTACCGGCTCCATGCCCCACATCAATGGCTCCAGCAGCTCGACGTTTACCGTCAGATGCAACCGCTCGTTATTGCGGTGCACACCAGCAACGACCAGGATGTATTATGGCCTACAGATTGCCTCCTGCCAGTTTCTGGACTAACATGGCGCCGACAGGGTGGTAGCGTGCCATCGAATTACCCTGACTTCACCACTCCCAGAAGCTGAAGGGGACCGTTATGGACGAGGATCAAGTGCCCGGTGGTATCCGGCAGCCCACCGAATCGGGGGGCCGGCGCGCCTTTACGGCCGAAGCGGCAGAACCCGGCGATGCAGCTCGATCGGTCGTTCCGGTAGTTGGCATTGGCGCCTCCGCGGGCGGATTGGAAGTTTTCAAGCTTCTGCTCGCCGATTTGCCCGCCGATACCGGCTTAGCCATCGTATTCATTCAACATCTCGATCCAAAGCACCACAGCATGCTGGCAGAGATTCTTGCGCGAGCCACCACCATGCCGGTCAGCGAGGCGGCTGATGGCATGCCAGTGGAAGCCAACCATGTATACGTCATACCGGCAAACGCTGATTTGACCATCGCACACGGGGCGCTGAAGCTGGCCCCACGTACGCAAACGCCGGGATCGCACATGCCTATCGACCGCTTCCTGCGGTCCGTGGCTGACCAGTGCGGAAGCAGGGCCATCGGGGTAATCCTTTCCGGCGCGGGCTCGGACGGCTCGGCGGGCGTGGAGGCCATCAAAGCCGCGGGTGGCATGACGTTAGCGCAGGACGCGGCCACTGCGAAGTTCTCCACCATGCCGCAAGCCGCCGTGGCCACTGGTTGCGTGGATTTCGTTCTGCCGCCTGAGGGCATTGCCGCCGAACTTGAAAGAATTGGCCGGCACCCTTATATTGCGGATGCCCTACACGCCCAACAGGAGCGAACGCCGGCCGGCGACGAAGAGCGGTTCGGTGCCATCCTGGCCATTCTGCACGGGGCCACCGGCATCGACTTTTCACTCTACCGGGAAGAGATGATCAAACGCCGCATCCTGCGGCGTCTTGCCCTGCTCAATATCGACGGGCTCGCGGAATACAGCAAGCGGCTGGAGAATGATTCCGGTGAGCTGATGGCTCTCCAGCGGGATCTACTGATCTGCGTGACCAGCTTCTTCCGAGATCGGGAATCGTTCGAATGCTTGAAGAAAGTCGTCTTCCCCCGCATTCTCCAGGGGAGGCCCGCGAACGAGACGATTCGCGTCTGGGTGGCGGGTTGCGCCACGGGAGAAGAGGCATTCTCGATTGCCATATCGTTACAGGAATACCTGAACGAAACGGGCGCCGCCTTTCCAGTGCAGATCTTTGCTTCCGATATCAGCGTGGCGGCAATTGAAAAGGCCCGCACCGGCAGGTACCTCGAGAACATTGCGGCAGACCTTACCCATGAGCGCCTCAACCGCTGTTTCACAAAGATCGAAGGCGGCTACCAAATCAACAAGAACCTGCGCGAGATGTGCGTCTTCACCAGGCATAACCTGATCGACGATCCGCCATTTTCGAAGCTGGACTTGATCAGTTGCCGCAACGTCCTGATCTACCTGGGAAGCGTGCAGAAAGACATCCTCCCGCTGTTCCACTACGCGCTCAAGCCGACCGGCTTTCTCATGTTGGGCGCATCGGAGGGGGCGGCGTCTGGCGACCTGTTTTCGGTGGCCGACCGCGAGCACCGAATCTATGCCAGACGGGAAACGGCGAGGAAGCCGCGCTTGTTTCACGCGGCCGCCCGCGGTTCACCCCGGGGGGCGCCAGCGGGCCGCAACGCTACCGCGCCGTCGGCTCCGGAATTGTGGGGCGTCGTCAATGTACGGAAAGAGGTCGATCACATACTCCTGTCGAAGTACAGCCCGGCCGGCGTGGTGGTGGACGAGGACCTGGAGGTAACCGAGATCCGAGGCAAGGCCAGCCCCTGGCTCACGCTGCCGGTTGGAAAGGTGAGCTTCAATCTCATGAAACTGATCCCTGACACTGGATTGTTCCTTGAAGTCGAGAAGCTGATCCAGCAGGCGCGGAAGAGCGGCGAGCCGGCGCGGCAGGAGGGTGTTCCTTACGAACATGACGGAAGCGCCGGCAGTTTGAACGTGGAGGTGGTGCCGCTGGACGCCAGTCAAAAGCGGTCGATCCTTGTCCTTTTCGAACCCGTGCCGGGAGCCCCCGAACGCGAAGCCGAACCGCCGGTCGCCCCTCCCGAAAGCGATACCCGGGACCGCCAGATCTCCAAATTGAAACAGCAACTCGCCGACGCGAAACAAAGGTTTCTTTCGGCGATGGAAGAGCACCAGTCATCCAGGGAGGAAAGCCAGAACACCACCGAGGAGGCGCTTTCTGCCAATGAGGAGTTGCAAAGCCTCAACGAGGAACTGGAGACCGCCAAGGAAGAGCTGCAATCCACCAACGAAGAGCTGATCACGGTCAACGATGAATTGCAGGCCAAAAACGCGGCGCTCGCGCAGGCGCGCGACTTCGCGATGTCGATCGTGGAAACCGTCCGCCAGCCGTTATTGGTGCTCGATACGGATTTGCGGATCAGGATGGCGAATCGAGCCTTTTACCGAACGTTTCAAGCGTCAGCGCCGGACGTCGAGGGACAGGCCATATATTCGCTGTCGCGCGGCAGTTGGGACCTTCCCGGTCTGCGGGATTCGCTGGACGGTCTTCTCCAGGGCGGCAACTCGTTCCCGGACTTCGAAGTCGAGCAGGATTTTCCAGGCGTGGGGCGCAGGAGCCTGGTGCTCGGGGGCTGCCGCATCAATCATCTCAAGATGATTCTGCTGGCGGTTGACGACACTACCGAGCGCAAACTGGCCCAGCAGGCCCTGCGCAAGGGCGAGGAGCATCTTCGCCAATCACAGAAAATGGAGGCCGTCGGCAGGCTCGCCGGCGGTGTCGCTCACGACTTCAACAACCTGCTCACGGCCATCATCGGATACAGCAGCCTGCTTTACGATCAGCTGGCCGGGGACGAGTCCGCCATCCAGCAGGTGCTTGAAATCAAGACTGCCGGCGAGAGGGCGGCTTCACTCACGCAACAGTTGCTGGCCTTCAGCCGCCGTCAGGTGCTTCACCCGAAGGTGCTCGACTTGAACGCCATCGTCGCGGACTTCGACAGGATGTTGCGCCGTCTGGTGGGCGAGCGGATCAGGGTCGCGGTCGATTGTGAGCCCGCCCTCTGGCAAGTGCGGGCCGACCCCGGCGAAATCGGCCGGGCGATCATGAACCTTTCGTTGAACGCACGGGACGCGATGCCCGGAGGCGGTACGCTGACCATTGAAACGGCTAACGTGACTGTGACGGAGGCCGATGCCGCGAATCAGGAACTTGCGCCGGGGCGCTACGTGATGATGGCTGTGCACGACACCGGCGTTGGAATAGACGCGGAGGTGCGGGCGCATATCTTCGAGCCGTTCTTCACGACGAAAGAGACCGGCAAAGGAACAGGCCTGGGCCTCGCCACGGTTTTGGGAATTGTCGAGCAAAGCGGCGGTGTCATCCGTTGCGAGTCACAACCGGGCGAGGGAACGTCCTTCAGAATCTTCTTGCCAGCAGTCGCCGAGGCGGTAGACAGGGGAGCGCCTCCGTCCGGAGGCCTTGCCACGGTGCCCGGGGGCTCCGAAGTGATTTTGCTGGTAGAAGACGCGGATATGGTCCGCGTGCTCGCACGAAGAATTCTGGAGGCGAGTGGGTACGTGGTCTACGAGGCCCGCAATGGACAGGAAGCTCTCGCGCTTTGCGAAGCCCACGAGGGCCCCATCGATCTGCTGGTCTCCGATGTGGTCATGCCGGAACTCGGTGGACGCGAAGTCGCGGAACAAGCCCTAAAGCTGCGGCCTGGCCTGAAAGTCATGTTCATGTCCGGCCACACCCAGGATGTCGTCTTGAAGGAGGGCATCCAGAAGGGGACCGCGTTTTTGCAAAAGCCTTTTACACCCGTCGGACTCGCGCAAAAAGTGCGTGAGACCCTGGATTCGTAGGCCAAGTCCGCTGGACGGCCGTGACCGCTGTTCGTTTCGCGGGACGCTGGAGGGGGCGGCATAGCTACCGATAACCCCACATAACGTCCCGTCGAGGTTCGTCCCACTCACGCGAGTCCGGGCGCTCTCAACCGAGATTAGTCGTCTTTCGCGCGGCGACTTCCCAACTGCTGACGAGCAACGCCTGAACACGGGCGACGGCCCCGAACGCGGCACTTCCTGATAGACTTTCCTTGCGACACACCCGGAGCCGCGGCGAGTGCCCTGAATCGGGTTGCGTGAATACGGGCGGCGCCTGCCGTGCCGAACTGGAAGTGAGGGCAAATGACCGAATCCTCTGGGTATACCGACGTCCCTAAAAAGTGCATCGTTTGCGACTCAGAGGCAAGGGAGCCGCGGGGCGTGAGCGGCGCCAGGGTTTTTTGCCCGTGTTGTGGAGTGTATGGAATCACGGAGCTGGTGCGCTCGCGGTTACCGGAGGTGCAGACCTGGGATAAGGAGCGAAAACGGCTCTCCCAGGCACTTCGGTTCGCGTCAGATCGGGGTAGACCAGTTGTGCTTGAGGACATCAAGAGCGTGATGGACGCAATCGCCGAACTGGATCAAGCCGAACAGAGCGCTAAACTTGGCAGCGGGGGTTGATCGTCACCCGAGCCCCCGCAGTCTCGCCTTGAGCGCCTGCTCTC
>JBEKZH010000004.1:0-120230 GCA_049510065.1 Bryobacteraceae bacterium
GATTCGACGGCAACTCTGCACGCGAACTTCAGGGTGAATCGCTAACTACCAACCAGCTTCGTGGGGCAGCCCTTTCAGGCTGCGGACCCGCTTTCCAGCGGGTCCAGCCGGCCGGAAGGCCGGCTTGCGGGCAGGATTGCCCGCCCCACCTAAAAGCCAGAAGACTAACGGACGCCCCACTCCCAGATTCCGTAGGCGACTTTCTTGTCCACTGGGAAGCCCGCCTGTTTGAGCGTGAGCATGATTTGCCCGCGGTGGTGCGACTCGTGCGACACAAGATAGGCGAAGAATGCGGCGCCGTGCGGCTTGAAGCCCTTCACGCGATCGCCGTCCGCTACGGCGTGTTCCAGCAGAGCCGTGATGGCCGCGCCCGACTTCTCCAGCTCGGAATTCAGACTCTTCCTGTCGAGCGCGGTCTTCTCCAGTTTGGTCAGCCCGGCGAGGGCCGCGGGCAGGGCCGCCTTCAGCCACATCAGGCGGACATTGTGCATATGCGCGAACTGCTCGGCGACCGTGCGGCCCTTCGACGCAGAGACGGCACTCAGCGCTTCGTCGGGAATGGACGCGAGCAGGTAGCGAATGATCCGGTCGTGGATGGCCCACGCTTCGGCAATGTGAGAACCGCTCATGCGCGCGATGGTATCACGGAGCTATGAAGATCATCGCAATCGAACGCGAGGTTCCTGGCGCCGGCGTTCCCTCTCCGGCGCTACTGCGCGAGGAAGCGTCCGCGGTCTGGCGGCTGCACGTGCAGGGCGTGATCCGTCAGGCGTGGTTCACGGTGGACACGCACGACGCCGTGCTCGAACTGGAGTGCTCCGGCACCGAGCACGCGGCGAGAGCGTTGGCGGAGTTGCCGCTGGTGGCCGCGGGGGTCATCCGATTCGACGTGCGTGGGCTGAGGCCGTACGACGGCTTCACCCGGCTCTTCGCTTCGTGAACCACCGGTCCGCCAGCGCGTCCAGCGAGAACCTGCCAGGGCCGAAGATCAGAATCAGCAGCGACGCGCAGAGAAACGTGCAGGGCGCCGCCCCCACGAACTTGTCGGGATCGGAAAAGAACGACAAGAATGCCGCGCGGTCGGCCGTGATGTAGGCGACCAGCATGTCGCCCACGAATAGCAGGGCCACCGGCCGCGACACCAGGCCCATCGCCAGCAGCACGCCGCCCACCAGCTCGAGCCCGGAAACAAAACCGGCGTTCAGCCCCGCAGCGGGGATGCCGAGGCTGGTGAAGAACTGCGTCACTTTGTCCAGACGGTGCAGCTTGCCCCAGCCGGTTTGCATGAACTGCCAGCCCCAATACAGGCGAACCGCAAGCAGCAGCAGGGGCTGAAGACTCGACGCAACCGCGATCAGCAGGCGGTACAACTTGCGGAATTCAATCATGGCAAAGCCAGCCCAATTGGGCCCACGTGGCGAACCACCGTTCCAGCAGCGGCGAAATCTCCTCCGGAGGGAGCGCGCTCTCGGTGAAGGCATCGTCGATGGCCTCGCCGATGGGGACCCCGCGCTCGATCGCTTTCAGCAGGCGGAACTCCTCGCGCGCGAGCCGCCGATAGTAGACCATGAAGTCCACGCGATGAACAGCGAGATAGATCTCCTCGGCCGTTAGCCGAACGGCGTGATGGCGCATGCCGCGCTGGCGATTCATGCTCACGGCGTTGCTGGCCGTGCCATGCTCCTCGGAATCCGCGTTCACGCGAATCCGCAGGTTGTCCACCGGGTATTGCAGATGAAGCAGCCGCACGTAGGGTTGGAGAGCGGCGCGGAAATCGGGGCCGAGCTCCAGCAGATCCTCGGGCCCCAGCACTCGGGCGGCGCCGTTATCGAACGCCTCAACGTGCGCCCATTCCAGGCGGACCATGTCCAGCGCGAGGGCCGGCACGCGGCCGGCGTATTGTGGGTTGCGCCGCAGCCATTCTTCCAGGCGCGACCCCAGGTTCCTCAGCGTGAAGGATTGCGACGGACACTCTGCGAGATACGCGCGGGACAACCGGTCGAATGCACGCCGGCCCACAATCGCGCAAAGCCCGGGGAAATCCTCGGCGAGGGAATCGAGAACGCGAAACCAATACTGGCGGTTGTAGATTTCGAGGCGCTCCAGCGCGGACAACCGGTCGTTCGGCCTGACGAACTCAGCGTCCCTGGGATGGTTCCGCGTCTTGTCGGACGCCGTAAGCGGCCGCATCACCGCGGCGCCCATCCGCTCCTGTAATTCCTGCAAGGTCATAGAGCCGCGGCCACGGAAACGGGGATGTGCCGTTCGGCTTTGCGCGCCTCGGCATGCACTTCGTCGAACGAGGGGATGCGGTCGTCCCATTCGAGCAACGTCGCCGTTGGCCCGGCGCGCCGCACCGCTTGCTCGTACAGCTCCCAGACCGGGTCGATGACCGGATGATCGTGCGTATCGAGAATGTACTTCTCGAACTTCGAGTGGCCGGCGATGTGGATCTGGGCGACGCGCTCGACAGGAACACTGTTCACGTACTCGTGCGCGTCGAAGCCGTGGTTGCGCGACGAGACGTAAATGTTGTTCACGTCGAGGAGAATCCCGCAGTCGGCGCGCTCCACCACTTCGTTGAGGAACTCCCACTCGGTCATTTCGGACGCGTGGAACTCGGCGTAGCTGCTGACGTTCTCCACGGCGATCGGGATCTCCAGATAGTCTCGCGCTTCGCGGATTTTTCGGGCCGTGATCCCGGCCGCCTCGAACGTATAGGGCATGGGCAGAAGATCGTGCGTGTAGCGTCCATCCACGCTGCCCCAGCAGAGATGATCTGTCAACCAGGGCGTTTTCGTGCGCCGGACCAGCGCCTTCAACCGGCGCAGGTGCTCGCGGTTGAGCGGATCGGCCGAGCCGAAGTACATGGAGACGCCGTGCTGGACTACGCGGTATTGTTCGAGGATCTGATCGAGCACGGCCAGCGGACGTCCGCCGTCCACCATGAAGTTTTCCGAGATAATCTCAAACCAGTCCACCACCGGTTTGTGCTCGAAAATGTGCCGGTAATGCGGGATACGCAGGCCGATGCCAATGCCGTACTCGGTGAATCCGTTGAATCGATTCGCGGGCATGTATGTGAGTGATGAAATGAAAACGAGGCCGGATCCAGTGTGGTTCCGGCCCCGCAAACCGAAGCACGCTCAAGAAGCTAGCTGAGCTTGGAGCCGTCGGTGGCGCAGCCGCCCTTGCCCTTGCAGGAGTTTTTGCCCTTGCAGCCGTTGTCGCCCGTCTTGCAGCCGCCCTTGCCCTTGCAGGAGTTCTGCCCCTTGCAGGAATGCTTATCCTTGTCGTCGTCGTCGTGTACAGCCGAGCCGGCGAGCTGGCCCGCAGCCGCGCGGGCGGAGGTCACGTTCGAACCCGAACTCGTCGGGGTCATGGTGCCCGCGTTCACACGTGTCATCGTGCCGCCAAGCAACCCCGTGAAAGCGGCCGTAAGTACAAGAGAACTCTTCGAAACTTTCATGAAACAACTCTCCTCAATTTCCGTCTTAGTCGACTACCTGGTCGCCCGGTCCGGCGCTGAGTGATGAACCGGTACCAGGTCCCCGCATTGTCCTATACGGGACGTGCAGACACAATGGATGTTTCCATCGGATCGGTTGTTTTGCAGGATATTTACCCTGTAGTCTTGCTATAATAGAATAATTCTTGTTTCACTGGTTATTAGAGGCGGGCGTGGCTCAAGTGACACCTCCCGCGATTTGTCCACTCTATAGGGCAGAAGGGGGCTTCCCAATGGGGGAAGGACAGGGAATAGCGCGCGACACAAGCCTGGAACGAGCCCGGTGGGACGCGATCCCCGACGAAATCTATCGTGTCGCGCTCTCCATCCTGCGGGACGCCGCCGAAGCGGAAGATGTCATACAGGAGACGCATGTTCGCGCCTGGCGCTATCTGGATCAGTTTGCCGGCCAGGCGAAGTTCTCCACGTGGCTGACGAAGATCGCGGTGTACGAGGCTCGCGCGCGGCTTCGCCGGCGTGCCCCCATGGAGCACCTCGATTCGGTCCCGGAAGTGACGCTGCACGATATGCACAAAGATATGTCAGACGCGACGGACCCGGAGCGGCAGGCTTACGATCACGAGCTGAGGCTGGTGCTGGAGCGAGCGATCCACGCGCTGCCTACCGGCTACCGCTCGGTGGTCGTCATGAGACTGGTGGAAGGGCTCAACGTGGCGGACACCGCGGCCTGTCTGGATCTCACGGAAGAGACCGCCAGGACACGCCTGCACCGCGCTCGGTCATTGCTCCGCCGAGAGCTGCAGGAGCGTGCCGGTTTCGTGGCTCCGCAGGCGTTCCCCTTCCACCTGCCCCGGTGCGATCACGTCGTGGATCGCGTATTGGAACGGATCGGCGGCGCCGGTCCGGTCAGAACTTGAATTTCAGCCCCAGTTGAACGGTGCGCGGGCCGCCCCCGCCTAGAAACGGGTTTCCGGAGCCCACGTCGGGCGTCGCCGTGATCGGTATGGATCCGATGCCGCGGCCGTTGCTGTCCGGCATGGACCCAGCGAGGAAATCCAGACCGAACGCGGGCAGCATCGGATTGCTGAAGTTCGGGTGGTTGAAGATGTTGAAGAAATCCACCCGGAACTGCACGTTGAGCCACTCGTGAAACGTATTGTTCTTCACCAGCGAAAAGTCAAAATCTTTGAAGGGAGGGCCGGTGAAGGCGTTGCGCCCCAGATTGCCGAAATGCTGGGTGCCGGGGACGCAGGATTGGCTACTCGCATCCCATTGGCACGGAACCGCGAATGCAGCCGCGTTCAGATACGTATTCGGAAAATGCTGCCCGGCAAAGGGGTTCCCCACCACATCGGGCCGCCCGAAATACTCGTCACTTCCGTTGAAATCCCCTTCAAACAGGTAGTTGACATTAACCGGCATGCCGGACTGCAGAGTCACAATGCCGTCCGCCTCCCAGCCCGAGAGAAGCGGCTTGAATGTGGCCACCTTCGGAAACTCATACACGAAATTCGCGGAAAAATGCTGGCGTATGTCGAAGTTGGAACTCGCGCGCTCATTGCTGGCGTTAAAGCTGTTGTCGGGCTGCGTGGCGTTGGGAACGAAGTCCTGCCCGTCGCTGGCCGTATCGATGGAATGCGCCCACGCGTAGTTCAGCGCCGCGGTCACGCCGTGCGTGGCAAGGCGCAATGTAGCCTGCAGGCCGTTGTAATTGGAAACCGCTGTCGACTCGAACTGGTTGATGTAGACGAAATCGGGATACGGCAGCGGGCCTCCACCCACGCTCTGATTCAGATCGCGATAACGGAACAGCTTCCGGCCGGCAGAACCGACATAGCCCACCTGTAGCGCGATGCCGCTGGTGAACTGCTGCTGGATGTTGAAGTTGTAGTTCTGGACGTAGGGAGTGCGGATATGCTGATCGACGGTGAATACGTCGCTCGCGCCGAAGTTGCTGAATACCGGTGGGGCGCACATGTTGGTATTGGGCACCTTTACGGCCGTCCCGGTGCACGGTCCGGGCACCAGCGTTAATGCGGCGGTGCCGCTGAACAGAACCGGCGAAGAACCGACATCGTTGTAGGCCGGGCCAGGATTAAAAGTGTTGAACGGCAACTGGCCGACGAAGAAATCCTGGGAGAAAGCATCGTAGAAGAGGCCCCACCCGGCACGGATCACCGTCTTCCCTTTGCCGCCGACGTCGTAGGCGAGGCTGACACGCGGCGCGAAATTGTTCCAGTCCGACGGGTAAAGCTGCTTGACCGGGCGCGGGCCCGGGATCGAGGGATCGAAAATGCTGAAGCGTCCACGCTCCTCGCCGATCACGCCGAAATAATCCCAACGCACGCCCGCGCTCAGGGTCAGACGCTGGTTCAGCTTGATGCTGTCCTGCAGGTACAGGCCGTGACTGTTCTGGAACGTGCCGCGGCGCGAATCGCCCGTGGCTTGATGGTTGCCGGTGGTAAGCGTGCCGCCCGGTTCGCCGGCGAGGAAGCTGGCCAGATCCGGGAAGAGCAGGCGGCCGCGATAGCCGCTGTCGAAATAGCCGTTCACGAAGGTGCGCCGGAATTCGTAGCCCCACTTCCAGTTGTGCTTCCCGGTGCTGTAGGACATGTTCCCGAAGTACTGCCAGTTGGTGTCCACGCGGCCGCGGGGAACCGAGCTGTTGGCGCCCAGCGCGGCTTCGCCGCTGACCAGCAGGAGGGGCAGCCCCGTGTCGTTCCCCTGGGCTGTATTCAATCCGATGGAACGCGGATCGAAGCTCGCGTCCTGGGGACTGAACGTTTCGAAGAACCGATTGTAGCCGGCGCGAAGTTCCAGCAGCAGACGAGGCGAAAAGACGTGCGTCTGCGACAGCGAGACCAGTTGGACGCGAGTCGGGGTAATGGTGTTGTAGCCGGGAAGGTCGCCGCCGCCCACCAGCGCGAGAGGATAGCTCTGGGTGCCGTTGCCGAAATAGTAGCGGCCGGTGAGAACATCCCCTTCGCCGAAATGATAATCGACCTTGCCGATCAGGCTGTCGATGGTGTTGGTGAAGGGGGTGGTGGCCAGCAGGTTGTTGCCATTCGCATCCGTCGGCATGTTCGGCGCAGGCCAGGGATTCCGCGCCATCAGGTTGGCGATGATGGGGTTCTCTCCGCCGGCCTGAACCACGGTAGGAGAGGCCAGCGCCGTGGCAATGTCCTGTGGTGTAGGCACGTGGCCAAGCGCGGAAATACCGCCATATTCACGCTGCCCCTCGTAGGCGAAGAAGAAAAACGCGCGATCCTTCACGATAGGTCCGCCGAGCGAGCCGCCGAACTGGTTATTGTGCAGCGGATTCTGCGCCACCGCCGTCGTATTGAAGAAATTGCGCGCGTCCAGCGCATTGTTGCGGAATAATTCGAATGCGGCCCCGTGAAACGAATTCGTGCCGGATTTAGTGACGATATTCACAATGGCCCCGGAGTTGCGCCCGAACTGGGCGTCGGCGTTGGAGATGACCGGGATCTCGGCCAGGGCATCGATCGGCAGCAACGTGGCCGGCGTGCCGAACACGCCCGATTCGTTGATGGCCGGATCGTTGCGGTAGCCGTCGTTCATGTCGGTGCCATCGAGCAGGTAGTTGTTCGAGCGCCCGCGGTTGCCGTTCATGCTGAAGCTGCCGAAGGAGCCAGGAGAATCGGAGGATGAGGAAGGATCGGCGGCCGCGCCAGGCACCAGCAGGACGGCTTTGCCAAAGTCGCGGCCGTTGACCGGGAGTTCGGAAGCCTGCTCGCCTTCGATGGTGCCGCCAGTGGTATCGGAGTTGGTCTCCACCAGCGGAATGGTGGCCACCACTTCGACGATCTCCCTCGCCTCGCCGGGCGCCAGAATCAGGTCGGCGCGAATCGCGGCGCCGACGGTCACTGTGATGCCGGACACGACCTGCTTCTGAAAGCCGGCCTTTGTCGCGCTAACGCTGTAGACCCCCAGCGGCAGCTCGGTAAAGGCGTAGTTGCCGACGGCATCGGTATTGGTGTGGCGGCTGAGGTTGGTTTCGGTGCCGAGAACCACGACTTCGGCATCGGGCACTCCGGCGCCCGAGGAGTCGAGAACGGTCCCCTGAATGCCGCCACGGAACGTCTGGGCAGACAAGCCACAGGCCGTGAGCAGGATCGAAGCGATCAGAAACGCGGCGCGGTTCCAGGAGGAACCGATTGAGTTGAGTTGCGGGGATAGCATGGTGTTGTCCTCCGTCAGAACAAGTCAGGCGGCCCGGCAATAACGACTCCAAATACTGGAAAACGCGAATCCGACGGCGTGGGCAGATCCCCGGCGAGCGCGACCCCACCTGAGTCCGTGAGTTAGTCCATCATAATACGAGAACCGTGGGCATATTACAAGCCGGTTTCCCGTGGCCGGGCGTCCCTACTCGTGCAGGTCCGCGCGGCCGTACTTTCCGAAGTACCAGCGGACGCCCACCGTGGTGTAAAGGCCAAGCGGCCCATTGCGGCTCAGGTTCACCACGCTGTTGGACCCGCTGTATTTGCCGAACAACTGCGTATCGTGATGGGTAACGCGCAGCTCGAAGCTCTTCGGAAGCTCCACGCCCGCCCCGAACGTCCGCTCCCAGCCGATCGGAGACCCGGACGCCGTGTAATTCAGCCCTGGCAGATTGTTGCCGCCATAGAGCTTGGGGTCGGCGAAGAAGAAGAGCCTCCGCAGATAAGCGCCTCCGAATGGTTGCACCTCCACATATCCACCCCACACGTAGCGCGCGAACGCGGCGCAGCGCGAGTTGGCCGGACCGGGCGTAGCACACAACCCGAAATCGGGCTCGTTGTGCGGCGGCGCAAACTCGAAATTCAGATAGCCTCGGACGGAGTCCTGCGGAAAGAACGTGCGGGACTGCTGCGCGGCGGCAAAAGGCGCCAGGGCCACTACTCCAATGGCCAGCGCGAGAAGATGCTTCATGACGACCTCCCCGTTGGTCGTGGTTCGCTGCGCGTGCGGCCTCGGGCGGCACGCTCCCGTTACGGACCCCCGGCGTCGCGGCAGTGCAGATGCCGGAATCAGGTTCCACTGAGTGTGGTCAGTATACCGTATACCGTGGGGGACGCGGAATACGAAGAGGTTTTCGCCGCCCGTCTCCTATCCCTCGTCGCCGCCGGTGACCTTCAGCACGGCGGGGAAAGCTTCCTGGGGATCTCCACGCGGCCCACGCGCTTCATGCGGCGCTTGCCTTCCTTCTGCTTCTCCAGCAGCTTGCGCTTGCGCGAGATGTCGCCGCCGTAGCACTTGGCCAGCACGTTCTTGCGCATGGCCGGGATGTTTCCCGCGCCACGATCTTGCTGCCGATGGCCGCTTGCAGCGCCACCTCGAACATCTGCCGCGGAATCAGCTTGCGCAGCCGCTCGATCAGCGCCTTGCCGCAGTCGTAGGCGCGGTCGCGATGGATGATCATCGACAGCGCGTCCACCGGGTCGCCCGCCACCAGCACGTCCAGCCGCACCATGGGCGACACCTGGTAGCCGGCCAGATGATAATCGAGCGAAGCATAGCCGCGCGAGGCCGACTTCAGCCGGTCGTAGAAATCCGGCACGATTTCGTTCAGCGGCAGACTGTAGCCGAGCAGCACGCGGCCGGTCCCGATGTACTCGAGGGGATGCTGCGCGTTATTGTCTAAGAGAGGGTAGCTTTCGGGACCCCGCATATGCCCCACCTTCCGGCGACTTCCTGAGCACTTTCCGCAGCGAACCGGCATCCTCCGAAAACTACAGATTCCCCGCCGCACAAGCTTCCGCGATCGTGTTATACGTTATGTATAACAGCATGCGCTTCGCATGGGATGCGGAAAAGAACCGGTCAAACCAAAAGAAGCACGTTGGCATCGATTTCGAAACGGCATCGCGCGTATTCGCCGATCCAAATCTGATGCTTCGGAAAGATCGCGTAATCGACGGTGAGCAGCGTTGGCACGGGATCGGTGCTGTACGGAAGGCTGTGCTGCTCGTGGTGCACGTGTATCGTGAGGAGAACCCCAATGGCGAAGAAGTCATCCGCGTCGTCTCGGCTCGGGAAGCAGATCCGCGTGAGCGCAGAATCTATCTGGAGCAAGCCCCTTACTAACCGCCAGAAGGCGGCGCTGGACGGCGTAACAAAGAGGCAGAAACGCGCCGACATTTCTCAGATCGACTATTCCGATATTCCGGCGCTCACCGATAAGCAGCTCGCCCAGTTCCGGCGTCCGCCCAAGAAACTGGTGGCTGTGCGTCTTGACGCGGACGTATTCGAATGGCTTCAGCAATACGGCGCCGGCTATTCCACGCGCATCAATCACGTTCTTCGGCTGGTCATGTCTCAAGGACGATAGTGGCGCGCGGGAATCCCGGGTTTCCAGAGAGGAGGTATCTTCCGTCGAATGGCGTATCCTCAGGAACTACTTGCCGCGGATCATCGCCGCCGTAGTCCGAACGCTCGGTCCACCCGTCTCGCAGGACGGTTTTGAGACTCTCCCCGAAGCCCACAAATCACGGGCTTGCAAGTCTCATTAGTTTGTCTCATGCCGGACTGCAAGCTGCCCAGGAACTGACTGCGGCTTGTTACTCGTCGCCGCCGGTGACCTTCAGCACGGCGAGGAAAGCTTCCTGCGGGATCTCCACGCGGCCCACGCGCTTCATGCGGCGCTTGCCTTCCTTCTGCTTCTCCAGCAGCTTGCGTTTGCGCGAGATGTCGCCGCCATAGCACTTGGCCAGCACGTTCTTGCGCATGGCCGGAATGTTCTCCCGCGCCACGATCTTGCTGCCGATGGCCGCCTGCAGCGCCACCTCGAACATCTGCCGCGGAATCAGCTTGCGCAGCCGCTCGATCAGCGCCTTGCCGCGGTCGTAGGCATGGTCGCGATGGATGATCATCGACAGCGCGTCCACCGGGTCGCCCGCCACCAGCACGTCCAGCCGCACCATGGGCGACACCTGGTAGCCGGCAAGATGATAATCGAGCGAAGCATAGCCGCGAGAAGCCGATTTCAGCCGGTCGTAGAAATCCATCACGATTTCGTTCAACGGCAGACTATAGCCCAGCATCACGCGGCCGGTCCCGATGTACTCGAACTTTTTCTGCGTGCCGCGCTTCTCCTCCAGCAGCTTCAGAATCTCGCCGACATACTCCTCGCGCGTGATCACCGTGGCGTCGATGACCGGCTCTTCGATTTGCTTAATCCCGGCCGGATCGGGGAATCGCGTGGGATTATCCACCTCGATCACCTCGCCGCCAATCTTCGTGACGCGATAGCGGACGCCGGGCGCTGTGGTGATCAGGTCGATTTCGAACTCGCGCTCCAGCCGCTCCTGCACGATCTCGAGGTGCAGCAGACCCAGGAAACCGCAGCGGAATCCGAAACCCAGCGCCACCGAGTTCTCCGGCTCGAAATTAAAAGCGCTGTCGTTCAGGCGCAGCTTCTCCAGAGCGTCGCGCAGACGGCCGTGCTCGTGCGATTCGATCGGATAGAGCCCGGCGAAGACCATGGGCTTCACCGGCTGGAAACCCGGCAGCGGCTCGCTGGCCGGGCGTGCGTCATCGATGATCGTGTCGCCGATCTGCGCGTCCGCCACGGTCTTGATATTCGCGAACAGGAACCCCACCTCGCCGGCCGAGAGCTCGTTGCACGGCACCGGCTTCGGTGTCTGGAACCCCAGACCTTCCACGTCGAAGGTGCGCCCGTTGGACCACAGGCGGATCTTCTGTTTCATCGCGATCCTGCCGTCAAACACGCGCATCAGGATGATCACGCCACGGTAAGGGTCGAACCAGGAGTCGAAAATCAGCGCGCGCAACGGAGCGTCGGGATCGCCTTTCGGGGACGGCACCCGATGCACAACCGCTTCGAGTACTTCCTTGATGCCGAGGCCGCTCTTGGCGCTCACCAGCAGCGCGTCGGCGGCGGGCAGGCCAATCACCTGCTCAATCTGTTCGCGGATGCGCTCGGGCTCGGCGGCGGGCAGGTCGATCTTGTTGATGACCGGGATGATCTCCAGGTTGTGCTGCAGCGCCAGGTAGGTGTTGGCCAGCGTTTGCGCCTCCACGCCCTGCGAGGCGTCCACGACGAGCAGCGCGCCATCGCACGCCTGCAGGCTGCGTGAAACTTCGTAGCTGAAGTCGACATGGCCCGGCGTGTCGATCAGGTTCAACTGATAGTCGTTGCCGTCGTCGGCGCGATAGTTCAGCCGCACCGCGTGCGATTTGATGGTGATGCCGCGTTCGCGCTCGAGGTCCATGGTGTCCAGCACCTGCTCCATCATTTCGCGCTGCGACAATGCGCCGGTCAGCTCGAGCAGGCGGTCGGCCAGCGTCGATTTGCCGTGGTCGATATGCGCGATGATGGAGAAGTTCCGGATGAAGCGCGGATCCATGCGGTAGAATGGGCCTGAATCTACGATTATCCCATGGCGCAGGTGACGGAAGGCGTTTTTGACGCACGCGGGTTGAAGTTCGCCGTTGTCGTGGCGCGCTTCAACGGCTTCGTCACCGATCGTCTGCTGGCGGGCGCGCTCGACGCCCTGGCGCGTACCGGTGGCCAGACCGACGACATCGACGTGGTGAAAGTTCCCGGTGCGTGGGAGCTGCCGCTCACCGTGAAGGCACTCGCGAAAAAGGGGCGGTACGACGCCATCGTTGCGCTGGGCGCGGTGATTCGCGGGGAGACGCCGCACTTCGATTACGTGGCCGGCGAAGCAACCAGCGGTCTGGCTCGTGTTGCCACCGAGACGGGCGTCCCCGTCGCGATGGGCGTGCTGACCACCAACACCGTGGAACAGGCCATCAACCGGGCCGGAGCCAAGAGCGGCAACAAAGGCTTCGACGCCGCCATGACGGCGATTGAAATGGCCAGTCTTCTGCGGCGCCTTGGCCCCGCGAGCAAGTAATGCCGAACATGGGGACAGGGACAGCGGGGACAGACGGCTGCGTCCCCACTATACAGAGCCGAACCAACGCTCCCAGGCGGTCGTGGACGCAGCCGTCTGTCCCCGCCCCGCCGGCAGGTTGATCATGCCTGGAGGCCGCCATCGTTCCCGCCAGCGCGCACTCCAGGTCCTGTTCCAATGGGATCTCGCCAAACGGCCTGTGGAAGAGGCCATCGCGTGCTGGTACGATAGCGTCGGCGCCGGCCTGGAAGAGCCGCCCGCGCGCGACGACTTCATGGAGCAACTGGCCATCGGGACCGCCGGCCTGTCCGGCGAAATCGACGAGCGAATCACCGCCAAAGCCCAGAACTGGAGCATCGAGCGGATGCCCATCGTGGACCGCAACATCCTGCGTCTCGCCATTTACGAAATGACGAAAAATCTTTCGCCGGCGGCGGTCGTAATCGATGAGGCTCTGGAACTCGCCCGCCGCTTCTCCGGCGACGAATCCGTACCTTTCATCAACGGCGTCCTCGATGCCGTGAACAAGGAAGCGCGAACCTGATGGCACGTATCCTGATGGTGGCCCCGGAGGCCACGCCCTTCGCCAAAACCGGCGGCCTGGCCGACGTCATCGGCGCTCTTCCAGCGGCACTACACGCCTCGGGCCAGCACGTGGCCGTGGTCATCCCCTGGTACCGCGGTGTCCGCCTGGCCGGCTCGCCGAAGGAAGCGTTTCGCGATCTGCGGGTATTCATTGGCCCGCGCGAGTACAGGGTCAACATCTTCGAGACGGTGGAACGCGGCGTCACCTTCTACCTGGTCTCCTGCCCGCCGTTGTTCGATCGCGCGGGTCTTTACGGCGAGCATTCGGTGGACTATCCGGATAACCACATCCGCTTCGGCGTGTTCTGCCGCGCCGCACTCGATGTCGCCCGCCACCTGTTTCTGCCCGACATCCTGCATTGTCATGACTGGCAGTCCGCGCTGGCGCCCATCTACCTGCGCTACGCCTTCGCCGCCGACCCGACGTTCCTCGGCATGCGCGTTCTGTTCACCATTCACAACCTCGGCTATCAGGGACTGTTCCCTCCCGAGGCGCTGCACGACCTCGGCCTTGGCGACGACATCTTTCAGCCGAACGTGCTGGAGTTCTTCGGGCGTGTCAATCTCCTGATGGGCGGCCTGCATTTCAGCGACGCCATCAACACCGTGAGTCGCGGCTATGCGCGGGAGATTCAGACCCCCGAATTCGGGTTCGGCCTCGACGCGTTCCTGCGCGCGCGCGCCGGCCGCCTGAGCGGCATCCTCAACGGCGTGGATTACCAGGCGTGGAGTCCTCAGACGGATGTCAACATCGCGCGCAACTACTCGGCTGCCAATCTCCCGGGAAAGTCCGTCTGTAAGCGAGCGTTGCTGGAACAGCTCGGTCTGCCCACGGGCGATTTGACCAGGCCCGTCATTGGGATGGTGTCGCGCATGGTGAACCAGAAGGGCTTCGATCTGCTGGCCGAGGCGGCGGACGACCTGCTCGCCGAAGACATCCTGCTCGCGGTCCTGGGCAGCGGCGAGCCCGCGTATGAGAAGCTCTTCCGCGATCTTGCGGCCGCGCATCCGGAGAAGGTCGGGGTTCACATCGGCTATGACAATGCGCTCGCGCATCGCATCGAGGCCGGGGCCGACATGTTCCTGATGCCGAGTTACTACGAACCGTGCGGATTGAATCAGATCTACAGCCTGCGCTATGGGACCGTCCCCATCGTGCGCGCCGTCGGCGGTCTGGAAGACACCATCGACGAAACCACCGGGTTCAAGTTCCACGACTACACCGGCGAGGCGCTACTGACCGCGGTCCGCCGTGCGCTCGACGTCTACGCGGACCGCCCGCGCTGGCAGGAGATGATGCGCCGCGGCATGAAGCAGGACTTCTCGTGGGAATTCGCCGCCAGCCACTATGCCGCCCTGTACCGAAGCCTGTTAAGTTAGAAATAAGTTGAATAAGCCAGGCTTATAGCACCGCAGCATTCCGGGTTCCGACGTGGGGCAGGCTTGCAGCCTGCGGACCAGCTTTCAGCGGGTCCAGCCGGTCGGAAGACCGGCTCGTTGGTGACCTCACAACTCGGGAATTATTCCACGAGTTTCTAACTCAGGACTTCCCATGCCATCTGTTCTGCAGTCACACTCTACCCCGAAGCCGGTCAACTTCACGGTGATCGCGTTTCGATGGTCTGCCTTCCCGCAACGCCTCGAAATGCGGCATCGCTTTGCGCTCCTCTGCCAACTTTAGCCGCAACTCCCGGCTCGCCTCTGTCTCACGGTAGAGCGTCTGTGCAACCGCCGCCGGGCCGCGCATCTCACTAAGAACCAGCACCTCCACCTGAAAGTCGCCGCTGTCGTTCTTCACTTGCAGCAGGTCGCCGATTCGGACCTCACGCGCAGCCCTGGCTCCTTGTCCGTTGGACTTAATCCTGCCGAGTTCACATGCACGTGCGGCCAGCGCGCGCGTCTTGAAGAATCGGGCGGCCCAGAGCCACTTGTCCATTCTCACGCGAGTCACAATCCCATTCTCGTACCAGCAGCCCGTGGCAATAGTGGTCTCGCGCTGGTTGAAGCCTGCAAAACGCATGCTGGACGGAGACGACCCCGTCGCCCGCGTGATGCCCCGACGCTCGCTTACGAGAGCATTCCGGCCTGCTCCGCAGCCTTACGCTTCGGGTATAAGTACCAGCCCAGCAGCACCGCGAAGAGCGCCGCGGCCACCGCAAAGCCTATCGCCGGGGTAAGGTCGCCTGCGAAACCCTTTTCGACGGGTACCACGACCATTGCGATCACCTCGATACTGATCAGAATCAGCACCACACTGAGGACCGGCGCAAGCGTAAAGCCCATTTCTTTCCGTCGAAGCAGCATGACCGCGGCAATCACCAGCGCGGGCAATAGAAAACAAAGATCCAGTACGTGAATCGGGTCGGTAAACTGTCCCGCCGCGGCGGCATTGGCCGGGATTTGCCCGGCATGGATCGCCACCACGATTTCCTTCAACTCACCCACCGCCGCGGAGAGAGCCAGCAGAATGAAGGCTGCTGCAATCGATCTGCGCGGAGCGCCAGGGCTGTAGGTCTTCGCAACCTCGCCCGACACCAGGAACTCCCGCACACCCATCAGGCCGTAGAAGCTGAGGCCCATCACGGCACAGTAGGCGGGAAACATCGCATTGAAGTGAACTTCAAACACATAAATCGGGAAATTGTAGCAAAGATACCCAAGCGTGCCGATCCAGACAAGCAGTGCGCAAAGAGAACCCCGCCTGGCGAGCACCGTGGTAACAACGAGCGTCGGCAGAATCAGGCACAGGTCGAGGATATCGCTAACCACACCACCCACCACCGATGCGGGTTTCTCCCGCCAGTAAATGCCTGGCCAGAAGGCCCCGAGGCCCGTAACCGCAAGGACGACGCAAAGAGGCACACTAATCCACAACACGAATGAGCGCAGTCTCTTGTTCATGACCTGACTCCCGAATTGAACACGCCCGAGCCCCAGGCGTGAATCGCGGGCCAGTTGCGCAGGTCGCGCGACTCGGCGCCGCCCATGATCCTGCAAAGCAATCGCTCTCCGAAAGAGAGCCGGTCCAGGTCCACTCGCCCCGCAAAAAAGACCTCAATGTCCGGCCGCACCAGTTCGCGTATCGGGTTCAGGTAAGCACGCCTGCCGTTGCGGCTCTTTTCATCGTCACCGAAATTCATCATGTGTACCGTGAAAAAAGCGTTGGGCAGGTTCTGGATTTCGCGCCGATGCTGGCGTACGAACCCCGTCGCTTCCGGCAACCAGTTCCCAGCTCGCACGGCGCTGCCCAACAGCACAGCCTGGTAAGCGCCGACGCCGGAGACCCTGGCAACCGGCACGATCTCGGGCCTGTAGTCGCGAGATTGAAGATCCCGGCCCACAGCCTGGGCAATCTCGACAGTGGATCCGCAACGCGACGCGTATGCTACGAGTATCCTGCCGCCGGTCGGAACGCCCGCCTTGCGTGGCTGGACGGGATTTGCTTTCTCGGCGGCACTGACGTCCGAGAGGCTAACTCCGCTGCATGTCAGTGTTATGACCCCGAAACTTGCTGCGGCGATCTCCACGAACTCACGGCGACTGTTTTGGCTGTGCATGGGAACCTCCTTCCAATCGGGAACTACGATCAAAACGTGAACGTCGTTCACCACATTTTCTGAACGTGGTCGGCCCCACGGCGCACGCGGAAGGCAGGTTGTTGGAATGGTGATACCTACCTGGCAGTGAAGCTTTCAATCAAGACTTCCATGCACAACGGGGCCTCTGCGCAAGTGAAAAACCCCGGCGCCACGCTGGCACGACATAATAGCTTGGCTCATCGAGTCACAAATCGAATGCGGGAGGTCTCATCGATCCCGGGCGTAAGGTGGCTTCCATACTGTCGACACGCCGGCCCAGCATTCCCGGGCGCAGTCGCACCACTTTGGTGCGTAATGGTGTCATGCGAGCAGGAAACAAGACGGTACGGCAAAGTGTTAACCTGCCATCCAATGTCGCAGCACAGGTTCGCCGCCTGGCGAAGACTCGCAGGCTGAGCGCCAACAGGATGCTGGTTGAACTGATTGAGAACGGCATGAAGGCCGAAAAGCGCAAGCAGCAGGAGTTCTTCGATCTTGCCGAGCGCTTCCGCACCGCTACCGATCCCGAGGAAGTCAGATGGCCGGGCGATCAGATGGGCCGCATGGTCTTCGGCGACTAATGCCGAAGAATGCGCGACCGGGCGACCAGCATCGTGGACCTCAATCAACTTCGCCTCTGGAATGAATCGAGACCGGGCGATCCGGAGGGTGACTGGTGCGAGGATTTTGGCCAGGCAGCCAGGGGGAAGGCGGTCTAACCGGCTGCTGAAGAAAACCGAACACCGCTTGCTGACACGCGCGGCTCGGAAACGTTGCCATCACCGACTACAACGCCACCGTCTGCGTGCCGTCCACTTTCTGGCCGCTCAACAGCGAGGTGAACAGCGAGAAGTTGTAGCCAGGCTCCCGGAATGTCAGCGTCCGTCCCAGCGCCGTGAGGATGAGCCGAAGGCGGAAGAACATGCCGGCGAAAAAGCCGTGATGCTTGGCGACGAATGCCGCCGCGCCCACGCCACAGTCCGACGCCAGCACCGCGCGCACCGATGCCGGGCGATCGGCGGCGGCCTCTTCGGCAGCGTGTCGGACCGCCTTTACCTGGGGCAGCACCACAATCCTCTTTGCGCCACGCTGGATTTGCCAGCACACCTCCGCGTCGGCCCAGCTTTCGCCGAAGCGCTCGTCCAGGTAATTCAGGCCGCGCACGAAATACTTCGTCACCATGAACGCCTCGAAGCGCGCATATTCCACCGTTGCGGTTTCGGCGGCCGGGTCCACTGGCTCGGGCTCGAGGCCCGCTCCGCTGGCCCACACGCGGTACAGCGCCACGCGGTCGGGAAGACGGAAGAACACCGGCGCCTGGTTCCCGTTTTCGTCCACCACCAGCGGGCACGCGGCGGCCAGGGTTTCCGATTCGGCCTCCAGCCGCGCCGTCAGCTTCGCTACCGCAAACGGGGTCACCTCGACATCCGGCGACAAATAGAACAACAAATCGGCGTGGGCCGTGCGCGAGGCGATGTTCAACGCTTTCGTACGGCCGAAATATTTCGGCAGGCGCAGGAAGGTGACTTCCGGGAATTCCTGCTCCACCTCGGGCGTGTCATCGAGCGATCCATTGTCCATGACGATGATCTCAATGGACTGCCGCTCGGCCGAAGCCTCCAGCGCTTTCAGACACCGGCGCAACGCGGGCGCCTGGTTGTAGGCGGAGATGACGACCGTCACCCGCGGCCCCGTCGGCGCCTCTTCCACCTGCTCCGGCGCGACCGCCGGGACAGACTCGGCCACCAGTCCGCGACCCGGCGGTACCCGCTTTCGTTGTATTGCCATCCGGAACCTCCCGGGGCTCAGGCGCTCACGCGCGCCCGTCCCAATGTTCGAATCAGCGCCGAGATGTCCTCCGGCGTGGTGCGGTAGTTGGTGATGCAGGCCCGCAATACCGTGTTCGATCCCGCCAGCACCGTGGTGGAAATCCAGGCCTCGCCCGAACCCACCACGCGCATGGCAATCTGGTGCGGATCGGCGCCGCCCGGATCGGTGAAACAAACTACCGGCAGCGGCGACTGGTTCTCGATGCGCCAGCCGGCCCGCACCAGCATGGTGCGCAGCAGATCTCCCATGGCCGTCTGGTGGCGCAACGCGTTCGCGTATCCCTGTTCCCCAGCCACGGCCAGCGACAGGAAGACCTTCAGCCCGATGAACCGGCGCGACCATTGCATGGTGTGCTGGTGCGGGTCCACCACGTCGAGATCGGCCGCCTCGCGCGGCATGTACGCGGTTTGAATGCGGAAGGTGGAATCCAGGATGTCGCGATGGCGGGTCAGGTAGATGCCCGCGCCCATGGGCACGCTCAACCACTTGTGGGCGTCAAAGGTGATGGAGTCGGCGTCTTCGATTCCTTCGAGCAAAGGACGCGACTCCGGGACGAAAGCGGCCGCCCCGCCCCACGCCGCATCCACGTGGAACCAGAGGCCGTAGCGGCGGGCGATGTGGCCGCAATGGCGCAGTGGGTCGATGGCCCCGGCGTTGGTGGTGCCGGCCGTGGCCGCCACCAGGAATGGCCGCGCGCCGGAGGACCGGTCGTTGTCAATGGCCTGCGCGAGGGCGTCGGGCCTCATGCGCAGGCCGCGGTCCACCGCGATGTGCCGGACCGCGTGGGTGCCCAGACCACACATGCGCGCCGCCTTCAAAAAGGAGTGATGGCTCTCCGCCGAGACATAGAGCAGCGGCTGGCCGGCGATTGCCTGGGCGCCGTTGTCGAGGTACTCCGGGAATGCCCGGGTGAGCGCGGTGAGCACGGCGGTGTGGTTCGCCTCCATGCCCCCGGAACAGAAGGCGCCGTCGGTGTCGTCGGCACGGTAGCCGAACCTGGCCCCCAGCGCGCGGATGGTATGCCGCTCCATCTCCACCGCCAGCGGACTGTGGCTCCATGCAGCCAACTGCGGATTGAAGCCCGCCACCAGCATGTCGGCGGCGATGCCCATGGTGGTGGGCGCCGGGTTGAACAGGCCGAAGTAGCGCGGGTGCGGGGTGTGGGTCTGGAACTCGGAGAGGCCCTGGATTACGAACTCGATGGCATCTTCCGGCGCCACGGGCGCGGCGAAGTCGAAACGCGTGAGCGACTCGCGCATGCGCTCCACGGCGAGCTCCGGGGTCACCCGGCGGCTGGCTACCTCCTCGGTATACTTTTCCAGCGCTTCGGCAAGCTGCGCCCACACTTTTCGGCGAACCTCGAGGACCGGCAGCAGGGCGCTCCAGGGCTGCTCGCGCGCGGACTCGGGCATGGGGGTCCCGGATGCGGGTGGTCTCACCTTTGTATTGTGGCCAGAGTGTTCTCAGGCTGCAACGCGACGGCCAGCGGTTTCTCCGTCAGAAGGCGGGAGAACTGGGTTGGATCGCTGCCGGTTTCCACCCACTCCACAACCGTCTTTTGCGGCCCGGTGCGGATTCCTACCGGCGCGAGCGCGCTGAAATCGTCCGGCACGCCGCTCTGCTCCACGGTGCCGGTGACCCTGGTCCCGCGGATCGCGTATTTCAAACGGAGAATTGGAATGCCCGTTCCGTACACCCAGGCGTCGAAGAACGTCTCGAGCGCAGGGTCCCTGGAACCGGGCGGGAGGTACTGGGCGGCCAGCCTGCGGAACTGGTCCGTAGTCAGTGCCTGAAAACGGTAGCGGCGGCAAAGCTCAGCCAGAAACGCACGGAAGCGTTCGTCCCCCAGGCGCACGCGCAACATGTGAATAATCCACGAGCCCTTCTCGTAGGTAATCACCCGCCAGGCGTCGGGAAACTGCGAGGAGGACAGCCGCAGGCCCCACGTGACGGGACCCGCGGACTCCACCTCGCGTCCGTCGGGCGCCTTCACCATCAGGTGCCTGCGGTAGTCTTCGAGGATCTTGTCCAGAGTGTCCCGGCCCTTCTTCTTCTCCAGATACATGAGGGCGGAGTAGTTGGCCAGGGCTTCCATGAGCCAGTCGTCGCGGGAGGTCGCCGGCGAAACCAGATTCCCCCACCACTGATGCGCGGTTTCATGGGCGGCCATCAGTTCGGAAAAGAAGAACTCGGTATACTCGTCGGCGCGCGCCTCCTTCGGCCGCTGCTCGGGATTGAGATAGGCCAGCGTGGAAAGGTAGATCAGGCCGGGAAAGCCCTGCCCGAAGGTGGTCGGGATGGGCGACACCGTCAGCGAGTGCACCGGAGGAGGACCGTATTGCGAGGTCATGAACTGCAGCGCCGCGATCACCTCATTGGCGATCGCCTCCATCCGCGGAGCGGTCTCGGTGATCCCCACCGGGTTCGCCTCGTCCGGTGTGTTGGCGCACACCTCGATGCGGAAACCGTCCCGGGAGATGCACTTGCGTTGATACCTGCCCAGGTTGAAGCCGGCGAACCGGATGGGCTCGCCACTGCGAAACCGCAGCGTGCGGCGATCGCCGCCCGTGCGCTTCTCGACCACGTCTCCGGTGGCCACGAGATCGAGAGCTTTGGGGAAATGGAACGTGAGATCGAAGCGCGTGAGGTCGACGGGAGGGTGCGGGTACCAGGTTCCCCGCGCGCCCACGAAGTACATCCCTTTGCCAGACTCCGTAATGACGTTGCCTTCGTGATGGAACTCGAATTCATACGACTGACCCGCCTTCAGGGGAGCCGCCGGCACCACCAGAAACACTTCGTCGTTGCCACCCCAGACCGGGCCGGCGTGCAGGGATGGTTTCTGGTACACCTCGGCCGCGACGCCGTCGATTCTCACCTCGGTCACGCGCATGCGGGCGGAGATCAGGAATGGAAGGGCGCGCCCCGCCGTGTCGGCCGGGGTCACTTTCACCCGGGTCACGGCGCGCATGCCGAGCGTGTCGTCCAGGTCCGCTTCGATGCGATAATCCTCGGCGCGGAGCGGCGCCCATGCCGAGTTGTTCGCGCTGGCCCGGGCAGCGCGCCCGGCGAACGCCGTCCAGACGTCGAAATACGTCTTCTGGTTCCGCTCGCTCACCTGGCCGAGGATGATCTGATCCGGGATTGTCGGATCGTACAGGATGTCGAAACTGCCCAGCCTGGTGCCGGCCGTGGCCAGGAAGAAGAATCCAGGCGTTCCCGGCGAGAGCATATCCTGCACCATGCGCACGGTGAAGTTGCCGGAGAGGGTCCGCAGGGTCTCGTTCCACTTGCCGGCGAGCTGGCTGGCAACATTGGAATCGCGGCGATATCCGCCGTGCTCGCGGGCGTCCTGCTCCACCTGCCTCTCCAGTTCCGCGCCGGTGTTGTCGCTGAAGACCATCAGGCCGGCGCGAAAGTGCTCGTCCAGATTGGGCGATTCGGTGAACGACGCCAGCGAAAGCCGCTCGCCCCGGTTCGGCGGCATCACCACCACTTCCGCGTCTCCGGCGTCCACGTCGGCGCTGAACAGCGCGGCCGGCCGCACTCCGTTGACTTTCTTTGCCAGGATCAGATAGCCGGAGGTGAGATAGACGCTGACGTCCTCGCGGGAGATCTTGAGGTCGTTGACGCGATAGCAGGCTTCGGGGTCGAGTTCATTATGTGCAAGCAGGAGTCCCAGTTCGGCCGCAGTAGCGGGGGCGGGAGGGGCTGTTTCGGCGCGAACGGCGCAACAGAGGCAGACGAGCAGAACAAAGGAGAACCAACGGGACACGACTTCCAGTTTATGCCGCTCGCGGCGTCAGGTCGAGCGGCGGCAGCCGCGTGGGTGCCTGGGTACCGCAGGAACGCGGCTGTCGCCGTGCGTCCTTGCAGCCGTCTGGTTGCAGCTTGGATTTGTAATCCCGTGTTATCATCTACTTACGAACCATGCTTGTCACTCCTCCCCGAGGTGTGCTAATAATTGGGCTGAGCTTCGCGGTAGCCACAGAGGCTCGACCGTAGACAAACTACCAGTTCAGATTCGTTTGGAGGTCCAGGGTTATGAATATTCGACCGCTCTATGACCGCATCGTGGTAAGGCGTATCGAGCAGAAGGAAACCATGCAGGGCGGCCTGTATATTCCGGACAGCGCGAAAGAGAAGCCTCAGGAGGGTGAGGTGGTGGCCGTTGGGAAGGGCAAGCGCCTCGACGACGGCAAAGTGGTGGCGCTCGACGTGCAGCCGGGTGACCGTATCCTGTTCGGAAAGTACTCAGGCAGCGACATCAAGTTGGATGGCGAAGAGTTGCTGATCATGCGCGAAGACGAGGTGCTGGGCATTCTCGAGGGCGCAACGAAGACAGCAAAGGTTGCGTAGGCAGCCGCAGTGTAACTAAGGAGAGAGTGTCATGGCAGCAAAACAAATCATCTACAGCGAGAACTCCCGCCAGGCAATTTTGCGCGGCGTGAATCAGCTTGCCGAAGCCGTGAAGGTCACGCTGGGCCCCAAGGGCCGCAACGTTGTCCTCGAGAAGAAGTTCGGCGGCCCCACCATTACCAAGGACGGCGTCACCGTGGCCAAGGAAATCGAGCTGAAAGACCCGCTCGAGAACATGGGCGCGCAGATGGTGCGTGAAGTGGCGTCCAAGACCAGCGACATCGCCGGCGACGGCACCACCACCGCCACCATTCTGGCGCAGGCCATCTTCCGCGAAGGCGTGAAGAGCGTGGCCGCGGGCGCCAACCCGATGGCCCTCAAGCGCGGCATCGAGCGCGCCGTGGAAGTGGTGGTGGAGGAAGTGAAGAAGCTGTCCCAGCCGGTGGAGAACAACGAGAAGATCGCCCAGGTGGGCACCATCTCGGCCAACGGCGATGCCACCATCGGCAACACCATCGCCGAAGCGATGCAGAAGGTGGGCAAGGACGGCGTCATCACCGTCGAAGAGTCCAAGACCATGAACACCGAGCTGCAGACCGTGGAAGGCATGCAGTTCGACCGTGGTTACCTTTCGCCCTACTTCATCAGCGATGCCGACCGCATGGAGTGCGTGCTCGAGGACGCTTACATCCTGATCCACGAAAAGAAGATCAGCAACATGAAGGATCTTCTGCCCGTGCTCGAACAGATCGCGCGTTCCGCCAAGCCGCTGCTGATCGTCGCCGAAGAGGTGGAGGGCGAGGCCCTGGCCACGCTGGTGGTGAACAAGCTGCGCGGCACGCTGAACGCCTGCGCGGTGAAGGCTCCGGGCTTCGGCGATCGCCGCAAAGCCATGCTGGACGACATTGCCGTGCTCACCGGCGGCAAGTCCATCATGGAAGAGACCGGGATCAAGCTGGAAGGCGTGCGTCTGGAAGACCTGGGGCGCGCCAAGCGCATCGTGGTGGACAAGGACAACACCACCATCGTCGAGGGCGCCGGCAAGGAATCGGCCATTCAGGGCCGTATCAAGCAACTCCGCGCGCAGATCGAGGAGACCACTTCCGACTATGACCGCGAGAAGCTGCAGGAGCGGCTGGCCAAGCTGGCCGGCGGCGTCGCAGTGATCAAGGTGGGCGCGGCCACCGAGACCGAAATGAAGGAGAAGAAGGCCCGCGTCGAGGACGCTTTGCACGCCACCCGCGCTGCGGTGGAGGAAGGCATTGTTCCGGGCGGTGGCGTGGCTCTGCTGAGGGCCGCGGACGCGCTCAAGGGCCTCAAGCTGGAAGGCGACGAGCAGATCGGCGTGGAGGTCGTTCGCCGCGCCTGCGAGGAGCCGGTTCGCCAGATCAGCGGCAACGCCGGCGTCGAGGGCGCCATCGTCATCGAGAAGGTGCGCAACAACTCCAACCCGAACTTCGGCTTCAACGCCGCCACGCTGCAGTATGAGGATATGGTGAAGGCCGGCGTCATCGACCCCACCAAGGTGACCCGCTCGGCGCTGCAGAACGCGTCGTCGATCGCCGCGCTGATGCTGACCACCGAAGCCATGGTGTGCGAGATTCCGGAGAAGAAGCAGTCTCAGCCCATGGGCGGCGGCCACGGCGGCCCGGACATGGATTACTAATCTCGGCGCTTTGTTTCGTCTGTGCGAGAGCCCGCGGCCGCGAGGTCGCGGGCTTTTTTCTGCTTACTTCACGCTGACGCTGACTTCCCGCCCGCTGTATCGCACGTCCTTCGCCGCCCCACCGGCCTTCGTCCCATCCACCACCACCACGCGGAAGGTCCTCTCGTTCACCATGCCCGGGTACGCGCCCTGGCGCGCGGCGATGGTCAGCGTGCCGGACTTGTCGTCCCAGCGAATGGGAATGATGGCGTGCGCGCCTTTCTCGTAAGCGTACGTGTCGCCCTGATCCTCGTAGAGAGTGAAGCTCCCATCGGCGCCGCGGTAGATGCGCAGCTCGATCGGCGCGCTTGTCTGCTGGTCCGCGTAGTCCACCTCCGACCCCAGTGGCAGAATGGCGCCCGCGCGCACGTAGAGCGGAATGCGATCCAGTGGCGCCTGCGCCTCGATGCGCCGGCCTCCCGCCAGCTTGTCTCCACTCCAGAAATCGTACCAGGCACTCGCCGGCGGCAGGTAAAGCCAGCGGCTGGTGGCGCCTTCCTCGGTCACGGGATTGACCAGGATCGCCGGCCCGAACATGAACTGATCGCCGATGGCGGCCACCTTCGGATCGTCGCGCCAGTCCATGATGAGCGGCCGCTGGATGGTGTAGTCCTCGCTGGTGACGCGCCACGCCAGCGAGTAGATATAGGGCAGCAGCCGATAGCGCAGCTTGTCGTACTGGATCAGGATGGGCGTCACCGGCCCGTAAGAGAAAACCTCGTTGGTGTCGTTGGCGCGGTGGCCGTGCGTGCGGAAGACGGGGCAGAAGACGCCGAACTCGTACCAGCGCGCGTACAGCTCCTGATACGTCGGGTCGCGCGTGTCGCGTTCCCACGGCCAGCCGTAGCCGGCGATATCGGTGGTCCAGTAAGGAATGCCGGAGAGGGCGAAGTTGAGTCCGGCGGAAATCTGGCGGGCGAAGGTCATGAACGTGCCGTAGACGTCGCCGGACCAGACCACGGTCGCGTTCCGCTGCTGGCCGAGGAAGGCCGAGCGCGTGAGAATGAACACGCGCTTTTCGTTCGCGCTCTGGCGCCAGTGTTCGTAGATGCCGCCGGTGTGCAGGAGCGGAAACACGTTGGTGTAGCGTGCGCCGTTGCCGATCGCGAGCGGCTTGTCGAATAGCACGCCGTCGCTGCGGCCGTTGAGAATCTCCGGCTCGGAACTGTCCAGCCAGAAACCGTCCCACCCTTGCGCGAGAATCGGCGAGACCAGCAGATTCCAGTACGCGTCCCGGGCAGCCGGGTTCGTCGCGTCGTAATCGAACGTGCCGGGGATGATGAAATTCCTGCGCGCGAGTTCCTGCAGGTTAGCGGACTTCGGGTCCATCATGGCCCAGACGGAAATGATGGCGTGGACGTGCTCGTCGTGAAGCGTCCGCAGCGCCCCGGGGACATCGGGGTGCGGCTTGAGGTACTCGTCGGTGTAGGCGGTATCGCCCTGATGCTTCCACCAGAACCAGTCCTGCACCATGACGTCCAGCGGCACGTGCTCGGCGCGGTACTTGCCGGCGACATCCAGCAGCTCCTGCGCGGACTTGTAGCGGTCTTTCGATTGGAAGAACCCGTAGGCCCACTTGCCGAACAACGGCGCGTGGCCGGTGAGTTCGCGGTACTGATGGATCACCGAGTCGATCTGGGGGCCGTAGATGAAATAGTAGTCGATGGCATCGGCGGCGTCGGCGGTGAGCTTGAGCTCGGTGGCGAAGCGGTTGTCGAACCAGGACCGCGACGCCGTGTTCCACAGGATGCCCGCCCCGTTGGACGAGATCAGCAGCGGCACCGCGACGTCCGTGTTCGCCTGGGCCAGCTCCACCACCGTACCGCGATAGTTGAACACGCCGTTCTGGTGCTGGCCGAGCCCGTACAACCCCTGGTGGGCGTCGACGAAAAACCGCTCGCTCACGCGGTAAAGGTTCTCGCCGTTCACCTGAGCGCGTTCGTAGCGGCGAGGCTCGCGGTCCGATTCAATCGCCCGCGTGTTGCCGGCGGCATCCTGAAAAGTGAGCCTGCCGTCTTCGAGGCTCAGCAGGACCCGCAGACCGGCGGTAGTGACCGTCGCCTGCTTGTCGTCGCGCGTGAAATCGAAATGCTCGGGCTTGCAGGGCGCAGCGATCCAGGGCTCAGCCGGTGAAGCGGAGTGGGCGTCACCAGGACCGGCGACTACGTGAATCAGCGTGGGCCCGCAAACGGAGAGACGCAGCGTCTCGCCCGGACTGTGCATCACGACGCCGGCGGAATCCGGTTCCACCGTGATGGAAGGCGCCGCGGCCATCGCCAGGGCGCTCGCGAGGAAGAGACAGAGCTGTGTCATAAGGCACCCGTCATCTTATCGCAGCGGTGGGGCAGCCAGGATTGGGTGCAGTGCTGTGGCCCATGACTCCCCAATGTTGTTGTTGAGCCGCGGCGAGTTTCTCGGAAAGAAAGCGTGCCGAGCCGCCTGAAAGGCGGCCGCAGCCAGGATTGGCTGCCCCACGAGGGAGCCCGCAGTTTACCGGGCCGCCCGGTCGTAATACCCGTCGCCGAGTTCCGGTTTCACTTCGAGCGCGCGCTTCCAGTAGCCGCGGGCCTCGTCCGGCTGGCCTTTCTCCTTCATGGCGTGTCCCAGATTGAGCAGCGCTTCGGCGAACTCGGGCTTCTCCTCGAGCGCCTCCTTGTACAGCCGGATGGCGTCGTCCACCTGGCCCGACTTCTGTAGCAGCAGCCCGGTGTTGTAGAAGAGCTCGGCCGAGCGTTCACCCGCCTCGATCAGCTTGGCCTGATAGTCGAGCGCATCGTCGTAGTTCTCGCGCTCCACGGCGATGGCGGCCAGCCCACGGAGGGCATCCACGGGATTGGGGTCCTGTTCGAGCACCAGCTTGAACGCCTCGGTGGCGCGATCGAGCTCCCCCACGTTCCAGCAGGCCAGTCCCAGATTGACCCACGCCTCGGGCCAGTGGTTTCTCCGGTCGACGCAGCTCTGGAAGGCGTCCACCGCGGTCGGATAGTCGGCCTTCTCGAGCTTCAGGCAGCCCAGCCGGAACCACGCTTCGGGCATCTCCGGGTTCTTCTGCAGCAGCCGCGTGTAGAGCTGCTCGGCCTGGTCCTTTGACTCTTCCTGCTCCACCACGGAGGCCAGGTTGAAAAGCACGTCCGTCAGATCCGGCGAGATCTGCAGTGCGTATTCGTATGCGGCCCGCGCCTCGCGAAGATCGCCCTGCGACTGGCAGGCCACACCGAGGTTTACCCAGGCTTCGCGAGCCTCGGGACGGATGCGCGCCGCCTCCCTGTACGCCACCACGGCTTCGGCCAGCAGCCCGAGCTTCTGGCGCGCCACGCCCAGATTGAACCAGTTCTCGAACTTGTCGGGCAGCGCTTCGGTCAGCTTCGCGGAGAACCTGGCGGCCGCTTCGTAATCTTCCCGGGCGAAGGCACAGGCAGCCAGGCCTTCCACCGCAGCCGGCGACGAAGGGCTGGCCGTCAGCAAACGCTCCGAGTATTCCTCCACCGCGGCGTAGTCGTTCCTCGCGAGCGACAGAGCGATCAGATTGCCGAGGCACTCCTCCGAACCCGGCTTGCGCTCGAGAACGGCCTGGTATACCGCAATGGCCTCGTCCTGCCGGCCCAGCTTCTGCGCGGCGACGCCCTTGCCGAACAGGGCTGTGGGGTGGCCCGGCTCGATGGCCAGAACCGCGTCGAATTCGGCCAGCGCCGCCTCCGTCTGCTCGAGGTGCAACAGACAGATGCCGGTTCCCACCCGCGCATCCAGGCGGGAAGGGTCGATCTCGGCGGCCTTGCGGAACCGGGGCGCCGCTTCCCGCCAGTGCCCGGTCCGCTCATAGCAGATGGCTGCGTTGAAGTACGCGTTCGGATGTCCCGGTTCCAGCATCAGCAGCTTTTCGTAGCTCGCCGCGGCCTCGTCGAAAAGCCCCAGCTCGTACTGGATCAATGCCGCGGCCGCGTGTACCTCGGCGGAGGACTCACCCGCGGCGATCCCTTCGGTCAGGACGTCCAGCGCCTCTTTGCGCCTGCCTTCCAGATGCAGGGAAACCGATTTCGCCAGCGTCCCCGAATTGGCCCGGCTCTTCCCCGTGGCTCTTCCGTTTCCGTTCTCTTTCATCTGCTCCAGCTCCCGTTGGCGGTGCTCATGCCGTATGGCGTCAGGTAAGCGCACAGCCGGCCCAGCATGTCGTAGTGATGGGAAACCTCCACCCAGCGCAGCCGCGCCACTTCGCCCTTCTGACAGAAGAATCCGACTCCGCCGCGCTTGAGCCGGTCATCACTCCAGAAATCGACAATTTGCCCCTGGATGATTAGGGTGAAATCGTCTCCCCGCACGTCCATGCGGGCGCGGAACATCATGTCGGTTCGGATGGTCAGCGGCAGCGGCTTCACCACGCGGTACATCTGCCTGCCGCCAATGACGGAGTAGTGGACCACGTCCACCAGCGGAAGCGGTCCGGGCTTTGTCACCACCAGCCGCACCGCCTCATAGTTGTCGGGATCGGCCGCCCGCACCACCCATCCCATTCCCTTCTTTTCGAGCTGGCCGAGAAACTCCATCCGGTAGTCGGTCAGATCCAGGCTGGGCCGGTACAGCGCCAAATGGAGAGGCAGCGCGAATCCGGACCCGTCGTATTCCCAGGCCGGCGCGCCAGGACGTGTCTCCCAATCGTCGAG
Source organism: Bryobacteraceae bacterium (assembly GCA_049510065.1). Lineage (GTDB taxonomy): Bacteria > Acidobacteriota > Terriglobia > Bryobacterales > Bryobacteraceae > CAWACP01. The sequence continues at coordinate 29,070 of JBEKZH010000004.1, forward strand.
ACCGCCGCGAAAATCGTCGTTCAGGTCGACCGCCGCTCGTTGCAGGACGGTCTGCCGCAGGTCCACCCAGCTTCTGTCGAACGTCCTGCCCAGGTTGGGGGAGGAGGCGCTCAGATCCGGCATGCCCCACCGCAGCAGGAAGAGAAAGGCCGCCAGCAACGACAGGATCAGTACTTTGCCGGCGCTCTTGCGCAGGCTCCAGGTCGAGCATGCCGGCACCACCATCGGGGGAATGGCGAAGGTCCACGGCGCAGGTTCGCCCTTGAAACGGATGGAACGGACCTCGGGCCGGAGCAGTGGAACGCCGCCGGCTTGTACCATGCGCGGCCCCGCGGATAGGACCATCAGATGACGGAGTGGATACAACCGAATCTTGCCCGAGGCGGGCACATGAGGCCTCGCCAGTCCCGCGGACTTCGAGTCCTCGACGGAAGCACACTCGTGCTGGGCGCGCTCCCAGGCTTCCCGGTGGGCGTCCGAGCAGTAGTCGCCATTTTGTAGCTCTCGCAGGAGCGGCAGTCTCGCCCCGCAATACAGGCAACGCATGGAGGCTGATTCCCAGTCTCAATGCTAAAGGGGGCGGCTTCGAATTACCACGCGTGAAACCGCTTAACTGAGAGAACTTTCGTACGGACTCCGAGCGACGTACTAGGGTATGCCACTGAGCCGTGACCAAAGGGAATAAAGGGAGTAAGAGGAGTAAGGGAAGTAAAGGGAGCACGGGGACTCGATACAGGTTGGGCCTGGCCGATAAGGAGCTCGAATGGACTCTCTCGAGATCCTCGTCAAACGCTTCGAAAGCGATCCGGCGGCCTACGGCACGGCCATGCGAACCCTGTTCCATGGCAATTGGGAGAGCTTCCTCGAAAGTGCCCTGCCGCTCCTGCGGGCGCCTTCCGGGTCCCTGGGATTCAACTACCTGCTGACGCTGCTGACCGCAAGCGGCTGCGCCGTGCCCCTGCTGTCGGACCCGTCCCTGTTGACCGGCGAGCAGGCCGCGGTGGTCACGCGGCAGTTGAGTGCGATTGATCCGCTGTTCTGCATAAAGCTGGCCCGGGCACTGCCCGAGGGGCCCTTTGGTTCCGGCGACAGCCGATTGAGCCCGCTGGTGGCCCGGCTCATCGAGTTGATCGGCGCGTTGCAGGAAGGCCAGCAGATCCTTCCCGTGGCCGTGGCGCTGCTGCGCCATCCCAATCGCCATGTACGGTCGAAGGCGGCGCTGGTGATTGGACGAGTGCGCAAGAGCCACGCCTGGGTGGACCAGCGGCTCGGCGACCCCGATCCCCGGGTCCGCGCCAATGCCGTGGAATCGCTCTGGGACGCTTCGACGGAGGGCGCCCGCGCCGTTTTTCTGGCCGCGATCGCAGATTCGGACAACCGGGTGGCGGGAAACGCCATCGTGGGGCTGTACCGGCTGGGCGACGCGGCGAGTATCGGACTGGCCGCGGCCCTGAGCACTTCCGCGGATCCCCGCCGCCGCGCTACCGGCGCCTGGATCATGGGCCGCACCGGCGACATGCGTTTTGTCTCTCTTCTCGGGCAAATGGTGACCGATAAAGACCCGCTGGTGCGCAGGAATGTCTTCCGCGCGCTGGCCCGCCTGAAGGCTGCGCGAGAGCGGCACGCGGACGCCGAGTGCCTCAACGTAATTGCCCTGCGTCAGACCATCCCCGGCGCTCCCATCCTCACCGTGCGCGTCGAGGATCGCGCAGGGGCCGGGCTCCGGGGGCTGTTGCCAACCGCGTTCGCCCTGACCGCTCACGGGGTGCCCGTGCTGCAGTATGACGTGCAGGAGCGCAACCTCCGGGATGGCGCGGTCTACGAAATCCACTGGGAGCCGCAAGGCCCGGAACTCGCCTGGCCGCTGTGGATCTGTGTTAGCGGCGAGGCCTGCCGCGGAACCCTCGCGCTCGACCTGACGCCGCGAGCGGCATAAAAGAGGTCAAGCGGCGACAGCCGTGTGTCCCTCTTGACGACTGCTGTACTATCTGTCATAGTACACGTGTGATCCCGTTCCGCCTGTCGTTTCAGCCCGGCGTGGCGCTGTACGAACAGGTGGTCTACGCGGCCAGAAAGGCCGTCATCTGCGGCCAGATGCGCCCCGGCGATCCTTTCCCCTCGGTTCGCGCACTGAGCAAAGCGCTCAAGATCAATCCCAACACCGCGCACAAGGTGATCACGCACCTGATCAACGAAGGACTGCTGGAGGTCCGTTCGGGCACCGGCACCGTAGTGGCACCACCAGCCCGCTCCACAGCCGCCGAGCGCGCGCGGTTGCTGGACGACGACCTGGAACGGCTCGTTGTGACGGCGCGCAAACTGGGCCTCAAGGTAGACGACGTTGTCGACGCGTTGACCGCCCACTGGACGAGGCTCGAACCTGGCGAAGGAGTTCGAAAGAAATGACCGACCCTATTCGCATCACCGGACTCACCAAGAAATTCCGCTGGACGCCCGTGCTGAAGGGCATCGATCTCGCCGTGCCGCAGGGCGCCGTCTTCGCTCTGATTGGCCCGAACGGGGCTGGGAAGACTACCACCATCAAGATCCTCATGAACATCCTGCGGCCCACGTCCGGGCGCGCGGAGATTCTGGGGATGGAATCGGGCCGCCTCGCCGGCCGCGATTTCACGCGCATCGGCTACGTCTCGGAAAACCAGGAGCTGCCCGAGTGGATGACCGTCGACTATTTCCTGGCATACCTGAAGCCGTTCTATCCGGCATGGGACAGCGAGCTGGCGGCGCAGCTTGTGCGCCAGTTCAACCTCCCCGGCGACCGGAGGCTCAAACACCTTTCGCGGGGGATGCGCATGAAGGCCGCGCTCGCGTCTTCGCTGGCGTACCGGCCGGAGGTGGTGGTGCTGGACGAACCGTTCACTGGCCTAGACCCGCTGGCGCGCGACGAGTTCATCGAGGGCCTGCTGGAACGCAGCGAGAACACCACGGTGTTCATCTCCTCGCACGATCTGGCCGACATCGAGACGTTTGCCAGCCATATCGCCTATCTCGACAACGGCCGCATTCAGTTTTCCGAGGAACTGAGCGCCTTGTCGGATCGCTTCCGGGAGATGGAGATCACGTTCGACGCCACGCCTCCACTGCCCGCGGACTGGCCGGCCACCTGGCTGCGGCCCGAGTCCTCCGCCGCGGTGATTCGGTTCACCGAGAGCCGTTACGATGCCGAGCGCACCATGGCTGAGATCCGCGAGCGGTTCCCGGGCGCGCGGAATGTCTCGGCAACGCCCATGCCCCTGCGATCGATTTTCGTGACAGTGGCGAAGACGGCACGACCATGACTCAGGCCCTGCACATCTTTCGGAAAGACGTCCAGTGCTTCCGCCATGAGCTGGGCGTCATAGGAGCGCTGACCATCGCGTTCGCGTGGGCGCACATTGCCGCCGATGCACCCGGCGTGCCAGAGTTCTCGCGCGCCGTGATCCTCGCCTATCTGACCAACGTGCTGCTGGTGATCGGCTGGTGGTTTCTGGTTTCGCAGATCGTCCACGAGGAAGCGCTCGCCGGCGACCGCCAATTCTGGATCACGCGTCCGTATTCGTGGAAGCAGCTTCTTTGCGCGAAAGTGCTTTTTGTGCTCGCGTTCATCAACGTGCCGCTGCTGCTGGCGCAGATGGTGATTCTCGGCGCGGCCGGCTTTCCGCCGCTGGCCGGTTTCCCGAAACTGCTCTGGATGCAGTTCGCAGCGACTGTGGTTCTGCTGGTCCCGGCTTTCGCGCTGGCGACGGTCACCCGCAGTCTGGCTCGGATTGCGCTTTCCGTTTTGTGCGTGATCCTGTGCTTGTACTTCTGGCTCGCGGGACGGATGCTGAGCATTGATATCTTCACGTCCCAGTGGACCAACGACGCGGCGGCCCTGGTCGTCATCTGTGCCGGAGCCGCGCTGGTGGTCCGCTGGCAGTACTCGAGACGCCGCACCGGTGCTTCCGTATTCGCGGGCCTGTGCACGCTCGTCCTCGCCGGCGCGCTGTACGTGTACCTGCCCATGACGCTCCGCTGCGTGGTGCAGTCCTGGATGTTCCGCGAGCCCGAGGCGCGCGCCGTTTCGGTAACCCCTGGCGAGCCACGCGCAATCACGCAGACGGTAGCTATAGCCAGGCCGGTCGTGCTGTTCGGCCTTCCACTCACGGTCACAAATGTTCCCGCAGGCGAGATCGCCCAGCCGGACATGATCAATCTGAACATCGGAGCTCCCTCGGGCGTGCGCTGGTCCTCGGGCTGGACCGGGTACAACAACCTCTTCCCCCCTGCAGTTGGGCCCACCGCGGGGTACTGGGACAACACCCTCCTCAAGCGTGACTTCTACCGGCGCATCGCCGGCGCCACGGTGACCTTGCGCGCCTCGCTCTACGTGGGTCTGCAAAGTCGAACGACGTTCGCGTTGACGCCCGGCCACGCTACGCACCTTCCCGGCGGCGGGTACTGTGAAATCTCCACCGTCGACAAGACGTATGCGATCTTCTGCAGCTCGCCATTCCGCAGCGCGTATGAACGGGTGGTTAGCCCAAACGGAATCGTTTATCGCCCCATCGGCGCTGTCGACCAGAGCGGTCCCGAGGAGTTGCTCTCACGCTGGCAGTCGCCTTGGCCGGCGGAATTCGCGCTCAGCCCCGTATTCACCGACCGCTTTCGATGCGCCGTCGGCTCCACCATCTCCTTCGTCCGCGAGGACCCGCGCGCGTGGGTCCGCCGAGATCTCAAGATAACGGCCCACCTCCCTCCGGAGCCACAGCCATGAGACAGGCCCTTCACATTCTGCGCAAAGATAGCCGGCGGTTCGCGTACGAGATCTGCGTGCTGGTGGCGCTCACGATCGCATTCGCGTGGTCGCAAATCGTCAACGACGTCTACACGGCCGGCGCGCTGTCCGACTACCTGCGCCTGGCGGGCGCGGTTCTGCCGATCGCCTGGTGGTACGTCATCTCGCTTCTGATCCACGAAGAGTCCCTGATCGGTGATCGCCAGTTCTGGGTCACCCGGCCGTATTCGCGCGGGAGGCTGTTCGCGGCCAAAGCGCTCTTTGTCGTGCTGTTCATGAACGTCCCGCTGCTGCTGGCCGGCTTCGTCATCCTCGCCGCGGCGGGGTTTCAGCCGCTCGCGTATCTTCCGAACTTCTTCTGGATGCAGCTTGTTCTCGTGGCCACTCTGATCCTGCCGCCGCTTGCTTTGGCGTCCCTCACGCGCACACTCGTACAGTTCGCGCTGACCATTCTCGGCACCCTCGCTTGCTTCATCGTTCTCACGTTGGTCATCGGCGGGGTCCAATCAAGCATCCACCAGGTGTACCAGTCCAAAGGACTCGCGTGGGCCGGCGGCCTGGCCAGCAGCCTGTTGCTCGTCGCGCCAGCACTGCTCATTTTGCTGCTGCAGTGGGCCACGCGAAGAAGATGGGTAGCCGTTGGCGCGGGCATCGCCCTGTTCCTTCTGCTGGATCTCACCCAGTCCAGCCTGAGCTGGCGACTCGGTACGGCGGTTCAATCGCGCATGTTTGGCGAGCGTGGCGCCGAATCGACGACGGTGACACTGAACGCTGGCGATGTAACTCCCGACTCCTGGGCCGAGACTCACGAGGGCGTGGCGCTTGCGGTTGGATTTCGCGTCATCCACATTCCCGCCGGCGAGACCGCCGCACCACAGATTATCGAGATGACGTTCGAGGACCGGAGCGGAGCGCGCTGGTCAACCGGTTGGACCCACGTGATCTCCTCCGAGGCTGACGTCTTCCAGAAGGACCCGGCGCAGGATCGCACATTCAACTGGTGGCAGCGTGTGGTGATGGATCGCAGCTTCTATCAGCGCGCCCGTTCGGGTCCGGTAAAGATCCGCGGAAGCGTCTACGTGATGCTGAATGCGCGGCGCGGATTTGGCCTTCCGGAGAACCGAACGACAGCGGTGCCTGGTGGCGGCGTGTGCACTGTTTGGAAGCCCCGGCCTCAGTTCGGGCAGTTCGTCAAGTGTCTCGCGCCGTTCCATCCGCCGTTCAGCGCCACCGACAATATCTGGAACTCTGTCTATTTCTGGAACTCTTTCCCACGCCCGCGAAGTTCGGGCCGTCTGCTGTCGATGTGGGATTCGCCGCTTCCGGCGGAGTTTGGGATGAGCCCGCTATCCACGATGAGCGCGGGGAACTACGCGGGGTTCATCTTCCTGCGGTACGAACCACGCGCGTATGTGCTCCGGTCGTTTCAGGTTGCGAACGCGCGCCTGCCGTGAGAGGGGAGAGCACTACCCCTTGCTCACGCCCGCAAGCGTCAGCGCAATCACCAGCACGCCCAGGACGATCCGGTACCACGCGAATACGCGCAGCGAATGGTGGCGCAGGTATTCCAGCAAAAAGGCGATGACGAACATGCCTACGATCGCGCTCACCAGCGCGCCTACAATGCAGGGCACGCGCATGTCCAACGGGATGCCGCCGTAATGCTTGTGCAGATCCCAGTACGCTTTCGCGGCGGCGGCGCCGATGGCCGGCGTCGAGAGCAGAAAGGAGAACCGCGCCGCAGCCTCACGGTCCATGTTGCGAAACAGACCGGCCGTGATGGTGATGCCGCTGCGGGACACGCCGGGCACAATCGCGAACGCCTGAGCCAGACCGATCATCCCGGCATCGCCCGGCCCCATGGACGCGAGGTCCTTGTTCCGCGCACCCACCCCATCGGCGATCCACATGAGCACGCCGACGACGATGAGCGTCGACGCGATGACCCACGGATTTCGCCAGTCACCCTCGGCATGCTTGCCAAACAACAAGCCGGCGAGGCCCACGGGAATGGTGCCGGCAATCAGGAGCCATAGCATGCCGCGGTTGTGGGCCAGTTGCCGGTCGTGCCCAAAACCGATGCCGAAAGCCTGAGCGATGATCTGCAGCCAGTCGCGGAAGAAGTACAGGATGACGGCGAGCAGCGTGCCCGCGTGCAGCGCGACGTCGAAGGAGAAATCGTACTGCTGTGCGATCTCTTTCGTGGCCGCGTGGAAGTCCCATCCGAACAGCCAGTGCGCCAGCGCGAGGTGCGCGGTGGAACTGATCGGAAGAAACTCGGTAAAGCCCTGGATAATGGCGAGTACGACTACCTGATAAATGGGCATGAATGCTCTATCGTAGCAGGCGAAACGCGCGCGCAAAGCCGGCGATGGAACGCTCGATCTGCTCCGTCGGAATAGTGAGGGAAAGACGCATGTAGCCGCTGCGTCCGAAACCCGTGCCAGGCACTCCGAGTACGCCCTCGGCGGTCAGCAGCCGCACGAACGCGATGTCATCGGGGATGGGCGTCTTCAGGAAGACGTAGAAGGTCCCTTCGGGTCGCGTCACTTCGTAACCGATGGCCGCAAGCGCGTCGCAGAGCAGGTCGCGCTTGCGCTGATAGCCGGCGACATCCACGGTGGCGTCGGCGGCCTCCGCCATCACCCATTGCCAGATGGCCGGCGCATTGATGAAACCGAGGATGCGGTTGGTGAAGGTGCAGGCGCGGCGCAGGTCGGGCAGATCGGGCAACCGGGGCGAGAGCGCAAGATAGCCGATGCGCTCGCCGGAAATACCCTGGGACTTCGACCAGGAATTGCAGATGGCGGTGGGAGCGATGAACGATGCGACCTCCGGCTGGCGCCGCCCGTCGTACACCAGTGCCTTGTATGGCTCGTCGCTGATCACGGTGATGGGATGGCCGGCGCGCGTGAGGACGGCGTCGATATCGCGCAGGACGCCTTCGTTGTACACGCGGCCGGTGGGGTTGTTGGGGGTGTTCAGAATGATGGCGCGGGTGCGCGGTGTGAGGGCGGCGGCGATACGCTCCGCGTCGGGAAGAAACGACTCGTCGGTTTCTACGCAAACCATGCACCCGGCGTGGTTGGTCACGTAGAACGGGTATTCGGAGAAGCGCGGCGTCAGTACGATCACCTCGTCGCCGGGATCGAGAATCGATTTCAGGATCACGTTGCAGGCGCCGGCCGAACCCACGGTCATAAAGACGTCTTCGGCGGTGAAATCGAGGCCCGTTTCCCGGCGCAGCTTCGCTGCGATCACCTCGCGCACCGGCGCGTAGCCCGCGTTCGGCATGTAGCCGTGCGAGCCGGGCCGGTTGGCGGCCACCACGCGCCGCAGCGTCTCCAGCACTTCCGGCGGGGGCTCCACGTCGGGGTTGCCCAGCGTGAAATCGAATACGTTCTCGGCCCCGCGCTCGCGCTTCAGCTTCGCGCCCTCCTCGAACATGCGCCGTATCCAGGAGGCGCGCTCCAGTTGCTCGGAGATGGTATTGGCGATGGGCATTACCGCGCCGCTTCCGCGCCGAATAACTCTTCACGCTCCGCCATCGCGATGCCCGCCTCGCGCAGGCGCTCCATGGCCGCGTCGGGATCGTCGAAGCGGAAAATCAGCACGGCGCGCTCTTCACGCGCGAACGGGAAAGCGTACATATATTCAATGTTAATGGGTGTGCCCTCGAAGGTGGACAACACCCGCACCAGACCGCCCGGGTGATCGGGCACCACGACGGCCACCACTTCGGTGGCGCGCACCAGAAAGCCGGCCTCTTCGAGCAGGTTCGCGGCCGCCTGCCAGCCGGAAACGATCAGGCGGAGAATTCCGAAGCGTTGCGTGTCGGCCAGCGAGAGCGCCCGGATGTCCACACCGTTGTCCGCCAGCAGCCTGCATGGCGCCAGGATGTGGCCCGGCTTGTTCTCGGCAAATATGGAGAGCTGGGTGACTTTCATGATGACCGCCGATCGATGACTCGACGAGATTTTCCTTCACTGCGCGGAATGGTGTGTGGCTCCACCAGGGTGATGTGCGTGCGCACCTGCAGCACGTGCTCCATGGCATCGGCCAGCCGGTCGTGCAGCGTTTCGAGAGCGCCCACCGTGTCGCTGAACATCCGCGCCGTTACTTCCACCTGCACTTCCATCTGGTCCAACCCGTGCTCCCGCGTCAGGATGATCTGGTAGTGCGGCATGGTGTGCTCCATCTCCAGCAGAACCGATTCGATCTGCGAGGGGAAGACGTTCACGCCGCGAATGATCAGCATGTCGTCGCTGCGCCGGGAGATGCGCCGCATGCGCCGCAACGTGCGGCCGCAGGGACACGGATCGGGCAACAGAGCGGTGATGTCGCGCGTGCGGTAGCGAATCACCGGCATGGCCTGCTTGCTCAGCGTGGTCAGCACCAGTTCGCCTTCGACGCCCGGCGGCATCAGCTCGCCGGTGTCCGGGTGGATGATCTCCGGATAGAAGTGATCTTCGAAAATGTGCAGGCCGTCCTGGCATTCGCATTCCATGGCGACGCCCGGTCCGATGATTTCCGACAGCCCGTAGATGTCGTACGCCTTGATGCCGGCCATGGCTTCAATACGCACCCGCATCGCTTCGGTCCAGGGCTCGGCGCCAAACACGCCGGCGCGCAGGGGCAGCTCGCGCAGGTCCACGCCCAGTTCGGCGGCGCGGTCCACCATGTGCAGAAAATACGACGGAGTGCAGCAAATGGCGGTCACGCCGAAGTCGCGCATCACCATGATCTGGCGGTCTGTGTTGCCACCGGAAATGGGAATCACGGTGGCGCCCAGCCGCTCGGCCCCGTAGTGCGCGCCCAGGCCGCCCGTGAACAGCCCGTAGCCATAGGCGTTCTGGATGATGTCGCTCTCGTGCAGGCCGCAGGTGGCGAAGGCGCGCTCCATCACTTCCGACCACACGTCGAGATCGGCGCTGGTGTAGGCCACCACAATGGGCTTGCCGGTGGTGCCGCTGGAAGCATGCAGGCGCACGACGTCGCGCATGGGGCTGGCGAAGAGGCCGAACGGATAGGTATCGCGCAGATCCGTCTTCACCGTAAAAGGCAGGCAGCCCACGTCGCCGAGCGTGCGGATGTCTTCGGGGACGATGCCGCGCTCGTCCAGACGCGAGCGGAACAGCGGTACGCGCTCCCAGACGCGCCCCACTACCGAGCGCAGACGATTTAGCTGGAGCTGCTCCAGTTGCGGTCCGGGGATGTAGTCGAGAGCGCTGGCAGGCTGGAAGACCGACCTGGTGGTGGACAGCACCGGCGTCGCACATCTCTCCCCACGTACGGACATGTTGTTGTGTCACGACGAGTCTATCGAAATTGACGGGGGCAAAGCGTCGGGGCAAAACGACGGGGGAAATCAGGCAGGCCCCAAAAGACGAGGGGCAGCGCCGAGACGCTGCCCGCAGTCGGGAGAGTTCAAATGGCACAGACTCGGAGTGCCTGGAGTGCCCGGCCCCCTCCGGTACTGGCGCGGTTCGTAGCGGTTTAGCTGCCCTGGTTAGAGGCGGCGGTCATCACGCTGCCAATCTTGCTGAAGATGGTGCTGATGCTGGTCGCCACGTTGGGCATGATCGCGCCAGCAGCAACGGCGACGAAGCCGGCCATCAGAGCATATTCAATGAGGTCCTGACCACGGGTGTCTTTCCACACGCGGGCCACAAGCAGCAGGTTGCGCATCTTCTTCATCGGTCGTTCTCCTGGTGGTTCAGTCGGTACAATGCCAGGTTAACCGGAAGCGGTCCGCGGACCAATGCGCTTTATACCCTAAGTGGCTCGGTGGAAGCGCCCCAGCATGGGACCCACCGCCAGTACCAGGCCAGTGAATCCTGACAACCGAATCCAGGTGTTGATCCAGACCAGCCTTGCCGCAACGCCTCGCCACGAAGCGAACCTGCGGCGCATGGAGCACGCAATCGCCACGCACCAGTTCGAGCGAGCGCGATTCTACTCGCACGTTGACCTGCGGTTGCGCGAGCGCCTGAACCGGCCGCAGGAGGAGTAGCGGAGAGCTACGCCGCCCCTGCCTGCTCGCTCACGTCGGTCGCCGTGAAGTAGGCGCAATCGGGATGGTGGAAAACCAGCGCGCTGACGCTGGCCTCGGGCTCCATCATCATGCCTTCGGTTAGCTCCACGCCGATCTCCTCCGGGCGAAGCAGCGTCCAGAGGCCACGCTGATCGTCCAGGTTCGGGCACGCCGGATAGCCGAAGCTGTATCGTTTGCCACGGTACTTCGAAGTGAACCGTTCGTGCATGGTCAGGGTGGGCGGATCGGGGACGCCCCAATCCTCGCGAATGCGGCGATGCAGCCACTCGGCGCAGGCTTCCGCGGTCTCGATGCCGAGGGCCTGCAGCGCGTGCGATTTGAAGAACTCGCCGGCCTGCTTCGCCTCCTCAGATTCCTCGCGCACACGCGTGCCCGCGGTCACTACGAACAGGCAGAGATGATCGCGCCGGCCCTCGTCGGCGTCGAGGATGTAGTCGCTGAGACAGAGCCCATCGGCCTTCGCCTGCCGTCCGAATGTGAACGTGTGTAAGGGCTCGCGGGCGCCCGGCGCAAACAAGTGGATGACATTGCCGTCGCGCTCGGCTTCGAAGAACTGCCAGACGGCCTTCACCTTCATGAACTGCACCGCGCGGGCCTTCACCGCTTCCACGTCGTGATAGAGCTTCAGCGCTTTCGGGTCGCGCTCGGCCACCAGCTTTTCGAAGTTGCCCTTGAAGCCGAGATGCCTCCCGTACAGCATGTACGGATTGATGTAGCTCCACAGCTCAGCCAGGTTGGGCACGTCGCGTACACGCCGGTCGAGATATGGAGCGGCCGGAATTGGAATATCGGCGCGCACTTTCGGACTGCGCCCCAGCATGGCAGGCGCCACCGGTTCGAATGCCGGCGCCGTTTCCGGAGCCGCCTCGGTGAACGTATGCGCGTGCAGCGCGGCGTCGCGCGTGGCCGGGTCCATGATCTGGTTCATCAGGGTCAACCCGGTCATCGCGTCCTTCGCATAGAACGTCGGAGAGCTGTAGGCTGGCGCAATTCGCGTACGCGTGAAGCGGTCCGACAGCGCCGCGCCGCCCACCAGCAGCGGGACCGACACGCCGTTGTCGTGAAAATCGGAGGCCGTGGTGACCATCTGGTGGGCGCTCTTCACCAACAGGCCGGAGAGCCCGATGGCATCCGGTTTGTGCTGGCGCCAGGCTTCGATTAACTGATCCGGCGGCACCTTAATGCCAAGATTAATCACCTCATAGCCGTTATTACTGAGGATAATGTCCACCAGGTTCTTGCCGATGTCGTGCACGTCGCCCTTCACGGTGGCCAGCACGATTTTGCCGCGCGCGGCGGTGTCGGCCTTTTCCATGAACTGTTGCAGGTGGTTCACCGCGGCCTTCATGGCCTCGGCCGATTGCAGCACCTCGGCCACAATCAGCTCGTTGTTGTTGAACAGGCGGCCCACCTCGGCCATGCCGGTCATCAGCGGACCGTTAATGATGTCCAGTGGCGCGGCCCCCTCGGCGCGCTTGCGGTCGAGGTCCGCGACCAGGCCGTCTTTCGTGCCTTCGATGATGTAACCGGCCAGCCGCTGGTCGAGCGGCAACTCGTCCCTTTGCGCCTTCACCTTCTTCGTGGCTTTACGGAAATGCTCGGCGATGGCCGCGATGTGGAACTGGTTGATGGCGATCTTTTGTTCGCGCGTTTGCGCGCGCCAGTCGTCGGGGGCGGTCTTGAGCAGTTCGGCGTCGGGATAATCCGCGGGCACGTCCGCCGGTGGCGTGTTGAACAGCAGGCTCTCGGCCAGGCGGCGCTCTTCCACCGGAATGGCGGCAAACCGCTCCAGCTTCTGGGCGTTGACGATGGCCAGATCCAGTCCGGCTCGCGTCGCGTAGTAGAGGAAGACCGAATTCACCACCTCGCGCGCGGCCGGCGGCAGCCCGAACGAGATGTTCGAGACACCCAGAATGGTCTTGACCCAGGGAATGTTCTCTTTCACCAGGCGAATGGTGTCGATGGTCTCCACCGCGCCGCCAACGTAGTTCTCGTCGCCGGTGGCGCAGGGGAACACCAGCGGATCGATGATGATGTCCTCTGGAGCGATGCCGTACTTCCCGGTGAGAAGTTGCACCGAGCGTTGGGCCACCGCCAGTTTGCGCTCCCGCGTGAACGCCTGCGCCTGCAGCTTGTCCTCGTCGATGGTGCCCACCACCAGCGCCGCGCCGTATTGCCGCGCGATGGGGCACACTCGCTCGAACTTCTCTTCGCCGTCTTCGAGGTTGATGGAGTTGATGATGGACTTGCCCTGACAGAAGCTCAACGCCAGCTCCACCGCGGATGGGTCGGTGGTGTCGATCATCACCGGCACGCGGATCTTCGGCATCAGTTTGTCGTAGAAGGGCGCGACGTCGTTCAGCTCATCGCGGTCGCTGGTCTGCAGACAAACGTCGACAATATGCGCGCCGTTCTTCACCTGCCAGCGGGCGATCTCGCTGGCCTCTTCCCATTTTTCTTCGGCCACCAGATTCTTGAACAGCCGCGAGCCGATGACGTTGGTGCGCTCGCCCACGATGAGCGGGCGGTTGCTCTCTTCGGCCTCCACCAGCTCGACGCCGGCGTAGCGCGCGCGGTGGTCGGGAGCCTTCACGCGGCGCGGCGGACGGCCATCCACCATCTGTGCGATGGCGCGAATGTGCGCGGGCGTGGTGCCGCAACAGCCGCCCACAATGTTCAACCACCCATGCTCGACGAACTTCGCAAGCTGCGCGGCGAGCGAATCCGGCGTCTCCAGATACTTGTCCTCTTCGTTGGGCAGGCCCGCGTTCGGATAACAGGAGATGTGCGTGGAAGCCATCTCGTGCAGCGTGCGGATGTGGTCCGTCATCAGATCCGGACCGGTGGCGCAATTCAGACCGATGGCCAGCAGATCGCCGTGGATCACCGATGTGTACAGCGCGTCCACCGGCTGGCCCGCCAGCATGGCCCCCCAGCGCTCGATGGTTACGGAAACGATGAGCGGAATCCGCGCTCCCAGCTCCTGGCGCAATTGCCGGACCGCCAGAATTCCGGCCTTGACGTTGCGCGTGTCAAAACAGGTTTCGAGGACGAGCAGGTCCACGCCGCCTTCCACCAGACCCTTCGCCTGCACGTAGTAGCTGGCCCTCAGTTGCTCGAAGGTGACATCGCCGCGCAGGCTGAGCGATTTCGTGGTGGGGCCAAGCGAGCCGGCCACGAACCGCGGCCTGCCGGGACGCTCGAACTCAGCCGCCGTCTCGCGCGCGACCCGGGCGGCGGCGACGTTGATCTCGTGCGCCCGTTCGGCCAGCCCGTACTCGGCCAGCACCACGGGCGAACCCTGGAAGCTGTCGGTCTCGACAATGTCCGCGCCCGCCTCGAAATAGGCGCGGTGAATGTCCCGGATCACGTCCGGACGCGTGAGCGCGAGCACCTCATTGCAGCCTTCATATTGCGCGCCCCCAAAATCCGCGGCGGTGAGGTTGCGCTGCTGGATCATGGTGCCCATGGCGCCATCCATCACCAGGATGCGTTCGTCAAGAGCGGCAAGCAGTTCGTGGATACGCGATTCGTTCAAGACTTAATTATCGTACTTCCCCCACGGAACCCCGCTTCCCGACGCGCGCGGCTCAGGAGAATGTGGGTCAGGATGGAATCCTGCGCGGCGGTTGATGACCACCGCTGTTCGGGTGCAAACGTGGAACAACGTTTGTCTTGAGCGCGAGCGGCAGATATAGTAAGGGTCAGCCAGAGGATTCTTCTTCATGCTTTCCAACCGCATCCTGCTGTGCCTGTGTCTCGGCCTCTTTCTGTTGTTGACGACGCCCCTCGCGCATGCCGGTTCCGCCAATCAGCCGCCGACGCTGTTGAGCGATACCGTGGACGTTAGCGGCGATTTTCACGATTTCACCAACACCTACTTCCTCGCCGACGCTCTCTCCGGCTTCGACCCGAAAACCGGTACCGGCAACATCACGTGGCAGCGCAACCATCTCTATCCCCGGATCGCCTTCAACACGGTGGAGGGAGTGCTGCGGCCCTTCGGCGGACTCACCTTCCCGGAGGTCGAGTACCCGGTGAACCCCACCCTTCCCTTCTCCATTCAGTTCGTGTCGCCGCGGACCGTGCGCATCCGCATGCGCACCGGCCTCCAGCCAAAGTCGCGGGACGAGGAACTGATGCTGGTGGGCGAGCCGCCGCACGACGACTCGTGGAAGATGACGAGGATCGACGGCGGCTACCGTTATAGCAGCGTGGCCGGCTCGGTGAGCATCACGGAGAAGCCGTGGCACATCGAGTTTCGCGATGCCCGGGGCCGCCTGCTCACCCGAACCAACCACGAATCGGATAACCACAAGACCCAGGTGCCGGTACTGCCGTTCTCGTTCATCCGGCGGCAGTCGGACTATTCGCGCAGCGTCGCCGCGGTGTTCTCGCTTGCCGCCGACGAGAAGCTGTTCGGCTGCGGCGAGTCGTTCACGCGGCTCGACAAGCGCGGCCAGAAGGTGGCTCTCTGGGTCCACGACGGGCAGGGTCCGGAAACGTACTACGAGTACAAGCCCGTCCCGTTCTTCCTGAGCAGCCGCGGCTACGGGATGTTCGCCCACACCTCCGCCCCGGCCACCTTCGATTTCGGCGCCACCTACCAGGGCA
The DNA here is from genome assembly GCA_049510065.1 of Bryobacteraceae bacterium. Lineage (GTDB taxonomy): Bacteria > Acidobacteriota > Terriglobia > Bryobacterales > Bryobacteraceae > CAWACP01. The sequence continues at coordinate 44,513 of JBEKZH010000004.1, forward strand.
CCAACGCGCTGATGCTGGGCGACGACGACCTGGACCTGTTCGTGTTCCTCGGCTCACCCAAAGAGGTGCTGGACGAGTACACGAATCTTACCGGCAAGGCCGCCATGCCGCCGCTGTGGTCCTTCGGATTGTGGATGAGCCGCATCAGCTACTTCTCCGAGGACGAAGTGCGCGGCGTCGCCGCGAAGCTGCGCGAAAACCGCCTGCCGGCCGACGTGATCCACATAGACACCGGCTGGTTCGAGAACGACTGGCGCTGCGACTACAAGTTCTCCACCACGCGCTTCCGGGACCCGGCGAAGATGATCGCGGACCTGAAGCAGCAGGGCCTGCACATTTCGCTCTGGCAACTCCCCTATTTCGTGCCGAAAAACCGGCTTTTCCCGGAAATCATCGAAAAAGGGCTGTACGTCAAGGACGGCCATGGCGGATTGCCGTATGAGGACGCCGTGCTCGACTTCTCCAACCCGGCCACCGTGAAGTGGTACCAGGACAACCTCGCCGGCCTGTTGAAGATGGGCGTCGGCGCGATCAAGGTGGACTTCGGCGAATCGGCTCCGCAGACCGGGATCTACGCTTCCGGCCGGAGCGGCTTCTACGAGCACAACCTGTACCCGCTCCGCTACAACAAGGCGGTGGCGGACATTACGTACCAGGTCACCGGCGAGCACATTATGTGGGCGCGGAGCGCGTGGGCGGGCAGCCAGCGCTATCCGCTGCACTGGGGTGGCGACGCTGCCGCCATGGACATCGGCATGGCCGCGACGCTGCGCGGTGGGCTGTCCCTGGGCCTCAGCGGGTTCACCTTCTGGAGCCACGACATCGGCGGTTTCGCGGCGCCGTCGCCCGCGGAACTCTACCGCCGCTGGATGCCCTTCGGCATGCTTACCTCGCACAGCCGCAGCCACGGCATTCCTCCGAAGGAGCCCTGGCTGATTGGCGCCGCCTTCATGGACGACTTTCGCCGCGCCGACGAGCTGAAGTACAAGCTGATGCCGTACGTCTACGCGCAGGCGAAGGACTCCAGCGAGCGCGGCCTGCCCATGGTGCGGGCGCTGTTTGTCGAGTTCCCCGACGATCCCGGCTCGTGGCTGGTCGACAACGAGTACCTGTTCGGGTCGGAGATCCTGGTGGCGCCGCTGATGGAAGAGGGCAGCACCGGCCGAAGCGTCTACCTGCCGCCCGGGCAATGGATCGACTATCAGACCGGCAAAGTCTACGCCAGCGGCTGGCACAACATCGAAGCCGGCACCATCCCGGTGGTGATGCTGGTGCACGACGGCGCGGTGATCCCGCACATCAAGCTGGCCCAATCCACCATGCAGATGGACTGGACCGATCTCGATCTGGTGGTCTACGCGAGCGGCGCAAAGAACGCCGAGGGGCTGATTTGTTTGCCCTCGGATAACCTGCTGCGCGGAGTCTCGGTGGATCGAGTGAACGGCGCGCTGACGCTGCTGAGCGATCCCTTTGCCGGCAAGGTGACGCTGCACGTAGCCGAGCCGGACACGCGGCGCGAGCCGCGTTAGAGCCGCTCGAGCACACCCCTGAGCAAAGCCCAGAGCGGCGCCACCGATGAGATCTTGAGCCGTTCGCTGGGACTGTGCGGGGCCTCGATTTGCGGCCCAAACGAGATCATCTGCATCCCCGGATACTTCTCGCCGATCACACCGCACTCGAGGCCGGCGTGCATGGCGACCAGTCCAGGGTCCTTACCCAGCACTTCCTGGTGGACCGCGCGGGCCGTTCGCACTATGTCGCTTGTCGGCTCCGGTTTCCAGCCGGGATAGCCGACAGCGTGCTCCACCTCAAACTTCGCCAGCCCGAAGACGGTGGCCACCATGCGCGCGGCGTCCTGCTTGCTGCTCGCAATGGCGCTGCGCTGGTTAGTCTCGATGTTCACGACGCCATCATCCTTCGTGGACACCATGGCCAGGTTGGTGGACGTCTGCACCAGCCCGGCAATGTCCGGGCTCATCGCGAGCACGCCATGGTGCTGGCTGGCCAGCAGTCCGGCGACAAGACGGGCCTCCTCATCGGTCAGAACCTGCGGCGGGCGCGCCACACTCTCGAGCGAAATCCGCAAGCCGGGATCGAAGGTGCCGAGCTCCGCGCTGATCTGTGCTTCCGTAGAGGCCAGCAGCGATTTCAATTCCTGTTCGCGCGCGCCGTCGAGCACCATCGTTGCGGACGCTTCCCGCGGGATTGCGTTGCGCCTGCTTCCGCCCTCCATCGTGGCAACGGCGACAGGCAGGCGGTCCAGAAGAAGTTGCAGAACGCGCCCCAGGATACGCACGGCGTTGCCCCGCCCTTTGTGGATGTCGACGCCGGAGTGCCCCCCTTCGAGACCCGAGATCCGCACACGCCAGCCCACGCCAGGGCCGGCGGGCCGGCGTTCCACTTTCCGCCGGGCTAGCGTATCCATGCCCCCCGCGCAGCCGATGCACAGCGTGCCCTCCTCCTCGCCGTCGAGATTCAGGAAGTATTTGGACTTGAGAAGGCCGCCGGAAAATTCCGATGCGCCGGTGAGACCGCTTTCCTCGTCGATGGTGAAGACGAATTCCAACGGGCCATGGGCAATGTCCTCGCTGTCCATCATGGCGAGAGCCGCGGCCACGCCTACGCCGTTGTCGGCGCCCAGCGTCGTGCCATCCGCTTTCAACCAGTCGCCATCGCGGACGAAGCGAATGGGATCGGTGTCGAAGTTGTGGGCCGTGCCTTCGTTCTTCTCGCAGACCATGTCCAGGTGGCCTTGCAGGACGGCTCCGATGGCGCTCTCGCGTCCTGGGCGGGCGGGTTTGCGAATCACGACGTTGCCGGCAGCGTCCTGGATTGCCTCCAGGCCCAGGCGGGCGGCCTGAGCCAGGACATAATTCCGTGCCGCCGCCTCGTTGCCGGACGCGCGGGGTATGGCGGAGAGGGCCGCAAAGTGCTTCCACAAGGACCTGGGTTCGAGGTTTTCCAATTCCGTATTCATGAGTGTTCGCTTTCCTGGATCGATTCTCATCGTACAGCGGCGGTGACGGCAATGCACGGCTGGCCTGGACAATTCAGAGATTCAGAAAACAGAAACCTCATCCGTAGCAAAATGGTAAGGTGCTGCGTTTTTCGAGGCGCATTCTTCCGGTCTGCCTGATGTTTCTCCCTGCGGTGCTCCTGGGCGGGGTCCTTCCTGCCGCCGGCGCCAGCGATGCTTCCGTCGGCGGTGTGGTGGTGAACGACTCCACCGGCAAGCCGGTCCACATGGCCCTGGTCACTTTGTCCACCACCGGCGCAAAACCGATGGAGGCGGCCGTTTACACGGATGCGAACGGAGTCTTCCAGTTCAACGCCGTGCCGCCGGGCCGTTATTACCTGTACGCTGGCGAATTCCGCTATCAGAACGTTGCCTTTGGCGCGCCCACCCCGGATCGCTATCCCGCCATACTCACACTGGGCGCCGGCGAGGTCCGGCAGGGCATCGAACTGCGGATGCGGCCGCTTGGCGCCATCTCCGGGGTCGTGCTGGACCAGAATGGCGACCCGCTGCCCCGCGTCGCCGTACAGCTTCTGGTATCCACGTGGGCCCGCGGCCGCAAGACGTCGGCTTACCGCAATGCCGCCCTGTCGAATGACCGCGGCGAGTTCCGTATTCATGGCATCGCACCGGGGCGTTATTTTCTGTCTGCTACCGTACAATTCGCACAGGCGGTGGAGACACGTTCCCAGGTCACGCTCGGAGAACCCGTGCCCGACATGGTATTCGGAAGGGCCTGGTATCCGAAGGCCGCGCGGATTCAGGAGGCCCGGCCCGTGGAAGTGAAGGCGGGGGCCGATGTGCGGGACATCGTGCTGCAGATGACCACAACCGCCGCCGCCGGCGTGAGTGGCCACATTGAACTGCCCGACGGCGCAAACGCAACCGGCGGCATTCTGGTGAATTTTGTGCCGCAGGACGAAGGCGGAGGCATGCCCGCCATCAAAACTGCCTTCAGCAATGACCAGAAGTTTGCATTGGCGGGGCTCGCTCCCGGCCGTTACACTGCGATCACCATGCTGCAGGGTGACGACCAGTACCGCGGCGTCGACGAGGTGGATCTCCAGCCCGGACCACAGGAAGTGGTGCTCCATCTCACAAAGGGGGTGCGGCTGGCAGGCCGCCTCGAAGTGCAGGGGGCCGGGACCGGCGATCTTACCCAATACCGGATCGCCCTCATCCCGGGTGACATCACTCCTGTCGGGCGCAATCGGCTCCATGCGCCGGTCGAGCCGGATGGCACGTTCGCGTTTGCCGCGGTCACGTCCGGGGTCTGGGACATCGGCGTGCAACCCATCCCGAAGGGCGGCTACTTCAAATCGATGAAGCTGGGCGACCAGGACGTGCTCACCGAGGAAATGACGATCACCCCGTACACGAACGCGCCACTCCAAATCGTGCTGAGCGCGCGAGGCGGCGTGCTAAGCGGCAAGGTGAGAGTACCGGACGACTCCGTGTCCGATCAGAGGGGCCGTCCGAGCGCCATTGTCCTGCTGGCGCCGGTGGGCCGGTTCAGCCACGTCGAGAGCTTCTTCATGATGCGGCCCGCCGACGAAGCCGGCAGGTACGAGATGCGCGGCATTACACCCGGCTCCTACAAGTTGTTTGCCTTCGACCGTCTGGAACCGAATTCTCTGCAGGACCCCGATTTTATGGCACGCATCGACCCGCTGGGCAAGCCGGTGGAAGTGCACGAAGGCGACGAGATCAGTCTGGATCTCGATGTGCGGCCGGCCGCGCCGGCCGGGGCTGGACAATGACAAGCCGACTCCTGCTTCCTTTGCTGACCGCCACGGTGGCCGTCGCGCAAATTGTTGTTCAGAACTCGCCCAACCAAATGCAGCCCACTACCGGGACCTCGTCCCTTGAGGGAACGGTGGTGAACGATGCTACCAGCGAGCCGGTGAGGAAAGCCCAGGTGAGCCTGCTCGGGATGCCGGGAAAGGCGCCGGTGGCGGTGACGGACGCCTCCGGCAGCTTCGCATTCCGCAAGCTCCCGGCCGGCACATACGGCGTGACCGCGATGCACGAAGGCTTCGATCAGAACCGCGGCGCGCTGCTGGGCGAGAACCAGAAGCAGGTGACGGTCGCCGCCGATCAGAACAAGAGCGGCGTCGAGCTGCGCCTGTCGCCGACCGGCGCCATCAGCGGCCGGCTGACAGACGAAGTGGGAGATCCCGCCCCGAACTGCAATGTCGGGGCGATCGTTGCGAACTCCTTCGGAGGCGACTCCCGGCAGCAACTTGGCCTTGCCCAGACGGATGACCGCGGCGAGTATCGCATCTCGAATCTACCCGCCGGACGTTACAACGTATACCAGCATTGTCCTCAGACGCTGGCCGCTCCGCATGGGTTCATGGAACGCGGCGATCCGCGAACTCCGGTGTGGGCCTGGGTGCCGGGGTTCCATGGCGGCGCCGCGATTGGCGCGGGCGCAGACACGATGGTCGTGCATGGCGGCGAGGAAGTGCGCGGCGTCGATTTCCGGCTCAAGACCACAAGCGCGTTCTCCGTGCCGGTCGCTCTGGCGCCGGACGGCCCGGGCCTCGACCTGCGCAACGTATCGGTGCGTCTGGTGCCGCAGGATCCGGCCCTGGCACTGGTGGCGCAGTACGGAGTTGGCAGGATGAGCAATGGCGGGACATTCCGCTCCTCCGGCGTCGTTCCGGGTTCCTATGTTGCCATTGCCGACTTGCAGCAGGGAGAGAAGCGCTGGCATGGCGAGGCGCCCGTGGAGGTGGGCAATACACCGCCCGAGCCCGTAGAGTTGCCGCTCACGGCCGGGATGACCCTCAGCGGCGACGTGGAAGTCGAAAACGGGAGCGCTCCGGGGGCCGATTCGGCCAGGCCCACCGGCACGGTATCCCTCACGCCACTCGATCCGTCGCGTGGGTTCGGATACCTGCAAGCCCAGACCGACGCCGATGGGAGCTTTACGATGGCGGGAGTCATCGCCGGACGCTACCAGTTACAGGTGATGGGGCCGGTGAACAGCATACAGTCCGTCACGTTCGGCGGACACGAGGTATCCCCGCGGGCAATCGATATCGGTGCTGACGCCAGCGGTGCACTTCATGTCGTCATCAGCGTCAGGCAAGTGAGGCTGCAGGTGTCTGTCGCCGGCCTGCAGCCGGATCGCGCGACGTGGGTCTTCCTGCTGCCCAAAGGAATCTCCGACCCGGGCCCGGGCCTGAATCCGCCCATGACCATGGCCCAGCAGGGCGCAGTCACAATCACGGTGACGCCCGGCGAGTATGTCGCGTACGCCGTCGAATGCGCGCAGCCGTGGCCGTTGGTGAATAGTGCGGCCGCTCTTCATGCCATCGCCGGTCTGGGCAAAGCCGTCGAGCTGAAGGAGGGCGCGAACGCCAGCGTTACCGTCGACGTGATCGGGCGCGAGGACCTCAAGCGCGCCCTGGACCGGGAGCTGGAATAGCCAGGCTGGAGGGCGGCTGATGGGCTTCGTTCAGACGGTAGCGGGCGAGCGCCATCATCTCGGCGTATCGATATTGGAAATCGGGGTCGGCGGCGAGCTCGATATGCCGCGACAGCGCCGCAATCTTCCGCAACCGCGCCTGGCGAGTGGAAGGCGAGAGCAGCAGAGCGCGAGCGCCGCGCAGCGCGCTGTTGCCCACCGGCTCCACCGCCAGGTCCTCGGGCAGCAGTCCGATGGCGCGCGCGCTCGTCTGGCGGATGTAGTTGCCGAACGCGCCCGCCAGATACAGCTTTTCGACGCCTCCGCTGGCGAGCATGCGCAGGCCCGCCGCCATTGCGCCCTTGGCCAGTTGTAGCTCGCGGATGTCGCTCTGCGTCAGGGCAATGCCGTCGGCCAGCAGGATGCGCCTGTCCTCATTGGTGAGGCGGCCGTTGGCGCCAATCAGGCCCAGTTCGACGCCGCATGCCGCCGCGTCCACCAGCCCGCTGCCGCAGATACCGCGTGCCGCGCCGCCGCCGATGACGTGACAGTGGAGCCCGCCGTCGCGCACGTGCACCGTGTCGATCGCACCCGCGCCCGCACGCATCCCCACGCCAATGCGCCCGCCTTCAAACGCCGGGCCGGCTGCCGTCGACGCACACACAATCCCCTGCGCGGACCCCACCACCACTTCGCCGTTCGTGCCGATGTCGAAGAGCGCGCGCGGCCGCGTCTGCTCGTCCAGACGCGTGGCCACGATGCCGCAGAGCAGGTCGCTGCCGACGAATCCGCCCAGGCAGGGCAGGAATTCGGCCGGCCCTGGCCATCCCAGGTCCCCATTCTCGAAGCGGTAGCTGCCCAGCGTGGGCGAGACGAACGGCGCGTGGGTCAGTGGCTCCACATCGAGGCCGCAGAAAAGATGGTGCATCGCTGTATTGCCCGCCATCAGCACCTCGCGGAGCGGCTCGCCGCCCAGCATCCGCCCGAGCTCGTCGCGAATGAGGCGGCGCAGTTCGCCCGGCCGGTGCAGATCGTGCTGCAGGCGGCTCATCACGTCGGCCCCGTAGCGCGCCTGCGGGTTGAGCGCGGTCTCCACGCGCAGAACTTCGCCGCTGGTGAGATCCACCACCTGAACCACCAGCGTGGTGGTGCCCAGGTCGATCGCCGCACCCCGGCCAGCCCGCGGCTCGATGGGCACATGCGCTTCGTCGGTGAGCACGCGCAGGGACCACTGCTCCACTTCCACCACCACGCGTCCCGCCGCGGACGCACAGCAGGCCAGGCGCCAGCCGTCGGAGATCTCTCTTTCGCTGAGCGCGTCCCGCATCGTTGCGGTGACCGGTACCTCGCCTTCCAGTACCCGCACCTTGCAGCCGCCGCAGGCGCTCTCGCCGCCGCAGGGGAATTCGACGCCCGCCGCGAAAAGCTGATCGGCCAGCGTCTGGCGCGCGCGGGGATGTAGTTCGAGCTTCACGAGTGGCTGCGCGCAAATCGCGTCATCGCTTCCAGGTTGGCGTGCGGCGTGCCGCGCGGCACCTCGCAGCCGGCGCCGCAAATATAGGCCGCGCCCGCCTGCGCGAAACACTCAGCCAGCGCCGCATCCACCGACGCAGGCGTGCCGTCGCGCAACGCCCGCACCGGGTCGATATTGCCGAGCAGCACCTGCGTCTCCCGCATGGCGCGGCGCGCGTGGCCGAGCGGCGTCGGATAATCGAGGTCGATGATGTCGGCGCCTGTCTGCCCCATGCCTTCCACGATGCGCTTCGTATTGCCGCAGATGTGCAGCCGCACCGGCACGCCGAACGCGCGGACCGCCGCGATCAGCCGCTGCTCGCAGGGCAGCACGAACTGCGAATACAACTTTGGTCCTACCAGCGAAGCCGCCGCATCGCCCACCCCGATGAGTGTCGCGCCCGCCTCCACCTGCACTCGCGCGAACTCCACTTCCATGCGCACCGTGAAGTCGACGAGCGCTTCCACAAAGGGCGGGTCGTCGAAGAAATCGAGCATCAGCGTGTTGAGCCCGCGCAGGTCGGCGCCCATCGCGCACGGCCCCTCCACCCACCCCTCGACGATCCGCGTCGCGCCGCTGCGTTCCGCCAACAGCCGCACCGCCTCGACGCGATCGCGCATGCGTCCGGGCGCGGCCGGGTCGGGCAGGCGCAGACCGGCCAGCCTGCTCTTCTCGTTGAGCAGCGCACGGCTCTCCACAATCGCCGGCGGCTGGTGGTCGAACCACTCCACCACGGCGCCAAGGTCCGAGGCTTCGCGCGCCGGATCGGAAATCGCCGAGACGTAGTCGAAGCCGAAGCGTTCCGCCACCGCCACCTGGGCGTCGGCCAGCACGCGGTGGTCGCGCGCGTAGTCGCCGTAGCGCACGCCGGCCAGATCGGCGGCGAACATCATCGTGATCGGCATCAGCGGCAGCGAATCGGTGGGTTCGCCGCGCAGCTTCGCGAGAATACGCTCCTTGCCCGTCATGGCTGTATCTTCACTACCCCGTTGTCGTAGCTGGCCACGATGCGCTGGCCGGGCCCGGCCACCACAAACTCACCTTCCGCCCACTCGCCCTCCACCATGCGCCGCAGCCACGCCAGGTCGCCCGGCAGCCGTTCGAAACTCCAGCCCTTCTCCACGGCTTCGGCCGCCGCCTCGGCGATGAACTGCCCGCCTGCCTCCAGCCCAGTCTCGATAAACGTGAGCTTGCTGTAATGCGAGCGGTAGCGTGTCATCTCTTCGTACAGGTAGCGCCCGTTGTCCTCGCCGTATTTGCGAATAAGCGCTTCCAGCGACTCGTCGAACCCCATCGTCTCGTGGGTCAACTGCTGCAAACCTCTGCCACGTTCCAGCCAGCCGGTGGACCGGTAGTAAGTGCCCGGGTTGCGCTCGAAGTATGCCTGGTAGCGTTCGCGGCTGCCCATCAGCAGCGCGATGCAATCGTGCGCGCGCGGCAGCACCAGGCGCGTATGGCGCGCGGTCAGCCCGTCGAGCCCGTTGCCGCACAGCCCGTAGCCGAGCAGAATCGCTTCGTAGACGCCTTCCGCCGTGCGGTCCACCGCTTCCTGAATCTTCACCGCCATCGGCTGGCGGCCCAGGTCGTGCAGTCCCCTGGGCAGGAATTCCACGTCCACCTGGTGCGGCGAATGCGCACAGGCGTCGCACATTTCGCGGAACAGTACTTCGCAACTGATCAGCTTGAGGCGCATCGGGCGCTCACGCGGCTACCAGTTTGCGCGCCAGCGCCACCGCGGCCCCGGCACTTTCACCATAACCGTCAGCTCCGATCGCGTCGGCGTACTGTTGCGTCACAGGCGCACCACCCACCATGATCTTCACCTTCTCGCGTAGTCCCGCGGTCTGGAAGGCGTCGATGGTGGTTTTCATCGACGTCATCGTGACCGTCAGCAGGGCCGAGAGCGCCACCAGGTTGGCGTTGCTCGTGGCGGCCGCCTCGATGAAGCGCGCCGGCGACACGTCCGCGCCCAGGTCGATCACTTCGAAGCCGCCGCCCTCCAGCATCGACGCCACCAGGTTCTTCCCGATGTCGTGCAGGTCGCCCTTCACCGTCCCAATCACCACGCGCCCTACTGGCTCGGCGCCCGCCGCCGCCAGCAACGGCCGGACAATCTCCATCGACGCCTTCATGGCCCGCGCCGAGAGCAGCATCTCGGGTACGAAGTACTCTTCGCACTCGAAGCGCCGGCCCACTTCGTCCATAGCCGGCACCAGGTATCCGGTCACGATGGTAAGCGGCGCCACACCCGCGGCGATAGCGGCCTCGGTCACCGCCGCCGCGGTCTTCCAGTCTCCCTCGATCACGGCTTCATGCAGCTTGTCCAGATCAGGCATGCGAAACTCCGTTGAATTGATGGACGGCATCCAGCATGGCGACGATGTTCTCCACCGGGGTGCCGGCCTGCAGATTGTGAATCGAATTGAACACGAAGCCGCCGCCGGGCGCGAAGATCTCGCAGCGGCGCAGCACTTCCTCGCGCACCTGTTGCGGCGTACCGAAAGGCAGGGTCTTCTGTGTGTCGACGCCCCCGCCCCAGAACACCAGGCGCGAGCCGTACTTCCGCTTCAATTCGGCCGGCTCCATACCTGCCGCCGAACACTGCACCGGGTTGATGATATCGAAGCCCGCCTCGATAAAGCTCTCGAAGAACCGCTCCACGCTGCCGCAGGAATGCTTGAAACATTTCCAGGCCGTATTGGCGTGCACCCAGTCGTTGACGCGCTTGTAGTACGGGAACCATAGTTCGCGGAAGGTGGCCACCGAACAGAACGCCGAAGTCTGCGTGCCGAAATCGGTGCCGCAGAGAAACACGCAGTCCACCGCGTCGGCGATACGTGCGTGGATGCGCGCCAGGTTCTCGATGCCGATTTCGCACTGGCGCTCGAAGATGCGGTGGATGTAGCCGCGCCGTGTGCGCGTCGAAATGTACCACTCGGTCACGTCGCGGATGCCTTTCGGGTCTTTCAGAAACGGCGCGGGCACCAGCGCGATGTCGCCGAACGCCGTGCCGCCAAACGTCGCCGCCACACCATAGCCGCTTCCGCCAGCCGCGCGCACAGAGCGCTCGATATGGTCCAGGTCTTCCTGCGAAATCGGGCCGAACTCCTCCAGGTTGTCCGCCGGGTCGAGCTTCTCGTCGTCGATTTCCGGCTGCCGGACGATGGTGTCGAAGAAAACGCTCCCCATCGGCATGCGCCCGCTCGGCGCCGCCGTCTCATCGCCCTCGGGATAGATCAGAATGTCGCCGTTGGGCTCCGTCCTGATCCGGAAATCGCCGGGCACCAGCACGTCCAGGCCGCGGAAGTTCCATTCCTTCCAGTCCGCTGCCGGAAAGCCGAACATCGTCTTGCGTGGAAACACGCCGGTGACGTCGAGCCCCATCGCCGCGCGCAGATCGTCCTCCACAAGGCCCAGCATCTGGTAGGGCTCGTGCACCTTCACGGGACCCGGGGCCAGACCATAGTAGTCACGCAACGCCGCCACGCAACTGACATGGATGCCGGTCACCGAGGTGCCGCCAAAATCCAGCGGAATCCGATCCAGCTCGCGGTGTTCCAGGGCGGTGCGCAACCTCTCCCGCGAAGACACACTGGTTTGACTCAACAGGCGATTTATATCACGACTGCAATGCCACACGCGCGGCATCCCGTCACTCGACTCGCTTCGCGTCCCACTCGATGAACTCGGTTCGCCGCCCAAAAGATGGTAGTGTTCTCCTTTGGAAAACGTTTTCCGACTTGCCGGAGACAAGCGTTGAATTCCTCCCAAACCCTCCGCACGCGGCTCGCATGGAAGCTCGTCCGCGTGCTCGCACTTGGCGCTGCCGCTCATGCCGATTTGACTGCCGCTCAAACGGGCAGGCCATCGCGGCTGCTGACCCTGGCGCCAGCCGATCTCTTTGTCATCTGCCTGTATTTCGCGCTGGTGTTGGGGATTGGCGTGTACCTGAAGCGCCGGGTTCGGGCAAGCAACGACTTCTTCTTTGCCGGCAAGGGCGTGGGTTCCTGGGTAGCCGGCCTGAGTTTTGTCGCGGCGAATCTGGGCACGCTGGAACTGCTGGGTTGGTCGGCCTCGGCGTATCAGTACGGCATGCTGGCCGCACATTGGTATTGGATAGGAGCGGTCCCCGCGATGCTGTTCCTCGGCATCGTTATGATCCCTTTCTATTACGTGTCCAAAGCGCACTCCGTACCCGGATATCTGAAGCTCCGCTACGGCGAGGGAACGCGGCTGCTCTCCGCTCTGTCTTTCGCAGCCATGACTGTACTGATGAGCGGGATCAATATGTTTTCCATGGCCATGGTGATGAAGGTCATTCTTGGCTGGGACATCAATTTCAGTATTCTGATTTCCACTCTGACCGTAGGAGTTTATGTCGCACTCGGAGGCCTGCTTTCGGCCATTGTGAACGAAGTCGTTCAATTCGTGCTGATTTGGGCCGGAACCATCTCCATCCCCATTCTCGGCCTCATCGAAACAGGTGGCTGGAACGGCATGCTGGTTCGTATCGCCAAACGGGTCCCTCTGCAGGACTACACGCACATGTGGCGGAATATGAGCGCGGCGGCGGACAACCCGATGGGTGTGCACTGGACTGGGATGGTGTTCGGCCTGGGCCTGATCGGCGCCTTCGGCTACTGGACTACCGACTTCCTGGTTGTCCAGCGCGTGATGGCCGCGCGGGATTTGAGGTCAGCGAAGATTGCTACCACGATTGGCGCCGCGTTCAAGATGCTGTTGCCGGCCATCGTCATCCTGCCCGGCTTGCTGGGGCTGGCAGTGCTTCCGATGAAACTGACCGGGGAGACGGAGGCTCTGGCAACCGGCGGTCACAGCTTCAACGAAGTAATGCCGCTGATGATGGCGCGGTATCTCGGCCCCGGCTTCCTGGGCATTGGCGTAACCGCACTCATCGCCGGCTTCATGTCCGGGATGGCGGGAAACATCAGCGCATTCGCCACGGTGTGGACCTACGACATTTATCGCCCGGTGTTCAACCGAGCCGCCGGAGACGCAAAATGCCTCGGCATTGGGCGCTGGTGCACGGTCATCGGCCTCACGGCGAGTATTGGCGCCGCATACCTGGTGATGCAATTCGCCAGCATTATGGATTATGTCCAGGCATTACTGGGCTTCTTCATTATTCCCCTGTTTGGCACGGTAATCATAGGGATGATGTGGAAGCGCGCCACTTCCGCCGGAGGATTCTGGGGACTGCTCGCCGGAACGCTGTCGTCCATCCTGCTCTGGCTGCTGGTGAGATTCCATCCCGCGGCGCTGGCGATTCTCGCCTTGTCTTCGCACGCAAGGCCGATGGCCGAGAACCTGTACAGGTTCATCTGGTCCTGGCTGGTGTGCGTTCTTGTGACGATTCTGGTCAGTCTGGTGACCCGGCCCAGGGCGGCTTCGGAACTGCAGGGCCTGGTATACGGCCTGGCGCCGTTGCCATCCGAAGGGGTCGTTCCCATTTATCGCCGGCCCATCTTCGCGGCGGCGCTGGTCGCGGCTATTTTCGTTTGTTTGAATCTGATTTTCTGGTAAGTCACATGAGCGATCGGCCCAGGAAAGAACGCATGCTGCGCGCTTTGAGGCGTGAGCCGGTCGATCGGCTCCCTACGCAATCCAACTACACACGGGTAATGGGACGATTGTTGTCCAGGCATTTCGGAATCACCAAGGCGGAACTGCCGGAACGCCTGGGGAATCATCTGCTGCGCGTGGACATCGACCATCCTCGCCGCACGAATGCGGATGGGTCCATTGAATTTGACTGGTGGGGGGCGGGATGGGACACTCGCACAGAGGGTTACTGGCATGCTTTCGCCCCACTGAAAGACTCGCTCGACCTCGACTGCTATCCGTGGCCCGACCCGAACGAAGCGGCGCTTCTGAGCGCGGCCGAGCGGACTATCCTCGGGGATGGCGCGAACTACTTCATTGCGCCCAATCTCGGAATGTGTCTCTTTGAGCGGGCCTGGTCGTTGCGCGGATTTGACGCGCTGCTGATGGACATGCTGGAGCGCACCGAGTGGGTGGAAGAGCTTCTGGACCGCATCACCGGGATTCAGTTGAGTCTCTCCAGGAGATTCCTCGCGGCCGGCGTTGACGGCGGGTATTTCGGTGACGATTACGGCGCACAGCGCGCCATGCTGTTCTCCCCACGCATGTGGCGAAGGCTGATCAAACCGCGACTCGCGAAGCTGTTTGCGGTTTTTGTGGATGCTGGGCTTCCGGTAATTCTGCATTCCGACGGCGATATCCGGGCGATTCTGCCGGATCTGGTGGAGATCGGGTTGACGACGCTGAATCCGGTTCAACCGGAGGTGTTGGACCACGCGTGGCTCCAGCGAGAGTATGGGGCGAAGCTGAGTTTCTACGGCGGGATTTCGACGCAGGGAGTGCTGCCGAGCGGCACCGTGGAGGAGGTACGCGCCGCGACCATCGCGTGCGCACGTGCGCTGGCGCCGGAAGGGACGGGGCTGCTGCTGGGGCCCTCGCACCGGATGCAGTCCGACATTCCAGCTCGGAACGTGGAGGCGATGCTCGATGCTTTCGACGAAGCCAGTTGTTGACTGGGCGGTGGATTCGCAGGCGCGCGCCGAGGGTGTCGCGGCTCGTTTCCGCGAGAGGTTCGCAAGCGAGCCCGAACTATGGGCACGCGCACCGGGCCGCGTGGATTTGATGGGCAGCCACACGGACTACAACCTGGGCTTCGTGCTGACGCTGCCAATCAGCAGAGACACGTGGATCGCCGCGCGGCGCAGGAACGACGGGATCGTGCGCGTGTATTCGATGAACCTCGATGCAGAGGACGAATTCCGCGTGGATGCGATCGATTCAATCTCCGAACCGAAGTGGTGCAACTATGTGCGGAGCGTCGCCGCGACCCTGCAGGACGAGGGGCTCGCGCTGACGGGCTACAACGCGATGATCCACAGCACCGTCCCAGTGGAGGCTGGATTGAGTTCGTCGGCGGCGTTGGAGTGCGCGCTGGCCACGGTGTTCGCGGGGTTGGGCGGCTGGAGCCTGACACCGGAACGAAAAGCGCTGCTGTGCCAGAAGGCCGAGAACGAGTTCGTTGGCGTCAAGTGCGGGATTCTGGATCAGTATTCGTCGTGCCTGGGACGCGCGGGGTGTGCGTTGCTTCTCGACTGCCGTGACCTCTCGACGCGCGCCGTGTGGATTGCCGACGGGATTCGCGTCGTCGCGTGTAACACGATGAGCCAGCGCAGGCTATCGGGTGGCGAATACGCGCAGCGACGCGCCGAGTGCGAGCAGGGCGCCGCCGTGTTGGGCGTGAGCGCTCTGCGAGATATGACGCCGGAGATGCTGGCGGCGAGACGGCATGAACTTCCGGAGCGGGTCGCAAGGCGATGCGAGTTCATCGTCGCCGAAAGCGCGCGGGCCGAGTCACTGGCCCAGGCGCTCATAGCGGGCGACCGGCCGGCCGTGGCCCGGCTCTGCGCGAAGTCGTTTGCGGGCGCGAGGGATCTGTACGAGATCTGCTCGCCGGCCATGGTGACCATGATGGATGCGATGCTGGCCGCGCCGGGAGTGATCGGCGCGCGGCAGGCGGGCGCGGGATTCGGAGGTTGCATGGTCGCCCTGGTGGATGCCGCATGTACGGACGCCTTCCGCGCCGCCGTTCTGGCCGCTTATCACAGCGCGACCCAGGTGCTTCCCGAAATCTATCCGGTTGGGGCCGCGCCGGGAGCGGAAGTGTTCGATAGAGAGAAGATAGGCAAATGAGCATCGTGATACTGCCGGATCTTGCCGCTGGTTATGCTGTTTCGGCAGAGCAGGTAGATGAGTTTCAACGCAAGGGCCACATCCTCCTGCGGAGCATTGCCTCTTCGGAGGAAGTGGCGGCCTACCGGAGTGTCATCCTCGCAGCCCGCGAGCAGTTCGGCGCGGAACGGACTCCCCTGGAGCAGCGCGACACATATGGCAAAGCGTTCCTGAAGGGAATGAATTTGTGGCCGAAGGACGATGGCGTGCGACGATTTGTCCTGGCGGGCCGATTCGCCAGGATCGCAGCCGACCTGCTCGGCGTGGAGGGCGTTCGCGTCTATCATGATCAGGCTTTGCTCAAGGAGCCGGGCGGCGGAATCACACCATGGCACCAGGACCAGCACTACTGGCCGTTGGACACCGACAACACCATAACCATGTGGATGCCGCTGGTAGATCTTTCCCCTGAAATGGGCGCCATGCGGTTTGCCTCGGCCTCCCACCTGGGCGGCTACCTCGGTGACATGCCGATCAGTGACGGCTCCGAGCAAAAGTTTGAAGAGTACATCCGGAGTCGCGGTTACAGGATTGCCTCCGGAGTCGAGATGAAGGCCGGTGATGCCACATTCCACTATGGCTGGACTCTGCATGGCGCACCCGCCAATGCCACGGATCGCACGCGCGAAGTGATGACGGTGATCTGGTACGCCGATGGGGCCAGGGTGACAGAGCCCGACAACTTCAACCGCCAGCGCGATCTGGAAAGGTGGCTGCCGGGTCTGAAGCCGGGAGATCTCGCGGCAAGTGACCTGAATCCACTTACATTCCGGCGCTAACCGGTGGACCGGCGAACCGAGGGGACCTTCCGTTACTCGTGTGCGCGAAGAAACTCTTCCACGTCTACGCGCCAGGGAATCGAAATCTGAGCACCCGCACGCGTCACGGAAATTGCCGCGGCAGCATTCGCGAACGCCGCCGCTTCCAGGATCGGCTTGCCTTCGGCCAGAGCCACGGCAAGCGCCCCGTTGAAAGTGTCACCCGCCGCCGTCGTGTCCACGGCGTTTACGACAAATCCGGTCACCGGCGCATCCGCGCCCGGAGCCGAGGCGTAACAACCCAACTCACCCAGCTTGACGATGACACCCCGCGGTCCGGACTCGCGCAGCCGCAACGCCGCGATCCGCGCCTCCGCAAACGTACGAACGGAACCGGCGGGCGCCCCCAGCAGTAACTCCGCCTCTGTCTGATTTGGAGTAAGCCAGTCAACGCACCGCAGTAGGTCCCGGCTGAGGGCCCGCGCGGGGGCCGGGTCCAGAATCGTGATCATCCCGTGCGTCCGCGCGTGGAGCAGCACAGCCTCAACCGTAGCCAGTGGCACTTCCAACTGACACAGCAGGAAGCTGCCAGACCCGGCATTCGTAATCCTGTTCACCGCCAGCTCCGGTGTGAGCCCGGCATTGGCACCCGGCGAAATCAGAATCGAGTTCTCGCCCGAGGGGAGCACCGCTATGAAGGCCGTGCCCGTAGCTCCCTCGGAGATCCCGATGCCCGAGGTGTCCGCTCCTGCCGCCCGCAGCCCGTCAATCAGTTGCGTTCCGAAGACATCCTGGCCCACCTGGCCGATCATGGCCGCATCTCCGCCCAGCCTCGCCGCGGCGCACGCCTGGTTGGCGCCCTTGCCCCCGGGGATCAGCGCCAGGTCGCCCCCCGCAAGCGTCTCACCTTCCCGGGCAAGACGCGGCACCTGGACCACCAGGTCCATGTTCAGACTGCCGACCACCAGAATGCGGGTCATGCCGATGTCTCCTTACTCTGCGTCCATGACACAGCGAAAGCCGAGCGTGCCGGCACGGTCCTTTGACGGAGCCATCAACAGGTACTTTCCGTGCTCGGTCAGCTTGTAAGTAGCCGGGAAATACCAGATGGAGTTCTGCGACCGATAGTAACTGCCTCCGCGCAGGATACCCGCGCGCGTGTGGGTGTCCACGACTTCGTCGGTCCACTGCCAGACGTTGCCTACCATGTCCATCACTCCGAACGGACTTACTCCCTCGGGGTGAGCTGTAACATCGGCTGGGCCTGTAAGATCGCGCCCGGTATCCGGAGCCGGGACCGCCGAATCCTTCCACCCGTTGCCCCACGGATACAGCCGCCCGTCTGTGCCCTGAGCTGCGTACTGCCATTCCCACTCGTGCGGCAACCGCTTGCCCGCCCACCTCGCGTAGGCACGCGCGTCTTCCAGGGAAACCCACGTGACCGGCTTATTCCCCCATCCCACCGGAGGCGCCCCGTTCTTCCAGTCTTTCAGGAAATTGTGGGTGTCCAGTGGTTTGTAACCGGAGGCATCCAGGAACTTCCTGAACTCCGCGTTGGTCACCGGGTACTTGTCGATGTAGAAGCCGTTCATCTGCATGACATGGTGGTGCCCGCGGCGCGGCGAGTCTTCCCAGGGGTACTGCACGTCCAGCCCCACCCAGTTGACACCTTCAATCTCAATGCCCGTCACCTTGAATTCGAACTCGCCTGCCGGTATCTTCACCATGCCCGCGGGCGCGCTGGCGGGCGCCTGAGTGCGGGGGATCTCCACAAACTGCTGCGGCAGAAAATGCCATTCGTGCGAGTAACTGGCCAGCGGCGTCCGCGTTAGCTCGCTCCGGCGCTTCAGGTAACTTGCCAGATCCTCGACACTCGCGCCGGAATCCACCGCCAGCACAGCCCCATAGCCATGAGCCTCAATCGGAAAAGACAACACTGCCGAACCGTTCCGCTCCACCGGCTTCAATTCAATTCCGTACCAGGCGTCATAATAGCGGCGGCCACTCGCGCTCGCGAGCGCAATCTGTTGCCCATCCACACCGTACTCGTTCCGGTTGACGAATGTGTACAGTGTTACACCGTCACCCGGGAACTTCGAAGCGAAAATGCCGTATTGCATCACGGGAACGAACGGCTCCCAATCCCTGCTGCACAGCAGATCGGCAAACCGGCGCTCCACCGTCGCCACCCGCCGCAGCGCTTCGGCGTCGCGATCGGTGATCTGATTCCAGATACCCCAGATGTTCTCCCAACTGACATAGCCCATTCCGTTGAAGAATGCGTTCTGCAGATCGTCGGTCTTGTCGCGCGCCCAACGGTCTGAGATATGCGACATATGGCGTGGCTCCAGCCACTTCTGCTTACTCGCGGTGGGCGAGAACTTGAATGTCCAGTAAGCCCAGCTCTGGTCATTCCACATAAGTTCTTCGTCGGCTTGCGGAGCACCCTCCGGCTCAAAGATCACCGGGTGACCGGTCTTATCCGACGCCGTCCGGTACGCCCGCGGCACGCCGGAGAACGTATCGCCATTCACCCCATCCACGCCCAGATCCGCCATCAATCGAGCCGTCGCTGTCCAGTGCGGAACGCCGGGGTCCCGCGTGCCGTTGTCCCACGCCATCGTCGGGAACAGCACCCGCACGTTACGCCGGTGAAAATCGTCTACCATCCTGCGCACTCCCTCAACCCCGCCCGGAAGGTCGCGAGCCAGATCCCATTGGTTACGGTTATCGATGCCGATGTTCGGATACACCGGCCATAGCAGCACGCTATCGATCCCGCCGTAACGTTTCTCGAGGTCATCCAGATACTTGTCCACCGTCCAGCGATTGGTTACTACATCGAACAGCGTCCGCTCCTCCACCATCACCTGCGGCGAAATGAAGTTATGCCGCGTCCACTGAAACTCCGGCCGGCGGTACTCCGCGTCGTCGTAGCCCATGCGCGTCAGCCGCTCCGCACGCCAGGCCTTCATGTCACGCAGCCAGGCATCGTGGTCGGCGTTCGGATCTGTTCTAAACATCACCATGTCGTTGAACCAGCCAAGGTTCGCTCCAACGGACTGGCCGGGCCCGGGGATCTGATTTCCCTGCGGCTGGTGCTGCATATCCTGCGCGTTCGATAATGCGCATCCAAGACACGCGATCGTGACTGCGCTCTGGAGTCGATTCGACATCTGATATAAACGATACTTGAATCGATGGCGCCCTGGCACGAACTGAAGCTGGCACAACTATGTTTATCGTTGACGACGTTTCCCTGGCGATTCTCTTCTGCATCGTCACCATGCTCGGCTGGGGCTCCTGGGCGAACACTCAGAAGCTCGCCGGAAAAGACCGCTGGCCGTTTCCGCTCTTTTACTGGGATTACGCCGTTGGCGTCCTCGCCTTCGGCGTCCTCTTTGCCCTGACCTTCGGCAGCCTGGGATCCGCAGGTGAACCGGCCCTGGCAAATCTCTCCCACGCCTCCTTCCCGGCCATCCTCCGAGCCCTGCTCAGCGGGGTGCTGTTCAACATCTCGAACATCCTCCTGGTTGTCGCCATCGATGCCGCCGGCATGTCGCTGGCGTTTCCGGTAGGCGTCGGCCTCGCCCTCGTCATTGGCACCGTCGTGAGCTATCTGCAGACGCCCAAAGGAAGCGCGCCCATGCTCTTCTCGGGTGTCGCTCTGGTAGTCCTGGCCATGGTCATGTCGGCGCTGGCTTACTCGAAGCTGCCCCGCAGGGAAGGTATCAATCCGGCCCGTGGCATCACTTACTCGGTGATCGCCGGCTGCCTCATGGGTTACTTCTATCCTCAGCTCATCGGCGCTATCTCACCCGCTTTCCAGGCACAGCCTATCCAGCCCGGTTTGCTGACGCCTTACTCGGCTCTTCTTCTTTTCGGAGCGGGCGTCTTCATCAGTAACTTTGTCGTGAACGGAGTCTTCCTCAAGGTCAACCACCTGAAATACTCCGATTACCGGGCCGGAAGCGCCCGTCTTCACTCCATCGGCGCTCTCGGCGGCGCCATCTGGATGCTGGCCCTGTGCCTGAACGTCATCGCTTCCGGCATAGCGGGCCCCGCGGTGTCCTATGCGCTCGGCCAGGGTGCTACGCTGATTGCTGCCATCTGGGGCGTTTTTATCTGGAAGGAATTCAGAAGTGCCCCCCGCTCCGTTGCCCCCTTCATCATGCTGATGTTCCTGGGCTATGCCGCCGGACTCGCCCTCATCGGAGTGGCCACGCTGTAATCCGCCTGGCGGGATGCTGAAAAGGCTCTCACAGACTGAAGCCTCTGCCACGATGTGCTACTAAGTCACCTGTAACAGGTGGCACAGACTTTAGTGTGTGGTCCGAATGAAGGGTATCTAGGTCTTTCTTCAGCCGCCTGCTGGCGGCACCGTGTGGAGACGAAACGGGCTCATCACGCCTGATTGATCATAGGATGCTGATAGTGGAGTAGCTGGTGGGGACCGGGCACGTCATCACCGCCGGTCAAGTCAGTGGCAAGTTGTTGTAAATACTGTACTTATTTGCTCGGTGAGTGGGGCGGCTGGTGGGATTCGAACCCACGACATCCAGAACCACAATCTGGCGCTACTACCAACTGAGCTACAGCCGCCGCAGGGACAACCCATTCTAACAAATCACTAGCGGCCGCTCACTCCTTCGTCAGCATAGGCGGCCACTGGCTGACCACCTCGTACAGCACGGTCGCCGAAGGGCGCTCCAGCCGGTGAGCCCGCTGGTAAGCGAACGCTACCTTCCCATGGGCTGCCCGCACCTTTGACGACTCCAGACCAAGCGTGGTGGCCAGCGGCACCTTGCCGGCTGTGGCGGGATCCGGCACCGGCGCGAGCAGTTCGGTGAGATCGTCCAGAGCGGTCTTGAGCTGCCTTTCGCACTTGGACAGGTCGGCTTCGTCCTCGCTCTTCAGCGCTTCGATGGCGGCCCGCAGGTGCTCCGACACGGCTTGCACAGGGTCAGGACTGGCACTCATGGTTACACAAGCTTAGCCTTGTTGCGGCCGCTTTACAATCCCGTCAATGGCCGCGCAGGTGCACGATACTGAAGAAATGGCCGACAAACTGGACGCGCTTCGCCGGACCGCCATGTTCGGCGGGCTCGCCGAGCAGGACCTGCAGTCGGTTGCGCAGCGCGCCAGCGAGCACCGTTACATCGCGGGGAGATTCTGTTCACCGCCGGCCAGGCAGCCCCGGGGCATGTTCGTCATCCTGGAAGGCGCCGTACAGGCCCTGCGCGAGAGCTCCGACGGTCGCGAGAAGGTGATCCACATCGAACCCGCCGGCAGCACCATCGCGGAGGTCCCTGTGTTCGACGAGGGCGACTATCCGTCGACAGTCCGGGCTTTGGAGGACACTACGGCGCTGTTCCTTGCCCGGCAGGATGTCCGGCGGCTCTGTCTGGCGCACCCCGAAATCGCCCCTGGCGCTTTGAAGCTGCTGGCCTCTCGTTTGCGGCAGGCCGCCGCGCTTATCGAGAGCCTCTCTCTGCGCGATGTGGACCGCCGTCTGGCCAGTCTGCTGCTGGTGGAAGCGCAGGCCATGGGACAGCGCAACGGCGACGAGCTCACTCTGGAGCTTCGCCTCACCCACCAGCAGATGGCCTCGCGCATCGGGTCGGTTCGGGAAGTGGTGTCGCGGGCCATGGCCCGCCTGCAGGAGAGCGGCCTGGTGCGGGTGGACGGCAAGCGGGTGATTGTCCCGCGGGAGAAGGCGCTGGTGGAGTTTGCCTCGGCCTGACGGGGCCTGGGGGCGCTCCGCCCTAAAGTCGGGGGCTACCAGCCGCCGATAAACGGACAGAGGCCCGGAATGGCATCATCGGAGCGACGTCGGCAAACTCGCGCAACACGGAAGGTCACGCAGCCGCTGAAGGTCACGCTGGCCCGCCCGGAAGGAGGCATGGACGAAATCCCGGCCCGGCTCGTCGATTCCTCCGAGAGCGGCCTTGGCATCGAGATCGGTGTTCCGCTGACGGTGGGCAGCTCGGTGCGTGTCGCTTCTTCCGAAGGCGTCAACGGCCGAATCGGGGCGCACAAAGCCCACGTGCGCTGGTGCGAGCCTGGCCGGCACGGCACCTTTCAATCCGGACTGCAGTTTGACGATGCCGTGGAACAGGAACCAGAGAAGGAAAAGGCGGCGCTCCCCGAACCGGACGCGAATCCACCCGACTATTACGAGATCCTGCAACTCAGCCCCAAAGCCGACCCGGATACCATTCGTCGCGTTTTCCGCGTGCTGGCGCAACGTTACCACCCGGACAACCGGGAGAGCGGGAATGAGGAGACCTTCAAACAGGTGATGGCCGCCTATGAGGTGCTGAACGACCCCGAACGGCGCGCGGCCTTTGACGCAAAGCGCCTCGACAGCAACCGGATCCGCTGGCGCATCTTCAACCAGCCGCAGGCCGCCGTCGGCGCGGAAGCGGAAAAGAGCAAGCGCCAGGGCGTTCTTTCGCTCCTGTACGCGAAAAGGCTCGGTGAGCCCCAACAGCCGCTCATGGGCCTGCAGGAGTTCGAGGAACTGCTGGGCTGCCCGCGCGAGCATCTCGAATTCACTCTCTGGTACCTGAAGGAAAGCGGGCTGATCTCGCGCTTCGACAACGGACGGTATGGGATCACCGTGCAGGGCGTCAATCACGCCGAACAGAGCGGTTTGTGGCGTCCATCCACGGCGAAAATGCTGCCTTCGGCCGAACCGGTTATGGCGCGGTGATGGCGCGCGACGCCGAGTACTTCTCTTCCAGTTTCGCGATCTTGGCAAGACGGCGAACGTGCCGTTCTTCGCCGCTGAACCGCGCGTCAAGAAAGATGCGGACCAGATCCTTCGCCAGCTCCACGCCGATACTGCGCTCGCCGAGCACCATCACGTTGATGTCGTCATGCTCGACGCCCTGGTGCGCCGAGTAGCATTCTCCACAAAGGCCCGCCCGGATCCCCGGAATCTTGTTCGCGGCAACGGATACTCCGACGCCGCTGCCGCAGATGAGAATCCCGCGGTCCCACTTCCCGGCGAGCAGTTCAAGGGATAGCGTTTCCGCGATGTCCGGGTAATCCGAAGGGGTCCGGTCAAACACGCCCACGTCACGAACGGCGTGGCCGAGGCCCTCCACGTAGCACAGCAGAATCTGTTTCAGGTCGAAACCGGCGTGGTCGGAGGCCAGGAGAATGTTCACTTTCCTCAAAATAACATGTGGCTCTGGGGGTTTGTGGGGCAGCTTGTTAAGCTGCGGCCGATTGTCAATCGGCCCCTGGAGTTTCCACATTTACACAGACCAGCCTGTGGGGAGATGCAGATTTCAGTTGGGATGCAGCGCCGCGCGGAGGTCGGCCCCGAAGGCGCGGATTTCGTCCACCTGTGCCGCTGCCGCCGGCTGCTCGAACCCTTTACCCACGAACCAGCCGTCGTTGCCTCGCCAGACCAGCGCGGCGAATCCTTTTTCCGTCATGAGGCCCGGCGCGCCGATGTGTCCGAAGCCGTCGCCGGTACGCTCCACCAGACAGATAAACCCGTTGCGCTCGAACACGAAGTGGCTGGCCAGTCCGGCGGGCAACAACTGGATGCCGGCCGCGGCAATGCGCTCCAGTGCCCGAGTGAGATCTTCCGTCACATCTTGTAACGGCCGAGATCCTCGTCGTTAAGGTTCTCGAGATATCGCCGCAGCTCCTCGTTGCTGTTGAGCTTCTCGGCAACGGCGCTGGACGCCTTCGAACTCTTCAGCACGGAGTCGTCCACGTAGATGGGGCAATCCAGCCGCAACGCCAGCGCGAGGGCGTCGCTGGGGCGCGAATCCACGCTGATCAGTTGGCCGTCCTTTTCCAGCCAGATGACCGCGTAGAACGTGTCGTCCTTCAACTCGCTCACCACCACCTTGCGCATGCCCGTCTCCAGCCCATGCAGCAGCGTGCGAATCAGATCGTGGGTCATGGGGCGAGGCGTGGAGACCTTCTCGATTTCGAGCGCGATGGCGTTGGCCTCGTAAATGCCGACCCAGATGGGCAGCACCGAGTTGCCGCCGACGTCCTTCAACACGACGATGGGCATATTGGTGACCGGATCCATCATCAGACCCCGGATCTTCATCTCGACTTCCATGGATTCCCCCTTCCCAGGACGATTCGCCCAGGTGCCGCTGATCAGAGCGCGGCGTCGTTCAAAGCACTGCCTCGCCCGCGAGCGAATTCGGGCCCGCGCGCGTCACCCGAACCGGCAGATAGCTGCCCACCAGCGTCTGGCCGTTCGGCGTGGGCAGAAGAACGTGCGTGAAATTGAGCGTGCGGTTCTGCGACGTCCGCCCGATCCACTGCCCCGTGGCGTGATTATACCCCTCCGCCATGCTCTCTTCGATGGCGCCCACCAGCTCGGCATTCCGGCGCACCTGGATGGCGCGTTGCCGCTCCTGCAGGACGGTGAGCCGGCGGCCTTTCTCTTCCTCGCTTACCTGATCCGCCAGCGCCAGCGCCGCCGTGTTGGGACGCCGCGAATACTTGAAGCTGAACATCGAATCGTACCCAACTTCTTCCAGCAGATCCAGCGTCTCCTGAAACTCGGCTTCCGTCTCGCCAGGGAAGCCGACGATGATGTCCGTGGTGATGGCAATATTGCGTTTCGCGTTCTTGATCCACTCGATGCGGCGCATGTATTGGTCGCGCGTGTAGAGCCGCTGCATGCGCTCCAGCACGGCCGTCGAGCCCGATTGCACCGGCAGATGCACGTGGTTGCACAGCACCGGGTTGTCGTCGATGGCGTCGATGATGTCCCTGACGAAATCGCGCGGGTGCGATGTGGTGAAGCGGACCCGGCGAATGCCGTCGAGCTCGCCCACTGCGCGCAAAAGCCGCGCGAAGTCCCAGCCGCGCTCGGACGGGTCGCGATAGCTGTTCACGTTCTGCCCCAGCAACTGGATTTCGGTGTAGCCGGAAGCCGCCAGCCTCCGCGCTTCTTCGAGGACGCTCTGGCTGGTGCGGCTGCGCTCCGGCCCGCGGGTGAAGGGCACCACGCAGTAGCCGCAGGATTTGTCGCAGCCTTCGATGATGGTGATGTAGGCGCGGTGCGGGTTGTCGCGGCGCGTCCAGGGCGTGTCGAAGGTGGCGTCGGTGTCCAGACTCAGCCCGGTCACGCGGCGGTTGCCGCTTTCCAGTTGCACCAGCATCTCCGGCAGTTTCGTGTAACTGGCCGAGCCGGCCACCAGCGACACGTGCGGCGCGCGATCGAAAATGTGCTCGCCTTCCTGCTGCGCCACGCAGCCGAGCACGCCGAAAATCTTGCCCTTCCCGTGATCGCGTTTGAACTGCTGCAGCCGGTGGAAGACCTTCTGCTCGGCCTTGTCGCGGATACTGCAAGTGTTGTAGAGAACCAGCCCGGCTTCCTCGGGCGTCTCCACCCGGTTGTAGCCTTCGGCGAGAAGCGTGCCGATGACCTTTTCCGAGTCGTGCACGTTCATCTGGCAGCCGAACGTTTCGATGTAGAACGTCTTCATGGGCGGGGCCGCAACTACCTATCAGGATAGCGTGGGTTCGTCCAATTCGGGAACAGGCCACGAATCCCCGAGGGGAATTGGGGACACCCCATCTGGTGTCCGTTCAGGTGGAGTGTCCCCCAATTCCCCTCGGAGTGCCCGCGGAGTTTCGTTGCCCGTCTCCGAATTGGTCGTTCGACCACTCTTGCCACGGGCTGTCAGGCTCAGGCGTTCTCCACACTCTATGTTGATGGTCAATTCCCAGCGTGCGCGTCCCCTCGCCCTTCAGGCTCATCCTGCGTGAGACAGGCCTCGATGATCAAAAGTCGGCGGCTTGTGATAAGCTTACCCGAGACCGGGAGCCAGTATGGAAATCCAGGTTGAGCAGGCTCGGGGTGGTGTAAGCAGGGGCACTCTGAACCGGAGCACCATCAAATAGACCACGAAGCGAGGGCTTATTGCTATGCGAATGATGAATCTCATGTTTCTGGCGGCGGCTTTGCTGCTGTTAGTAGGAGTCAACGTAGAGGCCCAGCGACCAGGTGATAGGGACTACTATCGGCGCTGGGGCCGCGAGCCGCTGGATCGCGTGCGCGCGGACCTGAACCGGGCGGAACGGCATCTGGACTATCTGCCCAGAGAGGAGATGCGCCGATTCCGACATATCCGGGAAGCGATCAACCATTTCCAGAGTGACTGGGAGCAGGGACATTACGACGGGCGCGCCCTGGATGAGGCGATTGGCGGCTTGAACGGACTGGTGGAGAGATCCAGGCTGCACGAACGGGATCGGGACATTCTAGCCGACGACGTTCACCGTATGCGTGAACTCCGCGAACACTGGGAACGCCGGGACCGGGATTGAGACTGGGACAGGGCCCCGTTGAGGGCGGTGTCAGGCGTTTTGTGTAAATGGCCTCTCGGCGGTTTTCGTTGCTCCCTGAGCGGAGGATAAGGCTCTGCGGGGACGCAACCGGAGCGCCGTCTCAGCGGCCGGGAGTCTGCGGGCGCGAGCGCTGCTCGCGCCCGCTTCCCAGGAATCCTGGCGATACAAGGGCGGAACTCGGCCGTCTAGTCCAGAGCCCGCGCGAACGCTTCAAACAGGCTCTCGTTTGCACCCCGGACGATTCCCCACCTCTCCAGCAGCGCAGCAATCAGCAGCGCCGGCGAGGGACCGGGAGTCGGCACTGGTGCCATCGCGGACTTGAATCGCGTTTCGAGTCGCCGCAGCCGGGTGCTCAGAGCCTTCATCTGGCCCTCTGCATCGCGGGGACCTCTATCGGAAAGCTGGTGACCCACTTGTCCAGTTCCTTGTCGGGTATGCTCTCGGGCCCCTCGTTGCTCCCGTACAGTTCCACCAGCTCAGCCACAGTGCCGTCCCGGCACAGCGTCCTTCTGCACGTGGCATTCTCCAGACCCGTCCTGCTGCCCCACTTGCACACGACCAGGCGGTAGTACCTCCGCGGCTTACGGTCCGCAGGAGCAAAGTGCTCCTCCAGCCGGACGAGCCGTCTGACGACGGTTCTCACGGAGCCTCACCGGGCCACGGGCGGCGTGCTTGCCGGATTGCTTCGCCGATGGTTCGTGGCCGATGGTATGTACTCGTCCTACTGCCCTGCGGCGGGTCTTCAACGAGCTGTCCGCTCGCCTCGGCACGAAGCCGCCTTCGCTCCCTGATTGCGTTCACGAGGAGCCGCACCGCTTCATCTTCACGAGGATCGATCCGATTCTCAAGCCTCCGACCCCGCCTGTCGGAAGGCGCGGCCGAGGTGGCTGCGGAAAGCCGGCGTGCCTGAGTTGGGCGGGCCACTGCGAGTCGTCCTGTCTCCAGCCGCGCGGCGCGATATTCGCGAAGTGCTGAAATGGAGCCGGGAGAGATTCGGTGAGCGAGCTGCCGTGCGCTACCTCCAGCGCGGCGAAACCGTGACCGATCTCGTCCGGGTTCTTCATGATGCCCATGATCTCGAACGCCATCTTCCCGGCGAGGACTGACGCCCGTTCCGTGCCCTTCCGTACCACAATAGAACTCATGCACAAGCTTTCCGCTCCGCAACTCGATGCCGCCCTCGCCGGCCTCCCCGGCTGGTCCGTGGTCAACGAAAAACTCCACCGCGAATACCGCTTCCCCGACTTCATTCACGCCTTCGGCTTCATGGCCACCTCCGCCATCGCCATCGAGAAAATGAACCATCATCCCGAATGGTGCAACGTCTATAACAAGGTGCACGTCGACCTCACCACGCACGACGCCGGCGGCGTCACGCAAAAGGACGTCGATCTGGCGCACGCGCTGGACGCCTTCGCCGGGAAACTGCAATGAGGCTGTTCGCGCTCCTGGGCCTGTGCGCCGCCGCAGCCCTGGCCCAGGACTCCTTCCCTTCGGGCCCGCAGGCCGACGCCGAAATCAACCGCGCCATCGAGGCCGGCCAGCTCCCTGGCGCGGTACTGCTCATCGGGCATGACAGCCAGGTGGTCTATCGCAAGGCCTATGGTTCGCGGGCTCTGGTGCCCGCGCGCGAGCCCATGACCGTAGACACCATCTTCGACCTCGCCTCGCTCACCAAAGTCCTCGCTACCACGCCCTGTCTCATGAAGCTCCTCGAGGAAGGCCGCATTCGCCTCGATGACCCGGTGACCAACTACCTTCCCGAGTTCCAGGGCGGGCGCAGCGCCATCACCCTGCGCAATCTGATGACACACTTCTCCGGGCTCCGGCCCGATCTGGACCTTGCTCCGCCGTGGAGCGGCTATGACACCGGCATCGCGAAGGCCCTCGTCGACAAACCCGCGGGTCCCCCGGGCGTTCGCTTCGTATATAGCGATATCAACTTCATCCTCCTCGGCGAAATTGTCCGCCGCCTCGCCGGAGAGCCGCTCCCGAGTTATGCACGTCGCATCGTCTTCGAGCCCCTCGGCATGAACGACACCACGTTCCAGCCCCCGGCCAGCCTGCGCCCGCGCATTGCCCCCACCGAAATCGACGCCGCCACCGGCCAGCCGCACCGCGGCATGGTCCACGACCCTACGGCGCGCGACATGGGCGGCGTAGCTGGCCATGCCGGATTGTTCGGCACTGCGGACGACCTGGCCCGCTTCGCTCAGATGATGCTCGACCACGGAAGCGCCGGCGGACGTCAGCTTTTCAGCCCCCTCACTATCGAAAAATTCACCGCTCCCCAGAGCCCGCTCGGCCAGCCGGTGCTGCGCGGCCTCGGCTGGGACATCGATTCTTCGTTATCGGGCAATCGCGGCGATTTGTTCCCGATTGGCTCCTATGGCCACACCGGCTTCACGGGAACCTCCCTCTGGATCGATCCGTTCAGCCGCACGTACGTGATCCTGCTGGCCAATGCCGTCCACCCCCGCCACGGCAAACCGCTTACGTCCCTGCGCGGGCGCATCGCCACATTGACCGCGGCCGCCTACGGAATTACCGCGCCATCCGTGAAAATCGCCGGCTACGACCAGACCATCATCGGCCCCGGCCTGCATCGCAAAGTGAATATCCACGCACATGTACTAACCGGTCTGGACGTACTAGAACAGCAGAATTTTGCCCTTCTTCGGAACCGCCACATCGGTCTGATCACCAACCAAACCGGCATAAGCAGGGAGGGGAAGCGCAACATCGATCTAATGCGCGAGGCGGGTGTTGATGTTCGAGCGCTTTACTCGCCCGAACACGGAATTTCCGGCAGGGAAGATCGGGCGGACGTCGCCGATTCCCATGATCCCGCCACCGGCGTCCCGATATGGAGCCTCTATCGGGGCAGCCGCCAGCGCCTGTCGGACGAAATGCTTCCCGGAGTCGACACCCTGGTCTTCGATATTCAGGACGTCGGCACCCGCTTCTACACCTATTCGTGTACCATGCGGTACGCCATGGAGGAAGCGGCGAAAAGGCATCTTCGCTTTGTTGTGCTCGACCGGCCCAACCCCATCACCGGCGTGCATATGGAAGGCCCCATTCTGGACAAGGATCTGGAATCGTTTGTCGGGTGCAGGGAAGTACCACTGCGGCATGGCATGACCATGGGTGAGCTGGCCACCATGGATAACGTCCGCCTCAGTCTCGGCCTGGACCTTCAGGTGGTCCGCATGGAGGGGTGGCAGCGCGGTTTCTGGTTCGACTCCACCGGGCTCGCCTGGGTGAATCCGTCGCCCAATATGCGAAACCTGAACGAGGCCATCCTGTATCCGGGCGTGGCCATGCTGGAATCGTCCCCGAACTACTCCGTGGGGCGCGGAACCGATGCCCCGTTTGAGCAGATCGGCGCGGATTGGATAGACGGTAAGCGCCTTTCCGCCTGGCTGAATGCCAGAGAGATCCCAGGTATCCGTGTATATCCCACCCGCTTCCGCCCGGAATCCTCCAACTTCAAGGGGCGCTGGATTGAAGGAGTGCGCTTCGTAATCACGGATCGGGACGCATTCGATAGCACCCGTCTGGGTCTGGAAATCGCCTCCGCGCTGGTACATTTATGGCCGGGTAAAATCGACGTTGAGCTGGACCGCTGGCTGGTTGGTAATCGGGAAGTGCTGCAGAATCTTAAGGATGGAGTGGACCCGCGCAACATAGTAGAGACTATGACCGACTCCCTCTCTCTCTTCGCCGGGAGCCGACACGCCTGGTTACTGTACGCGGAATAGTCTCGCGGTTATTGCGAGAGCAGGCCAGCCCTTCTCACAACGGGACCGAGTTGGCCTGCCCTCAATTCCAAATCAGGCCGACGCCGCTTTCGAGACCGATGCGCTCGCCTTGTCCGTTTTCGGTTTGTTCTTGCTCCCCGGAGGACGACCCCGCCTCTTTACCTCGGTCATCCAGGCCGGCGGCCGACCCCGGCGCTTGCCTCGTCCTCGCGCCAGACGCTCGAGGCCCATGATGGCCTCTTCAATCTGTTCCCGTTCCTGCCGCAGTTCCACCAGTATCTTGGCTACGTCCATTTAGCACCTTTCCATTTGCAAAATGTACCTCACGGGGAGGCCTCTGTTCCGAAATCAGAACAGAGCTACGCATTTCCTTATAGTTACACTAGTTGTTGTACAACATCTGAGCACTTTTTTCAATACCCTTGTTCTGAAAACGGAACAGAATCTGTACCAGGCCCCCCGGGAGCACCGTGCGATAAACTGGCCTGAGTGGAAGAAGAGGTTCTTGGTAAAGCCTACGACGGCCGGCTGATGAAGCGCCTGCTGGCGTATATGCACCCCTACCGGCGTGCCGTTTTTCTGTCACTGGTCTTCCTTCTGATCAGTTCCCTGTTGCAGGTGGCCGGGCCGCTGCTGACCAGGATCGCTGTTGACCGGTATCTGGTGCCGAACCGGGGCTATTCGCCCGGCCCTCTGGGTCCGTTTCTCTCCGCGGTTCCGTGGACGGGGCTCGCCCAGCTTTCGTTTCTCTATTTCGCGGCACTCGCCGGCGCGATGCTTTTTGACTTCCTCCAGAGCTACATCATGCAGCGAACCGGGCAGAAGGCAATGTTCGATTTGCGCCGCGAACTCATGGCCCACCTCCAGAAACTGCACATTGCGTATTTCGACCGCAATCCCACCGGCCGGCTGGTGACCCGGGTGACCACCGACGTCGACGTACTGAACGAGTTGTTCGCCTCTGGCCTAGTGACCATTGCCGGCGACCTGCTGATGCTCGGCTTCGTGCTGCTGGTGATGTTCCGGCTCAGCCCGGGCATGACCGGCCTGCTGATGGCCGTGATCCCGTTCGTGGTGCTGGTGACCATGGTTTTCCGGCGGGTGGTGCAGCAGAGTTATCGCCGTATCCGCGTGGCCATCGCCGGGATCAATTCTTACCTGCAGGAACACGTCAACGGGATCGCGGTCCTGCAACTTTATAATCGCGAGCCGGTCAGCCGGGCGGAGTTTGAGCGTGTCAACCGCGACCACATGGACGCTTACAAGAATGCCATCACCGCGTACGGCTGGTTCTACCCGGTGGTGGAGTTGCTGGGCATGATTACGCTGAGCATGCTGCTGGCTTACGGCGGTCTGCGCATCCACTCGGGCGCGTTGTCGCTGGGCGTTCTGGTCGCGTTCTTTCAGTACGGCTTAAGATTTTTTCGGCCGATTCAGGACCTCAGCGAAAAATATAATGTTCTGCAAAGCGCCATGGCGGCATCCGAGCGGGTTTTTCGCCTTCTGGACGCGCCCGCGGACATCGTTTCGCCGGGCCGGCCGCGCCCCGTTCCGCGCGAGCCCGCCAGCCTCGAGTTCGATCATGTCTGGTTCGCGTATAACCAGAGCGACTGGGTGCTGCGCGATGTCAGTTTCCGCGTCGCTCCGGGCGAAACGGTTGCGGTGGTGGGCCACACAGGGGCGGGGAAAACCACGCTGGCCAGCCTGTTGTTGCGGTTCTATGACGTTCAGCAGGGCGCTATCCGGCTGGGGGGCGTCGATATTCGCAACCTCGATCTGGCCGAGCTTCGCAGGCAGTTCGGAGTGGTACTGCAGGATCCGTACCTGTTCACGGGTACGGTGGAGAGCAATATTCGTCTGGGGACCGAACAGATCGGCCTGGCCCGAGTGAAACAGGCCGCCGAGCGCGTGAATCTCGCCGACTTTGTAGAGGGCCTGCCGGAAGGTTACCACCAGGCCGTACGCGAAGGAGGGAATGGCTATTCCACGGGCCAGAAGCAGCTCATGAGTTTTGCGCGCGCGCTGGCGCACGATCCCCGCATCCTGATTCTGGACGAGGCGACATCCAGCGTGGACACGGAGACCGAATTCCGGATTCGCGAGGCGCTCGACCATCTGGTGGAGGGCCGCACCTCTATTGTGATTGCGCACCGGCTTTCCACTATCCAGCGCGCCGACCGAATCCTGGTGATGCACAAAGGCCAGGTGAGGGAGACCGGCACGCACCAGGAGTTGCTCGCGCTGCGGGGCATTTACTGGAAGCTGTTCCAGTTACAGTACAAGGACCAGACCATGCCGTCGCCTGCGCCGGGAGTAGTGTAAGCTGGCGCGTATGTTCATTCGACTCGACCGGGCCCACCGCGCCCTGCCGGTAATTCTCGGGGTGCTTACGCTCGCCGGCGTCGGAGTGCTTCTGGCATGGGACGCCTTTCCGAGGCTCTTTCCCGCCCGGGCTCATGACGTTCTGGGCGCGTTTCCGCTGGCCATGATTGCCTTCGCCTACCTCGTCTACCAGAGCGCGCATCGGCCGGCTCGCCTGGAATTCGTGAAGGCGATCCTGCTGGCGGTTGCCTTTCTCTTCTGGGCGGCCAATCAGTTCTGGCCGGACGCGCGCCAGGCGACGCTGTTCAACGACATTGCGATCGCGCTTTTCGTCCTCGACGTGTTCCTGGTGATGATCGGCTGGCCGGCGAGCTCTCCGGACGAATCCTTCGCCGAGACCTGGGGCGACGGGGACGATCCGCCGGCGGGTGATTAGCGGTCAGGCGCTGGCGGGCGCCTTCACGTTTTCCCTGATGTCGGTGACCCAGCCGTCCGCGAGATTGACGACGCGGTGGCCGTACTCCGCGTTCCTCTCGTTGTGGGTCACCTGAATGATGGTGGTGCCTTCGTCGTTCAGGCGTTTGAACATCTCCATAATCTCCTTGCCCTGGCTGGAGTGGAGATTGCCGGTGGGCTCGTCGGCCAGAATCACTTTCGGACTGGCGATCATCGCCCGGGCCACCGCCACCAGTTGCTGCTGGCCGCCGGAGAGCTGGTTGGGGAACAGGTCCTTCTTGCCCACGATCTGGAACTTGTCGAGGATGTCGCAGACGATGCTGTCGCGCTCGGACTTTTTGATATTGCGATAGGAGAGCGGGATTTCGAGGTTCTCGTACACGGTCAGGGAATCGAGCAGATGGTAGCTCTGAAACACGAAGCCGAAGTACTTTTTGTAGAGCTCCATCCGGTCCTTTTTGGCCATCTTGTGGATGGGATGGTCGAGCAGGTAGTACTCGCCGGTCCACGCGCTGTCGTGCATGCCGAGCAGGTGCAGCAGCGTGCTTTTGCCCGCGCCGGAGGGGCCCATGATGGAGATGAAGTCGCCCTCTTTGACATCCAGGTTGATGCGGCGGAGGACGAAGGTCTTCGTCGGCCCGTGCTCGAAGTACTTCTCGACGTTGCGAAGCTGGATCATGGTGTTCGATTCCTATCTTATGCTTTCCCTGGGGACACTTACACTCTTGGCCGCTCCGTTACCGTCGCGGCTCGGTTCCGCTGCTAGAAGCTCGGAAGGTGCGGCATCGCGGGCATCGCGGGTGGCGCCGGGGGCCTTGGAGGTCGCGGCGCCACAACCATGAAGTTGTGCTCGTCGACGACTCCGATGCGCAAGCCGTTGGCGAGACACCACGGCCCGTGGTCCATGAAATAGCCCGACACCAGCACGATCACCACGATGAAGAACAATGCGACAGCATCCACATTCCGGGGCATTACACCACTCCTATATCGCTACTAGCTTGTTCCTCCACAATTCGTCCGTCGAACAGGTGAATGGAACGGTCTGCGTAACGCGCATACCGCGGGTCGTGGGTCACGATGCAGATGGTGGCGCCGCCGCGGTGCAGTTCGCGAAGCAGGTCCATCACCGCTTCGCCATTGGCTGAATCGAGGTTGCCGGTAGGCTCGTCGGCCAGCAGAATGGAGGGATCGCCGCCCAGGGCGCGGGCAACGGCCACGCGCTGCTGCTGGCCGCCGGAGAGCTGCGACGGGTAGTGCTTCACGCGGTGCAGCATGCCCACGCGCTCCAGCGCATCCTGCACGCGCTTTTTGCGTTCGGCGCCGGGCATGCCGCGGTAGGTCAGCGGCAGTTCCACGTTCTCATAGACGTTGAGATCGCCGATGAGGTTGAACGCCTGGAAGATGAAGCCGATCTCGCGGTTGCGGATGCGCGCTCGCTCGGACATCTTCAGGCTCTGCACCGGCCGGCCGTTCAGAGTGTAGCTGCCGTCGGTGGGCGAGTCGAGGAGACCGAGGATGGCGAGAAGCGTCGATTTCCCGCAGCCGGAAGGCCCCGCGATCGAGATGTATTCTCCCTTCTTGATCTCCATGTGGATCCCCGCGAGCGCATGGGTCTCCACCTCGTCGGTGACGAACACCTTGGTTACGCCATCGAGGTGAATCAGAGCAGCGCCGTTGCCGTTTGCCATTCTCGTCTCCCTGGTAAAGATATACTACGTTCCAGCCCGCCAATAGTTCCGTCAGTTCAGCCGGATGCGGTTATAGGCATCCCAGGCGGACATGTCGGAGAGGATCACCCGATCGCCCACCTGCAAACCGTCCACTACTTCGATGGTGTTCACCGAGCTCCGGCCCAACGCCACGGTAACACGGGTCGCTCCCTTGCCGTCCGGATCGATCTTGAACAGCCCGATCTTCTGGTTGGCCTGGCCGATGACCGGCCGGCCCACGAACAAGACATCCGCCAGACGCTCGATTTCGACGGTGCCGTCGACGCTGAGGTCGGGCCGCGCGCCATCCGGGAGCTTGCCGTCCAGCTTCACGTCCACGTCCACGGTACCGTTGGTCACCGCCGGGTCGATGCGCGAGACATGCCCGTCGGCGATCCCGTTGCGGGTGTCGATGGAGGCCACCTGGCCGATGGCCACGTCTTTCGCCTGAGTTTCCGGAATCTTCAGCGTAGCCTTCAGCTTGGAGGGCTGCACCACCTTGGCCAGGATGGCTCCCGGCGCCACCCGCTGGCCGACTTCCAGCAGCGCCGCGGACGTCCCAAGCTGAGTAAGAACGCCGTTGACGCCCGCCCGGATGATCAACTGCTGTACCTGTTTCTTCTTTAGCGCCAGGGCGGCACGCAACTGTTCCACCTGCACCTGCTGGGCGGCGAGCTGCGCTTCCACTGACTGGCTGTTGATATCCAACTGTTGCTTGGAAAGTTCGTAGCTGTTCTTCAACTCGGCGGCTTTGGCCACCGAGAGCTTCGTTTCCAGCTCCGATTTGAGACCGAGTTTGGTCAACTGCTCGTCGCGATCGGCCGAAAGCGCCGCCTGCTGGTAGTCCGAGTGAATCTGTTCGGTGAGGGATTTCTGCGCGAGCCGCGCGGTCTCCAGCCGCACCTTCAAATCACGGTACGTTGCTTCGGCGGCTTTCACCTGCCATTCCGCGTTGCTGGCCGCGAGTTCCATATCCGGGTTGCTGAGCACGATGATCACTTCGTTGGCGGAGACGTTGCTGCCTGGCAGCTTGATGATCTTGTCGACATGGCCGTCGAACTGGGCCTGAATCCAGTACACGTCCTCGGGAACCAGCGTGCCCAGCCCGCGCACCTGGCGCAGCATGGGTCCTCGCCGCACGGAGTCGGGCCACAGGGTGGACATCTCCACCGAAGGCGCCGCCGGCTTCAACCGCGTCAGGCCCACGAAGATGCCGGCAGCGGCAATGACGCCGACCACGCCGTAGGCAATTCGCCGGATGGTCCGCCGGCGAGCCACTTCTTTTCCACGAGGGACATCCATATGAGTGCTCACGCCGGAATGGGCAACTCCCGGACCATTCGGTTATACCCCGTAAAACATTGATGGACTGATGGTTAGGGGCGTTTTGTTCCACGAAAGGGAGGTGTGGGTGTTCGTTTTCGGGACGAACTGTGCGGGAGGGGGAAGGCCTCCGGGAGCAGCTCACGGAGACACCGAGGGGTGTTCGGAAATGGGACTGGGTTCGTTTGGAGATTATCCCCTTGACACAGAGACCCGTTCCAGGCCATAATTGGTCATGGGCACAACGACACGGATCGGCAAGAGCCTGATAGACGTTCAGAAGGAACTCGGCACTGAAGAGCAGTGTCTGGCGTACCTGGAAGCGCTGCGCTGGCCGGAAGGCGTGCGCTGCGTTAAGTGCGAGCACGACAAAGTGTCGAAGTTCTCCGTTGCCGAAGGCTCACGCGAGCGGATAAAGCGCAATGGCGAGAAGGTCACAGTGAAGGTCCCAGCACGGCATCTCTATCAGTGCCTCAATCCTGAGTGCGGCCAGCAGTTCACGGCCACGGTCGGCACGATCTTCAACGATTCTCACCTGCCCCTCGAAAAGTGGATGCTGGCGGTTGCCATCATGTGCAACGCGAAGAAGGGCGTTTCCGCGAAACAGCTTCAGCGGGACGTAGGCGTCAGCTACAAAACCGCGTGGTACCTTTCGCATCGCATCCGCGAAGCCATGATTCTTGGCAACTGGACGGATGAGAAGATGGACCAGACCGTTGAGGCCGATGAAACCTACGTGGGCGGAAAGTACGACAAGCGCCGCAAGCGTGCGAAGTACGACAAGCCCGCAGTGTTCGGAGTAATTGAGCGTGAGACTGGCCGCGTCCACGCAAAGCACCTGAGCCTTGAGAATGCGAACCACTGGCAGATTGGCCGCGAGATCGACTCCGCTGTGGCACCCGGTGCACACATGATGACTGACGAGAGCCGCCTGTATGCCAACCTGACCCGACGCGGATTCCAGCACGAGATAGTCATACACAGCGACAAGGAATGGGTGCGCGGCGAAGTTCACACACAGAGCATTGACGGGTTTTGGGGACTCGTGAAGCGCGGCCTGATAGGTTCATTCCACCAGGTCTCAACGAAGCACTTGGACCGTTACATTCAAGAGTTCTGCTACCGCTTCAGCAACCGAAAGAATCAGGAATTGTTCGCGATCACGGTTGCCGCGCTCGTTCTGGGCATACCGCTTCCCTACACGAAGCTGATCGGCAAGCCCGCTACTTCTGAGGCCGCGCCTTCGGACGCGCCGTTCTAGGCTGGCGCGTCCGGGCTATCGCGGACTTTGGGAGCGGTGGTGTGGCGATAAGCTTCGCTAGTGCCGCATCGAATTGTTGCTTGTCAACTTCCATTGTCATTTACTAACGCGGATCGGGCCGTTCTCTTTCTCGTATTGTTCAATCTGATTACGCAGGGCGGATACAAGAGCCTTGGCATGTTCCCACGACATTACTACAGCGGCTTCATCCTCAATATACGGCCCAAAACTCTCATCCTTGGCATGCATTGGAACAACATGACCGAAAAGCAACTGAAGATCGAAGAAACTTCCCCCGACGCCTGCCGCGTTTGAATATAGGGTCACGAACTTATCGGATTTACGATGGGGCAGATCTTCGATACGCACTTGCACTTTGTCATCTGACATGACTCATTACTCCCATTACTCCGTTGTTAGTGTTTCCCTCAGTGAGCACAAGCAAACCGTACTCGCTTGATGCTGGTTTCCTTAGAGGGGGCACGGACCCAACATTCTGCACACTTACGGCGAGTCGGTTGGTCTCGACATACGCTATGTCTTTCAAGCCGGACGCCGTGTCTATATTCCGAATCCAAATTGCCGGAGACTCCAACGATCCACGCTCTTCCTCTTCCCCAAATGCAGGAACTTCCAGGGCAGAAGAATTAAGGCCTTGGTTAATTCGGGGTGTACCACTAACCCAATCAATCAACTCACTGAATGGTACAAACCGAACGACAAGGCCAACATCAAAAGCAGCGGCTAGCCTTCGCAGCGTCGTAAGGGTCGGCCTGCCATAATCAGGCGACTCAAGACGCGATACGGCATTCTGAGGCATCCCCACCTCTTTGGCAAGGCGCTCTTGGCTCCATCCCAGAGAATCCCGAATAGCCCGAATCTGGTAGGCGATTCCCTTCTTGATGTGGGACTCAACGAACTGCGATCTGCTGCTCCGCCCCTTGCGAAGGCGCCGCAGCAAGCCTTCCTTAGAATTTAAATTCATGAACTGTTGCCTCGCCTTGCTCTAACAGGCGCTTCCTGCGCAGTGCTTCCTTCTTGCCGTGTGTATCATTCCTGACTTTCTTGTTTCCGCCGTAAAGCAGCGTGTACGAAAAGCGCACTTTAGGAGGCCAAAAGGACCCATAGATCCTAATCCAGATGTTCAGCACCCCAGGTTGAAAACGGAACGAAGAGATTCCATCGCCGAGTGGCTCGTACTTGGGGTACTTCCATTCGCGTAGGTTGAGATGCTGCAAGTACCCAAGCGTATCGCGTACCTCATCTTTTTCCTCGTCCGAAAGAGCATTGAACCACTCTTGGACAACTCTACCGTTGGCCTTCGTCTGAAAGCCATAGAACGTCCACGAAGCTCCATCACTTGTCACTATAGCACAAAATTGAGTTATCGCAATAAAAAGATCTACAGGCAGACCTTAGTTGCTTCCATCTCAATTTTGCGATACACTCACCAGCAGAGGACCCTAGATCGCGGAGGGCGTGAGCCGGTGCTCAAAGGCGTCTTATAAACGCCAGTTCCTTGGCGGGATCGCAGTTCGACTCTGCCGCCCTCCGCTCCAACTACATTGTAAGCCCGTCGTCAACCCACGACCTGTCACGTTCCCTCCACGGTATCCTAGATCACTTGTCTGTGTCAAGGGGATAATCTCCGTTCGTTTGGCATAGTTTGTCGCAGGAGAAGGAGATTGTGGAGGGCACGCTGGAAGAAGCGGTGGAGACGGGTTTTATAGCGGTGCATGAGGTTGAACTCGGGAGTGGCGGCAAGGCGGGTGAACGCGGCGGTGATGCAGCCGGTCTCGCCGGTGGTGGGATCGGGGTCGGGGAGGGCGTTTTGGGAGGAGCGTTGCAGGCCGGCGGGGGTTTGGGGTCCATGGGAATGCGTGCCGTTGGCGCGGGAGGAAAGAACTCGCCTTACAGATGACATGGCTGGGATCAGGTTACCGGGAATGCGTCGGGAACGAGAGTTTACGTGTTGAAAATGCGGGGAGACAGAGATGGGACTTGCGAAGAGCGTGCCTGGTGGAATCGCGGGCTGAGGGCCGGGCTTATTCCACGATGCGTCAAGGCAGGCTGAGGGAGGGGCGAGCGTATGCGGTGGCGCGCCGATTCGCGCTGGCTGCCCGTTCGGGCGTGCTCGGGTTATGAGCTTGCAGTGCAGGCGCACGCACTCAGCGTCAGCAGCAGCGATGGGCACCCGTGGACGCAGGTTTCCTTGAGGCTGACGTTGGCACGGCGTGCGCAAGCTCCTCCGCGATTTGCCTGGCTGGGCGGCGTTCGCCTGTTAGCCTTCGGTCAGCGCCCGGTCAATCTCGTTCTGCCGTGGGTCGCCGGGCATTCCGCGATCTGCGTTATGGATCGGGACGATGCGATTCGGACTGCTTTTTCGCGGTTCTATGATGTCTCCAGAATGGCGGATGATCGAACTGAGCAACCTCGGGAACAGCCCGGCCCTCGGAGTTTGGAATAGCCCAAGTCTCTGCTTAGCGAGAGTCGGAAAGCCCCACGTTTTAGAAGAGCGAAAACGTATCTG
Organism: Bryobacteraceae bacterium; assembly: GCA_049510065.1. Classification (GTDB taxonomy): domain Bacteria; phylum Acidobacteriota; class Terriglobia; order Bryobacterales; family Bryobacteraceae; genus CAWACP01. The sequence continues at coordinate 84,718 of JBEKZH010000004.1, forward strand.
TGAGCAGTGTGATGGTCACCCAGCGGGACCTCCAGATCTGGGGCATGTGATTTTCCCTGGCACTCTGCCATCCATGCAGAGCTGGACCATAAGCGCTACTGCCGAAGATCTTAGAAGTTGCCTTATAGGTGCCGGAGAAACTACGGAAGGACCGTATGTCAATGGAATGTACGGGGTGAACATAATTCTCTGTGTTGCCTACCGATCCACCATTGACCAAACGGCGCGCCATTACACTGCGTACATCTACGATCTCTCTTGGGCTGAGCCGGGACATCCTCTTATTGGCGCACGTGCGCTTCCCTATCAGGAGACTGTGCCAATTGACCAGCTTCGCGTTATGAACAGCCTCTGGGCACCCATATTCAAGTAGGGCGATCAGCAGGCTCGCACCCGGGTTGCCACCATCTTTCCGAACTCCCATCGAACAAGAAGAGGCATCCACTCGCGGAGGTTGCAGGTTACGCCGAGCGCAGCTAAAATAGCGCGAGAGTTGGAGCTTGTACATGAAAGAAACCGTCCCGGCGGAATCCGCCTCTGCATTCATCGACGAGAAGATCAGGGAACTTGGGGACTGGCGCGGGAAGACGCTCGCGAAAGTGCGCGAGATCATACACGAGGCAGACCCTGAGATCGTCGAAGAGTGGAAGTGGATGGGGACTCCCGTCTGGTCCCACGGCGGCATCGTCTGCACGGGAGAGACCTACAAAAACCACGTCAAGATGACATTTGCGAAGGGAGCTGCGTTGAAGGACCCTGCACGTCTGTTCAACTCCAGCCTCGACGGGAATGTCAGGCGCGCCATCGACATCCACGAAGGCGACAAGGTGGATGAGGCGGCCTTGAAGGATCTCATCCGCGCTGCAGTGGCGCTCAATCTCAAGGGCAGGAGCAAGCCGAAGCCGCGGCGAGCGAGCAGCAAGCGGGCCGACTAGCTTCATCGCAGGTCCCGGCCATATCTCCTCCCATAGGGAAAGAGCTTCGGCACCTGCCTCATACGCCAAGCGGTTCGGCGTCGAGGCCCCGAGCTGGCCGCCGAAGGGCGCTCGGTCTTGATCGCGGAGGAGACTGCCATGTCTATGGAACGTCCATATGGCGGTCAAGCGTGAGTCGTACCGACGAAATCGGCGGGCGCCGTCGACTATCGCTTGCGATCGTAGTGCGCCTGTACGAGCCCGCTGGGAAAGCTGCGAGCCGAGGCCAGCGTCCAGGTCTTCGTTTGAGGCCGGCCGCCGAAGAGCCGGCGCCCGGTGCCGATGACGACGGGGACCGTCGAAATGGTCACGTCGTCGATCACATCCTCATCGAGCCCCTGCCGTATCGCGACCCCACCGTCGAGGTGCACACGACGAACGCCGTATCTACTTCGGAGTACGCTTCAACGAGTCCAGGCTGAATCACTTCTACCAGGCGTACCTCGACGCGCTCTTCAAGTGGCTCAATCGTCGGAGTCAGAAGCGCTCTTTCAATTGGGAGCGCTTCAGACGACGGCTGCTGCACCAGCCGCTTCCAGGGCCGCCGCACGGACACGCTCTCATCGACGTGACCTCCGAACACCGTACCTAACGAAACACCAACCGAAGAGCCGGATGCGGGAAGATCGCACGTCCGGTTCCGAAAGGAGCGCGAGCCGGACACGGCTCGCGTTTACTTAATGGGCTCTTCGTTCGGCAACATCGAAGTGCGTGGCGTACGCGAGAACAATCTCAAGAACATCTCGCTCGACATTCCCCGTCGACAGATCACCGTGTTGGCGAGATGCAAACTTGCCGACTACAACATCTCCGTCCCGACGTGCGAGAGCTCCTCCGCCAGTTGCCGCGCCTGGGCGGCGTTGGCCCGGTAGCCTTCGGCCAGTTCGTGCTCCAGCTTCTTCTGCCGCAGTCCGGCCAGGTACTCGCGGACTGCGGCCAATCGCTTTTTCACTATTCCAGTTCCGCTGTCAGCGTGGCCCCGCCCATTTCCGCCATCACCGCGGCCACCTTCACCGCCTTGCGCGAGTCCTTCGCGATCCACACGGTTTCCTTGTCCGAGCCGCCGTCGGCCGAGGATAGCTCCACCTTGAACGTATCGAAGGTGCCCGCCGGGACGGTGACGCTCTCCGATCCCGCCACCTTCAGCGCGATCAGCTTCACCTTCTGCTTCTGCAGGTCGAAATTGCGGAACGTGGTGGTGTAACCGTCGGCCAGCGGCAACAGGGCGATACACTGGGGACCGCCCGTTTCGGCAAACAGCGGACCGCCGAGGTCGGCCGAGATCGGCTTCTCGTTCCCGTTCATTTTCATGGAGCCGGAAGCCTTGTTGCCTTCCACTATGAGGTCTATGGAGACCGGGCCCTGCTTGATGCTGCGCTTGCGGACAACCAACGTACCCTTTTCGAGAGTGGCGGTGTCGGTCATCTGCCCGCCGGGCGTGTCCACCACGTTGCTGACCGTCCAGGCGCCGTTCTCTTCCTGAATGGTGGTGGTTTCGCTAAGCGCGATCTTCTGCGCACCCATCTCGATATTGGCTTTGTACTTCCAGGTGCCTGGCTGCATGGCCACGGTCACCGCCGGCACGCCCACCGAGCCCGCTTCGACGAGCTTGGAGACGGTCACGGTTTTCGGGTCGACCATGATTTCCTTGAGGCGGGTCATCACTTCCGGAGTTCCGTCCGTCTGGTAGCGGCCACCCAGATATTGCGCGAAGAACTTCTCGGTCTCCATGAACATGGCCATGTTATTCACCGGCCGCGCGAATCCGTGGCCCTCGTCGGGGGCGAGCATGTATTCCACCGGGAACCCGCGGTCGCGCAGCGCGATGACGATCTGCTCCGCTTCCCTCCGATTCACGCGAGGATCATTGGCGCCCTGCACCACCAGCAGCGGCGTCCTGATGCTGGACGCCTTCGTCAGCGGGGAGCGCTCCTGCAGCCAGGCCTTGCCCTGCGGCGTGCCCGGATCGGCCATGCGCGCATACATGATCTTGCGGCCGGCTTCCCAGTAAGGCGGGATAGCCTCCAGCAACGTGATCAGATTCGACGGGCCGACAATGTCCACCGCCGCCGCGTAGAGGTCGGGCGTGAAAGCGACGCCGGCCAGCGTGGCGTAGCCGCCGTAGGAGCCGCCGACAATGCCCAGGCGTTTCGGATCGGCAATGCCCTGGGCCACCAGATAATTCACGCCCCAGGTGATGTCGTCCTGCATCTTGCGGCCCCACTCGCCGTTGCCCGCGTTCAGGAACTTCTTGCCGTATCCGGTGGAACTGCGGAAATTGGGCATGAGAACGGCGTAGCCGCGATTGGCGAAGAACTGCGCCAGCGAGTTGTAGCCCCAGTAATCCCGGCCCCACGGGCCTCCGTGCGGGACCACAAGTGTGGGCAGGCCCTTCGCCGGTATGCCCTTCGGCAGGGTCAGGTAGGCGGGGATCTCCAGGCCGTCGGACGACTTGTAGGTGATGTCCTTCATCGAAGCCAGATCCTGGCGCGGCAGCTTCTCGCGAACCTTGTACTGCAGGGTCAGCTTGTGAGTCTGGCGGTCGAACAGATAGGTCTCGCCCGGTTCGGTGTCGCCGTGAGCGCTCACCAGCCAGACGCGATCGTCCTTCGTGTGCGAGCCGAGATCCACCTCGCGGCCCGGCAATTTTTTCCGCAACCACGCGTAGTCGGCTTCGAGTTTCCTGTCCTTGAAGTAGCGCCGCGTGCGCTGGTCGGTGTAGGTGGTGAGTACGAGGTCGTCGGTGGCCTCGGAGAAAAGCTCCTCGCCAACGTCCACCTTGTTCAGGGGATCGGACTCCACTTTTTCCAGCTTCTCGGTTTGCGGATCGAACAGGACCAGCGAGGTCAGGTCGGCGTCGTCGCCTTTGTTGGTCTCAAGGTACACGCGCTTGCCGTCTTTGTGAAACCGCACTGCGCCGCAACCTTCGAAGACCGAGCACGAGTAGACCTTCGCGAAGCCGTTGGTATCCACGCGCAGGAGCTCCTGGTCGCCGTTGTCGGCCACGCGGGCGGCCAGCCGGAGCTGCCCCTGCAAATCGAAGAACCAGCCGGCGATGCGCTCGGTGTTCTTCCGGATCAGGGTGCGTTCGCCGGTGGAGATCTTCAGCTTGTAGAGGTCGTGCCAGGCCTTGTCGCGATCGTTGAGCCCGATGTAGACCACGTCGGGATCGTTCTTCGGGACGGCATAGAGCAGGACGCGCACGCCCTTCAGACCGGTGAGGTCGCGCGAGGGCGGGGCATCGGCTCCGGCTGGCGGCACGGCGGCGGGATCCACGGCGAACGCATTGAAGTTCTCGTCGCCGTCGTTGTCCTTGACGTAGAGGACGTACTTGCCGTCACGCGCCCACAGGAAGAAGGGGATGGGCCGTTTGGTTTCGGTCGTGAGAAGGCGGGCCGCGCTGAACGGCTCGTCAATCTTCTTCACCCAGACGTTGCGCGTCGATTTCCAGGGTTTGATGAAAGCGAGGTAGCGGCCGTCGGGCGACAGCTCGGCGCCGATGATTTCGGGATCTCCGAAGAGGAGTTGCCGGTCAATCAGAGGCGGTAGCCCCTGGGGAGCCGTCTGTCCGGGCAGGGACGAGAGCATGGCTATGGCGACGAGGGTGGTCTTGAGGAGAAGTTGCATGGATGCCTTTCGGTGATACTACGATCCCCGGCGAAACAAAGTTCGATAATCCCGGGCCGGCCGGGACGCGTGATTCCCATGGTACAACGCCGGAGTGGAAACGTTCATCGCCCCGTCGAGACGCGTCAGCGGTGCCAACCCTGCGCGAATCCAGCGATCTACCAGGATTCCCTGCCTTGCGGCTCTCCCCACGCAGTCTCGCCATGGCGATTCGTTGAGGTGATCGCAGCCACAAGCTCATCAAGGGAATATTGGCGATGCTGAGGTCGCAACGTGCTCTCGTACTTTACCAAATCGCTGGACATGAATCTAAAGTTGAAGATACCGCAAATATGGCGCGCCGATCGGGGGTAGTGCGCTAAATGTGTGTGGCCGGGACAACCAAAGCTAAGGCTTTCCCGGTATGGGCTTTGGCGGGTCCCCTGGTAGGGAAGGCCTCGGTTTTGGTACTGCCTGAGCACCCGTTGCGGCCTGCATTACCTCTCTGGAAATCCCTCTGCCCTGTAGAAACGCCAAACCAAGATCAATTGCCGCCAATCCTTCCACAGTCATTATGCCGAGACGCGGAGATGTGAGCCTCAAAGAACTGAAGACGCGGATCTGTTCGGGGAGAGCCATGCTTTCGCCCTTCATGATCGGACTGTCAACGCCGGGGTCGGAGATTTTTGCGGATGGTATAATTCGCTTGCGGAAGTACCGGAATGCTGTCTCCACATCCTTCGCAGTGCCGCTGGACTTGTTGACGATGCTTGTCAGCGGAACGGCTGTGAACAGTTCCAGACGTTCGTTGATCTGACCTATTGAGAGAACTACCCAAGCATGCACTCCACGAAGTTCGTGGCCTTGCGTCTCGCCTTGTAGTACATCGATTAGGTAAATGTCGCCGCGCTGTGGCTTGATCACTATGCCTTGTGGCACCCATCGGTCGGATACAGATCGTCGTAGCCGGGAGAAAGCGAAGAGAAGTCCACCACAGCGTAGTCGGCCCGATATTTGGGCTCCATAGCTGCCCGTGCCGCTGCGTAGGACATGACGGAATGCCTGAAGCCATCCATCAGACAGAGGAAAACCTCACCTGTCGGTTGGATTCTGCGGTCTATCGCAAAGCTGATGCAATGCAGATGAAGCAGCGACCACCATTCCTGCGAAATAGCAGCTTGGTATCCGTTCAGAGAGTCGGGCGGCAAAATCCCCTGACTGATAGCTGTGATTACGTCCTGTGCCAGAAAATGCGCTCTGTGTAGTGAATCGAGGCAAAAAAATGCCTCGTCCTTTGCTCCGCTATAACCGTCGAGAATGCAGGTGTCGGAGCCCAAGAGGGCTTTGATAGCGGCAAACGCTTCGTTCACCACAGCCGTTAGGTCCTTTCGGCTATCGAAGATCCGCGCAAGTGTTCCTATCGCCCCACTCAGCTCAACATACTCCGGGAAGATTTCTTGGCGGAGCTCTTGAAACTGCTCGGCTGATTGTGCCGTGACAAGAAGACGGTGAAGATGTGTGTCGATCCGCTTTTTCAAGTCCTTCGCCACGACGATCTGGCTCGGCAGCTTAGCTGCTGGCTTATGTCGATGCCCTACCGCTTTGAACAGGCGGCGTTCCTGAACGAAATTCGGAACTTGGTAGACGGCGGCCGGGAACTTCTTGAGAATGTCTCTGTCCCGATCCTCTACGACGCACGCACTCATGGCGATACCCTCATATCGACCTGCACGCTTGGTTCCTTTAGGCAATCCAGATACGCCGTCGATCTCTCATCGGCGTATGGAGGACACCTTGGAATACCCCGCATGCTATTGTTTCCCCCTGTGTATTCATAAGTTTACGCTAGACACGCCCTAGCTGGATGTCCCGCGATTCCGCAAGGGACACCTTCCCTCAACCATAGACGTGCTTTGCTTGCATTGCGATCCAGTATTTCACCAATAAACCGGGAGGTCAATACAAGAAGTCTCTCATTTCGTACTGTAGTCTATCTTACCGTATGGATCGAGGCATGCCTCAGTCCCCGCACGCAGCATTATTCGGGAGAAGCTTCCAACAGGTCGCGGACACTCCAGATATGGTCCGCGATCCCAGCGGCCATGGCCGGGGTCATGCGGAGCGACTTGTGGACGCGCCCGAAGTTGTACCAGCAATACCACAGTGCGACGGATGCCCAGTGGTTCTCCCACTTCTTGCTGAAGGCGTTCGTAAGGCGGGTAAAGCGGCGGATGCCCATTCACAGGCTGAGATTGGACCGCTCCACAATCGAGGTGCAAATGCGCTCTGGATCGGGACGGCCCATGACTGGGACTACCTCCACGGATTCGACCTCTGCGGGGCTGTAGCGCTTCTCGCCGTCCTGAGGGCTCCGATAGACCTTGATGAACTGCACAAAACCGGTCACGCGGTCATGCAAGGTTGTTGTGATCACAGATTTGTAGCAGGGGAATCCGTCTGACGTGACTTGGAACTGCCCGCGCGTGGCGTGCCGAACGCCTTCCACGAACACGTCGGTTGTTGCCTTATCGCGCTTGCCCATCGCGATGTTGAGCACCAGTTTGGAGTGCCTTTCAATCGCGACGAACGTATAGCAGTCGCCGAGGTTCTGGTCATCGTCGGGCCGGACGCGCTTCTGCTTCTCTTGGATGTACGACCAGCACTCATCAAGTTCCCCGAATTGACCGAACGGCCACTTTCGCCACAGGCAGGTAACCGCCTGGTCCGTGTCTTGTATCAGCCCGTGAAAGGGAAAGTCGCCGTTAAAGGCGCACACAGGAAGCGTCTCGCTGCTGTCTGCTCCCTATGGACGCGAGGAGCGGATAGGGTGGCCTGAGTAGAAATAACCGGCCCGTTCGGAATACTGGAGAGACACGAAAAGCTGCATCCGCGACTATTCGCAGCGGAGCGCTTCGTTCGGGTCGATGCGCGTGGCCCGGCGCGCGGGCAGATAGTTGGCCGCCAGGGCCACGGCCGCCAGGAAGAGCGTTGCGGCGCCGAAGACCAGCGGATCGGTGGCGCTCACATGCACCAGCAGGCTTGCCGCCAGCCGGGTGACCGCCAGCGCCGCCACCACTCCGATCCCCACGCCGAACAGCGTCAGGAGCAGGCCCCGCCGCATCACCAGCGCAAGGACGTCCGCGGGCCGCGCGCCGAGGGCCATGCGCAGGCCGATTTCCCGCGTGCGCTGCGCCACCGAGTAGGCCATCACGCTGTAGAGCCCGGTAGCCGCCAGCACCAGCGCGACCACGCCCAGCACGGCCAGCATGACCGCCGCCGTCTTCTGCCCGAACAGCGAGGCGCCGATGGATTCGGTCAGCGGCATGGCGTCGAAAACGCCGACGCCGGGGTCGATGGAGTTGGTGGCGCTTCGCACCGTGGCCGCCGCCCGCTCGGGGTCGCCCGTGGTGCGGATGAACATCGCCGCTGCCGGGCTCGAGTACGCCTGCCGGGACAGAGCGTAGAAGTACGGTGTCGCCGCCTCGTCCGGCCGCACGTACTTGCTGTCTCTGGCGACGCCGGCGATGGTGAACCACCTGTCCCCGTTGCGCACCCGGTGGCCGATGGCGGTGCCGCCGCCGAAGAAGTGCCGCGCGAACGTCCGATTGACGATCATCACCGGCGGGGCGTTTTCGTCGTCGTGCCCGGTGAAGTCGCGGCCCTCGACCAGTGGAATCCGCATGAGGCCGAGGTAGCCGGGGCCCACCATGTTGCGCATGATCTTCATGCTCTCTTTCACGCCCGGTACATAGCCTTCCACCTGCACGTCATCCCAGGGGTTACCGGTAAAATACAGCGGGACGACATCGGCCCAGGAGACGCTGACAATCCCGGGCTGGGAACTGAGACGGTCGCGCAGCCGTTCGAAGAATCGCGTCCGGTCCAGTCCGGTGTAGCCCGCCGACGCCAGCTCCAGCCGGGCCACCAGCACGTTGTGGGGATCGAAGCCGGGGTTGATCTGGCGGGCCATCTGGAAGCTTCTGGCAAACAGGCCGGTGCCGATGATGGCCACCAGCGCCATCGCCACTTCGGAGACCACCAGCAGGCCGCGAGTGCGCTCGGAGCGCGCGCCTTCCCCTCCGCTGCGGCCACCCTCCTTGAGCGCTTCGTTCAAGCCGGCGCGAGCGCTGTGCAGCGCCGGTGCAATGCCCGACAGCACACACGCCGCCACGCAGAGGAGAATGGTGAAGGCGAGAATCTCACTGTTCAGCGGGATGTCGAAGGACACGGGGACGTTGGCGCCGCGCGGCATCAGATACCCCAGCGACTGGCTCATCCACATGGCCAGCGGGACGCCCGCCAGTACTCCCAGCACCGCCAGAATCAGGCTCTCGCTGAGGAGCTGCCGCGCCAGACGCGCGCGGCCGGCGCCCATGGCCATGCGCACGCTGAACTCCCTCCGCCGCGCGATGGCGCGGGCCAGCAGCAGGCTGGACACGTTGGCGCAGACAATCAGGAAGACCAGACCGCACACGGCCATCAGAATCGTCAGCGGTCCCGCCATCAGGGTCTGGCCGCCGAAGTGGCCCTGACGGATGGGCAGCAGCGTGGCGCCAATGCCGGCGTTGGCGTGCGGGTTCAGCTGCGCGATCTGGCGGGCCAGCGACGAGCATTCCGTGCGCGCCTGCGCCAGGCTCACGCCGGGCTTCAGCCGCGCGACGCCCATGAAATAGCGCACTCCGCGGTTGTCCAGGGCGTGTTCCGGAAACATGTTGAACCGCGTTCCCATGGTCAGCGGCGCCCAGATGGAGAGCGTCAAGCCGGGCAGGCTGCCGCTGAATTCCGCCGGGGCGATGCCGATGACGGTCAGCTTCTGGCGGTTCAACAGGACGGTAGTGCCGATGACGCGGGGATCGCCGTGGAAGCGGCTCTTCCAGAGGCCCTCGCCGATGACCGCCACCGGGCAGGCGTCCCGTTTGTCGCCGCACTCTTCCTGCGAGAACATCCTGCCCCGCACCGGCTTCACGCCGAGCACCGCGAAGTAGTTGGCGGAGACCAGCTCGGCCCAGACGCGGCCGGCATGTTCGCCTTCTCCCATGGTCATCGTCGCCGGGGTGGCCGCGGCGAGGCCGGAGAGCAGCTTCAGATGATCGCGGTGGTCGCGGAAATCGGGGAAGGACGTGGGCAGGGCTGTGCCGTCCGGGGCTACCGTCTCGAAGACCGCCAGCTCCCCAGGGTTGGCAGCGCCCGGAATGGGCTGCAACAGCATCATGTCGACCCAACTGAAGACGGTAGTGTTGACGGCGATACCGATGGCCAGCGTGAGCACGGCGACCAGGGTGAAGCCCGGACTTCGCAATGCCATGCGGATGCCGTAGCGCAGGTCCTGGAGAAAAGTGGACACTATGCGGTTTGATTGTGCAATTGTCGGGCCATAGCGCGCGGCAACGTTTGTCCCGTGGTGACGGATTGAGACTGTTCGGCTGCGGAACTGGGCGGGCGAAAGCGGGACGCGGGGTGGGGGATTGACGTCCGGCGCTGTACGTACTATGTTGTAAGTACAGATGCTTCGATTCGAGTGGGGACGAAGCGAAGAACGGAATCAACCGTCGCAAGCATCTGGTCGGCTTCGAGACTGCTTTGCTCGTATTCGACGATCCCAACTGTGTCACATTCGTGGAGCGAGTTGAGGGCGGCGAAGAACGCTGGCACGCAATCGGGGTCGTGCCAGGCACCGTGATGCTAACCGTTGCTCACACGTATCGGGAAGAAGGGTCCGAGGAGGTGGTGCGGCTTGTCTCAGCACGTCGCGCGACTCCGCACGAAAGGAGACTATATGTCGAAGCTCTCTGAACGGCAGCGGGCAGATCTGCGAGCGGTCGCCAACCAACGGGATGAAGACATCGACGTGTCCGACATCCCGGAAATTCGCGAGATCCCGCCGGATGCGGTGATCGGCAAGTTTTATCGCCCGAAGAAAACCAGCGTGACGATTCGATTGGACGCGGACGTAGTGGCCTGGCTGAAGGCGTCGGGCGCGGGGTATCAGACGCGAATCAACGCCTATCTGCGGCGGCTCATGCGACGGGGACAACAACGGTAGCGCCCGAGTTCGGCAGCAGCTCGCGGATGTCCTCGATCCAGTAGTCCGGCTGCCAGCGGGCCATCTCGTCGCGATTGCCGTAGCCGTACAGCACGGCGCAGGTCCTCACACCCGCGCGGCGGCCGGCTTCCATGTCGGGCGCGGCGTCGCCTACAAAGAGGCAATCCTCGGGCCGCGCGCCGAACAGCTCCAGCGATTTGAACAGCACGTCGGGCGCGGGCTTGGCGGGGAAACCGTCGGTCCCCTGCACGTGATCGAAGAACGACAGCAGGCCGAAACGGCCGAGCACCAGACGCGTGGTGGGCGTGCCCTTCGTGGTTGCGGTGGACTTACGGCCGGGCAGCGCGCTCAGCACATCGCGCACATGCGGAAACGCAACGGTGCCGGCGTGGTCGCGCGCCGGATATTCGCGGCGGTACTGCTGAATCCACGCTTCCACCTGCTCGGGTGTGGCATCGGGAAACAGGTCGCCGAACAGGTCGATCAGGTGCCGGCCGATATAGCCGCGCAGAAACTCTAACGGAACATCGGGACGGGAGGTGCCCGCGAGCACGCTTCGCACGGCGCCACAGATATCCGCGGCCGAGTCCACCAGAGTGCCGTCCACGTCAAAAAGGTAGACGGGGAAGCGGGGAATCACGCCGGCTGTGGGTTCCCGCCGAGCAGTCCGGGAGGCGTAATCGGCCTGGTCTCGGGACGCATCGCAACGCCCTTCTCGCCCTCGCCTGCCGGGGCGGCGGGCGGCTTCGTGTTGATGGCCGGCAGCTCCTTGCCTTCGATCAGCAGCAACACTTCGGCGCCATCCAGAACTTCGCGCTCCAGCAGCGCCTCGGCGATGCGCACCAGCCCGTCGGCCCGCTCTTCAATCACCTGCCGCGCGCGGTTGTAGGAATCGTCGATGAACTTGCGCACCTGCTCGTCGATGCGGATGGCCGTCTCTTCGCTGTAATCGCGATGCTGGGCGATCTCGCGGCCCAGGAAGATCTGCTCTTCCTTCTTGCCGAAGCTCATCGGGCCCAGATCGCTCATGCCCCACTCGCACACCATCTTGCGGGCGAGGTCGGTAGCGCGCTCGATATCGTTGCCGGCGCCCGTAGTCACCTGGTGCATGAACTTCTCTTCGGCAATGCGGCCGGCCATCAGGATGGCCAGACGAGACTCCAGGTAATCCTTGCTGTGCGAAAGCTTGTCGTTCTCCGGCAACTGCATGGTGATGCCCAGCGCCATGCCGCGCGGGATGATGGTCACCTTGTGCAACGGGTCGGAGTTGGGCAGGATGGCCGCCACCAGCGCGTGGCCGGCTTCGTGATAGGCGGTCATGCGCTTTTCCTTCTCGCTGATGATGAGCGATTTGCGTTCCACGCCCATCAGCACCTTGTCCTTGGCCAGTTCGAAATCGAACATGGTCACCACTTTGCGGTTCTGGCGCGCGGCCACCAGAGCGGCCTCGTTCACCAGATTGGCCAGGTCGGCGCCGGCGAAACCGGGCGTGCCGCGGGCGATCACGGAAAGGTCCACGTCGTCGGCCAGCGGCGTCTTCTTGGTGTGCACCTTCAGGATGCTCTCGCGGCCCCGGACATCCGGGCGATCCACCACCACGCGGCGGTCGAAACGGCCGGGCCGGAGCAAAGCGGGGTCCAGCACGTCAGGACGGTTCGTGGCGGCCACCAGGATGACGCCCTCGTTCGATTCGAAGCCGTCCATCTCCACCAGCAACTGATTCAGAGTCTGCTCGCGTTCGTCATGTCCGCCGCCCAGCCCGGCGCCACGGTGACGGCCCACCGCGTCGATTTCGTCGATGAAGATGATGCAGGGGGCGTTCTTCTTGCCCTGCTCGAACAGGTCGCGCACGCGGCTGGCGCCCACGCCCACGAACATCTCCACGAAATCCGAACCGGAGATGGAGAAGAAGGGCACGTTGGCTTCCCCGGCGATGGCCCGGGCCAGCAGGGTCTTGCCGGTTCCGGGAGGCCCCACCAGCAGCACGCCCTTGGGAATGCGTCCGCCCAGCTTCTGGAATTTCTGCGGCTCCCGCAGGAACTCGATGATTTCGGTGAGCTCTTCCTTGGCCTCTTCCACGCCGGCCACGTCCTTGAACGTCACCTTCTTCTGCTGCGAAGAGTGCAGGCGCGCGCGGCTCTTGCCGAAGCTCAGGGCCTTGTTTCCGCCGCTCTGCATCTGGCGCATCATGAAGATCCAGAAGCCCAGCAGCAGCACGAAGGGGATGGCGTTGATCAGGATGGAGACCCAGTTCCCGCTGGTCTCCTTCTGATACGTCACGCCGACTTTGTTGGCCACCATCTTGTCCACCAGCGGCTGGTAGTTGGTGGGGATCACCGCGTGCAGCTCTTCGGAGGTGTCCTTGTAGTTGCCTTTCAGGTCGTTGCCGGAGATGGTGACGGACTTGATCTTTCCCTGGTCGACCTGGCTCATGAGGTCGGTGAACGAAAGGTCGGCTGTGTGTTGGCTGTGGCCCGTCCGGACCACCGCCCACAGCATCACCACCACCATGATGATGACCAGCCACAGGACCAGAGTCTTCACATTCGAATTCATTTGTTCTCCCGCGCCCCAACTGCCCCGCGCCGGGCGCCTACACCATAAGACGGCATCCGGCCCCGGACAGATTCATGCAACCGGAACATTCCTCTCACAAATGGAGAGACGGCTTGCGGACGCCCCCGTAACGGCGAACTCCGCAGCCGGCCCGAACTGCCGCGACCAGAGTACCCGGCCCGCGGCCACGAGCACCGGCCACTCCCGCCGCTTCCACAGCGGAATGCGCGCTTCCTGAAACATTTGCTTGATTTTCTGTTCGCTGCTCCGGCCGGCCGGGCGATAGCAATCACCGGGCGTCCAGTTGCGCAGTTCCAGGGTTCCTTCGCGAAGCTCGGGCAAGCTCAATATTTCAGGCCAGTCCAACCCAGCTTCCAATTTATCACACCCATTCGTGCGTATTTCGAAGGAGCCAATCTCAAAAGAAATCGTCCCGCCTTCCGGCCACTCGATGGTGCAGGGCGGAACAATCGGGTGCGAGAAGCCCCGGCGCGGTTCGCCGCCTTTCCGGAGCGGACGGAAGCGAATCCAGTCAAAGGAGCGCAGAACGTCGATGCCCGGCGCCTGCAATCGGCCGCTTCCTTCGGTGGAACGGGCCAGTTCCAGGATGGCTTCGACGTGGGCAAAATCGATCTGCCGAAGATCGCCCTTCACCAGCTCGATCGCTCCGCGGACGATGCGGCGCGCCAGGGCGGGCGGCGCGGCGGAAATGCGGCCGACCTCGAAGGTGAGGGTGGGGCGGCCCCCCGGTCCGCCGCCGACACCCTTGCTGGCTTGTTCGCCAGCGAAGAGCGGGTCCGGGGGGACGCGCGCGGACCGGGGGGTCCACCCCACCTGCTCCTCCCAATACCGCTCGTCGTCGGCCGCCAGCGTGGCCATGCGCGCGAGGGTTTCGTCAATGCGCGGATTGTACTCGGCGCGAAGAAGCGGCAGGAGCCGATGGCGGATGCGGTTGCGGTCGTAGGACAGTTCGGCGTTAGTTTCGTCCTCGCGCCACGCGATGTGCCTCTCGCGGAGCCAGGCTTCCACGTCCCGCCGCCAGAGGGAAAGGAGCGGCCGAACCAGGCCTTCGGAAGTCACCGCGCGGATGCCCGCCAGACCGGAGACCCCCGATCCTCGCAGGATTCGGTAGAGCACCGTCTCAGCCTGGTCGTTGCGGGTGTGTCCGGTGGCCACCCGGTCCAGGGCGCCGCCGCCGACCAACTCCCGATAGAACTCGTGCCGGATGAGGCGGGCGGCCTGCTCCAGATTGTCCCGGCTCTCATCGGCGATAGCGGGCACGTCGGCGCTCCGGCACAGAAATGGCAGACCCATCCCGGCCGCCAGATCCCGCACGAACCCGGCGTCGGCGCGCGAAGCCTCCCCGCGGATGCCATGCTCGACGTGGATCACGCTCAGGCGCAGATTCCAGCGCGGGGCCAGCTCGAAGAGCGCATGGAGCAGGCACACCGAATCGGCGCCGCCGGACACGGCCACGCCGACGCGGGCTCCCACGGGGAACATGTTATAACGAGAGATGTTCCCGGCAATGTGCTCCACCATGTCTTTCCATCAAGGATAGCCGGGAATTTACTCCATGGCTTCCCTAAATGAACTGGCCGCGCGCGTCCGCCTGCTGTTGATGGACGTGGACGGCGTGCTCACCGATGGCCGGCTGATCAACGTGCCGGACGCCAGCGGCAACATGGTCGAGACCAAGGGGTTCGACTCGCAGGATGGCATCGCCCTGCAGTGGATGAGCTGGATGGGTATCAAAACCGGGGTGATCAGCGGGCGCGTGTCGCCGGCCACCACCGTCCGCGCCGCCCAGTGCAGGATGACCTACGTGTACCAGGGGCACATCGAGAAGATCCCGATTCTGGAGGAGATCCTGGCCGACGCGGGAATCGCGGCCGACGAGGTGGCCTACGTGGGCGACGACCTGACCGACGTGGTGGTGATGAATCGCGTCGGCCTGGCTATCGCCACCGCCAACGCGCGTCCCGAAGTGAAGAGCTGCGCAAAGCACGTGACCGCGGCGAGCGGCGGGAGCGGGGCCATTCGCGAAGTGTGCGAGCTGCTGCTGAAGGCGCAGGGGCGCTGGGAAGAGCTCATGAAGAAGTACGAAGTGACGGGATGACAGCCATGGCGCGACGGATCGGTCTGGAAGTGGAAACGGAACCCGGCACGGGGGTACTGCACCAGCTCACCGGCGTGATCGCCCGGCACGACGGCAACATCGACTCGGTGGAGATCATCGAAGAAGTGCGCTTGTACTTCGAGATCGACCTTCCGGGCAACGAGGCGCAACTGCTGGAGGATCTTCGCGCGTTGCCGGTGGTGCGGCGCGCGCAGGTGGTGGAGACGCTGCAGAAGATCTACGGCAAGCGGATCATCATCATCGGCGGCGGCGCGCAGGTGGGCCAGGTGGCCATTGGCGCGATCTCGGAAGCGGACCGCCACAACATTCGCGGCGAGCACATCTCGGTGGACACCATCCCGCTGGTGGGCGAGCAACCCATTGCCGACGCGGTGCGGGCGGTGGCGCGTCTGGCACGAGCGAAGGCGGTGGTGCTGGCCGGCTCGCTCATGGGCGGCGAGATCGAGAAAGCGGTGCGCGACGTACGCGCCCAGGGGCTGCTGGTGGTGAGCCTCAACATGGCGGGCAGCGTCCCCGAGGCCGCCGACCTGGTGGTGTCCGATCCGGTGCAGGCGGGCGTCATGACGGTGATGGCGGTGGCGGATACGGCCAAGTTCACGGTGGAGCGGTTGACGCGCCGGGTGTTCTGAGCTTCGTCCCCCGTCTACACCAGGTTTATTGTGACCCGACGTCCAACCATTGCCGCCGCCCTTTGAAGGCTTGACAGCGTAATGTCATTCTTGGGGTCCAGCAGGCGGTCAACCTGGGTACGGCTCGTCTTAAGCAACGTGGCCATGCGCGCCTTGGATATCTTCTTCTTTCGCATGGCCTCGGCGAGCTGCCAGGCGACTACTTCCTTGACGGCCTGCGCTTGCGCCTCTTCGAAAATCCCCTCTTCTTTGAGGAAATCATCGATGCTCGAACCCATGTGCTTTTTGCTCATCGCTCCAACTCCTTCTGCCGCTTTGCGCGCCCATGCCAGGTCCTCGGGCGGCGTTGTCCGGGTCTTCTTGATAAACCCGTGCAACGCGACCAGGTGGCCACGGTAGAGACAGAGCAGCACGCGCGCCGTGCGCTTCGTCGGCAGGTCCGTCCGGACTTCCCACAGTCCACCACCCAGTGGGCGGCACAGCGGCATGCCCACTGGCCACTGCCATTGCGCTCGCAACAGGTCCCTTCCTATGGCGTGCCGCTCGGCTTCCGGCAATCCCTTGAGCCACTCTCGCGCCGCTTCACCGCCAGCGTCAGCGCGGAAGAAGATCAACGGGACTTTTCGGGGCGACGGATCGTCTGCCATTCAGGCCCTGAATCTACATGTACCATAAAAGGTGCAGGTCAGATACCGCTTCGATCTCCCGAAGCGCTGACGCGCGGGTGTTCAGAGAGAGTTACAAAACCGTGACTTGACAGCGATAGTACACTTGATCAAATGGAAGAGCTCCAGATCACCGCTGCGGATGGACAGAACGGCGCGCGCATCCTGTGCCTGCAAGGTCCGCTCACGCTTCGCACCATTTTCGACTTTCAGGCCACTGCCCGGCAGGAAGGCTCTTCGCCGCTGATTATCGACCTCAGCGGCGTTCCCTACATGGATTCGGCGGGGCTGGGCTCGATTCTGGGACTGTTCGCCTCGGCGCAGCGGAAGAAGACCGGCTTTGCCGTCGCCGGCGCGTCAGACCGAATCCGAACCCTGTTTCAAATAACCCACGTTGAGGATGTCCTGCCGTCATACGCATCCGTGGCCGATGCGGAGGCGTCGCTGGCAAAAGCGGCCGGCGCCTGAGCGGTTGAATGAAGCGGGCGCGGCGCATCCTCGCCGTTGTGATCGTAGCGGCGTGCCTCCTGTACGCCGGCGACGATCTGTCCGTGCGCTTCCGCATTCCGGGCAATCGCGATCCGTTCGGGACCGTGCGCGTGGACCGCTACTACGCCATACCCGAGAAGAACAACAAGGTGCAGTTCCTGCCCGCCGACCCGGAGACGGTGACCTGCGTCCACTCGCTGTTTCCGCACTTCGGCTACAGTCCGTGCTGGTACGCCAGCCGGACAACGCAGAAGCGGATCGATATGTAGCTTATTTCTGAGCGAGGGCGTCGAGTAGCTTTTGGGCTTCCCCGGCGAGATCGCCACGAATGGCCACCACGTGCTCCAGTTGCGATCTGGCGCCGGCCCGATCGCCGGTTCCGATCAGGGCTTTGGCGAGATAGAAACGTGCCGGCTCGAGCCAGGGCGTGTCGCCCTCGGCAACTACTCGCCGCAATTGCTCAATACCAGAGGGACTGTCGCCGGACACGATGCTGGAGATTCCCAGGTAAAAGCGAGCCTCGGTGAAAGAGGGCTGTTGCGCCACCACGGTGCGGAGTTGTTGTGCCGCCGCGGCGTAGTCACCGTCCTGGTAGATCTTCATCGCCGCGCGGAACGACCTGCTTTGCGCCAGGCTTCCTCCGCGCAGCGTGACTGGAGACCAGGATGGCGGATCGAAGCGGGCCAGCAGGGCCAGCCGGTCCGATGGTTGAGCGGTGGTGGCCAGCGGCGGAGACGCGACCCTCCGCGCGCCGCTCCACCAGAACCACAAACCGACGGCGATGGCCAGCGCAGCGGCAAGACCCAGCGTTCCCGGCATCCACCAGCGCGAGCCGGAGTGCGGTTTCACCGTCCGCGCCGCCGTCTGGATTGCGCGGATCCCTTCCAGCCGCGCAAAGCACTCGGCGCATCCGAAGTAGTGCTCTTCGAACGCCTGTTGTTCCTCGTCCGGCAACTGGCCCGTCAAATACCTCTCAAGGTCGTCGACGGAAGCGGCCTGAACGCACCTCATCGGGCCTCCATATCAGGAAGTGGAAAACGGGAGACCGACTGTGACAGCCGATTCATGTTCTCCATGATTTTCTTCAGCGAACGCGACTTGCGCTGCCGCACAACGTCGGATGGCATACGCATTGCGGCTGCGATTTCACCCGGTTTGAGACCCTGCACCAGGGTCATCAGCAGGATGTTCCGGTCCACCGGGTCCAGCCGTTCGATCTCGCGGCGGGCGATGCGGACACGTTCGTCTTCCGGGCCGGGGTCGGGGGCGGGGAAATCGTCTCCGGGCCGCAGGGGATCGGATTTCTCGCGCGACCGCCGGCGCAGACGGTCGTTGAGCAGATTCCGCGCCACGCCATAGACGAACGCGGCCAGGTTCTCCGGCTCGCGTACCCGCCCGTCGCGCGCGGCGCACACCACGGCCATCAGGATCTCCTGGGCGAGTTCTTCCACGGTGTCGCGGTCCACCTGGCGGACGCTCAGGAACGCGACGATGCGCGGACGGAACTGCACGACGAGATTGTCTTCCGCGTGCCGGTTGCCAACGCGGATGGCTTCGGTTACAGCGACCGGGTCGAACTCAGCCGGGAGAGCATGCACGGCAAACGACCAGTTTAGCCTGTTTCGAATGAACGCCTACGCCTGCAGCAGGGCGACGCAGTCCTCAGGCCGGCTGTCGCCGCCGTCGTTGACGGAGAAGCGGGGCTGCCCGCGGTTCCACAGCGAAGCCCCGGCGTACTGGCCGTCGCGCCGCAGCGCGTAGAAACGGACGTCGAACTGCGCCAGACGAGCGCGATCGTCGTGGAAGTTGTGCGCGATCCGCTGGAGCACGTCGAGGCAGGCTTCGCGCGGGGTCATGCCGCGCCGCATGTTCTCGACGATGGTGTGCGCGCCGGCAACGCGGATGTTCTCCTCGCCGCGCCCGGTGGAGCCGGCGCCGCCCACCTCCTGATCCACGTAGAGTCCCGCGCCGATAATCGGCGAATCGCCCACGCGTCCCGGAATCTTCCAGGCGAGTCCGCTGGTGGTGGTGACGCCCGACATCTCGCCTTTCGAGTTCAGGCCGAGGCAGTTGATGGTGCCCGTGGGCGGATGGAGAGCCACCTGTTCGGCCCACGCGAGCGTGGCCTCGTCGGCGGCGGGAAACGCTTCCCGCAGCCACGCGGACGGTTTGCCCGCTTCCACTTCGCTGGTCCAGTTGCTGTGTCCGGAAGGGTCGCGCAGAGACTTCTTCCACACCAGCCAGGCGAGGCGCGAGTCCTCGGTGAGCAGATCCTGCTCGTGGAAACCCATCTCGCGCGCGAATCGCGTGGCGCCCGCGCCGACGATCATGATGTGGTCGGTTTCCTGCATCACCAGCCGGGCCACCTTCGAGGGCGTCTTCACGTTGCGGATGGCCGCCACCGAACCGCATCGCCGCGTGGGCCCGTGCATCACGGATGAGTCCAGCTCCACCACGCCTTCCTCGTTGGGCAATCCGCCGTAGCCCACGGAATGGTCGGCCGGATCTTCTTCGTTGACGTTGACGCCGGCGATGACCGCATCCAGCGTGTCGGCGCCGGACTTCAGCATCTCCATGGCGCGGGTGCAGGCGCGCAGGCCGTTCTGACTCGAAATGACAATGTTCTTCGGCGCGGCGCTGGTCTGCGCCATGGCCATTCCCGCACTTGCCAGCGCGGCGGTGCTGCCGATGAGTTCCCGTCTGGTGATCATTGAGGGCTCCCTTGTCGCGGTTCGGTACACTGGATCTGTTTCCATGGTTGAGCATATCTCTCCGGCGCGGTCGCTGAGCGGTACCGTGGTCCTGCCGGGCGACAAATCGATTTCGCACCGCTACGCAATGCTGGCTTCGCTGGCCGAAGGCACGTCGAAGATTCGTAATTATTCCACGGGCGCGGACTGCCAGTCCACACTGGGGTGCATGCGCGCGCTGGGCATCGCCATCGAAGCCGGCGAGGAGACGGCGATTCACGGCAGGGGGCTCGACGGATTGAGCGAGCCCGCGGAAATGCTGGACGCCGGCAACTCCGGCTCCACCATTCGCATGCTCTCGGGCATCCTGGCGGCGCAACCGTTTGTCAGCCGCATCGGAGGCGACGAATCGCTCTCGCGCCGCCCCATGGAACGCATCATGAAGCCGCTCGCGGAAATGGGCGCCAGCATCGAGGCGCGCGACGGCCGCTATCCGCCGCTCACCATCCTCGGACGGCCGCTGCACGCCATCGAGTACACGCTTCCGGTGGCCAGCGCGCAGGTGAAGACGTGCGTTCTTTTCGCGGGCCTGTTCGCGCCGGGCCGCACCGGCGTGGTGGAACCGGTGCGCACGCGGGATCATAGCGAACTGGCCCTGCGCGAGTTTGGCGTGGAGGTGGGTCGCAACCGCGGCATCGTCACCGTGGAGGGCCGCGCGCATCTGAAGCCGCTGGATCTCTACGTGCCGGGCGATCTTTCTTCCGCCGCCTTTTTTCTGGTGGCCGCGCAACTGGTGAGCGAATCGGACCTGGTGATCCAGGGCGTCGGGCTCAATCCGACCCGTTCGTCGCTGCTCGACTTTCTGGTGGGCATGGGTGTCGACGTGAAAGTGCTGGACGTGCAGCAGAACAACGGCGAGTTGGTCGGCAGTCTGCGCGTGCGCAAGTCGCGGGTGCGCGGGGGCCGTATTGACGGGGCGCTCGCGGCCGCGCTCATCGACGAGATACCGGTGCTGGCGGTGCTGGGCGCGGTGAGCGAGGAAGGGCTCTCGGTGCGCGATGCGGCCGAGTTGCGCGTCAAGGAGACGGACCGCATTGCCACCATCGAGGAGAATTTCCGGCGCATGGGACTGCGTATCGAGGCGCGGGCGGATGGCTTTGACGTGCCCGGGCGCCAGCAGTTCCACGCGGCGGAGCTGAGTTCCTTTGGAGACCACCGCATTGCCATGGCCTTCTCGGTGGCCGCGCTGGCCGCCGACGGACCCTGCGTCATGGAGGACGCGGCGGCGGCGTCCGTATCCTTCCCCGGTTTTTTCGATACACTACATCGCATCGCGGCGTAACGCCATGGACACCGAAGATCTCACCATCGAGGGGCTGGTTCACGACCTCAACAACGTGTTCCAGACTATCGCCGAAACGGCCGACCTGCTGGAGAGCGACCCGCAATGGAAGAAGCTGGCGGGCACGCTGGAGCGTAGCGTGGATCGCGGGCGGCGCATCGTCTGGAGCATCATGGAGACCAGCCGCTCGCAGGCCGAGCTGGGGCCGGTGGTGGAAAGCGCCATCGCATTTGCGCAGGATTATCTGGAATGCGTGCATGCGCCGAGCGTGGATTTCACCTCCAGCGTTCCGGCGAGCCTGCCCATCGCGGGAAATGCCGCCGCGTGGGAGCGTGTGCTGGTGAACCTGCTGCTGAATGCCGCGCAGGCGGGCGCGCGGAAGGTGGAGATCAGCGCCAACCCGGGAGAGATCTCCATCCGCGACGACGGCGCCGGGATTTCCGAACAAGTGCTGCCACGTATCTTCGAACCGCACGTCTCCACCCGATCGGCGCTGCACGGGCTGGGGCTTTCGATTGTCCGTTCGATTGTGGAGCGAAACGGCGGCACGGTGTCGGCCAGCAACCGGCCTTCCGGGGGCGCCGAATTCCTGATTCACATGGAGGCGGTGCGCGCCGGCGTCATTGCGGCCGGTTAAGCAAGCACTCCTGTGCTACAGATTGCCAGTGCTATCCCAATGCGCTTAGTTTTCCAGCCTTCCTGCAAATGATTAGTTCCCTGAGTTGGTGGGGCAGACTCTCAGTCTGCAGCCGGCTTTCAGCCAGCTTGACGCCGCGTAGAAACGCGGCTGCAGCCAGGATTGGCTGCCCCACTGAGGAAATGTTTTGAATATAAGAACTATAAAATGTAAAATGTGCGAAATCGGGCTAAAAACTAAGTGGCATTGTGATGAAAGCCTGCGCGGCGGTAAGCGGGACCGGGCCCGAGTTCCAGCATTTCGGGGCTGGTGTGCGGAAGGAAAGACGCGCCCACGAATTCGTCCATGTAGCCGGGCAAGTCGGCCAGGTCCACATAGGTGATGCGGCGCAGGTATTCTGCCACCTCGGCGCCGAACTCCCGCGACAGCAGCGCGAGCGCGGCGCCCTCGAGCGCGCCGTTGGCGACGTAGCCGAAGCGGCCCGGTGCGAGCGTAGGCAGCAGTCCGATGCCCTGGGCCGCCGGGAGGTTGAGGAAGCGGCCGAAGTTGCCGGAGACCACAACGCGCTCGATCGGGGGCGCGTCCGCGCCGAGCGATCCCGTCAGCGTGCGGATGCCCGCAAAAACCGCCGCCTTGGAGCGAATGAGACTCCCGATGTCGCGCTCCCAAAGCGCCACTTTGCCGTCGGGGGTGAGCGCGAGGGCCGCGCCCCAGCGGCCGGCAGCGCGCAGGTGCTCAGGCAGGCGCGCGGTGAAGCGGCCAACGCGATCGACCCAGCCGGCTCGAAACAGTTCGTCGGTGAGAGCGATCAACCCGGAGCCGCAGAGTCCTCGCGGCCGGCTGCCGCCTATCGTGGAAAGCTCGACTGTTCCTTTTTCGGCATCGACACGTGCGCCGTCAATCGCACCGCGATCGGCGCGCATGCCGCAACGGATGCCGCCGCCCTCGAACGCCGGCCCGGCACTGCACGCGCAGGTCAGCGCAAAATCGGCGCCGCCGCAGAGGATCTCGCCGTTGGTGCCCAGATCCACGTACAGCCCCAGACCCGTTGTGTCGCGTGAAAAGCCCGCGCGTACGGCGCCCGCGACAATGTCGCCTCCCACCCAACCGCCGGCGGCCGGTAGCGTGTGAACAGCGGCTCCATCCGTTCCCGGCCACCCCAGGTCCGCCGCCGGAGCCGGCGCGAAGGCCAGTGCGCCGGGCGTCGAGGGCACGCGCCGGATTCCGCTGGGATCGGCGGCCAGGAGCAGGTGGATCATGGTCAGGTTCCCGGCGACCACGTATGCCCGGACGCGGTTGGGATCGAGGCCGGCTCCCTCCGCCGCCGTGTCCAGCAGCGTGCCGACAGCGCTGCGGATGCTGGCCGCCAGCTCGGGCAGTGCGCCGCGCTCGGCGGCGACGATGCGCGTAATCACGTCCGCGCCGCGCGGGATCTGCGGATTGTAGGCGCCCGCTTCGCCTGCGATCACGCCGTCGCCGAGGCGCACGATCAGGAGACGAAGCGTTGTGGTACCGATGTCCACCGCCACGCCCAGGTCGCCGTCCCGCACCCTCGTCACGATGGGGTCGAACGCCAGCGGCCACGGCGCCCAGGCCGCAAGCGGCGCCAGACCGGTGTCGGTCTCGCGCGAGATCAGCTGGGGCAGTTGCACCTCGACCAGCGGGTGCACCACCAGCGGGCCGTGAACCGGGGTGAGGCAGCCGAGCACTTCCGCCTGGCCGTCCTCGTGCCGCAGCACGCGGTATTCCGGCACCGCGCCTTGCAGCACGCGCACCAGGCAGCGGCCGCAGGCGCCGCGCCCACCGCATTCGCCACCGAGCGGCTCGCCGGCCAGTTCCGCCGCCCGGAAGATCGTCGTGCCGTCGGCGACAATCGTCGAGCGGCCCGACGGAGCGAAGCTGACCTGGTGCGGACCCATCGCCTAACCCGTGCGCATGGCGCTCCAGACGTCCTTGAAGAAGGGCGCCAGATCGGAGGCCTCCTGCGGGCCCACCAGCACCCGCCAGCCGTCGCCTAGCGCGTCCTCCAGCTCGCCCGAGATGACCGAGGCCAGGCCGGGGATGATCACCGTGCGATGCCGTACGCGCTCGGTGGCCTGCATGGCGCGCAGCGCTTTGGCCACGCGGTCACCGCCAAACTTGCCGGCGGACCAGGCTGTGAGGACGCTGAGCCCTTCGGCGTCCACCACGGCCAGGTGCGCGGCGAGTCCGCTGGCTTCGATCTCGGTTGAGACGACGAAGTAGGTGAGCGAGAAGTTGGTGGTGACAAGCAGCGGGGCATCGGCATCGGGTTCGCCGATGGAATACACGCCCGCCTCCATCTGCAGCGGCTTCTGCGGATCGGTGTAGATGTTCTGGCGTAACGTCCAGAGTGGGAGCCACGTTTCGCCGCCGTCTCCTTCAATCGCCAGCGCCGAGGCAAACTTCGTGATGCCGAGGACGGCCTTTTCAAACTCTCCGGCGTGCACGCGCAGGAAGACGGGATGGCCCAGCCCGGGGTGGATGCGGTCGAGTGCGCCGCGGCGGATGACGCTCAGACTCTGGTGGAGCTCGCGCGCATCGCCGCCAGGGGGCTCGAGCAGGATGTCGCTGACGCCGCTGCGGGTGGCCTCGACAGCCGCGGCAGCCAGACTCGCCAGATCTGGCGCCGAAACCACCAGTGCGATGCCCAACCGCGCGGCCAGGCTTGCGTAAGTCGCGAGTGCCGCGCCGGCAGGGGGCACCAGGAGCGGGCGCTGATCCCTTACCGCCTCGGCCATGGCCGCGGCGCCTTCCGGCGTCCTGGCCAGCAACATCACCGGGAATCCGTGCGCGGCGGCTGCCGCAGCCGCCTGGGGGGCGTCCGGCCCTTCGCGAACGGCAATGCCGTCGATGGTGAATACTTCGCCCGCGCGCTCGATGCGCACGGCACTCCAGGCATCGAGGGAAGCCGCGCTGTCCAGCACACGGAAGAGGCCCGGCTTGCGCACGAAGGTCTTCTCATGGCGGAAGAAGACGGTCTCCTCGCCGACAGTGATGGCCCGTTCGCCGCGCCCCAGCGTCACTCCGCGAATGGGTGGCGCGGAGGCCGCCCCAAGCGCCGCCTTCGCCTCCTCGCTCGCATAGGGGCACTTGTCGAGCGCCTCCTTCCCGGCGGCCAGCTTCATTGCGAAGGCCAGGCAAGTGGGTACGCCGCACTCGCGACAGTTCGTGTTCGGCAGGAGCTTGAAGATCTGCAGCCCGCTTAGTGGCACGCGGCACCTCCCCCGGCGGCGGCGCCGAACCAACTGTCCAGCAGGCGGCGCATCCGTGTGAGCGTCTCCGGGTGGCGCAGCACGATCACTTCGGCGCCCGCTTCCACCAGTGGCAGTGCCGTGGCCAGCTCCCATTGCACGCCGCGCTCGCGCTCGTCGCCCCAGAGTGGCTCCCTGGCGCGCGGCACCTGGGCCTCCTTGGCCTTCCACGCTTCCGCGCCCGCCATGCAGAAAACCGGCAGGTTGAGCATCCTGTCGCCGCCGAGGGCCGCCAGCCGGATGCGCTCCAGCACCGAGTATGTGTATTCGAGACCGTAGCCGAGCGCGCCCGTAAGCGGGTCGAGCAGTGTGCGGTTGAGGTCCACGCTGGCATCGGTGAGCAGGATGTTCAGTTGCTTGGCGATGTTCATGTCGATGGGGCTCTCGGCCACCAGCACGTGCCCGTAAGCCACGGCGACGGCCGCCAGCGTCTTGTAGTCTTCCTGGCAGGCCGAATGGAGCACCAGACCCTCGCCCTGGCATGCCTCGGCCACACGCGCGAGCACGTCGTTCTGTTTCGAGCCCGGCCCTGGCCCGCGCACCATCACCGGCACCCGGACGGCGGCCAGCACCGCTCGCACATCCGCGGCAGCCTCCCCTGGAGTGCGGTTGCCCAGATCGGCGTGTGTGCCGGCGAGATGGAGCAGCACCAGGTCCGCGCCGAACTCCTCCACGGCTCGCCGCGCCGCCTCCTGCGGACGCCCCAGCACACCCTCCCACGGCTCCCGCACGGCCTGCGCCCAGCGCCTGGGTTCCACGTCCGCGATCTCCAGCGCCAGCACCGGGCGGTGTGGAAACGCGCCCTCCCAGGTGTGCAGAGGCAGCGCGTTGCCGCCGCCCACGGTGAGCGCCTGCCGGCTGCCCGCCCCCAGCGTGACGGTGCGAATGGCGCCGGCCCATTTCTTCGGTTTGATTTCGAGAGTCACCAGTCCTGCCTCAGATCATTTCGCCCAGCGCGAGCGCGGGATGTTCCACCGCGGCCAGATGCTCGATGAGCGGCTCCAGCTCGGTACACACGGTCTCGTCGGCGATCTTGTCGAACAGCTCGGGCTGGCCGATTTCGGCGCAGCGCCGATGCAGCCCGTCGCCGAGCCGCTCTTTCACCCGCGTGGTGGTCCACACCAGCCGCGCGAGGCCGCCGTCGGCGCTGATGAATTTGCGCGAGAGCAGATAAAGCGTGCCGATGCCAATGAAGCCCGGCGTCTGCTGCCCGCCGCCAGTCATCTCCGCCAGCGACGAGAAGGGCATGCCGACGGGCGTTTGTCCTGGGTACTCGCGGTCGACAACCATGATGCCGCCGGTACCCGGCAGCACGCAGGCGATGCACTCGAAGCACCCGCAGGAGGTCATCGGATCGTTGATCATGGAATACGCCGAGAAGCTGGAGAAGGCTCCGTTGGAAGCGCCGTGGATGAAGTCGTTGACACCGCGCCACTGCCCCTGCACCGGGTCCAGGACCTCGCCCTTCTTCACCGGCAGGTTGCCGCCGTTCGGGTTCATCTCGAAGGCCGCTTTGCCGTCCAGCCAGTTGTAGGCCCCGCAGAGCCCCGGGCGCTCCGGCGTGATGATGCAGACGTGGTTCGGCGCATAGCTCTGGCATAGCGCGCAGGAGTAAAACTCCGTCACCGCCTCGTCGGTGAGCGCGCCCGTGCGCTGGTCGCGGCGCTGGTAAGCGGCCGTTGCGTCCGGATGGAGTCGCTCCACGTCGGCGTCATTCGTGAACAGCGTCACCGCCACTTTGTCGACGATGGCCGGAAAGTCGTTCTTCAGCTTGTGCAGCAGCACGACGCCCAGGTGCTCGATGCGGAAGCCTGCGTCGCGCGCCTTCTTCGAGATGCGCAGCCACACGGAGTCGCGCTGGCCGAGGTGCATCACGCCCATCGGTTCGGAAAGGTAGGAGTGGATGTGGCGCTCCAGAATGGACTCGAACTCCTGCTGCATCTTGCGTCCGGCCACCTCGACGAAGATCGCCAGAGGGAGCCGCGCCGCCTCTTCGACGTCCTTGATTTCCGGGCCCACCACGCGGATCTGCCCGTCCTGCACCTGGTCCATCGGGCGGCTGGCCAGGTATTCAAAGCAGCGTGTGTACTTGCCGCCGAACTCGATGGCCAGATCTTCCCTGCGCACGCGCTCGCCTTCGAAGGCCGGACCGTGCCGCACCGGAATGGGAATCTCCACCGTGCGGATTTTGACGCCGCGCACCTCCACCGCCCGCGCCGCCAGCTCCCGGTGCGGCACGTTGGCCACGACGTGCTCGTAGGTGCAGATGCCGCTGGGCAGAATTTCGGGAATTTCCGTGTCGGCAATCACCGGGAAGCCGAAGTTGATCGCGCCGGCCGCAGTCGCGTATTTTTCGTCGTCGACGGGGCCCAGCGCCAGCACGAAGGCGAAGACGCGCCGCTGGTTGTAGAGCAGGATCTCACGGGCTTCTTTCAACCCGCCTGGCCTGAGTCCGCCGAAGGTCATCGCGGCGCGGCAGGCAAAGCCGAGCGCGTGCACGATGGACGACGTATCGCGCCCGTATGGTACCAGGAACGTTTCCCAGTTCATCTGGACGCCACGCCGATGCAACTGCTCCGCCATCGACTCGCCGGCGCTGTTCGATCCCATAAATACGAGGATGTTGCGCTCCTGCAAATCGCGCGCGAGTTGTTCGGCGGTCTCGTCGTCCGGCAACGCTCCGACGCATGCGGCGAAGCCAGGCATGCGGCCGTCCACCAGCTTGATGCCCTGTTCGCGCAGAATGCTATCGGGCGTCGGGCCCAGCCAGAATCCTTCCGCAAGAGCGATGCCCCGCAGCGGTTTCATCGCCTCCACGGCTTCGTGGGCCACCAGCGTCGCGCTGCCCGCGTCGAGAGCCCCGCCAAGGTACGGCAGCCAGAGTTGCTCGGTGGGCGCCGCCGGCAGCCAGCCCCGCGCGCTCTCGATCACCTCCTCCAGATCGCCCAGCTTCTCCACCCGCTTGCCGGTCAGCGCAAGGATCACCGGCAACGCATAGGCCGTACCCGGAAACCCGATGCTCTTGTCCCGGCCGTGGCGGTCAATCGTCTCCGCCAGCGTCGTCTCGGCCCGGTCCATGCACGCGTAGGCGCCGCGGATGGCCGCCGCCGCAATTATCCTGGACATCGTTCACCACTCCCTGCCAGAGCCGTCGAGAGATCTTGCACCAACGGTCCAAGCACCCACCTCTCGTTTTCCTCCCGCAACTCCACGGCGATTCCCTCGCCCAGTTCCACCGCGCCGCGATACAGCCGGTAGAAGATGCCCGCTCCGGAGATGTCGCCCACAAGCAGCGCTCCGGCCAGGCGTCCCTCGCGATACACCAGCTTGCGATAGACGTCCGAACCGCAGGCCAGCACTTGCGCCGACGTGCCGGTGAGCCGCTGCTCGTGAATTCCTCCGATGGAGACGATGGGCACGCCGAAAAAACGCTCGGCGTTCATCCGCAGCGCCCCGCCGCCGGGCCGTTCGACGCCCACTGCCACGGCGCCGGCAGCGCGGCCCATCTCATAAGCCACCGGCCAGATTCCGCTGATGGCGGCTCGCCCGGTCAGCGGGTCCACCACCTCCGCGCAATCTCCGGCGGCGAAGATGTGCGGCACGCTGGTGCGCCCGCAGAGGTCCGTGGTAATGCCGCGGCCCACTTGCACCGCGCTTCCCGCAAGCCACTCGACATTGGGCTGGATGCCCTTGCCCACCACCACCATGTCGGCGTCGAGGAATTCGCCATTGTCCAGGCGTACGCCCGAGACGCGGCCGTCACCCTCGATCGCGACGGCTTCGCGTCCTGTGTGGATCTCGAGACCATGCCCCGCAAACATCTCCGCCACGCGGCGGCCGGCCTCCGCATCCACCATCTGCGAAAGCAAATGCGCGGAGGCCACCACGACAGTTGCGCGAAGGCCGCGCGCGAGCAGCGCTTCACACGCCTGCATACCGACGTTGCCGCCGCCAAGCACCACGGCGCGCCGGCCGGGCTGTGCCAGCCGCTCGATCTCCTCAAGATCGGAAAGGTCGCGGAACGAGAAAACGCCGCCGAGCGTGGCCCCGGGAATGGAGAGCGCGGCGGCGCGCGCGCCCGTCGCTACGATGAGCCGGTCGAACGGCAGCTCCGTGCCGTCGTCGAGAAGCAGTGTCCCGGGCAACGATTTCAGCCCCCGCGCCTTGCGGCCCGCCAGGATGTGGACCCTGAGCGTGTCCGTGATGTAGTCGGCGCCACGCCACGCCAACGCGGGCCGCTGGGCCGCGCCGCTTAACAAGTAGGGCAGCAGCGGCCGCGAGTAGACAGCAGTGTCGTCCGCCGTGACCAGGGTGATGGAGCACTCTGGCGCGAGTTCGCGCGCGGCCTCGCACGCGGCCACGCCCGCCGCCGACGATCCCACCACCACCACGTGCCCATGGAAGCCGGACCGCGCCCTCTCAACCGGCCGTTCCGCGCTGTCCAGCGCGCCAGTGGGACAGGCAGCGACGCATGCCGGCAGATCCAGAGCCGCGCACACGTCGCAGCGCACCACGGTGTGTCGTGCCGGATCCGGGCGGATGCCGCTCGGGCAGACTGTCAGGCACATGTAGCAGCCAAGGCAGCGGCTCTCGTCGAAGACCGTGCGCCCGCTCGCCCAATCGCGATGGATCGCGCCGCTCTTACACGCGAACACGCAGAGCGGATCCACGCATTGCTCGCAACGGAGCGCCTCCACGCCGTTCTTCCCCGCGGCCAGCTCTACACGCCGTCGCGGTGGCGCGTCTTCATCGATGGCCGTCTCCAGCCGCCCGCTTTGGGAATGCACAGTGGAGCAGGCCAGCTCGCAACCACGGCAGGCCAGGCAGAGATCGCGCTTGAAAACGAGCGTACGCATCTCACTCCTCCGGCGGCCGCGCCTGGCTACGCTCCTGCGCCATGCCGCAACCGAGTGCCACCAGACCCGTGGGCGCAACGTAGGTGGCCAGCGTGCGCGGCGCCACGCCCGTGGCCCGCACTCCGTTCTGGTAGAGCATAGGCGCCAGCTTCAGCGCCCGCCGCTTCGTCTCGAGGTGCGCCAGAATGCCCTCGGCGGCGCGACCGACGTCGTCGGTGAAGAGGAACTTGCCGCCTGTCTCCCGCTCGACATCCTCTTCGAGGTACTTGCGCACGACGCGGCTGCCGGCGATGCGCGGCGGCGGCATGAAGGCCGTGAAAATGCCGGACGCCACGGCGTACAGGCCAATGGTGACCGCCTTCTCGCTCATCGCCTCCGGCGCGGCGGCGGCGATGGGCAGCTCGGCAAGCTCGCCGCCGATGCCGCCTTCAGCCACCAGTGCGCAACAGACCGACAGGATGCGCGAGTTGTCCACGCAACTGCCCAGATGGAGTACCGGCGGCACGCCCACGGCCGCGCACACTTCCTGCAGGCCTCGCCCGGCATACTCGAGAGCGGCCTCGGGCCGCAGCAGGCCGGCCTTGGCCGAGGCGATGGCGCTGCATCCGGTCTGCACCACCAGCACGTCCTGCGCGATCAGCGCGCGAACCAGCGCCAGATGGTTGCTGTCCTGGGTGACGCGCGGCGTGTTGCAGCCCACCACGCCCACCACGCCGCGCACACGGCCCGCGGCGATGGCGTCGATGAGCGGCCGGTAGCCGGAGCGGAAGCGCCCGCCCAGATAGTGCGGCAGGTTCTCGTTGGTGAAGCCCGCCACCAGGTCCATACGCTCGCGCGGGATGCGGACGCGCGCGGCGTCGCGGCGGGGAAACGCTTCGATGGCCATGCGCACAATCTCGCGCGCCGTACGCCGCGGGTTTGCGTGGTCCAGTTCCACTGCCTCCGCGCCGGGCATGTGCGCCTTGGGCGACGTGGTCACGATTTTGGTGTGGTGGCAGGCGGCCACGCCAGCCAGCGCCGGCATGATGCACTGCACGTCCACCACCATCAACTCCACCGCGCCCGTCAACAGCGCCAGCTCCTGGTGCAGATTGTTGCCGGCCACGGGCATGCCCTGGCGCATCAGAATCTCATTGGCCGTGCAGCAGATGCCCGCGACGTTGATGCCTTCGGCGCCGGCCTCGCGCGCGAACGCGAGCATATCCTCATCGCGTGCCGCCGCCACAATCATCTCGCTCAGCACCGGCTCGTGGCCGTGCACCAGTAAATTCACCTGCTTCGCTTCCAGCACGCCGAGGTTGGCGCGCGAGCGAACGGCCACCGGGGCGCCGAAGAGGACATCCTGCACGTCGGTGGCAATCATGGAACCGCCCCAGCCGTCGGTGAGCGCGGTGCGCATGGCCATTCTCAGCATGGCGATGGGGTCCGCTTCGACACCCTGGTGCGTGCGGTGCAGCAGCTCCACGATCTCGCGGTCGATGCCGCGCGGCGTAATGCCCATCCTGGCCCAGCGTTTGCGCTGCCCCTCCGGCGCACGCTGCAACGGGACAAGCGGGCCCTCCTGCAAACCGAATTGCGCGCCCATGCGCGCGGCAAGGTCGTCGGCAATCTGCTCCAGCGGCCGGCCGTCGACGGCCACGCCCCACTCCGCCGCCAGCGTCTTCAGCTTCTCTGGGTTGGCAATCCCGTAACCCGCCGCGGCGCCATCCTGCGCCACGCGCTGCAGAACTCCCACCACCTCGCGTGCGTGATCGCTGTGCGCCGCCGCGCCCGCCGCTACCGCGCGCGCCAGATTTCGAGCGACAATCAGGTGCGCATCCGCTCCGCACGCGCCCACCTGCGCGCGTTCTCCGAACGGATCCATGCGGCACGGGCCCATATAACAGATGTCGCAACAGATGCCCAGTTCGCCGAAGCCGCAATGCGGCTGGAGGTCCGCAAAGCGGTCCCACGTGGTCCTGACGCCCAACTCCCGCGCGCGCCCGAGCATCTGCTGTGCGGCGGGATCGACAGAGCGGTTCTCGATGCTCACGTTTGTACCTTCCTTCTTCAACTGCCCAGCGTCTGTGCGATGTCGAGCATCGCGCGGTAGAACGGGCCTTCCGCCACAACACGGCCCTGGCGGGCGGCCAGCTCCAGCGTGGGGTCGTTCGGGAGCGCCCCAGCCAGCGGCAAACCGCCGAGATGCGCCTCCACGTATGCCAGATCTTCAGCGCTTAAAATTCTGTTCGCCAGAACGCGCGTGCGGTGGATGCCGAGGTCGCGCGCCAGCGCCGCGATGCGCTGTGCCGTCGCCAGGCTGGCCCAACCCGGTTCCACCACCACCAGCATCTCGTCGACGCCCTCCGCCGTGCCTCGGCCAAGGTGCTCGATACCCGCCTCCATGTCCACCACGACATGCTCCTCGCCGCGGAGCATCAGGTGGTTCAGCACCTCGCGCAGCAGGATGTTCGCGGGGCAGGCGCAGCCGCCGCGGCCGCGTTCGATCGAGCCCATCACAAGCACGCGGATGCCGTCCACCTCGACGCCGCATTCACGCGGAATGTCGTCCACGCGCGGGTTCATGCGCAGGAATCCACCCCAGGCGTCCGCGCCACCCACCCGCTCTTCGATCAACGCCCGCAACTTCGCCAGCGGCGTAATCTCCGCGCCCCGGTAGCCAAGCGTCCCGGCGAGATTCGCATCCGGGTCCGCGTCCACCGCAAGCACCTGCCGGCCGAGATCGCGCCAGCACCGCGCCAGCGTCGCCGCCACGGTGGACTTGCCCACGCCGCCCTTGCCGGTGACGGCCACCTTCATGCCCGCACCTCCCACGCGCGCAGTGCGGCCATAGCGGGAGTGGCGGGGTCCAGATCGAGCAGCGCGCGGCCGGAGGCTTCCGCGCCGGCCACCTGCGGATCGGCAGGGACAACCAATACACGCCGGAACCGCGTTGCACCCCCGGCGGCCAGCGCCTGCATCTCGTCGGCCAGCGGCTCGCCCGCGTCATATTGGTTCAGCACAAGATCCGTCGCCTCCGGCAGTTCGCCGTGCAGGTCTTTGTATAGCGCAAGCGCGCGCGCAATCGTCTGCGCCCCCATGCGCGAGCGGTTGGTGACGCACAGCAGCGCGTCGGGACGGCCGGCCGTGCGGCGTGAGAGATGTTCCAGGCCGGCTTCACAATCGAGCAGTACATGGCGGTAGGTGCGCGCCAGCCGGTCCAGCCGCTCCCGGATCAGGTTGTTCACGAAGCAGTAGCAGCGCCTGCCTTCCGGGTGCCCCATCGTCAGCAGGTCGAAGCCCGCGCTTTCGACGATGGCCTCTTCCGTCCCCAGGGCGAGCCATTCGGCGGAGGACATCGAGGCGGGCCGCTCGCCCTCCCTCAGCCCGTCGCGCGTGTCGGCCAGTGTCTTGTCCACGGCCAGTCCGAGCGCCGCCCCCAGACAACTGGACGGGTCCGCGTCAATCGCCAGCACGGGAGTCTCGCCGCCCTCGATCAGGCGCCGCAGCAGAAGCGCCGCAACGGTGGTCTTCCCCACGCCGCCCTTTCCGATGACGGCGATGATCATCCCAGCCCTTCCCGCTCCCGCACCAGCGCGGTCAACTCCACCAGCGCATCCATGGTCTGCTCGGCCCGCGCCTCGGTCTCGGTCCCCAGCCCGCACGTGGGCGTGAGCAGCGCTTGCCGGTAGAGCGTCGCGCGGTCCAGCCCCTTCGCCTCAAACAGCGCGACTCGCTCGGCGAGTGCGTCCGCCAGCATCCGCGGATGAATCTCTTCGCTCGCGCGCGAAGCCGGCACAATGCCCCAACTCAGCGTGCCGCCCCGCTCCAGGAACGCACTGAGCTCGGCCGGATAGAGCGAGAGACCCTGGGCGAACTCCCAGGCGTCGAAGTTGATGACGTCCACGGCCGTGGCCAGCACCAGCGACCAGTCCGTATTCCCGCAGCAGTGCAATCCGGCCAGCGCGCCTTCCCGGTGCACCGCCGCTACCACGGTGTTGATCGCCGCGATGACGTTCTCCCGCGGCACGTTCACAAAGGCGGAGCCGAACGAGCAGAGGTAGGGCTCATCCAGCGTCACCAGCACGCCGCCCGCAACCTGCCTGAGCCGGCGCGCCAGCCAGCGTGCCTTCAACGCCAGACCCTGCACGGCTACTTCATACAGCTCCGCGTTGTAGGCCAGCGCGCGCTTGTTCTCGTCCGTCACGGTCATGGCGAAGCTGAACGGGCCGGTGATCTGTCCCTTCAGCCACTGCGGCCGCGCCAGCCCAGGCCGCGAGATCTGGTCGAGAAACAGGTGCAGCCCGCGGGCGTACTCTTCGCCGATGGCAAACCGCTCCACGTCTTCGCCCACCACCGCCGCGTAAAACTCCTCCAGCCCGGCGTAGAACGCGTCGTCGCTGCGGAAGTAGATCCGCTGCGTCTCCCGGTCGACCACCGCGCCAGGCAAACCCTCGGAGTACTGCACGTACATGCTCTCGAGCCAGTCCCGCGCCGGCAATTGCGGCCACGCCGGCAGTTCGGTGAACTGTGTGAGGATGCGCTCCACCAGGCGCTCGCCTTCGGCGTGCGGGAAACTGCCCACCAGCGATGGCGCGGCGGCAAAGCACGGGAAGGACAACGTCGAATTCATGGCTGGCACGAACATATCACAGACCACGCCGTGCACGCGGCTCTGGTGGGGCGGGCGCCCTCGCCCGCGGCCTGCCCCCGGTCGGCCTGCCTGAGAGGAGCTTTAACGCTGCGTGCTCGCCAGAAATTCCGCCGCGACGTCGTGCACGGGCCGGTGTTCTCCATCCACCTCGTAGTTGAGCTTGCGCATCTCGGTGGCGCTGATCTTGCCGGAGAGCTCGGCGAGGGCCGCTTCCAGTCCGGGGTGTTGGTGAAGCGCATCGTACCGGACAACGATGCTCGCCTGGTACGGCGGGAAGGCCTTGCGGTCGTCCGCGAGCACCTTCACGTC
Organism: Bryobacteraceae bacterium; assembly: GCA_049510065.1. Taxonomy (GTDB): domain Bacteria; phylum Acidobacteriota; class Terriglobia; order Bryobacterales; family Bryobacteraceae; genus CAWACP01. The sequence goes on from JBEKZH010000004.1 coordinate 119,559, forward strand.
GAGAACGGAAAGAAGTCCGTCGGTGGTGTTGGCGGCGGCCATGGTTACCTGGCCCTGCTCGAGGGCCCGGTACAGCAGTCCCAGATCCATGGTTTTCGGAAAGCCCGTCCAGCGGAGTTGCGGGTACGATGCCATCAGCGTTTCGTAGCCGTCGACCCGCGTGAGGAACTCATAGCCCACGCCGAGGGTCCAGGGATCGCGACGCCGCTCCGCGTCGCTCAGCGTGACGTAGCGGCCGCTGCGCGCGTCCGCGCCGCGAATGACCATGGCGAAGGAATCGTCGAAGCCCAGCGGATCGCACCATTTCAACCCGTAGTTGGCGGCGTACTCTGCGCGCACGCGCTCGAGCACCAGCGCCGCGTCCGGAATCGGCTTGTGTTTCAGGATGGCGGTGAAGGCGGTCCCGGTGTATTCGGGGTAGAGGTCAACGTCCTTTCCCAGCAGCGCCTGATGCGCCAGCAGGGAACCGCCCAGATTGAACCTCCGGACCACTTGCTGGTGCAGCCGACCTTCCACCTGCTGCGCAATGATCTCACCGAGCACCAGTTGTTCGGTGAAGTTCTTGGAGGCCACCACCACGGGCTGGGAGCCCGAACAGCCGGACAGCAGCGCGAGGCCGCAGGCGAATACCGGCAGATATTTCAAGGGAGTCCTCCAGCACAGAATATCACC
>JBEKZH010000040.1:0-45631 GCA_049510065.1 Bryobacteraceae bacterium
AACGGGTGGAACAACATCGAGGACAACAACAGCGGCAAGACTCTTGGCTTCACCGGCACCGTCACGTACGCCAAGTGGAACTGGGCCAATACGTACTACGTCGGTCCGGAGCACAGCAACACGAACAAGGGCTTCCGGAACCTCTTCGATACCGTACTGAACCTCACGCCTCCCGGCAAGGCGAACGCCTACATCAACTACGACTACGGGCGGGACAAGAACATCGGCCCGGGCGCAGCGCAGTGGTGGGGACTCGCCGGGGCAGTGCACATCCAGGCTACCGGCAAGGTTGCCATTACGCCGCGTATTGAATACTTCAGCGACAAGGATGGGTTCTCGACCGGAACTGCGCAGCACATCAAGGAGATCACCCTGACCGGCGAGTACAAATGGGCGGAGGGTATTCTGTCGCGGTTCGAGTACCGTCGCGACTGGTCTGACGTACCGTTCTTCCAGGCAGGCACCATCCCGAGTTCCACCAAGAACCAGGACACTCTCACCCTGGCTCTGGTCGGCTTCTTCGGGCCGAAGAGGTAACCGGCGGCCGAGCGGCGTTCCATGGAATTCTTTTTGCTTCACCGAGACCTCGCTTTCGCGTATTCTCGGTTGCTAAGCACGGCTCTCTATCCACTCAGGGGTTGACCCGGTCAGTCGGTCCCGATCGCTCCAGGTCCTGTCTTCCTGGACCCAGACTCTCACCCAGTGCAGGAGGAAAGTAAGAATGGCAGAAAACACCGAGATGAAACCCACTTTGGGTTTGACGGGCCTGACGATGAACGCCATGGCGCTCATTGCGCCCGGAGCGTTTCTCTGGCTGACCTTCCAGGTGCAGTCGGCTACCGGCGCCACTGCGCCAGCGATGTGGATCGGCATTGTCGTCGCCCTGCTGCTATGCCTGGCGACCGCGGTTTGTTACGCGGAAATGGCCAAGCTCTATCCGGGGACCGGCAGTTCCTACTACTTCGCCGAACAGTCGTTCCTCAACCACGAAAAGGCCTGGCCCTATGCGCGGCTTGCGAAATTCATCGTCGGGTGGGGCTCGCACTTGTACTACTGGATCTATCCGGGAGTCATGGTGGGCGTCATGGGAATCCTCTGCGGATACCTGGCGGGAACCCTGTGGCCGAGCTTCATGAGCGCCACCAATCCGGGCCCGCTGTTCATGTCCGTGATCGCCATCGTGTTCGCTTTCGCGGTGGCGTACATCGCCCACCGGGGTGTGAACGGGTCGACGTCGGTCAACATCGCCATCAACGTGATTCAGATCAGTGCGCTGGTGGTGTTCTCGGTAATGGCGCTCGGCTATCGCATGAACCACCCGCCGGGAAGTGTGGCCTGGCAGTTCGATTCCTCCTCCGGCGAAGCATACAACTACGAGTTCAAGACCACCAAAACGGTGGCCAACGGTGCGACCACTGACACCATCGTGCGCGACGCCAGCGGCGTTCCTCAACCGGCGCTGGATGCCGCCGGCAAGCCGGTGCCTTATCACGTCAGCTATCCCGCGGCGGACGACAAGGGGAACTTCGTCAGCCATCCCAACGCGGGCTCGGTTGTGGCCGTGCACAATATCGCCTGGGCTTTCATTCAGGCGACCGTGGCCATCCTGATTCTGGTCGGATTCGAATCGGTGACGGCCATGGGAGGCGAGGCGAAAAACGCCAAACGCGACGTCCCTATCGCGGTGATTGTCTCGCTGTTGGTGCAGGGGGCCTTCTGTTATCTGTTCGAGTATTTCGCGGCGAACTACCTGTTAAGCAGCGGGTACCCGATGGCCAGTGCGCAAGGCTCGGCGGCGCCCATCGGCGACATGATGGTGATGGTGGGCGACGCGCTTCTGGGGCCGGGCAACGGCCGGACCTTCATGCTGATTGAAGCGTTCACCGTGTTTCTGGCGCTGATCGGCACCACGCTGTCGTGTATGAACACGGGCGCCCGCGTCACTTATGCCATGGGCAAGGACGAGGAGTTGCCGGACCACTACGGCGCACTCCACCGCGAGAACCTCACGCCGCATCGCGCCATCTGGACCCTGGCCACGATTTCGGCCATCGTCGGCGTGATCACGGTGTTGATGGTATTCGGCGATGCTGGTGCTCCGAGCGATGACACCATCAAGGCCCTGCCGCATGGCATATGGTCGAGCTTCGGCTACACCACTCACGACAAAATGGCGGCGTTGCCAAGCAGCTTCCTGACCATGACGCTGGCCTCCAATTTCGGCACGTTCCTGCTTTACATGTTGAGCTGTTTCACCTGCATGGTCGCTTATCACGGCCATCCGAAGTTCAACGTGCTGAAGCATCTGTTCATTCCGGTGTTCGGCCTGCTGGCCAACCTGGCCTGCATGGCGTTCTATCTGGTGGGTCCGTTCATGGGGTACGGCACCAAAATGGAACCGCTGCTGGCGCTCGGCATCGCGGCGTGCTGGGCGATTTACGGTTTCATCTACTTCATCAAATCGAGCAAGACGAAAGGGAGGACAACCATGGTACGGGACCGCGCCGCGGCTCGTACCGCCTGAGACGGTCAGTTTGCGGTGTGGGGCAGAATGGTGGGTTGCTAAACACAGCGTCATAAGTACTTGCGCATCCGCTCCATTACTGTCGCGGCTCGGAAACGCAGGCACCGAGCCGCGACGGTGACGGAGCGGTTCTATCCGCAATTAACCGGCCCCACATCCCGAAAGCGGGCATGCATGAGGAAGTGCGGGCCGGCTTGTCCGGTCCGCACGCTTTTTCAGGGTGAGGCGGCATGTACGGAGCAGCGAGGTCCGCCCCGGATGGCGCCAGCAGCGTTGCTGGAATGGATCGCCTGCCCCAGGGGTCTATGCTCGAGGTCGAGTTCGCGCAGGTTTCCGATTGCGGAAAAGTACGCGATCATAACGAAGATTATGCGGGCTGCGTGGCGCCTGCGAATACGGGAGAAGTGCGCACGCGTGGCTGGCTGTTCGCTCTTGCCGATGGTGTGGGTGGGCACGAAGCCGGTGAGGTCGCTTCGCACGACGCGGTGGAGACCGTGCTGGCCGGCTTTCGCGGCGCCCCGGCCGGCGAGCCGCACGCCGCGCTGATACGCCGTCTGGTGCAGGCGGCCAACGAACATGTGTACTCTGCCGGGCACGCCGCGCGTCCCGGCGGCGTCTCCATGGCTACGACGCTGGTGGTTTGCGCTCTGCGGTTCGATCGCGCCGTGGTGGCTCATGTCGGAGATTCGCGCTGTTATCTCCTCCGCGGCAACGAGTCCACCCTGCTGACACGCGACCACACTGTGGTCAACGAGCAGGTTCGGCTGGGCCTGCTCACGGCGAAGGAGGCGGCCGAGTCCAGCACGCGGAACGTGCTTACGCGATCACTGGGCATCGATCTGATCGCCAACGTGGAGATCAGCGAGAATCAGGTGCTGGCCGGCGACGTGCTGTTGCTCTGTTCCGACGGCCTGCATGGCTCGGTGGACGGAGCGGAAATGGCCGCTACCGTCCGGCGCAGCTCCGATCTGGAGTGGGCGGCGGCCAGCCTGGTGGCGCTTGCCAACGAGCGCGACGGCGGTGATAATATCAGCATTCAGCTCATTCGTGTGAAGGGCGTCGAGCGCGTTGGCATGTACCGCGGGAGGCCTTACAAGCTGCCCGGCTGACCCTGACACGAAACCTGCGCCGGCCGAAGCCCGGGCGCGCCACTCATGACTTCACTCCATCCCGGCGACACCCTCGACCACTACCGCATCGAAAGCCTGGTGGCACGCAGCGGCATGGCCTCCATTTTCCGCGGCGTCGATCTGGACACCGGCGCACCGGTGGCCATCAAGGTCCCGCACCCGGAGATGGAGTGCGATCCCGTGCTGTACGATCGCTTCCAGCGGGAGCAGGACATCGGCGCCTCGCTGGACCATCCCCACGTGATGAAGGTGATGCCCGCCGACGGCCACAGCCGCATCTACATGGTGATGGAGTGGGTGGAAGGCCGCCTGCTTCGCAAGATCCTGATCGAGCAGAAGAAGCTGCCGGTGGAGCGCGCGGCTCGTATCGCCCTGGGCGTGGCCGACGCGCTGGAGTACATCCACTCGCACGGCGTGGTGCATCGCGATCTCAAGCCCGAGAACATCATGGTGGACCCCGAAGATCGCATCAAGCTGATCGACTTCGGCATCGCCGGCAAGGAGGGGTCGCGCCGGCTTACCTTTGCCAAACTCTCGCAGGTGATGGGAACGCCCGACTACATCTCCCCCGAACAGGTGAAAGGCAAGCGTGGCGACGGACGCAGCGACATCTACGCCCTGGGCGTCATGCTGTATGAAATGCTCACCGGCCAGGTGCCCTTCCGCGGGCCCAACGCGTTCGCCATCATGAACGACCGCCTGCTGAACAACCCGGTTCCGCCGCGCGAACTCGACCCGGAGATCTCACCCCAGCTCCAGGAAATCATCTACCGGGCGCTCGAGCGCGATCCGCGCAACCGCTATGCCAGCGCGAAGGAGTTCGCCTGGGACCTGGAACATCAGGATCAGGTGGGCGTGGCCGAGCGGACCGAGCTGCACGACTGGAAAACGCGCAAATCGCCGCTGCTGCGCAAAATCCTGTTTTACATCGGCATGGCGCTGATCCCGGTGCTCGTGTTCGGTCTGCTGATCTGGGTGGCCAAGCGGTCGTGAGTCAAAGCACCAGCACATCGGCGCGATGACCCGGCATTGAGCCCAACGCCCTGTCGCAGGTGATCAGAGGTGCTTCGAGGGCTTCCGCAAGAGCGATGTAAGCGGCGTCGTACGCTGTGAAATTGTGGCGAAGGTTCCAAATGCGCGGCAGTAGAACATCGTGCGGATGTCGTTCGACCCGCATGTCCAGGTATTCCTCGAAAGCCCGGCGTGCGCGCGCCGGACTGAGGCTCTTAGCGAGGCTCAAGCGCCGCAAGGTCTGCATGACCTCGACGTCGATCAGGTATGGCGCGTGCAACGCTTCGCCCGCCGCAGATATGCGACTGCCGATAGCCGCCGAGGCCGGAGCGTTCAGCAGGAACTCCAGCATGGCGGACGCATCGATAACAATCACCTCCGGTTTCGCTCCTGCCGCAGGATCTCGGCGGGAGAGACTGGGAACCGGACGGTCGGCCGCTTCGCCAGACGTTCGGCCATTTCCCGGAGTGTCGGGCGTTCCGCCGTGTGCCTGATTTCCCGCAGCAGGTAGTCGGAGAGGGAAAGGCTCTCCAAAGCCGCACGGGACTTCAGCGTTCGATGCAAGTCATCCGGGACGTTCCGAACCTGGATCATCTTCGACATGCTCCCAGCATAGTTACATGTGGAACACATGTCAATGCGGCGAAGCCGTATTCATTGTTCGGTGGCGCCTTCAAACCTCAGGAAATGCGGTAGACGTAAGCCTCGTCAAGGGAGCGGCTGCCGATCATCTGTCCTCCGAGGCGCATGCCCTCGACGCTAGCGGCTTTCCCGAAGATTCGGCGCAGGGTGCGAATGAACTGGTCTTCCATTCTGAAAATCATGATGATCGGAGTCGCATCGTAGGCGATACCAGCACCCTCCAGTGCTTCACGCAGCAGCCTGTACCCTCCACGTGGCCCGGCCTTATCAAACTCCCTGGAAGCGAGGAGCAGGCGCCAATCGCCGAATTCGTCGAGATTCACCCACAGGGCCACCTTGATGCGAAGACCAGCTTCGTCGAGGATTCTGACAATCTCCGCGCCCAGTGTGAGGTCCCTTTCTACCAGTGCCGCTTTATACATGCCAGAACTCCGTGCTTACGGTTATTGATCGCCTGAAGCAGTGCTTCGGCCTCCTCCAGGGGATGCGTCTCATAGCGGCTCTGTTCCGACCACAATTGTAAGATGTTCCAGTTATCGTTGAAACTGGGATCTCGCCGGGCCTCATCGGCAAGGGCCTGCTTGATTCCCGCTTCATTGACCAGTTGTGCCAGCTTGTGAGTGTAGACGGCCTCTGTTCTTTTCTTGTCCGGGAACTCATGCCGCCGAGTTCTCTTTGCAACACAGGCCTTCAACGCAAACTCGACAGCGTATCCAGCCAGATAGTACGCCCCGTCCGGCAGACGGAGTTTCATGAGGGCCGATGCCTCTCGAAGCCGGAGTCTGGAGAGCTTTTGGAAATCCCGACGGTCCACGACGATGATCTTAGCTCATTCGCTTACCGCTGCCCGAACTCGTCCCGGTGCGTCATGAAGTCCGGATACGCCCCCGCGCCCAGCTCGAACAGGTCCATGCCCTGGCGCTCGCCTTCGACGGCCACGCGATACGGGACAAACCGGTTCAGCAGCCGGTTCAATCCGTAGGTCAGCGGCAACACGAAGCCCAGCAGCGTAGCCACGCCGATCAACTGCGCCAGCCACTGGTCGCCATCGCCGGGCCCGGCCGGGAAATGGCCGAACAGGCCCAGCGCGAGCAGTCCCCACACGCCGCCCACCGCGTGCACCGAGACCGCGCCGGCGGGGTCGTCCACCGAAAGGCGCAGCTCCAGAAGCTCCACCGCGAAGATCACCAGCGTGCCGGCGATCAGCCCGGTGACCGCGGCGGCCACCGGCGTCAGGAAAGCGCACCCGGCGCTGCAGGCCACCAGTCCGCCCACCCAGCCGTTCGCGCTCAGCGAAGCATCCGGTTTGCCGAAGCGCACGCGGGTGATCAGCACCACCGCCAGTGTGCCCGCGGCCGCCCCCAGCGTGGTGTTCACGCCAATCAGGACCACGCGGCCCGGCTCCACCCCGGCAAACAGCAGCGCGCCGGCCGAGTTCAGACCAATCCATCCCACCCACGCCAGCAGGCAGCCGAACAGAACGAAGACGGCGTTATGACCGGGGAGGGCCGTGGGCATCCCGTGCAGCGCGTACCGTCCGCGGCGCGGCCCCAGAATCCAGGTGACGCTCAGCGCGGTGAGCCCGCCCACCACGTGGATGGCGCCGGCTCCTCCGGTATCCACAAAACCGCGCCCCAGGCCGTAGTTGACGCCCAACTGGGCCAGCCAGCCGCCTCCCCACACCCAGTGCGCGAACAACGGCCAGGTCCAGCCGGCCAGCAGCGCCGCCGACGCGCAGCTCGCGCCCAACCGCCACCGCTCGGCCCCCGCGCCCAGCGGGATGAGAGCGGCCAGCCCCACGCTGAGCATTTCCAGCCACACCACCAGCGATGCCGAAGAACCGTTCAGCGCGACACCGTGCAGGAACAGCGGCCCGGCCGCAAGCCAGTTCCACGGTTTGCCGGCGATCCAGAACACGTGCGCGGGCCCGCCGGCGTAACCCTGGAACGCGAAGCCACACACGAAGTACACGACGGCTGCGATGGCCACCGCGCACAGCGACGCCAGCATGGAGTGCGCGGCGCTACGCGATCGAATCAGGCCGGAGTTGATGAGCGAGAGCCCCGCGCCCGCGAAGGGCACCAGCAGGATGAACAGGATGCACAATGCCGTTGTCGCGTCGGTCATCCCCGCTCTCTTTCTCCGCGCGGGAGCAGGTGGGTGCGCACCACCAGCACCAGGCCAAGCACTTCCACGGCGATGCCGGCCAGGACGAACGCCGCGCGCGGGGACGGCGAGGCGAGCAACACCACCGCGGACAGCACCAGTAACCACCCGGCCGGCAGGAGCAGAAACCCCGCAAGCTTCATGTCATCAGGCCCTTGTCGTCGAAGTCGTAACCGTAAAATAGCACAGTCCCGGCGCGCCGGACCGTTCCGGCCGGAGCCGCCACAAACCGCCTCGATCGCCTGTAAGTGTTTGCTCGGGAAGCAGCAACGGCCACCAGGCCGCGCTCCGGCCGGGGCCGCCCCACGGCAAGAACTTCTTTATCGGTTCAATAGAAAATATTGACTTCCGCCGTGCCGCCGCCGACAGGTACTCTGAATGCTTACAATAGGTTCCGAATCCCATGATGGAGGGCCAAGTTGGCTAAAACAGCTACACCTCAGGACGTATTGAAACTGGTCAAGGACGAGGGGGTCGAGCAGCTCGATCTGCGTTTCACCGACATCCCCGGCATCCAGCACCATGTTTCCTACCCGATCGGCGAGCTCGACGAAAGCTCGTTCGAAGACGGCTTCGGCATGGACGGATCGAGCATCCGCGGCTGGGCGGCCATTAACGAGAGCGACATGCTTCTGGTTCCCGACCCGGTGACGGCGTTCATCGATCCTTTTGCCGAATCCAAGACGCTGGTCATGATCGGCGATGCCGTCGATCCGATCACCAAACAGTGCTATGTCCGCGATCCCCGCTCGATCGCGAAGAAGGCCGAGCTATTCCTGAAGAATACCGGCGCGGGCGACACGGCATACTTCGGCGCGGAAGCCGAGTTTTTCATCTTTGATAGCGTTCGCTTCGACCAGAACCAGCACTGCGGGTTTTACTTCATCGACGCCGAAGAGGGCCGCTGGAACTCGGGCCGCGAAGGCCAGAACCTCGGCTACCGGCCGCGCTACAAGGAAGGGTACTTCCCGGTGCCGCCCACCGATCACTACCAGGCGCTGCGCTCGCAGATGGTGAAGACCATGATGCAGTGCGGGCTCCACATCGAGTGCCATCACCATGAAGTGGCCACCGCGGGACAGGCGGAAATCGACCAGCGCTTCGACACGCTGGTGAAATCGGCCGACAACATGATGACCTACAAGTACGTCATTCGGAACACGGCGTACAACGCGGGCAAGAGCGTCACCTTCATGCCCAAGCCGCTGTTCGCGGACAACGGCAGCGGCATGCACTGCCACCAGAGCCTCTGGAAGGGTGGCAAGCCGCTGTTCGCCGGCGACGGCTACGCGGGCTTCAGCGAGATGGGCCTGCACTACATCGGCGGTTTGTTGAAGCACGCCCGGGCGCTGTCGGCCATCATCGCGCCCACCACCAACAGCTACAAGCGTCTGGTGCCGGGCTACGAAGCGCCGGTGAATCTGGCGTACTCGCGCCGCAACCGTTCCGCCGCCTGCCGCATCCCCATGTATTCGGCCAGCCCGAAGGCGAAGCGCGTGGAATTCCGTCCGCCGGATCCGGCCTGCAACCCGTATCTGGCGTTCGCGGCGATGCTGCTGGCGGGCCTCGACGGCGTCGCCAACAGGATCCACCCCGGCGAGCCGCTCGACAAGGACATCTACGATCTCTCGCCCGAGGAACTCAAGAACGTTCCTTCGATGCCCGCCTCGCTCGAGGAAGCCCTCACCTGCCTCGAAGAGGATCACGACTTCCTGCTCAAGGGCGACGTGTTCAGCGAAGAGCTGATCGAGACCTTCATCGAGTACAAGCGCAAGAACGAAGCCGATGCCATCCGCCTGCGGCCGCATCCCTACGAGTTCGCGCTGTACTACGACATCTAACCCGCCAGTTCCCGGAGGAACCGGACGTCGGCCTCGAGAAAATCGTAGGCGGCCAGACGCGACGGTTCCTCCCACAACATGCGCTCGAAGATCCGGTTCTCGGGCTCGCCCGAAAACCCGGTCACATCGTAGAAGATCAATAGAATGGGGGCGCGCGACGGATACTGGTATTCGTAGCGTGCCAGTTCCATTCCCACCTGTGCGCCGATGCCCAGCTCTTCGTGTAACTCTCGCTCAAGCGCCCGCTTTGGCGTCTCGTTCTTCTCCACTTTCCCTCCGGGAAACTCCCACCTGAGAGCGTGGCGGCTGCCGCGCTTCCTTTGACAGATAAGGATGCGGCCATTGCGCCGGATCACGCCTGCAACCACCATCAGCATCGGCCGTGTGCCTCCTGAGGCGATGACGGAATTGCGGCGAAGGCCGCGGCGAGCAGAAGAGCCATCAACGGATCGGTGATCTCGGAGACGTGTGGCGGGATGTGGCGCTGGGCCACTTCAATGGCCGCCAGGAAACACGCGGCGGCGGCTCCGGCCACCATCCACGGCAGTCTGACGCGCCGCAGCACCCACACGGCGGCGCCGTACCAGAACAGCTTGGCAACCAGCACTGGTATCATTTGTTCCCAGTTGGAGACCAGGAAACCTTCGAACGGCAGCCAGTCAAACGGCGCAGCGGCGGAAGCGAGCTTGAAGGGCGTCAGCCCGCGGAGCAGGAGAGCGAGATAGCAGGCAACCGCCAGGAGTCCGCGCCAGCGGAAGCTCCGTTGCGGCATGGCCGCGCTCGCGACAATCAGCCAGCCAACGCATTCCGCCGGCCACCACGGCGAGCCGAAGAATAGCAGGTGACCCGTCCAGCAGGCCAGCAGGAAGGACTCCGGCGATGGGCGCAGGGGGAGAAAGGCGGCAAGCACCATCCCGATCGCTGCGCCCAGGACGTCCGTCGAGATATCGTACGCGCTGGAATGTCGCGCAGGCTCGAAGGCCTGCAGCACTTCGACGGCCGTTGACAGGAGCAGCGCCAGCACCACCGGCAGGAGGAATCTGACGCGGCGCCGTCGTCCCTCAAAAGCCGAGTACGCGCACGCGCCCAGCGGGACGTAGAGCAGAATGTTGACCAGCGCGTCGCCCGCATCCAGCGTGCCCGGCCATGCCAGCACCGCCCCCTCGGGCCAGCGCACGAAATGCCACGGATACAGCGATCCGTAGAGGATGATCAGGATGAGGCCGAGAAGAATCCGTCGCATGAAAGCCGCAATACTATAGTGGAGCACGTGTACAACGATACGTTCCTCGATCACTTCCAGAACCCGCGCAACGTGGGCGAGCTGCCGTCTCCGCCAGCGATCGTCTCCAGCGTGGAGAACCCCGTCTGCGGCGACACGCTGGTGTTGTACGCCCGGGTGGAAGATGGCCGCATCGCCGAGGTGCGCTATCGGGTGCGCGGCTGTACGGCATCCATCGCCACGGCCTCGGCCTTCACCGAGTTGCTGAAGGACAGGACCCGCGCTGAGGTGAAGGTGCTGTGCGCGGACGATGCCGAGGCTGCCATCGGCGGTCTGGCGGTTGAGTCGAAGCACGCGGCGGCGTTGTGCGTTCAGGCCGCGAAGGTTCTGCTGCTCGGCTGGAGGTAGCGCCTAATTCGGGGACGTACACCTCAATCCCCAATTACCGCTTGACGGTGGGTGAGCTGCAGATTCTGCCACAGAGGTAGCGGGCAACCACAGCAGCACGTTCATCAAGATCGTCGCTGCAGCGCTCGGGTCGCCTATAGGCGGGAGCGCACGGCCCAGGATGTAAGCCCGGGACAAGACCGGATCGATGGGGTAGCTCGATCAGTAGATCTTGTGAAGAAGAAGGGACGAAACGGCGACAGGCCGCCGATTATTGCTGCGATTGTCACTGCCGCGCGACTTTTCTAATTGGGGATTGAGGTGTACGTCCCCGAATTAGACTTCCAGGATCACCGGCGTAATCAGCGGCCGCCGCGCCGTCTGCTTGTTCAGGAACCGCTTCAGGTCGGCGCGGATCTTCTCCTTCATGACGCCCCAGTCGGTCCGCTCTTCCTCGGTCGAGGTCTCCAGCGTGCGGGCCACCACCTGGCGGGCCTCCTGCAGCAGGGCCGATCCCTCTTCCTCGAACGACACGAACCCGCGGCTGACGATTTCGGGTAGCGTTTCGCTAAGGCCGGTGTGCTTATTGATAGCGATGATCGGAATCACGAAGCCGTCCTCGGAAAGATGGCGCCGGTCGCGGATCACCAGATCCTCCACCACGTCGTCCAGGCTCCCGGAATCGATGCAGACGCGCCCCACCGTCACCTTCTCGCCCCGGCGCGCGCCCATCTTGTCGATCTCCAGCGTGTCGCCCGTCTCGAGGATGAAGGTCTGCTCCAGCCCCGAGCCGCGCAGGTGCTGCGCCAGCGAGGCATGCCGCGCGAGCTGCCGGTACTCGCCGTGAATCGGCATGAAATACCGCGGACGCACCAGGTTCAGCACCAGCTTCAACTCTTCCGCGCTGCCGTGTCCGGACACGTGCACCGGCGGGTTCATCTGGCCGTAGATGACTTCCGCCCCGCGCTTGGCCAGATGATTGATCATCCGGTAAATCGCCTTCTCGTTACCTGGAATGATGCGCGCGCTGAGCACCACCGTGTCCCCGGCCTCCACGGTGAGGTTCTTGTGGTTGTCCACGGCCACCCGCGAGAGCGCCGACATGGGCTCACCCTGCGTCCCCGAAACAAGCACGGTCACCTTGCTGGGCGCGGCCTGCATGATGTCCTGCGGCCGCAGCAGGATGTTATCGGGGATGTGCAGCAGGCCCAGGTTGTGGGCGATTTCGGTGGCGGTGAGCATGCTGCGTCCCAGCAGCGCCACCTTGCGGCCATACTCGGCCGCCAGATCCAGCACGCCCTGCAAACGGTGGATGGACGAGCTGAAGCAGGAGATCACCAGGCGCCGCTCGGCGCGGTTGAAGATGTCCTCCAGACGCGGTTGGACGGCGCGTTCGCTTTCGGTGTAGCCGGGCCGGTCCACGTTGGTGGAATCGGACAGCAGCAGCAGCACGCCGCGCTTGCCGTAGGCGGCCAGCGTGTGCAGATCGAAGGGCACGTTGTCGACGGGCGTCGGGTCCACCTTGAAATCGCCGGTGTGGATCACTACGCCGAGCGGCGTCGTGATGGCCAGCATCACCGCGTTCACGATGGAGTGCGTCACGTGGATGAACTCGATGGCGAACGGGCCGATCTCGATGCGCTCGCCGGGCTTCACCCGGTGGAACTTCACGCGGTCCAGCAGCTCGTGCTCTTCCAGACGCCGCTCCACCAGCGCCAGCGTGAAGGCGGTGCCGTAGACCGGGATGTCCAGCTCGCTGATGAGGAACGGGACCGCGCCGATGTGGTCCTCGTGGCCGTGGGTCAGCACCAGCGCGCGAACCTGTTCGCGGTTCTGCTCCAAAAAAGTGAAGTCAGGCGTCACCACGTCGACGCCCAGCAATTCGGCTTCGGGAAACATCATTCCCGCGTCGATGACGATGATGTCATCGCCGAACTGCATAGCCATGCAGTTCATGCCGAATTCGCCGAGGCCGCCAAGCGGAATAATCCGCAATTTACGATCGGTCATCAAATGACCAGCGTAGCAGGGTGGACACGTGGCGGCAGCCGCGTTACCTGCGGCTCAGCAGCGCGGGCAGCCCGCTGTACCCGCGCGCGGCCACACCCGCCGCTCGTTCCCGGTAGGAATCGGCGTCCTGAGGCGCCGTGGTGCCGAGGCCGTCCACGTAGCGGTTGTACATGCAGAAGGCGGCGGCGATCAGGACGGTGTCGTGGATTTCCCGGTCGGTTGCGCCATGGGACCGCGCCCGCACGATATCTTCGGGCCGGACGTTCTTCCCCCCTCGCTGCACCTTGCCGGCGATCGCCAGCAGAGCTTTCAACTTGTCAGTGATCGGCGCCGACGCGAAGTCCCGTTTCACCTGTTCCACCAGATCTTCATCGCCGCCCAGATGACACGCGGCGATGGCGCCGTGGCTGGTCTGGCAGTAGTAGCAGTCGTTCAGAGAGGAAACGTAAGTGGCGATCAATTCGCGCTCGCCGCGTTCGAGGGAATTGGAGTCGTGCAGCAGAACCTGCGCAAGCTCGCTCAGGGGCCGGGCTGTCTCGGGACGAAATACGAACAGTCCGCGTATGCCCGGCAGGCCTTCTTTGAGTGAAATGTGAGCCACGGCCGGTCTACCGTTGCGCCGCGGAGAGTCCGGCGGTCGAATTCACGTAACCGTCGATGGCGAGGCGCGCGCCCTGCTGCCGGTACGCATCCGGATCGGTAGGCGCCCAGGTGGCCAGTCCATCCACGTAGCGGTTGTACATGCAGAACGCGGCGGCGATCAGCACAGTGTCGTGAATCTCCATGTCGGTGGCCCCCTGCTCTCTGGCGCGCTGGATGTCCTCGGGAGCGACGGCGCGGCCACTGCGCTGGACTTTGCCCGCGATGACCAGCAGTGCCTTGAGCTTGTCCGAGACCGGCGCGGCAGCCGGGTTCTGCTTCACATCCAGCACCAGCGCTTCGTTGTTGCCGAGATGATGCGCGGCAACGGCGCCGTGGATGGTCTGGCAAAAGAAGCAATCGTTCTCGGAGGAGACGAAAGTCGCAATCAGTTCGCGCTCCCCGGGCGTCAGCCTGCTGGGTCCGCGCAGAAGAATCTCCGCGAGTTCGTTGAGCGGCTTTGCCGTCTCCGGGCGAAAAGCCATGGGGCCCAGAATGCCGGGCAATCCTTCGGGAAGTTGTATGTGAGGCATTTCCCGAGCATAGGGGCCAGACGGGCGACGATCAATAACGCCGATCTACTACCGTCCGCACCGCCACCAGAGACTTCGTCAGGCCCAGCAATCGCTCGCGAACGAGCCGGGCGTCGGCGAAGAGCCGCCGCATCTCCGCCGGGCCCAGCAGCCGAATGTCGGCGAGGAAGTGTTCGACATAGAACTCGCGGCGGTCCGGCGCGGGCCTGGTCACCCATTGCCACACCGTAAACCGCCGGGCAACCCAGGCTCGCACGCCTGCCGGCAGCCAGTGCAGGAACGGCGTCAGCAGATGAGGTTCCACCGGGAACCAGCGGTTCGGCGTCTGCACCCAGTACGCCCGCCCGATGCGCGCGATCTCCCGAGCGAACAGGCGCTGCCGCTCCGGGGAGCCGACATGCTCGATCACCGAATTGCTGAAGACGATGTCAAAGGCGCCATCCGGGAAGGGAAGCGAACAGCCGTCGCCCGCCACCCACGTCACGCCCTCGGCGTCGGGCCGCTCGCGCCCGGCGTTCAGGATGACCAGCCGCGGCCGGACGCTCAGGTACTCCCAGTTCATGGCCGTGCCCCCGACATCCAGCACGCGCGTCCCGGCAGTGATCGCGAACGTGCGCTCGAAGCGCCGCATCCGGCGGCGGCGAAACCAGCGGACAATGCGAACCACGCGATGATCGCGATCCCGGCTGCCTGCTGTCAACTCTCCAGCATACCCGTCCGGCGGCGCCCGCCAGCGGTGCCCTGTGGAAATCCTGTGGACGACATTCCTGGACCTATTGCCCGGCATCTCTCGTACCGGCTATCAGAGCGTAACCTTATGGGCATCCTTGCTGATCTGAGATATGCCGCGCGCCGGCTGCGGCAGCGACCCGGGCTTCTGGTGACGGCCCTGGTGACTCTGGCCCTCGGGATCGGTTTCAACGCGCTGGTCTTCGGCTTCGTGGATTCGTTCCTGTTGAAGCCGTTGCCCATCGCCGAGCCCGATCGCGTGGTCAGTATCACGTTCGGCGAGAAGCAGTACCCGAACGCATCCTACCTGAACTACATCGACGTCCGTGACCGTAACCAGGTCTTCTCCGACGTGGCGGCGGAGCGGGTACAGCCCATGGCCCTGAGTGGTGCTATACGTAACGCACGTATCTGGGGATACGAGGTTAGTGGTAACTACTTTCGTCTGCTGGGGATACGGCCTGTTCGGGGCCGCTTCCTCGAACCCTCCGACGACCTGAAGACCGGCGCGCACCCGGTCGCCGTAATCAGCTACGGCTGCTGGCAGCAGAGGTTTGGGGCGGACCCGG
Source organism: Bryobacteraceae bacterium (assembly GCA_049510065.1). Lineage (GTDB taxonomy): Bacteria > Acidobacteriota > Terriglobia > Bryobacterales > Bryobacteraceae > CAWACP01. The sequence goes on from JBEKZH010000040.1 coordinate 15,404, forward strand.
GCACGGTTGGGCGTACGGTTCGCATCGACGGCCATCCTTTCACCGTGGTAGGCATCACCCCGCCCGGATTCCGCGGGACCGAGCGATGGTACCCCTCCGACATCTGGATCTCTATGTCCATGGTGCGCTCCGTGGAAGATTGGGATTGGCGCGAGAATCGTGCCAGCCAGAACATCTGGGTGATCGCTCGCCTGAAGCCCGGGATCGGCATGACGCGGGTGGGAGCGTCCCTGAAGGTTCTGGCGTCGCAGATGGCGCGGGAGCATGCCGATGTCAACGAGAAGTTCAGCATGGGTGTCGCGCCGCCGGGCCTGCTGGGCGCAACTCTCCGCCGGGCGTTCCTCGGAATTGGAACCGCACTGCTATTGGTTTCAGGGCTGACTCTGCTGGTGGCGTGCGCCAATCTGTCGGGCCTGATACTGGCGCACGCGTCGGCGCGGCAGAAAGAGATCGCCATCCGCTATGCCATCGGGGCCGGGCGCGGCGCGGTACTGCGCATGATGCTGGCCGAGAGCCTGCTGATTGCGCTCGGCGGCTCCGTCCTGGGCTTCCTGACCGGCGTCTGGATGGCGCGCGCGATTGAGGCTTCGAAGCCCGGGTTCGACTTCCCCATTGACACGCACTTCGGAATGGACTGGCGCGTGGCTGGCTTCGCCGTGGCGCTTTCGCTCGCCAGCGCCGTCGTGTTCGGCCTGCTGCCGGGGCTGCGCGCCTCGCGCGTGGATCTGACTCCCGCGCTGAAATCCGGGGCCGGGACCGGCTTGTCCCGTCACGGAATGCTTCGGGATGTCTTCGTGGGCGTCCAGGTAGCCGTCTGCATGGTCCTGGTTGCCGGCGCGCTCATGATGGTCAAAACGTTGCGGAGCACCGTCGCAAAGAACTTCGGGTTCGATCCCGCCGGCGCGGTGACGCTGCGTTTCGACCTGGCCATGCAGGGGTATTCGAAGGAGCGCGGGGTGGAGTTCCAGCGCCGCCTGCTGGATCGCGTCCGCACCATGCCCGGCGTGCAGGCGGCGGGCCTGGCCGACCGGCTTCCGCTCTCCATCGACAACTCGAGGAACCGCGTGTCCATGGAAGGCGCTGCGGTGGCGCCTCTGGCCCGCCTGCCCCTGGCCGCGAATTATGACGCCACCCCGGATCTCTTCCGCAGCCTCGGAACACGGATGGTCGCCGGCCGCGACTTCAACGCTCAGGACAAGGAAGGCGCTCCCAACGTCGCCATTGTGAATCAGATCTTCGCCGAACAACTGATGCCCGGCCGGGATCCGCTGGGCCAGAGGTTCCGGTTAGGCACCGGCGGCGAATGGCTGCAGATTGTTGGCGTGGTGGAGCGAGGGAAGGTCCAGACCATCACCGAAGACCCGTCGCCCGCCTTCTGGCTTCCCCTGGCGCAGGACTATTCCGGCGGCCTGGCGCTGGTGGTGCGCTCCAGCCACGCCGATGCCGCACTGCTGGCGGCGGTCCGGCGCGCTGTGGAGGAATTGGACCCGGACGTTCCCATCTACGAAGCGAAGACGCTCCGCCAACACCTCGACGTACCGCTGACGCCTTTGCGTTGGACCACGGCCGTCCTGACAGCCATGGGCGCGGTGGTGCTGTTTCTGGCCGCACTCGGGTTGTATGGTATTCTGTCCTACACTACAGGGCGACAGACTCGCGAGATCGGGATTCGGCTGGCTTTGGGCGCCCAACCCCGTCACGTGCTGCTCCCCGTTCTCACAAGAACTATGATCGTAGTTTCCATTGCCGCAGCTCTCGGCATGGCTCTCTCAGTTCCCGTGACCCGGCTTCTGGCGAATCTCCTGTCGGGCGAGGCGGACGTTTCGGCACAACTCTCCGCAGCCGGGGCGCTTGCCGCTGCGTGCCTCGCGGCGTCGGTGGTACCCATTCGGCGTGCCCTGCAGGTGGATCCGGCCACTGCCCTACGACAGGAGTAGTCACAAAAAGGAAATGCTCACCTTTTGACGGGTGAGCATTCCGCCCTGGTTCTGCCAGGGTGATGTTTGGGAGAATCAGATTCGACGGAAACGCTCCCGTCAAAACCTGTTTGTGATTGGATCATAGGGCCTGGGGAAAGAACGAGTCAAGACAAAAATCCCGCCTGTGGAAATCGACTGTAACTGACTGCAGGGCATCTACTTATATGATTTCCACAGTTTTGCCACTTTGTGGAAATCCACCGCCACCGCCCCCTCGCGAACACCCTCGCACGTTCTAAGACGTGAAAAACGCAGGCTTTTAGCTGTCGCTGAGGTGAAGAACAATCATCGCTTCGTCAGCACTTACCAGGCCAAACCGCTGCAGCAGCACACGCCCCCCCGCGAAGAGCAGCCCGGAGACCAGGCAGAACACGATGAGGATGCCCGCCAACGCGAAAATGCTCAGTATCATGTTGGCGATGCTCTTTGCCTGAGTGCGTTTCGCCGCCTCGTTCATGGTGACCTGGACCTCGTAGTTCACCTGGTTGAGCAGGCCCCATGCCGCATTCCGGTCCGCGATGCCTGTTGTGATGGCCACCAGCGGCCCGGAGCGCTTCACGAACGCGCCACTCAGCTTGCGAAACCCGTTAGCCTGCTGCCGCGCGATCTGCGGCGTTGGATAGGAGAAGACAATCAGTGTGGCCTCACCGGCCGGCGTCCGATAACGGACCAGATCCGCCTCCGGAGAGAATTGAAACCCGACCACGCTGCCGGGGAGGCCTGGGGCGAATTCGGCCAGGCTGGCCGGGCCGACGATGTACCGCTCCGTGCCCGCGATCCGACCCTCGACCGGAAGATAACTCGGCAATGTAGGTGCCGAACCGCCCGTAGTGTCCGGCAGAGATTGGAGATGTTCGCCGGGCATCGCGGGACACTTGCCGGTACAGGTCAGGACAAACCGGCCCAGGGCGACCACCTGCGGATCGGCACCCCGCAGCCAGGCGGCCGCCGCAAATGCCCCGGTAACGTCCTGCATCTCGTACGCGGTGACACGGCGCGACCCGAAATCGGCCTGTTCGGCGGCCTTCAGCCCGAGCTCTTTCCACAGCGCCGCATTCCCCGGGGGTTGAACTACATGCACGGACCGCAGGCGATGCTGGCCGGGCGCCTCCCGCCAGATGGCGGCTCCCAGCGGCGCGAGGGTGAGGACAACGACGGCTATGCCGCGCCGCAGCATTTCTTGTACTTCTTTCCGCTGCCGCAGGAGCACAGGTCGTTGCGGCCAGGCTTCTTTCCCTTGAGCACGGGCTTATTCGGCGTGCTGCTGGCCTCGCCACCGGCAAACTGCAGCGCGGCCATTTCCTTATCCTTCTTGCGCTGGATGTTGCGCGTCACATCCAGAACGACGGATTGCGCAGCCCTGCGGTCGTCAACACCCACCCCGGCTGGCACCGCCTCCGCTTCCTCGTCTTCTTCCTCGTCTTCCCCGTCCGGCGAGAACGGCAGTATGGGGCGAGGCCGCCCGCCGCCGCCCTCGTCGCCACCCAGCGAGTACCCACCCGGCGGCGCCGGCCCGGTGGACACCTGCAGGAAGAACAGGTAGCGGATGGTCTCGTCCTCGATGCGGTCCATCATGTCCTGGAACAGGACATACGACTCCTTCTTGTACTCGATCAGCGGATCTTTCTGGCCGTACCCGCGCAGGCCGATGCCTTCCTTGAGGTGGTCCATCGAGAGCAGGTGGTCTTTCCACTGCTGGTCGATGACGTTCAACATGACCACGCGCTCGGCCTGGCGCATCATCTCCGGGCCGACGATGGACTCCTTTTCCAGGTACCGTTTCGTCAGCAGCGTGTTGAGGATCTCCTCCACCTCTCCGCGCACCTGACCTTCGAGGTCTTTCAGGTTCAGCTTCACGCCGAACTGGCTCAGCACGTCGGTCTGCAGGCCGGTGAGATCGAATTCGCTCGGATGGACCTTCTCCGGACAATGCAGGTCGATGAACGAGGCCACGATGCCGCCCACGATTTCGATGATGCGCTCCTTCTGATCGAGACCTTCCAGCAACTGCCGGCGCATGCCATACACGGCCTTGCGTTGCTTGTTCATGACGTCGTCGTATTCGATCAGGTGTTTGCGGGCGGCGAAGTTCTGGGCTTCCACGGCCTTCTGCGCGGCCTCGATACGCTTGCTGATCAGCTTCGACTCGATGGGCACATCCTCTTCCATGCCCAGCCGCAGCATCAGGTTCTGCATGCGCTCGCCGCCGAAGATGCGCATCAGGTCGTCCTGCAGCGAGAGATAGAAGCGCGAGCTGCCGGGGTCGCCCTGGCGTCCCGCGCGGCCGCGGAGCTGGTTGTCCACGCGCCGCGACTCGTGCCGCTCGGTGCCCAGAATATGCAGGCCGCCGAGGTCTTTCACTTCCGCCCGCTCGCTCTCGGTTTCCTCGCGGAAGCGCTGGTAGATGGCGTCCCACTCCACGCGCTCGGGCGTGCCGATGGCCGCAATCTGCATGGCGTCGGGATTCTTGTTCTGCTTGCGCAGGAACTCCTTGGCCATGAACTCCGGATTGCCGCCCAGCAGAATGTCCGTGCCGCGGCCGGCCATGTTTGTGGAAACGGTCACCTGGGCCTTGCGTCCGGCCTGGGCCACGATGGTGGCCTCGCGCTCGTGATTCTTGGCGTTCAACACCTCGTGCTTCACGCCCATGCGTTTCAGAATGCCCGAGAGCTTCTCCGACTTCTCCACCGAAACCGTGCCCACCAGCACCGGCTGGCCCCGGGTGTTCAGCTCCTTGATCTCCTTGGCGGCGTTGCGGAATTTCTCTTCCTCGGTGCGGTACACCACGTCCGCATTCTCCAGGCGCTGCATGGGCCGGTTGGTGGGAATCACGCTCACGTCGAGGTTGTAGATCTTCTGGAACTCGGCCGCTTCGGTTTCCGCCGTACCGGTCATGCCGGCCAGCTTCTTGTACATGCGGAAGTAGTTCTGGAAGGTGATGGTGGCCAGCGTCTGATTCTCGCGCTCGATTTTGACGCCTTCCTTGGCTTCCACCGCCTGGTGCAGGCCATCGCTCCAGCGGCGTCCGGGCATCAGACGGCCGGTGAACTCGTCGACGATGATGACCTGGCCTTCCTGGATGACGTAGTCCTTGTCGCGGTGGAAGAGCACGTGGGCCTTGAGCGCCTGCTCCACGTGGTGCTTCCACTCGATGGTGGCAATGTCATATATATTGGCGAGGCCGAGCAGGCGCGCCACCTTGTCGAAGCCTTCGTCGGTGAGCGCCACCGCGCGGTGCTTCTCCTCCACCGTGTAGTCGCCGGTCAGGTACTTCTCGCCCGGCTCGCGGCCCGCGATCTCCTCGCCGCGAATGAGCCGGGGAATGATGCGGTCCACCTTGTAGTACTTGTCGGTGGATTCCTCACTCGGACCCGAGATGATCAGCGGCGTGCGCGCCTCGTCCACCAGGATGGAATCCACCTCGTCGACGATGGCGTAGTGATGCTCCCTCTGGACGCAGTCCTCCAGGCGGAACTTCATGTTGTCGCGCAGGTAGTCGAAGCCGAATTCGTTGTTGGTGCCGTAGGTAATGTCGCAGCCGTAGGACTGGCGGCGCTCGTCGTCGTCGAGGTCGTGCAGGATGACGCCCACCGAGAGGCCGAGGAACTTGTAGATGCGGCCCATCCACTCCGAGTCGCGTCTGGCCAGGTAGTCGTTGACGGTGACCACGTGGACGCCCTTGCCTTCGAGCGCGTTCAGATAAACCGGGAGTGTGGCCACCAGCGTCTTGCCTTCGCCGGTTTTCATCTCCGAGATTTTGCCCTTGTGCAGAACCATGCCGCCGATCAACTGCACGTCGAAGTGGCGCATGTTGAGGGTGCGGCGGCCGGCTTCGCGGACCACGGCAAAGGCTTCCGGAAGAAGGTCGTCGAGGGTGGCGCCCTGTTCGAGCTGTTGTTTGAATTCGACGGTCTTTTCGGCCAGCTCGGCGTCGGAGAGCTGCTCCATCGCGGGCTCGAAACCGTTGATGGTCTGAACGAGCGGAAGCATGCTCTTCACTTCGCGTTCGTTCTTGGTGCCGAAGACTTTCGCCAGTATTGTATCGAGGGCCATCATGGCGCTTGTCTCTATTCTACCGTGGACGGATGATGAGGCCGCGGCGGGTAGGGCGCTAAGTCTGTGTGGCCCCTGAAGGCTATGCCAAATCTATGGTGACGCGGTCGGAGCTCAGAATGTTCTCGGCAAGCTGGCGACCGGCTGGCTGGTTCTCGATCACGAAGCGGCAGTTCACAAAAACCACATCCTCCAAGAAGGCAGGACCTCCCGAGTAATGGATTTCAACATCTTGCAGGACGACATGACGAAGATGCATGTTATCTAAGCTCATGGCCCCGCCTAGTGCCATGAAACTTCCGATACCGTTCTTCGTCGGTTGTGGGAAGGGATGTGAAAGAAGTTCAGCACGTGCGGCTTGGTCTTGGGGAACAAAGTAGCCGACTCTGTATTTCATGGTTGGCTCCGAGAGACCGGGCACGGGGCCAAGATAATAATAGGTGGTATATATATCAGCGGGGGGGTGCTGGCTGATTGTAGCTACCGGGCTTGGATCGGGAAGGTTCAGCCCTGATCTGTAAGTGACAAAATCCAGCGCAGCGTCCCAGGCGTTGGGGTTAGTTTGGGCTGCTTCAATGAACTTCTTCCCTGCTTCGCCTACATCCGATACCGAAATAGGCGGGATGATCCTTTTGGTTGCATCGGCGATCAGTTTTCTGGCGGCTTGCTGGCTGGCAGTGCTGGTTGGATGGGCTGAATCTGCCAAGGCTCTTAGAGATGGAAGCTCTTTCCAGATCTCATCTATGCGTTGAGTGTGCTGATCGACGTCGTGCCGCAAACTCTTCACATCAGAGGTTAGGGAGCCCAGATAAGCGGCAAAACCAAGAGCCGGAAGTGCTAGAGCAGCCAACAATTGCGGCCAGGACAGCGTGATCCCCACTGCGGTTCCGGGCTTTTGTTTGCTATTTGCCAATTCGCCAGTCTCGACTTTGAGTCGACAATCCTCCACACCGGCCTCCTGTGCTAAACTTCAGGTGGGCCATTCTGTGGTCGCTTCGTGTGCTGACATCACCCGAGGCGCCCCGAGAAGTGTTAAGGTCTAATCTACTGCCGCATCAATTCTACGCCAGAAGGTCCTTCACCGTCCAGATGTGATCTGCGATTCTGCGATCCCGGCAGCCATCGCCGGGGTCATGCGAAGCGACTTGTGGACGCGCCCAAAGTTGTACCAGCGGTACCAGAGCGCGACCGATGCCCAGTGGTCTCCCACTTCTTGCTGAAAGCGTTCGTTAGCCTCGTGAACCGGCGCATTCCCATTCGCAGGCTCAGGTTGGACCGTTCCACAATCGATGTGCAAATGCGCTCGGGATCGGGACGGCCCATGACTGGGACCACCTCCACGGATTCGACTTCCGCCGGGCTGTAGCGGCGTTCGCCTTCCGGGGCAGCCCGATAGACCTTGATGAGTTGCGCGAAGTCACAGCGGTCACTCAGCGTCGTTGTGATAGCCGATTTGTAGGGGGCGAAGCCATCCGTGGTGAACTGGAATTGGCCGCGCGTGGCGTGCCTCACGCCTTCGATAAACACGTCGGTCGTCGCTTGGTCGCGCTTGCCCATGGAGATATTCAGGACCAGCTTGGCCGCCAGGCCGCACTCTACACAGAAGGTGCTGCACGGCCATGTGAACAGCGTCGTTGCTCCAGGGCTATAATGGCGCGAAGCATGACTCTCGCCTCTGGCAGCAAACTCGGTCCCTACGAAATCCAATCTCCGCTGGGCGCGGGCGGGATGGGCGAGGTCTATCGCGCGCACGACATGCGCCTGGGGCGTGACGTCGCCTTGAAGATTCTCCCGGAATCTTTCGCCCGCGACGCCGACCGGCTGCATCGCTTCGAGCAGGAGGCGCGGGCGGTGGCGGCGCTGAATCATCCCAATGTCCTTGCGGTCTTTGACACCGGCCAGAGCAACGGCACGCCTTTTCTGGTTTCGGAGCTTCTGGACGGCGAGACCCTGCGGACATTGCTGGAGCGTGGAGCGTTGCCGCAGCGCAAGGCCATCGATTACGGAGTGCAGATCGCGCACGGGCTCGCGGCCGCGCACGAGAAAGGAATCGTCCATCGCGATCTGAAGCCGGAAAACGTCTTTGTCACCAAAGACGCGCACATCAAGATTCTGGATTTTGGACTCGCCAGGGTCGCGCAAAAGGCCCCTACCCACTCCGACGGAGTCACCCTGACCAGTTCCCAAACGGCTGCGGGAGTGGTGATGGGAACCGCGAGCTACATGGCCCCCGAGCAGGTGCGCGGCGAGCCCGCCGATGCGCGTACCGACATCTTTGCGCTGGGCGCGGTCCTTTATGAAATGCTGTCCGGGAAACGCGCGTTCCACCGCGATACCGCGGCGGAGACCATGACCGCGGCCTTGAAGGAAGATCCGCCGGAGTTGTCCGATCCCGGTCATCCGGTTGCACCTTCGCTCGACCGAATTGTGCGGCGCTGCCTGGAAAAGAATCCGGAGCAACGTTTTCAGTCGTCGAAAGACCTCTCCTTTGCCCTCAGCGCCCTTTCCGGGACCGATTCGAGCGGAGCTGCGCGGCTGGCCGAGGCTCCTCGCAAGGTCCCAGTGAAGCTCTGGGCATCGATAGCCGTGGCGCTGGCGGTGGTTGCCGGAGCGGCCTGGTATCTTCGGCCACGCCCTCAGGAGCAAACTCGCATGCAGTTCGCTATCCCCGTCCCTGGGGAGGTGAGCCACATGGCATTGTCGGCGGACGGGTCCATGCTGGCGTTTGTGTCTCCGGAGGAAGACTCCGGATTGCCGGTGCTCTACGCGCAGCGAGTCGGCTCAACAAACGCCATCATGCTGCCTGGGACGGAGGGCGCCAGTTATCCGTTCTGGTCGCCGGATGGCGCCGGCGTTGCATTCTTCGCGAATGGGAAACTGCAGAAGACAGCAGTCTCCGGCGGCGCACCGCAAGTATTGGCCACGGTCCTGGCAGCCCGCGGGGGGAATTGGGGACGGCGGAATGTGATTATCTATGCCCCGGATGCCGGGAGCGCCATCTGGCGGGTCAACGCCGATGGAACCGGCGCAGCTCCGGTTACCGATGCCCTCATGACCAAAACCCTGGCCGAAGACACACAGGATGAGACCCACCGCTGGCCGGTTTTTCTCCCGGATGGCAATCATTTCCTGTTTTGGGCAGGCAACTTCGGAAACAACAAAGACGACCCCACCAGTGGCATCTATGCAAGCTCTCTGGATGGAAAAGAGAAAAAACTCGTGATGCTCGGCCACTCGAATTCTGGCTACGCTGCCGGCCACTTGTTTTATGCCGATGCGGAACGGCAACTGGTCCGCGTAGCATTCGACGCGTCCACCGGCACGGTTTCCGGGAGTGCGGACGTGATTGCCAATGTGGTCGGGTTTCAGCCCTCAACTTACTGGGCAGCGCTCACTGTGGCGGACAACGGAACGCTGGTTTATAACACCACCACTGGGGGAGCGCTGTCTGTGCTCACCTGGATGGACCGCACGGGCAAGGAACTGGGCCGGCTTGGAGAGCCCGGGGTCATGGCTAATCCCACCATTTCACCGGATGGCAGCCGCGTCGCGCTGGACATCAGCGACCAGAAGGCCAATAATGTCGACGTCTGGCTGGAAAGCACAAAAGGAGCCGGCAACACGCGCTTCACCTTCGACCCGGCGGAAGAAGTAGTGGGCGTGTGGTCGCGTGATGGCAGCATCGTGGCGTACCGCGCAAATCTTGCCGTAGGGTCGGGACTGGACCTGAAACGGTCGACGGGTTTGGAACAAGAGAAGCGCCTGGCGCAGGTCCGTGGTACCGATGACATTTTTCCGAATTCCTGGTCACTGGACGATCGGCAGATCCTGTGCACGCATTCGACGCCAACGGGCTCGCGTCTGGAGCTTTTGCCGGCGGCTGGCGGGAGCCCAACTCTCTTCCTGGCCAGCAAGGGCGGAAAGAGCAATGGGATGATTTCTCCCGATGGGAAATGGGTGGCGTATGCTTCGGACGACTCGGGGGACTGGGAGATCTATGTGACCACTTTCCCTGGAGCCGCGGGGAAATGGCAGGTTTCGCGTAGAGGGGGCACCGAGCCACGCTGGCGGGCCGACGGCAGGGAAATCTTCTATGTCGCACCGACGGGCATGCTCATGGCTGTTCCGGTCGACAGCGGAGCCGGCTTTTCAACGGACCCGCCCGTGCCACTCTTCCAGATTCACGCGCGCGCGCCCATCTCTTCGAGTGATGTCTTCACGTACGACGCGGCCAAAGATGGCCAGCGGTTCCTGGTGAACCGATATGTGAAACCTGACCGCATCACGCCGCTGAGCATCGTACTGAACGCGGCCGCCGAGCAACGGCACTGAGGCGTTCACAACAACTAAAACAACCAGTTCCACACGCCGCCCCCGGATACCCCGCCCACCCCGATGCGGTAGAATGTTCATACACGGGCCGTGGCGCAGCCTGGCTAGCGCGCTTGCTTGGGGTGCAAGAGGTCCCGGGTTCAAATCCCGGCGGCCCGACCAGCCTTTTCAATCAGATACGGGCGATTTTCGAAGGGGCAGAAAATCGGTTGTAGATGATTTTGTAGACGCGACGCGCCATCGTTTCGCCGGAGCTGAACGCGGCATAGAGCTGAGGAAACGCCAGAACCATCCGTGCCCCGCCGGTGGTCACGGCGGTCGCAGAGTTCAGGCCACAATCTATCTGAGCCGGTCTTTGGCATTGCCACGACTTCGAGGCTCCAAACTCAATAACCCGTCGCGCGCTGTTGACGGCCAGCGTGGTGACTCTCCTGTCGCCGCTTTCGGCGGAAAGCTAGTTTGGGGCACAAAGAGATCCCGTGTTCACGTCTTCACAGCCCGCCCAATGTTATCAATGGCTTACAGCCCATCTTCCGTCCACCTCAAGACGAGCCGTAGATCATACATTAGCCGAAGTTCGTCACGGTCCCACCGTTTCGAGCGGTTTTTCGGCGTTCAGACGGTACAACGTCCTTGTCTGCAATCGCGGATTCTGAAAAGTCGATGTAGTGTAGACTTGCCCTCTTGAAGGGGTTGCTGACAAGATCGGGCGAGAATGTTTCTGCGGCCGAACCGGCGGAGCAAAGACGGCAAGGACCACGCCTACTGGTCCTTGGTGGAGAGAGTGCGTACGCCCGATGGTCCGCGGCAAAGGACGCTCTGCTATCTCGGGGAGTTGAACAGTTCCGCGCAGGCGCGCTGGCTGAAGACGATCGAGGTCTTCAACGAGCAGGGTGAGGCACAGCAACTGAAGCTTTTTCCCTTGAATGTCGAACCGCCCGGCGGATGATTCCCAGGTGGCGCGCGTGCTGCTGAACAAAGTGCGGCTGGAGCGCACGCGGCAGTTCGGAGCTTGCTGGCTCGGTCTGGAACTGTGGAGGCGGCTGGGGCTGGATCGATTCTTCGACTAGGCTGTCGACGACCGCGAAGCCGAGGTGCCGTGGTCGCGCGTGGCCGCGTTGCTGGCGATCAACCGGCTGTGCGCGCCGGGCAGCGAGTTGGCCATCGCAGAGCGTTGGTATCCCTGCACGGCGCTGGACGATCTGTTGAGCATCGCGGAAAGCAGGATCAACGACATGCGGCTGTACCGTTGCGGGAAGGCACGGCGGATCTGGGTGTTCGATCGCGGCATCGTGAGCGAGGAGAATCTGGCGGCGACCCGCAGGCGTGGCGGCGAGTGTTTGGTGGGAACGCCGCGCAGCCAGATGAAGCAGTTTGAGGAGGAGCTGCTGAAAGACGACTGGACGCAGGTGCGGCCCGAAGTGGAAGTGAAGAAGATAGCCATTGCCCAGGGCGAGGAGACGTTCATCCTGTGCCGCACCAGCGGCCGGAAGGAAAAAGAGAAGGCCATCCGGAACCGATTTTCCAGCCGCATGGAGGACGCTCTGCAGCGCCTGGCGAAAACCATCGAGGCCGGTTGGCTGAAAGACCGCAACAAAATGGAGCGGCGTCTGGGGCGCATTCAGGCCAGCCATCCCCAGGTGAACGATCTCTACGAGGTCGCTCTGCGGGACACACCCAGGGGCGTTCGTCTCCACTGGGCCATCAAAGAAGAATCGCAAGCTCTGGCGCGGACTGCGGGAAGGCGCCTACATGCTGCGCACCAATCTCCAAGCGGGTACAGCCGAAGAGCTCTGGTCTCGGTACATGCAGTTAACCGAGGCTGAGGCATCGTTCCGCGCGCTGAAGAGTGAGCTGTCCATCCGGCCCCTGTTTCATCAACTGGAGCCGCGGGTCAAGGCCCATGTGATGGTGGCCTTTCTGGGCTACGCTCTGTGGGTCACGCTCAGGCATCTGCTGATGCGCCGGGCTGCGATCGTCCCGCAACCATCGACGAGTGGAGTCGACAATGTTCATCCGTTGTCGGCCATGAAGGCGCTCGCCCTGCTCTCCACCCTGCACAGCGCCGACATCATCCTGCCCACTACCGACGGCCGAGAGATCCGTCTACGTCGCATCACCGAACCCACCGCCGAGCAGAAATCGCTCCTGCAGCAGCTCGGCCTCAGCCTCCCCGAGCGGTTCGAACTCAACCGCAAATGTAGTGTAGACTCAGTGATCGCCTGAACTGATTCTTAACGACTTAGCCACCTCTCGGCCTCTGTCGTGACGGACTTCGGCTAGGCGAGTCTTGCGCCCAAATCGGTGAGAGCCTGTCTGGCTGTGAACTCAGGCACGATCACCGACGAGATGATCCTGAGTACATTGACGAGCAGCACGGCGAGCAGATTGCCGACGACAAGCCGATTTCCAGTCGACAACCCCTGAACCATCGGCTTATGGTCTAGGGTCGTTCAGGTTGGTCTCATTTTTGTGGAGCAAATCCTCCTTTGATGTTCTATGATTGACATAAAGCAGAATCATGAAGCGCACAAAGCCCGCCGTGCCCGGAAATCTTTGGACTCTCGGCGCGGTTGTCCTAGGCGTGCTGGTCGTTGTTTTTGGTGGACTTTTCGCTGTCCAGCGGAAGGCGTGGTTTCGGCCATCGATGCACGCCGCCGAACAGACCAGACAGACTGACGATTACGCATACGATGAGAGGTGGCTTCAGAACCTTAAGAGCAGGCTTCGGAATTCGGCTGATTTTAGTTGGGTAGCCCAGGAAGACTACCAACCGTTGCCCTACGAAATCAGTTCGCCGGACCACGGTACGGATTTCTCGGAAGCCATTGTAGTCCTTAGCGCTTTTTTCCTTCTCGCAATGCCGGCAACGACCTGCATGCTCATCCGTAGTCTCGCGAAGGGTTGTGAGCAGTCAGGCCCTAACCGCCGTTCAACCAAAGTGCGGCATCAGCGCTTTGTACGGTGGGCTTCCACGACATTGCGTTATGCTCTTCCACTCGCCGCGGTCGTTCTCGCCCTGCTGCTTTCTCTCCACGCGCACTGGTTCGCGTGTGGCCTGACTTTGGTCGTCGGCCTTGTCGCTCCTAAGTTGGCGGATGTTTTCTTCCGGAAGAGCCGTGTGACTGGACCATGGACGGCGAAACAACACTGGAAGCCTGCATTGGTCTTCTGTTTGATTCATCTCATTTCGGCCGTCGCACTGGACACAGTACTGCTCCACACCTATAGCCAGTACTCAAGCCGGTTCCCCCAGCTTCCGTCCAACGTTGAGGACATCCTCGGAAAATATTCCATTACCGAACCTAAGGCTTGCATGGAAGAGCAGCCAAACGCCGCGCAGTCGCTTGAGCAGCTCGGACCTGGGGCGATACAGCGTTTGGTCGACCGACTTCCGCCCCTCCACACTTGGAGGCCTTTAACGAACCCTTTCGCAAGGATGTATCTCTTAAGTTGTGCTTATATCCTGCTGGGTGTGGTGACCATGATGCTATGCTTCTTGCGTCCCGGAGCGGCAAGACTGGAAATGCGCAGTCGCCTGATTGCCGTAAGCTTCGGTTACGTGGGCGTTGGGTTTGCATTTGCGCTTCTCTATCATTCGATCTATATAGGGCAGATCGCAAAGTATAATTCCTTTCTTATGTGGTACTTGGGGGAAAGAGTAACGCTTGCTGCGAGTATCGACAAGAATCTCGGTGAGGTTCAGCGGCAGCTCAACGAGCAGGGCTACCTTGCTCCTTCCCCAGATGTTGCCAAAGCAGGTGAGTGTCTCAAACGATGGGCGCGGCTTGAGCCGGACAACGTACTCGGCTTCATCCGGGCCCGAACGCAGACTGCTGAGGTATTTTTTCAGGACAAGCCCCGAATTCTGCCTGATTTTAGCCGAAAGAAGTTTGACCCTGTGTTCAAAGCAACATTCGTATTCGACTCGGGTAGCTGGCGCGTCAGGCAGACGAGCCCGCCGACGGCAACAGGAGGGAACACAGCGCTTGTGGATGAGTTCAAGAAAGACTTGGTGGACCCATTCTATGAGCAGCCATACTCAAAGAACCCGGTCGCATACAGGGTATGGTTGGTCGGTGGAGCTGACCGCAACAAACGTCTTGCCGGCTTCCCCGAGGAAGGTGGAAATCGAGGCTTGGCAAAAGTACGCGCGCAAGTTGTGCGTGACGTACTTTCTTCGAGCGTCCCGAGCAACACCTATTCTCGTGACCACAAGGAACTGAGGGCTGCGCTGGCTGCGGCGAATCCGGATGACTATTGCCTTGAAGAGGATCAGGATCCGGACTCTGAAACGGCCAAATCAGATTTGTCGCGGCTGTGGCCGAACGGGTTGCCGCCGCGTGAAACGGACGGGCAGAAGCGTGCCGCGTGGAGAGCCGTCGGCGTGATCATACTGAAGGAGGTCCCCGATCCGCTGGGGTTCACCATTACGATGAACCGCCCCGATACCAGTCGCCTTGAGGATATGCTGTATTTTTCCTTCGTAGCCTTCACAACTACCGGCTTTGGAGATGTTCGTCCTGTCTCCACGGAAGCCCGCTTTTTTGCTGTTTCAGAGAATATTCTGGCGGTTCTGTTTGTGACGATCTTCTTCGTCAGCGCCTTGCACGGAGTCGAGCGCCGCCGTTACAAGCGCCATACGAGCCGAATCAGAGCGCCGAGAGCCCTTGCCAAAGGGTAGTAAGAGTGATATGAATACATATCGGAAGAGGATCGGAACATGCCCATAACCCAATCACGGCATGCGTTGGTGATCTGTTTGCTTGCGGCGGTGCTTGTAATCGGTCTGCTCGTGGTCTACATTGCAAGCTACGGCCCTCGTCTGCCGCCACCCCCGACCGCGGACGGAATAGAGCGGGTTTTTGCGACCGGAGACACCCGTCCAGCTGAGGCCAAGGCCGTTACCTTGGACCTCGACCTCTACATTGACGCATCTATGTCTATGCGGGGATACCTGCACGACCCCGGCTCGATGTTCGCGCGTGTTTTGACATTCATCTTGGAAGGGACCACCGCCTCCCAATACCATGTGGCGCGCTACCAGTTCAGTACTAACATCGCTTCTGTGGACAGTCTTCCGGTGCACTCCTTCCTTTCACCAGAGTTCTACCATGGACTGGATACCCCCTTGAGCGCTCTGCTGGACCGGATCGCGCGCGCGCCGTATTCGAACCACGTGTCGATTATTATCAGCGACCTTGTGCAGTCCGAGAGGGGGCTTGACCAGCTCGCCCTTGTCAGATCTCTACAGAAATTGACCGCGCAAAACCTTGAACTCAAATTGCTGGCCTTCCGTTCGAATTTCCACGGTCCTTACTACGTGGAAGCCTACACTAGCCCCGGAACACCACGCAGCTACGAGTTAGCAATGAGCCAGAGCCTGCCCGGAGGTGGACGGCCTTTTTATGTATTGGTGATCGCGCCAAACAGCGCCTCGCTCGAGCGCCTGCAACAAACTGTGTTGGATAGAGCCGGTCCACTAGAGACCTTCAGCCCTACCGAGCTGCCGTTCAAGGTGAGCAATATCGTGTTTGCGCCATCGCGTCCCGTATCGTCGGCGTGGAAGCTTTTTTCCTCCCCCGAACAGTCTGCATCAGCGTCCTCCACGACGTGGTACATAGGCTTCGCCGAGGTTAGCAAACCTGAGGGCAAGGATTTCTCCATGCGCCTGCGCTACCAGGTTAGGCGGGGGAGGCTGCCTCTCGATTCGTTGGAGAAGATTCGACGCGAGATCCGCAGATGCTCGTTTGACCACGGACGATTCACCATGCAATCGGAGGCCAACATCCCGGCGTCTGTGAGTGGCGGCCAGAACAGCGAATTCCTAGACATCACGTATACCGCGCCTCGACCTAGACCAGGGGTTTGGGACATTTATCGCGTTCGGTTGCGCCCCGGTCTTGGTAATGTCGCTGTCCCCCATTGGGTGCGGGACTGGAGCACTGACAACGATGCGTACCCTGGTGAGGGTAACAAAACCTTTCAACTAGCTCTGCTCGTGGAAGCCATGGTGAAGGGCATCACCGAGAACACCTTGGTCTGCGAGCAATACATTACGTTCGGAAGAGGTGAATAATGAGCAGGATGTTTTTCTGGTTACAAGACCCTCTCGACATATCCATCGCCCAAAAGGACTGGACAAGCTTCTTGGATTTGATGGCCGCTTCAACGTTGTTGATCATTATAGTATCGATCTTCGCCATCGACTCCCTCTACTCTTGGTCAGCGGTGAAGCGGAAGGTTCACCATCCGGACGACCTGTTTGCTCCCTATACGCCTATGCGCTGGCTCTTGCTGTCGGTCGTCGCAGGCTTGATTGCCGCCGGGGTTTGCCTGGTCCAGTACTGGGATCGTTTTCCCAATGCTGTGGGGAGCGTGCCTGCGGCAACGTCGATTGGCTTCTGGACTTTGTTTTGGTCGCTGTTGATCGGCTATATCATCATTCTCGTCCCGGGCAGCACGCCGCCGAAATTCAGGTATCGGCCGCTGTGGCTGTTTTATCGCAACCGCGGCGCGAGGACTTAGGAAAGCAAAAGGAATCAACATGACAACCCTGATCTGTGCTGGTGGGAGCGGAACCAAGGTTCTTGAATCCCTGCTGCACCTATGTGCCGCAGGACTCGGCCCGGAGGAACTGCGCATTCTGGTAATCGATCCCGATGGCGCCAACGGAAACGGCACCCGGTCGAAGGAGCTGCTCAACAAGTACGAAGAGTGCAGAGCCGCGTACGGCAGCAAGATGGGTGGGATCAACTTTTTTCGGACGCGACTGGACTTGTTGGAAGCCCAAGAGGGGCAATCGGGTCTGAAAGTGTGGAGCCCGGTTGGCGCGAACAAAACCTTCAGTGATGTTCTCAATTTCTCTCTCTTGGAAGAGAAAAAGGATCTTGTTCACCTGTTCTTCACGGATCAGGAGCTGGGGATCGAGATGCATAACGGTTTTCTCGGGCATCCAGCGATCGGAGCGGCTGCTATGTCGCTCCTGTCCTTATACTCCGGCCAGAAACCGTGGAACCAGTTGGTCGAGAAGATCCGGACGGATGTCTCGCAGCCCGAAGGCTCCCGCGTGGTGATTGTGGGATCGGTTTTCGGTGGCACCGGTGCCTCTGCCATTCACCCGTTGGTGCGCTTCCTGCGCTCTCCCTCGGTGCTCGAGACCAATAGGGACCGGCTTAAGATCGCAGTCGTGGCGTTGGGGCCGTATTTTCAGTTCAAGGCCAGCGCAGTCGTAACTGGCGCCGCCTCTGAAGCTGCTGCCAAATCCGAGTGGTTTGCACTGGCCACGCGATCCGCCGTGCAGTTTTACCAGCACCTGCGAGAACACCAGGATTGGGATTTCGACGCCATGTACTGGCTTGGCGATGATAGCCTCATGGAGGTTGACTATTGCGAAGGCGGTCCTAGGCAAAAGAATCCCGCACACTTCGTGGATCTTCTGGCGGCCGTTGCTTGTAGGGACTTCCTAGACGGGGCCACAACGGCGGAGGCTTGTTACTACGCGGGCCCGCGCGAGTGCACGGAGGACAGATTTCGCAATCGGAACGTGCTGTGTTGGGGGGACGTCCCGATAGCCGAGAGCGATCCCGAAAAACGTGACAAGCGTCGGGACGACCTGTACTTTGGGCTGTTGCGGTTTCTGCTCGCGGGCGCGGCGCACGTTGGGTTTTTTGAACCACTCCTGAAGACTGATCGCATTGACCAGAGGCCCTTTTGCGTCCCCTGGTACCTCGATAGGTTCGCTTTGCGCGAGGAGCGGCTTACAGAGCCCGAGAACCGGACTCAACTTACCGCCTTTTCCGATTTTCTTAGCAAGTACCATTTCCCGTGGTGGCGTCAGATGCTGGCATCGGATCCCGACCGGGTTCGGCTGTTTAACAGGGCCGCCTTTATGCCGAGGGATGACGGCGGCTCCGAGATCAGCTTGGATCGCCTTGCGAATCTAGACTGGCCGGACCGAGATAGCCGGGCGACTCTCGATAGCATGGACCGTTTCTTTTCAAATACAGTGGTGGCGGCTAAGACTACTGGCGGACAAGGGGCTGCGGCATCCTACGTCGCTGTGTTGGGCGCCGCGGCCGATAGGTTCATATCGCGTGAATACCAGTTGAAGAAAGAGGGCTCCTAAAATGGCTAACCGATTCTTTTTAAATGCGCTACGAGAGGACGCGAGCCTTCCGACTCCGGACACGGGCCGCTGGAAGGATGACAGCCAAGACCGCCTCTTCCTGATCAAGTACGCATCCGACATCTACGTGGAAGGCCAGCTTTCGCATGCGCAAGTCGCTCACAGTGTGCCGTCTGTCTTTGCGCGGCCGCTTCTTTTTCACCAGGCACTTAGCGATTCGCGCAATCCTCTCCACGACGCACTCGTCAGCGAGTGGCGCGGCCTGCTGGCCCTATTCGCTCTGAAGACGTGGTACGGCTTCAATCTTTCGTCAATCCCATACGACGTCCCTCCCGAGGAGCCGGGCGAGTCTTCTCAGGTCGGCAGCGCAGGGATTGCCGACCGGAATCTTCGAACCATATTGCGCCAGCAACTCCCGAAGCCAGCCACTGACTGGAACCGTTGGTGGTTGATTTACTGCGCAGGTGAGTTGATCGGTGCTACTTCCCCGTGGACCATGGTATACACGCCCGCGCAGTATCGCGCTCATAAAAGTATTCCTTGGACGAACGACAAAGGGATTCTGTGCGACCCCATCCGGACATTTGATCCGAACAAGAAGGTGCACCCGATTGAGCTGGCGTTGCTGCTGCGCTGGGTGGAACTCGTTCAGAAGAACCAGAAATGGGACATGCCGGAACACTTGGAAGAAAAGGCCAACCTCGTCGCGGCACAGCTAGAGGCGTGGCGGGAGGAGCTTGCTCAGCATGCTCAGCCGGACATCACGCTTAGGCAGCTTTCGGACCAAGCGCCCATACGAGAGGCGCCTTTCAATCGTTTTCTGCTTTTTCCTCGCGAAGGAGACACTCCGGAGGCCACTAGTGACCTTCTTCTAGAATCCAAACGACTGGGCGAGCGAAAGGTGCTAGTGTTTTCGGATTCGGCATCCAAGTCCGATCGCGTTTGGGGACCGGTCTTTGTGGGTCATGTGGACATGAACAGTCTCGCTCGGCCAGTCGGAGAGGGTTTCACGTCACGGGGCGGTAAGAAACAGGACATTCCGTACGTCTTCGCCGAGGAAGCGTTCTTTCCGCCAAAGCTCATTGAAATGCCGCTACAATCGGCGTTGCAACGCGGATCTTCACAACTATCACTGCCGCTGACTCCTAAGTTTTTGGAGTATTTTGACTATCAAGATCTTGCCGATGTTCGCGAGACGCTGACCGTGGCGGAGCTGGAGCGGTCGGTGATGGTTACCTTGCGCCTGCCCTTGCGGGGAGGCAAGCAGCTTATCGTGGAGAAGACTTACAACCGGGCTACCGACGTCTTAAAGCTCGAAAGTGGCACACCCAGCTTTGCTGTTTGGCCCGACTTTTTTGCGGAAGATTGGAAGGAAAACTTCGCCGCGTACGCCGGGCTCGAAGCCGCGACGGAGAGGGAGGACTTCCGAGTCGCGCCGCTCTTGACCGGCGGGCAGATACTCCCCGAGAGTCTAAACGATGGCAGCCAGAAAGCTGTCCGCATTTGGCACTGCCTAACTCCACCCATTGGTTTCGCTTTGAGGTATCGTAACCCCGGTTCGAAGAAGATCTTAGAAGTGGGAATTCTCCTGCGCGACCGCCTACAGAGGCCGCCCTCGATTGTCGACACGAAGTTTTGGGACGTCGCGGTAGATTTTGGTACCTCCAATACTACTGTGATGGTGCGCAAGGATGGAGGTGATTCGGAATTGCTGCCGATCTCAGGGCGCCTAAAGTTCTTGACGAAGGCTCAGTCTGATCGGGAGGACGCGATCAACAACAACCTTTATCCACGGGAGGGTGCAACTCCACCGTTCCGTACGCTCCTCTATCAGACAGAGGCTACGTTGATTAGTGGCGACTCGCCGGGATACACGCTTCGCTTCGTTTTTGACCCGACTGAGACAAGATCAAAACCAGTTAGCAACGTCAAATGGGGCATCGAGGGCGGCAAACGCGAAGAGGAACCGCTCCGGCAGTATCTCAAGGGATTAGTGCGCTACATCGTTTGCGAAGCCCGTGCCCAAGGAGTCGGCAAGGTCCAGTTTAGATGGTCCCGTCCGTTATCTCTGCCAGACAGCGTCTATTCGGCGATGAGCAACTTTTGGACCAACGTCGCAGCCGGCTATCCGGAGGTTACCGTCGGCGAACAGCCTTCGGAATCGGATGCAGTGTGCCGCTGTCTAGCTTCCCTCCTAAAGATCCGGGCCGAGTCTTTGACTATAGCCGTGGATGTGGGTGGCGGCTCCACGGACGTGGGATTTTGGAGCGCACGCGACCTGCTGGACCAGTTCTCTTTCAAGCTGGCTGGGAACGACATCCTCCACCCGAGGTGGGTGGAGATGCCGGAGTACCTGGCGACGCTCTACCGCGCGGCCACGAGAGGCGCGGAGATGCCCGAAGGCGAACGTGGCAATGTGAGGGACAGGGCGGCGATTTATGTCAATCAGCTCTTTTATCAAGCCAAAGACGAAACCGGCAAGCTGTTCACGGGGCAGAACCCGAGGCTTCACCCAGTTTCTCGCGCCATTTTCGACGGATCTCCGGCTGAACCGCCGTGGCTTTATCTGCGGACAATGGCCTATGTTTTCTTCACCGGGCTTTGCTACTATCTTGGCCTGTACACTCGCAGGCTGATAGCCGTCGCGCCCTTCCCCGAAATCACGGTCTACTTTGGAGGCCGTGGCTCCGCAACGTTGGCGTGGCTAAGCCGCGACGAGATGAAGATGATCGAAATCCTGAACGATGCGTTCCTGCAAGGCCTTTGGCGCGACAACCCGGTGAAGAAACAGCTAAGCGTGGAGTTTCTTGGACCTGCGCTGAGATATGGTTCGGAACTGCCTCCGCTCAAGCACGAAGTTGCTCGCGGCATGCTTTCTGCGCCCCTAGGCGGAACCGTGAGCAAAAATACATCGGTACTCATCGGTGAAGTAGGGTGGACGTCCGCCGATGGCACCGCATGCGAATGGGACAAAGCGGTGACGGTCCAAGACCTTTCTGGCCTCAGACCACCGGCGGACTATGAAAACTCGTATATCTCTGAATTCCTGAACATCGTTCTCCGAAGGCACGAAGAGATCAACGTGGACGTCTCGAATCTCTCTAAGGTTCGGCTATCCAGAAGCGCTATTCAGGACTGTGTTAAGCGTTCCGCGGAGGTCTCGGCCCAAATTCTCCAACCGGTTTTCGCATGTGAACTCAAGACGATAATGGATCAATATCTGGAACTGGCTTTGAGCTCTGGTGTTGCCAGCGAACAGAGGGGATAGCCTGCGGAGGACTGCATGGGCAAGGGTATCGTCTGGATGGTTTGTGCCATGATG
Source organism: Bryobacteraceae bacterium (assembly GCA_049510065.1). Classification (GTDB taxonomy): domain Bacteria; phylum Acidobacteriota; class Terriglobia; order Bryobacterales; family Bryobacteraceae; genus CAWACP01. The sequence continues at coordinate 37,218 of JBEKZH010000040.1, forward strand.
CTACTGGCGCAGCCGCCATCGGACACATTGAAGGTCGTAGGGTTCAAAGATACCGGCCAAGGGCGGGGTGTTGTCATTTTGACAGGGGCGCTGAGCAGACAGTACTTCCCTGACAAGAGAAAAGGAACGGCGCGTTTGGAGGTGAAGGTGAATCCCCCGAACAGCGGCGTTTTCCCTGAGACCGCTGACTACATGATCGAGAACGGCCAACTGACTGCGCAGGTCCTCTATCAGCGGCCAGCCACCAGCAAGGTTTCGTTTGAACTGACGCTCTTAGTGCCTGACAAGAATGGTAGCCCAAAGCCTTTGACAGCCAAGGATAGCCTTGCTCCGTACCGAGGAACACAATTCCCGCGATCTCCGCTGACCCCCCCCTCTCCTACGAAGCAGGGTGACCAAGAGTCAACACCTCCGCAACAGGGAATCGAAGGCCCTCCGAAATCTACCCCCCCACAGGAGGGCGTCCTTAAGGCATCTCTTCAGGGGGTTCGGATCGCGGAGAATGCGTGTTTTTCATTGATGTTGAGCGGGCCCCGCCCGCCCACCATCGATGTCGTCATTCGGGATGCTAATACCTCGAACGAGTTGTTTCGGAAGACAGTATCATTGCCCCCCGGCGATAAACCAGTTGAGTTTGAGGCGCCCTTTTTGCCCGACTCGCTACTAACCCTCGATGACAGAGGTCATCAGGTACTGTCCGTCCCCGTTCGCGCCAAAAGGCCGCCACAACCCTTGCCACCCCTGTTTTTACTGCTCACCTATTTTGACTCTGCACTGCTCGCGCTAGGTTTTCTGGTCGGTGGGGCTGTTCTGACGTGGAGATGGTTCAATCCAACGAGCAGCAAGGTTGTGGATGATCTGGCCTCCATCCGCCTATCGGCCGAAGAAGCCCTCGGTTACTCGAAAAAAAGCTATGACCTCATTGTTGCGACCAAGGCCGGATCCGATGCTGGCAACGACCTGGACGGCCGAATTGCGGGGTTGGAGAACTCGGTGACCTTGCTCTCGGCGCAACTTGGCTCGCAAGAAGAGTTGCGAGCGATTTCCGGACTACTCCCCGGTAGCGCCGATAAGCAACCGTCACAGTCGGATCTCTCTTTTGAAGAACAGGCCTTGTTGGCAACGGCAAACTATTGGCTGGAGTCCGGATTGAGCCGCTCGGAATTACCGCTGTTGGCAGGCAAGCTGGGAATCTCGGCGTCTCTCTATACCCATAAGAACGTGGCCAAGACCTTGGCCGATATCACTAGTTTCACCTACGAGTTTGAGCGCTCAGACAGGGAAGGCGGCTGGCTGTGGGTCAGCCTGCCTGGAGGTAACGGAGCACTGGCAGTCCCGGCGGATGTTGCCTTTTTTCAAATCTTCAAGGCCGTAGATCTGTTGGACCGCCTTTTTGAAGGCACTCAGAACGCTTCTGGTCAGTTCCGTTTCGGGCGGTTCTACCGCGCCTGTCACCTTCGCTCTTCAGGTAGACCGGAGGGCTATAACCTGGTCTCCAAGGGCCTTCTGTGGTTGGAAGGCGATCCGACGCCAAATTTGTCCGTTCCACCGTCATATGCGTCCCTACTGCATCACGATCAGCCTGCGCATGAGCCGGTATCCTCGCTGGCAGGGGCCTTGGCCGTGCAACTCCTTAGCATAGCACGGGATGTTCGGGAAGCCGACGCCAAAATCCGCGAAGTGTGCTCCGCGTTGTCGGCATTGGAAGGGAAGATGGAGAGTTTGTTCGGCAAACTAGGGCAAATCTTGGATAGTCAACAGTCTCTCCACGAGGCTGCCAAACGTGAATGGGATCCCGAATTCGACCAGCTGAAACTAAGTCTAGAGCTGACCAAGAAAGGGGAACCTGTTGGTGCACAGCGGCGAGTGGAAGCGACGATGGTAACAGCACCCCCAAAAGAATCCATTCTCAAAGAGTTGCCACCGGTTGCGCCAACAGGTTTGGAGGAGGTTCCCTGGCGCATGCCGGAGAACTGGCAAGAGGCAGTGCGCTCCGCCGGCCCTCCGCCCGGCTCTGAGGTCGGCACCGAGGAGCGCACACCACCGACGTACTTGCGCCGGCTGGAGGCTTTGCGTGATGCATTGAATCGCACTAAGCCGACGCCATCAGCGCGCATCGCTCACCTTCGGCTGGATGGCGACATTTGTTATGTGCATGATACCGAGGCGATACCCGGCGGGTCCGATGAACTGCTTTGCTGCGTGTGCGAAAAGTCCTACAGTTCACAACTAGCTGTGTGCATCGGGAGTTCGGGACAAGGCACCATCGGCGTTCTCTATCCGTTAGGGCGTGTCGTAACCTCTGACTACCCGGCTGCCTACACCAGGCTGATTGAGGACATGCCAGCATTTCCGTTCGTTGTTGCTGATATCCGCCGTCCTGCGATATTGGAGAAGATCAATTCAGGTTACTCCGTGAAGCAGAAGCTGCAATGGAGTCCTCCTACAGATCAGATCAATCGCGCGAGCGTGTAGTTGGTGCGCTCGCTCTGGCTAGCCTGGCCGCCGGCCCTTGCGGATGCACCCGCAGGGGCGGCAAACAGCCAGACAACACCAGTGGGCACCGTGTCTACCAGCAGGCTCGGCGTCACCGCAGTGCCCAAGTCTTCAGCGGAATCCTCAGGCGGAAACTGCTCTACTGTGCTGTGTCTTTGACACCCATGCTGTCAGACGCAGCCGCGCTCTTCAACTTGCTCATTTGCTTTGAAGTCATGGCACTTAATATTGTTCGGTTCCCTTTGGCAGATCCTATGATTTGCTGACTTACGATCTTCGGCGTGAGACTTCTGCCCCGCTTCGACCTTAGAATCAGCGTAGAGCCGCGACTCTTATCCACAGGAAAAGTGGTTGCGATAACATATTCGATGGTCCCTTGACCATTGATAACAGGCATCTTATCGTCGGACCGCTTGCCTTTTTCGAGGTTCTTCACTACAGTTCTTGCTACAGTTCGACCCCGAGACGCTCTGAGGGGCCCGTCTTTAGGGGCTTCCGACGCGATGGACCGCTTGCATTTGCGACTGATGTCCTCGCCGCGAGCTTCGATGGCGCGTACTTGAGCACTCAGTGACAACTCGTCGCGACTGAACTGAGAAGCTCGCGTTTTCGATCCCGGCGCGAGAGCTACTTAGCCTCCTGCTTCTTCCGCTTGGCCCAGTACTCCCTCATTCGCTTTGCCTAGGCGTCTCGCTGGGCCTTTGTGCGCCGCTTAGTGGAAGCTGCTGATTCCACGAGACCAGCGGCATTCTTCGGCTGTCTACCGCGGCGTCTAGGTAGCGGCAGTGACTTCGACTCTCTTCTTACACGCCTTCTGGAGACAGGCATTGTGCCTTGTCCAGAAGTCCACTTGCTGTAAACGAAGCGACGTTGTCTACAACGCCACTCCCAAGGGCGTCAAGACGTTCGAGTCACCCTTCTGTCGGTCTGCGTCGTGGCCTGCATCCAGAACTTCAGTTGAGCCGACTTGATGTCGCCGTTGCTGTCGAAGTAGCGGTCCAGCCATTCATCGGGTGTCGACTTCAGCGTAGCGTCATAACCTTTCTCCCCGTTCCGTACGGACCATCGCCACGCGAAGTGGTCGTACACATCCAGCACATGCGTCGCATATGCCATCGCGAGCTTCTTGTTGCCCTTGACCATCACGAGGTTCTCATCGTTGTTGTACGACGCTTGGTAGCCGAGATTGTGACTGCCCGTGACCACCGTGCAGTTGCCTTCGTCGAAAGGATCGATCACTACAATCTTGTCATGGATGATCGCAAAGCCTGCCTTCAACAGTTCCGGCTTCCAACCGGCGGGCAGCTTGGCCATGCTCAGCGCTGTTGCTGCTATCACTCGCGGGTCTTCCGTCGGCGGCGGGTTCTTCTGTCCCTTTACCTTCTTCGGAGGCGCAATGCCCTTCAGGTCGTAGCGGAAGTTGCCCGCTGCATCCGGCGACGTTACGCATCCGCGGACGAACAGGTCCTTGTTCGCTTTCTGAGCTGCGGCAGCAAACTCCGTGATGCTCGGCGTGCCCGGAATAAACGCCAGGAACAGGACCGCTTGCCTTGCCGCATTCACCCGCGCAGACAGATCTTTCATGTCCACCGGCATCACCTCGTTGCCCGACTTCTTCCTCGCAGCCGAACGCGCGGTCGGAGTATTCGGTGAGAAGTAGCTCATCAAAGCGCTCTGCGGATCCACGTTGCTGCCCTTGTCCAGAGCATATGGCTTCCCGGTCGAATCGAAGTTGCGCATGGGCGGCCCCTGGAACTTGCCGGTCCCCGCCTCCACGGCCTTCTCGTCGGCCTTCAGTGTGTTCCAATACGCGAGGTAACGCGCCGCGACGTTCGCATCCTCGATAATGAGCGCGTTGTTGGTCTGTGCGCACAACCCTGTGTCGGTCCAATTGGTCGACCCGGTCAGGACGGCCCTAGGTCCGTGGGCGTCCGCATAGATCAGAAATTTGTTATGCACGATGTGCCCGCCTGGCGGCTTGCGATAAAACGAGTTCCCCTTCGTCAACGGGTGAACCTTGTTCCACGCGGTATCGTTTTCGCCCGGACTCGCCGTGGTCCCGTCTTTCGGGTGAGGCGAGACGACATCCGCCACGACGATCTGTAGCTTCTCACCCAAGTCCACCAGACCCTGGATCAGTTGGACGTCCGTCAATTCGTACAGCGCGGCGTAGATGGCGCCGCCATTCGCCGCCCGCTTGAGGAAGCCGGTCAGGGTGTCGATCATATCTCCGGCCAGGTCAAGGCGTAGCTGGTTCCCTTGCTCGGCAATGTTGTTCTTCAAGCTATTCGGATCGATATGGCCCTTCAGCGCGTAAGACACGTGCTGTGTCGAAAGTAGCCCGCGGTTGAAAACCGCTGACAGGGACTGCGAGCACTCCGACGTCAGAGTCACCTCGTTAGTGGTCAGGATCGGCAGTGACTTCATCGGCGTCAGTTTGCCCGGGCTGCCCTCCACGGGGACGATCTTGTAGCGGAACGTGGGTGACTTCAATTTCGACTTGTCCACCAGCGGCCGCGCATAAACGTCCTTCCAGTAGAACTTCTGAATCGGAAACTCTTCCGTGGTCTGTCCCGGCCTGATGGTGTCTCCCTTGAATACGGCGTGGCTCGGCAGCGGGGTCTCATTGCCCTGCTCGTCGATGCGGTACAGAGCGAATCCCATGCAGCCATCGGGACGCTTCCCGTAGCCCCATGCGATCGTGATGATATCGTTGTTGGCGAATGCTACAGCATTGCGCATACATTCCTCCAAAATGGCAGACGGGCAGCGATAGCGGATGCCCCGGTGGCGGCTGGAGAGCGCTAAATGCGGGCGCCGGCGATATACAGCGTCTTGCCGAGGCAGCTCCCAACCATATTACAACAGAAAGGTGAAATGCAATTAGCAGAAACTCATGTGGCATTAGACTAGCCGCGCATCCCCTCTTGGGCAGATGTTTCCTAAAGGCCTTGGGAAACAAGTCCAGTTGTGGGAGATCGGTCAAGCGTGTGACTCCGTGAAACGCTGCTTATCGTCAGCTTGGGCTGGATGAGCAACGTGCGCTTCACAGTTCTACCGTTCGAGCGCCGCAGGGCGGATAACCCTGTCGCATATTGGCGCGGCGTGCAGCGTGCGAACCTCACGAATTCCTGACAGCGCAGTGCCATGATTGAACTGGCAAACCCGGTGATGAATTGCTCGAACGCTTGGTCCCGAAAAAACGGCGGTTCGACGATTCGCTGTAGATGAAATCGTAGTCGGCGAGAGCACCAAAGTTCAACAAAGTGCAACAAGGCGCTACAGGGTCTCGCGAAGTGCTTGCAGTGGAATCGGTTGAAAACAGGCCACTTACCTGAATGGCCGAGGCCGGTTTGGGGTCCGAAATCGGTCGGCCTGCAAGTCATTGATAACAGGCATCTTATTGTTGGACCGCTTGCCTTTTTCGAGGTTCTTCACTACAGTTTTTGCTACAGTCTGACCGCGAGACTCTCTCAAATGCCCGTCCTTCGGGGCTTCCGATGCGATGGACCGCTTGCATTTGCGCCCGTTTCTACTCACGGCCAGACTCAGGAATATTATGTTGGATGGCGTACGGTATGCGCTGAGAAAGTTTGCCCATCCCCGGCGGAAAGGGCTCTATCTGACGGGCGTGCCAATCCGCCGCTGCCGCGGCTACCTATTCGATCCGCTTGGCCGACAGGTTCTTGCCGTTCTGATGCATGATGATCGCACTTGTGTGGCCCTGGTTATCGAGCACGAAGCTGAGCTGCAGATCGTTGACCTTCAAGAAAAAGTCAAACTCACTCTCTGGAAATATCTCGACCTTCTGTTGCCCGGTCGCTTGCGCAAACAGATGGTCACCTTCCCGAGTCACTGTGACAATGAAGTCCGGCATTAGCTGATAACGTCCCACGTACCTGTCCAATGTTTTGGGATCAACCGCGACCTCTTCGTGTTTTTTCGGACGGAAACCTGGAAGGAACCCGTGCGCAGCCAAAAAGGCATCTCCTTTAGTGATCGAGTCCGCCACGGCCTTCGGATCAGGATCGAAGGAGTAGGTTTGCTCGTCCAGCTTCCGAGTGAGCAGATGTCCGACCAGGCTGTATTCTGTGATCTGACAATCGCTGCCGTATTCCCGAGCGCGCTCGCAGAATCTCCGGACGCCGCAGATTGGCACGGTGGTGTCGAGGACACCTTGAAAGATGATCGTTGGCGGGATACGGCGATGGATCTGTTCGTCGGGGGACAAAGCGGCAGTCGCGGTCTTCCCCAACAGAAGCCCTTGGAAATAACTGTCTCCCGTGAGGGAAACGGCCGGTGAAAGCATCACGAGGGCTTGGGGAGAGAAATCAACCTTGGGGCGCTCCGGATCTGGAATCGTGGCAAGTGCGGCGGCAAGGTGCCCTCCGGCGGAAACGCCGTAAGCAGCCAGCAAGGAGGGATTAATACCGAGTTCCTTGGAATTCGCGCGCAGCCAGAGAATGAGGTCGCGGGCGTCAGCGATGGCATCGAGTGGCGTGATCTTCGTCCGATCGGAGAGGCGGTACTCCGCGGCAACGGCGACGGCGCCATAGCTGGCGTAGCGTCGCGCATCTCCATAGACCCATTCGGGTGAGCCAACGCTCCAGCCGCCGCCGTGAAACAGAACAATTACCGGGGCAGGCCTGTCCGGAGTGCCACCTTCAGGCCTAAAGATGTGAGCCGTCAGCTTGGTAGTTCCAACTGTTTTGAAAGTGCGGAGATCCGGCTGTAGCTGTGCGCCAGGGTTTTGAGCGTTGATGGGAGAACAGATGCAGAAGAACGTGAGCGCCGTCATGAGAAGCTTCATGCTGTGTGTCTCCGCTGAGGCCGGCTTCTTCCGGTTGAGCTTACCGGCCACGTAGCGTTGCTACGGAAAGCATCAGAACCGTCAGATTTTGGCCGAATTCAGACTTCATAGTACGTGTACGTCTGAGCGCCCAAAATCGTTCATGGGAATCGCACGCTCTGTTCAGAACAGTCACAAGAGGTCGTGGCTCTAGACTCCAGACCTACCCTTTTCGGGACAGGGCGGAAAGCACTTGGCCGAGAAACGACTCGCTGAAGTGCGCCGGTTGACGCGAGCCCGAAGTCCGCTTGCGGGAGATCGGTCGAGCGGATGACTCGGTGAAACGCCGCTTGTCGTCAGGTTTGGGCTGATGGCGCGAGGCGCACCTCCGAGTCCTCCCGTTCGCGCGCCGTAAGCTTCGATAACTCGCACATTAGCGCAACGTGAGGGTGCTCACCTCGCGAATTCCTGACAGCGCAGTGCCATGATTGAATGGTGAGTGCAACGGTGAATCGTCGGAATCGCCCAGGCCGAAGTGCCGGGTTCCACGATTTCGCTGTAGATGAAATCGTAGTAGGCGGGAGCATCAAGGCTCAACAAAGCCCAACAAGGTTCAACAGGGTTTCGCGAAGTACTTGCGGTGCAAGTGGTTGACAATAGGCACTTTAAGTGCATGGCTGAGGGCGGTTTGGGGTTCTGATTTCGTAGGGCCGCAAGTGACTGAAACAAAGCGACTTATCGGCGGACCGCTTGCTCTTTTCGACCGTTTTGTTCACAGTTTTTACTACAGTCGGACCCTAAGGCTCGCCGGGAGGGCCGTCTTTCGGGCTTTCCGACGTGATGGACCTCTTGCATTTGCGGCAGGTGAGCCGACCGCGAATTCGCGGTTCCGATGCCCTTCAGGGCGACGAGAACCCCTACTGCCAGAGCCGCAGCCGTGCGCCCTCGCGTACAATGGGACGAGCATGATGCAGGAACTTGAGGCTGTCTACGAGAACGGGGTTCTTCGCCCGCTTGGCCCCGTCGCATTGGCGGAATCGCAGACGGTCAGAATCATCATCGCAACTCCATCCGGTGGACGGAGCCAGCGCGACGGCAGGATGATCGAGCGAGCCAGGGCCGAGGTCGC
>JBEKZH010000041.1:0-49312 GCA_049510065.1 Bryobacteraceae bacterium
TAGGCAAAGCCCATGCCGCCGACCAACTGGGCGCAGAGGTCGGAGAGGATGTCGCCGAACAGGTTGGTGGTGACGATCACGTCGTAGTTCTGCGGGTTCTTGATGAGCCACATGCACATGGCGTCGACGTTGGCGGTATCGAACCGGAGCTGGGGGTAACGGGCCGCCACCATCTGGGCCTGCTCGAGGAAGACCCCGCAGGTGGCGCGCAGGACGTTGGCCTTGTGGACCGCGGTAACCCTGCGCCGGCCGTTCTCGAACGCGGCCTCGACGATGCGGCGCGAGGCCTCGCGGGTGACGCTGCGGACGGAAATGGCAGCGTCGCGGGGAATGCGTTGCATGGCGGGCTCCTCGAAAAAGCAGCCCGGAACCTGGGGGAACTCGACGCCGATGTACATGCCCTCGGTATTCTCGCGGAAGACGACGATGTCGATGTCGTCGCGGTAGTTGAGGGGGTTGCCGGAGAAGGCCTTGCAGGGGCGGAGGCAGGTGTACAGGTCGAGCAACTGGCGCATGCGCACGATGGGACTGCGGTAGCTGAGCTTCTGGCCCTGCAGGGACGGGTCGAGTTCCCTGAGCGCCTCGCCCACCGGCTTGGAGGTGATGGCGCCGAAGAAGGCGCAGTTCGTGTTCCTGAGGAGGTCCAGCGTGCGGGGGGGGAGGGCGTCACCCTCCCGGCGCCAGAACTCCCAGCCGATGTCACCGTGGATGTATTCGGCCTGGAAGCCGGAGGCGTCGAGCACAAAGCGAGCGGCTTCGGAGACTTCGACGCCGATGCCGTCTCCAGGGAGCCAGGCGATCCGTGGGGAGGTCATTGGCGTGTTCCCTGGGCGGAAGCGTACTTGCGCTTCAGGTAGGGGATGAGCCCGCCGGTCTGGAGGAGTTCGACGGCCCGGGGGTCGAGGGGGGCAGCGGCGATTTCCGTGCCTCGAGTGAGATTCGCGATGCGGCCGGCGGCGAGGTCGAGCTCGAGTTCGTCGCCGGGGGCGCAGTTGTTAAACGCGGCGGGAGCGACGACGGCGGGGAGGCCGAGGTTGATGGCGTTGCGGTAGAAGATGCGAGCGAAACCGGCGGCGAGGATGGTGCCGGCGCCGGCAAACTTGAGGGCGGCGGCAGCCTGTTCGCGGCTGGAGCCGCAGCCGAAGTTGGCGGCGGCCACGATGAACTCGCCCGGCTGGAGTTGCCCCCGGATATCGGGGTAGGCGAGTTCAAACAGGTGCTCCGCGGTTTTTTCGCGGTCGGTGACATTGAGGTAGCGGCCGGGGTAGATGATGTCGGTGTCGATGTTTTCGCCGAGGACGGCGCGAACGCGGCCGCGGAGGATGAGACTGGTTTCAGGCATGGGTGGGCTCCGGTGCGGAAAAGGCCGAGTCGCCGGTGTGGGGGGCCGGCGCGATGGATGCAGGGTGGGCGAGATGGCCGGCGATGGCGGAAGCGGCGACGACCGCGGGGGAGGCGAGGTAGACGTATGAATCCTTGCTTCCCATGCGTCCGATGAAGTTGCGGTTGGTGGAGGAGACGCAGACCTCGCCGGCGGCGAGGATGCCCTGGTGGACTCCCACGCAGGGACCGCACCCCGGTGGATTGATGATGGCTCCGGCGGCCATGAGTGTCTCGAGGTAGCCGAGCCGCATGGCCTCGCGGTAGACCTGCCTGGGAGGCGGGGATGACAATGAGGCGCGTGCGGGGGTGGACCTGGCGGCCGGCGACGAGGCTGGCGGCGACTTCCAGGTCCTCCAGGCGGCCGTTGGTGCAACTGCCGAGGACCGCCTGGTGGACGGGCAACTCACCGACAGCGGAAATCGGCTTGACGTTATCGACGCTGTGGGGGCAGGCGATCTGGGGTTCGGCGATGTCGCGGCCGGCATCGATGCGGACCACGCGTTCATAGACGGCGCCGGGGTCCGGGGCGATTTCGTCCACCGGGGTGAAAGCGACCTTTGCGCCCATCTCCATGGAGAGGTTGGCGAGGACCATGCGGGAGGCGAGGGTCATGCGACGGATGGCGGGTCCGTCGAATTCCACGGCGCGGTAGTCGGCTCCGGCGGCGCCGAGGCGGCCGATGATGTGGAGGATAAGATCCTTGGCGCTGATCCAGGGGCGGAACTCGCCCTCCACCTCGATGCGGATGGTGGAGGGCACCTTGAACCAGAGGCTGCCTTCGGCCCAGACGCCGGCCATTTCGGTGGCTCCGATGCCAGTGGCGAAGGCGCCGAAAGCGCCATGGGTGGTAGTGTGCGAGTCGGTGCCGACGACAACCATGCCGGGGCGGACGTGACCGCGCTCGGCGAGCACCTGGTGGCAGATTCCTCCGCGGCCGACGTCGTAAAAGTTGGCGATGCCCTGGGCGGCGACGAACTCGCGGACGGCCTTGTGAGTGGCGGCGGTCTTCTCGCTCTCAGCGGGGATGCGGTGGTCGAAAATGACAACGATTTTGGAGGGGTCCCAAACGCGGGGGACGCCGATCTCAAGGAAGCTCTTGCGGACGAGGTCGGCGTTTTCGTGGCTCATGGCGAGATCGACGCTGGCGACGACGATCTCGTCGGGACGGACGGATGCGCGCGACGAGGCGCGCGAGAGAATCTTCTCGGCGATGGTCATGCTCATGGTTCGGCTCCCGATGTCAGTGTTCGGCGCCGGCCATGGCGGGCAGGTACTCGCGCTCGAGGGCGCGGTAGTGAGGCAGGCCGACAAAGGCGGTGTAGTCCCGGAAGCTGGAGAGGCGATGGGTTTCGCCGGCCAGAATGCCGGTGGGCGAGTCGTGCAGGGCGGTGAAGAAATCAGTGAGGGCCTTGTGCATGACCATGATGGAGGCGACGGGGATGCTGACGCGGGCGACGCCGAGGGCGGCGAGCTCGGAGATGGGGATGAGCTCGGTTTTGACGCCGGTGACGGCATCCATGAGATTGACCGAGAGCAGGCCGCGGATTTCCGAGGCGGCGCGGGCAATGTCGGCGCGGGTGCCGATGCCGTCGATGAAGGCCATGTCCGCTCCGGAATCGAGATAGAGATTGGCGCGGCGGATGGCCTCGTTGAGCCCGAGGGAGGCATAGGAGTCGGTGCGGGCGTTGATGACGATGTCGCGGCCGAGGCGCTTTCGTGCGTCGGCCATCGCGCGCACCTTGCCGGCCATTTCCTCGGCGGGGATGACCTGCTTCCCTTCCATGTGTCCGCAACGCTTGGGGAAGATCTGGTCTTCGATGTTGACGCCGGCGACTCCCATTCCGATAAGGCGCTCGGTGATGACGGCGGCGTTGATGGCATTGCCGCCGCCGGTGTCGATATCGGCCATGACGGGGATCTGGACGGCGCGGGTGATGTGCCCGGTAATATCGAGGATGTCTTTCATATCCACGAGGCCGACGTCGGGGCGGGCGAGCAGGCTGCCGGCAAGGCCGAAGCCGCTGATCTGTGTGGCGGCAAAGCCGGCGGATTGGATGATGCAGGCGCTGAGGGCGTCATGACACCCGGGCACGACCAGAGCCTGCCGGCGCTGCAATGCGGAACGCAGAACGGATGCTCGATCAGTCACAAATGAGTGCTCCTTTCGCGGGAGGCCCGCACGCGGGCCACCGCCGCTTGCAGGTATATCAAAAAGCGGACATCGGCGTCTCGAAGGGTGGAGGTACGCGGGAGAACTGCTGATCCACCCGGGGCAGTGTGGCCCGGCTGCTTCGTCCGAACTGCAGGCTGAGTAGGGCCGCGACCCTGCGGAGGCGGCGGACCAGGTGGCCGACGCCGAGCGCGCAGTGCTGGGTGACTCCCCCCTGGCTGTTTTGCTTGATGTCCTCGCTGTCCCGAGGCAAGGTCTTCATGGCTACCGACAATGCCCATTAAGGGGACCTGAAATGACCGAACTCAGGATGATCGTACGCGATCGCGTCTCGTCGCCGGAGGTCCGGTAGCAACAACACTCGATAAGTAAACACCAGCCGGCGATCATGGACTATCGATTGGGCACTCAATTCGAGGTTGCGAACCCGTGCTTGATCGCAGTTAACTCATGTCCCGCCACCACGTCCTTTAGCTGTTGAACTTTCCTGGCTCGAATCCCTTCAGTCGATTGCGCGAGCGATTTGGAGGCGTGACCATCGTCGCGTAGGTGGCGGGAGGCGTATTCGCGGCCTGCTGCATGAGCCTTAAGAAGAGCCGTCCTGGGCTTTTCGACTTCCGAAGATTGAAGCGAAATGTGAACTCGTCCAGGTAGTACGGCAGGTGCTGGAGCGCCACTGCGCCCCGCTGCGTTCCCTGTCGCCATTGCTTCAGAAGCGAGGCAATGTGATGGACCCGCGGCAACAAAGCGGACGCCTTCTTCCGGCTTCCTCTCGATCCCGTGATCTCTCGCCGGTAGCCTTTGGTCTCCAGACCGGCGTAGCCTCTCCAGCTGTCAGTGTGAATGGTGCTGCCCGGTTCGATGCAGTCCCGCACAAAGGCGTGCAGGCTTTCCGCCGACGCGTCCTCAATCATCTGCATCCGTATGCGTCCGATGTCCGGCCCGTCAACTTCGGCAGCAATGACAACCAACGTCGTACTCGCGGTGCGGCGGTCTCTCGCACCGTCCTCCAGCCCATTCAGTACGGTCTCGTCCACCTCCACCCGGCCACGGAGTCGATCATGGTCCGGTCGGACCATCGCGCGTCGCAACTTGTGCAGCCATGTCCAAGCGGTGAAGTGCTGCCGCCTCCGAAGGCCGCTGCCCGGAACAGCACGCTGTACTTTGCCAGCGGGAGTGCGACTCTGCGGAGTCTGGTGAAGGGCGCAGAGCGCACCATGGCCGCGGTGTTCCGGCTCTCCGGCGTCGAGCGCGCACACTGTCACCGTTTTCGCCATACACTGGCATCGGAACTTCTGGGGAAGGGCGGAATGATCGAGGAGATTGCAGCAATCCTCGGGGATGGCCCCGCCACCATCCGCCGTTACTACGCGAAGTGGACACCGGAGTATCAGAGCCGTCAGACGATTCATGGCACAGATCCGGCACAGGCTGGGGACTGGCGAGCAAGTGCTGATTACACGGGACTTGGGATGGTGGCCAGGGACGGACTTGAACCGCCGACGCCAGCCTTTTCAGGCCAGGGAGGGATGCCGCACTACCGCGGCAATCCCAGTGTAACAAAAACGCGGCTCTCAGGCCTCCCGCAACGTGGCCAGCACCGCGCCGGTCTGCCGCTCCACGTCCGCGTGCAGACTGTTGCCGTGCGCGTCCATGGTGACGATGGCGGCGAAGTCCTCCACCTGAAGATGCCACATGGCCTCGGGGATGCCCAGCTCCAGCCAATCCACTCCCAGCACCTTCTTCACCGTTCGCGCGTAATACTGCGCGGCGCCGCCGATTGCGTTCAGATACACCGCGCCGAACTGCTGCAACGCGGCCAGCGTCTTCGGGCCCATGCCGCCCTTGCCGATCACCGCGCGCACGCCATACCGTTCCAGCACGGTGGCCTCGTAGGGCTCCTCGCGAATACTGGTGGTGGGTCCCGCGGCCTTCACCTTCCACTCGCCGCCCTCCTGCAACATCACCGGACCGCAGTGGTAGAGCACCGCGCCGTGCAGATCCACCGGCGGCTCGTGCGTCATCAGGTGATGGTGCACGGCGTCGCGCCCGGTGAAGCACTCGCCGGAAATCAGCACCACGTCACCCACCTTCAGCGCGCGGACCTGCTCTTCGGAAAGCGGAGCGCGCAGCGCCACCTCGCGCCCGGTGAGCGGGAAACCGGCCGTGGCGGCCATCTTCTGCACCGGCCTCTCGGGATCGCGATAGAGCCACTTCGTGATGGCGCCGCTCGCGGCATCGAGGCGCACGCCGAGGCGGCGGAACGCCCAGCAATCGTAGGCCACCGACACGAAGTAGCTGGCGGGCAGGCGGTTGGCCGCGGCGATCTTGCAGCCAATCAGCGACGCGCGTCCGCCGAACCCCATGGCGCCGACACCCAGCCGGTTGGCCTCGTCCATGATCGCGGCTTCCAGCTTCGCCAGTTCGAGGTCGGGGTTGACGTCGTCGAGCGTGCGGAACAGTTGCATCTTGGCCACCATGTAGCCGTGCGCGCGATCGCTGCCGATGCAGACGCCCAGCGCACCCGGCGCGCAACCCTGTCCCTGCGCCTGCCACACCGCGTGCAGAAGGCATTTGCGCACGCCTTCGAGGTCGCGGTCGGCGCGGCCCAGGTGGTTGAGGTCTGCGGGCAGCGAGTACTGAATGTTCTTGTTCTCGCAACCGCCGCCCTTCAGCAGCAGCTTCACCTCGATCTCGTCCTCTTCCCACTGCTCGAAGTGGATCACCGGCGTTTCCGGGCCCAGGTTGTCGCCGCTGTTTTTCCCGGTGAGCGAGTCGACGGAGTTGGGGCGCAGCTTGCCGCGCCGCGTGGTCTCGCGCACGGCATCGCAAATGGCGCGCCGCACCGCGATCTGGTTCACGCCGACGGGCGTATGCACGATGAACGTCGGCATGCCGGTGTCCTGGCAGATGGCGCCTTCGTCTTCGAGCGCCATGTCGATGTTCGACGCGATGATGCCGAGCGCCTGCGAAGACTGCGTATGCGGGGTTTCCGACGCGAGCGCTGTCGCCATGGCCGCGCGAACATCGGGCGGCAGATTCGTGGAGGTCTGGGTAATGAGTTGAATAAGACTTTCAGTCAGGAATTGCATGGAACTACTTCCATCGTATCCGCAGGCGGGGCGGCGGCGGGACGCACTCTTCAGCGAAGCTCGCTGAGATAGCGGTACACCAGTGCCACGGGCAGCCCCACCACGTTGCAGTAATCGCCCTCGATCCGCTCGATGAACCTGGACGCCAACCCCTGAATCGCGTATGCGCCGGCCTTGTCCATGGGCTCGCCGCTGGCCACGTAATCGTCGATCTCCGCCGGCGTGAGCGGGGCGAACACCACGCAGGTGACCGCCGCATCCACGACGCAATCCGAACCGGAGCGCAGGCAGATACCGGTGATTACTTCATGCTCGCGGCCCGAGAGCAACGCCAGCATGCGGCGCGCATCGCGGGCGTCGCTCGGTTTCTCCAGCACCACATCGTCCACCACGACGATAGTGTCCGCCCCGAGCACCACGTCTCCCGCCCCCATCTCCACCGCCGCGGCCTTGTCGAGCGCCAGACGGCGGGCGTAGTCCGCGGGCGATTCGCCGGCCTGGCGCCGTTCGTGGACATCCGCCGGCCGCACCACAAACGGCAGACCGGCGGCACGAAGGATCTCTGCACGCCGCGGCGATTTCGAAGCAAGCACCAGCATCCTATCGCATGGTAACCGAGGCGCCGCTCACCACACGCCGCGCAGCAGCCGGTAGCGCACCGTCGCCGCGTACTCGGCGTAGCCGGGCAGTTCCGCCCGCAGCGTACGATCTTCCAGCGCGGTGCGGACGACCACCAGGATCACCGTGAGCGCCGCCGGCGCCAGCGCCCACCGGGAGCTCAGTGCGAATGGAATGGCCGCGTACACCAGCAGCATTCCCACATAGCCTGGATGACGAACCACGCGGTATGGTCCGCCACTCACCACCACGTGGCCGCGCTCGCTCTGGATGCGCACGGTCGTCGAGAAGAACCGATTCGCGTACATGGCGGCGGCGGCCACCGCACCACCGGCAAGCGTGACCAGCAAGGCGGCCGCCGGTATCCAGACGGGCCAACGCTCGCCGCGGAGACGGCGCTCAAGGCCGGCCGCGAGCATGGCCAGCAACGGCCCGGCCAGAACCATCATTGGGGCAACCACTTTGTCCCAGCTCTTCGTGCCGGACTGCAGCCGCGAGCGCTCCACAAGAAGATCCGGGGAATGCCACGCGAGAATCCACACGGTGGCGAGTTGCAGCAGGAGCACGCAACCCAGCCACGCCCAGGCGTACGGCCAGCGCAGCGTGCCAGCGCATCCTAACAGGATGCCGCCGGTCACCAACTGCAATGCAATCCCCTTCAGAACAAGCGTCCAGCCGACGGTATTCACGCCATTACTGATATCGCAACGAATCGCCAGGGTCAATGCGCGCGGCGCGCAGGGCGGGAATCGACGTGGCGCACAAGGCCACCGCGGCCAGCACGATGGCAGTGACGCCGAAGACGAACGGATCGCTCGCGCTCACGCCAAACAACAGACTGGCGAGCAGGCGCGAGACGGCCAACCCGCCCACCAGACCGATCGCGATGCCCATGCCCGCCAGCGCCATGCCATCGCCCACCACCAGGCGCAACACGGATTCTCTGCCCGCGCCCAGAGCCATGCGAATGCCGATCTCGCTAGTGCGCTGGGTGACCGAGTAGGAGATGACGCCGTAGATGCCGACGGCCGCCAGAGCGAGTGCCGTCGCGGCGAAGACGCCCAGCAACAGCAGCGTGAAGCGCGAAGACGACTGCGACCTGGCCACCACGTCATCCATGGTGTGGATCTTGTATACGGGCTGGTCTTTGTCGACGGCATAAACGGCCCGCTTGACGGCGTTGACCATCTCTCCGGCCCGCGGATGCCGCACCACCAGCGCCATGCGCGGCTCCACCCGCTGCATGTAGGAAAGGTAGATGGTTGGTTCGGGCACGCGATTGAGACCGGCGCCCTTCACTTCCCCCACTACGCCGACGATCTCGAACGTCCGCGAACCGATGGCAATCTTCTGGCCGATGGGGTCCTTCGGCCCTTCCACGCCAGCCGGCCAGTATTGGCGTTCCAGGGCTCGATCGATCACTGCCACGAGCGGCCGGTCGTGGGAATCGCGCTCGGTAATTCCGCGGCCGCGCAACAGCGGAATGCCGAGGGCGCGGAAGAATCCCGGGCTCACCACTCGGTAATCGGCAGGCAGCAATTGACCGGACGAAGGCAACGGCCTGCCTTCAATCCGAAAGTCGGTCTTGCGATCATCCTCGTCGAGCGGCAGGGCGCAGGTAATGCCCGCGCTGACCACGCCGGGCACCTCTGTCACATTGGTCAAAACGCGGCGAAAGAACTCCACCTCTTCTTCGGGTTTTTGGTACCTGGCGTCGGTGGGCAGCTCCATTTCCATGGTCAGGACGTGATCGGCCAGAAAGCCGGGATTCACCTGCTGCAGCTTCCAGAAACTCTTCAGAGTGAGGCCGGTCGAAATCAGCAGCACCAGCGCGAGCGCCACCTCGGAGACGACCAGCGCGTTGCGCATTCGCCGGCTGCCGGCCGAGACGGTGTTGCGTCCGCCCTCCTTCAACGCCGTATTGACGTCGGTGCGGGACGCCGAGATCGCGGGGACCAGGCCGAAAAGCAGCCCCGTGAGCAGCGATATGGCGACAGTGAATGCGAGCACCGTGCCGTCCACCACCAGGTCCGGGCGCACCACGGTTTCCGCGCCCCGGCCGACGGAGATGGTGGCCGGAACCACGCGGTTCAGTAAATCGACGCCCCACAGCGCCAGCAGCAATCCGATGGCGCCGCCGAACACGCCCAGCAGCATGGTTTCCGCGAAGAACTGCCGCATCAGCGCGCGCCGGGTGGCCCCCAGAGCCGTACGAATCGCCGTCTCGCGCCCGCGTGAGGCCGCGCGAGCCAGCATCAGGTTGGCCAGGTTGGTGCAGGCGATCAGCAGCACCAGGCCCACCGCCCCCAGCAGCACCAGCAGCGCGGGACGAACGTTCTCCACCAGCACTTCCTGCATGGGCGTGATGCTGGCGCCCCAGTCCTTCATGCGCGGCTCCGCCTGGCCGATGCGATGAACGATGGTGTCCAGCTCGGCCGACGCCTGCGCGTACGAGACGCCGTGCTTCACGCGGCCAAGCACCACGAACGAGTGGTCCATGCGGTGGCGGCGGCGCAAGTCTTCGGTGGACCAGGGTGCGAAAACGTCGGCGTCGAGGGGCAGCCAGAGGTCCTGCGGCATGACGCCGACGATGGAGTACGGGATGTCGTCCACGATCACGCGGCGCCCGATCACCGACGTGTCATTGCCGTACAGCTTGTGCCAGCCGCTGTAGGAGAGGATGGCGACGCGGTTCTCAAACCCCTCGCCTGGGTTGAAGTCGCGGCCGAGCATGGGCTTCCTGCCCAGCATCCGGAACAGGTTGGTGGTGACGCGCAGGCCGGGGGCCTGTATCGGCTCGCCGAACCCCAGAACGGTGCCGCTTCCGTTCTCGATCAGGGCCATGTCGTCCAGACTTTTCGCCTGTTCCCGGAAGTCGGCGTAGTCCGGGCCGGAGATGCCGATCTGCTGCCAGCCCTGCGCGGGGCTCGCTTCAAAGATGATGCCGATGCGGCCGGACTCGTGGTAGGGCAGCGGCCGGAGCAATACCGAGTTCACGACGCTGAAGATGGCGGAGTTCGCGCCAATGCCGAGCGCGAGCGCCGCCAGCGCCACTGCGGTAAAACCAGGGCTCTTCCCTAACAGGCGCAGCCCGTAACGTATGTCGCGCATTAGTTCAGACATGATCCGCGTATGCAGAGGCACGCCACGCTCCACGCCCAGGCCACTGCAGGCACTGGGCTTGCGCGCAGATCAAGTGTCCCGACGGTGTCCGTTTCCGGGACCGTCCGGCCGAAAGCGGAATCAGAAAATGAAAGCCGGTTCTATGCCTGCGCTTTCTTTTTCCCGCTGCCTGGGGGCCGGCCGCGCCGCTTCGGCTTCGCAGCCGCTACCGCGGTTGCCGCGCTCAGCCACTTGGGGGGGCGTCCCCGCCGCTTGCCTCGGGCCGCTCCCAGCCGTTCCAGGCTGATGATGGCCATTTCCACTTGCTCGCGTTCCGCTCTGAGTTCTTCGAGAATCTTGTTAATATCCATGCGATTACTAATGTCGCACGTCTTGAGTGGCCGTTGGAAGGGGGTGGTCGCCAGGGCACGCGGCAATAGCCGCGTTAACACGCACTAAAGTCTGTGCCACCTTTTGTCAGAAGCTCGTCAGTACATGGTAGTACAGGCTTCAGCCTGTGCTCCGCGCCGATTTCTAATCGACGCCGTGCGCGGGTTACAAACCCGCGCGCAGGATACCATCCTGCCTCACAAGGTGGCGGTGGGATGGAGTAGCATGGCTGCGGAGGCAGGAAATAATGCGATTCCGATGTGCCCTGGCCGTGCTGGCCGGCTTGAGTCTCTGGGCCGCCGAGCCACGGCTGACGCGCCGGGTAGACCCGTTCGTGGGCGCCGATGCGGGAGGGAACACGGTGCCGGGCGCGGCGGTTCCGTTCGGGTTTGTCGAGCTCAGCCCGGACACCACGAACGCGGACACGAACGGGTATTCGTCGGCGGGCCAGGTGATCGGTTTCAGCGCCACGCACGTCAGCGGAACCGGCGGCGACAGCAAATATGGG
Organism: Bryobacteraceae bacterium; assembly: GCA_049510065.1. Lineage (GTDB taxonomy): Bacteria > Acidobacteriota > Terriglobia > Bryobacterales > Bryobacteraceae > CAWACP01. Next base: position 11,264 of record JBEKZH010000041.1, read on the forward strand.
AATTTTCGCGTGACCCCGACGGTGGGCCCGATCCGCGTAGGCAATCTGCGGTTCGCGAAGTTGGATGAGAGCGCGTCACCTGGCTACTACGCCGTGACGCTTGGCGGCATTCGCTGTGAGCTGACCGCTACTCGGCTGGCCGGCGTGGAGCGCTTCACGTTTCCGGCGGGCGCCGACGGCAACATCATTCTGGACGCCAGCTCGCGCGTGAAACTCGCCCAGCGCGCCACGCATGTGGAAGTGAACATCGTGGACGACACGCACATCTCCGGCACCGCGACGTTCACCGGCGGCTGGAATCCCGGCGCGTACACGCTGTATTTCTTCGCGGCGTTCAACCGGCCCATGAAAAGCTGGGGCACGTGGACCGCGGACCTCGGCAGCACGCTCACCATTCCCAGCCAGCGCCATCAGGTGGGCGACCAGACGCACAACTATGCGAACCAGGCCGGGGCGTATGCCGTGTTCGACACCACGAAGGACCGCGTTGTCGAGATGAAGATGGGCGTGTCGTTCCTCAGCGTGGACCAGGCGCGCGCGAACGTTGTACGGGAAGACTTCGACACGGTGCGCCATCAGGCTGAAGACGCGTGGGAGCAGGTGCTCTCGAAGATCGAAGTCGAGGGCGGTACCGATGCCCAACGGCGCATCTTCTACACGGCTCTGTACCGCGCGCACTACATGCCGCACGACCTTACCGGCGAGAACGTCTGGTGGCAGTCCACAGAGCCGCACTATGAGGACTTCTACACGCTGTGGGACACGTTCCGCACGCTGCACCCGCTGTTCACGCTGATTCAGCCGGAGCGCCAGCGCGACATGGTGCGGTCGCTCATCGACACGTATCGACACACCGGCTGGCTGCCCGACGCGCGCATCGCCGGGTTGAACGGGCTGACCCAGGGCGGCTCGAACGGCGACGTCCTGATTGCCGACGCGATGGTGAAGGGGATGACGGGGATCGATTACGAGACGGCGTATCAGGCGCTGGTGAAGGATGCCGAGGTGGAATCGGCGCGCCCGTTGAATGAGGGCCGGCAGTTAGTGGATTATAAGCGGCTCGGGTATATGTCGCTCACGCTGAACCGGTCGGCGTCGCGCACGCTCGAGTATGCTTACGACGACTTCGCGGTTTCGGAAGTGGCGCGCGCGCTGGGGAAGACCGAGGATGCGGCGAAGTATCTGAAGCGATCGGCGAACTGGACGAATTTGTGGGATCCGAAGATGCGTTGCATTCGCCCGCGGTATTCCGATGGGACGTGGCTGGAGAATTACGATTGCGAGCACGAATACCCGGACTCGACCACGGAGTGGTGGGACGCGCCGTTCTACGAGGGTCGCCCGATTCAGTATTCGACGTATGTGCCGCACGATGTGCAGGGACTGATTCAGCGTGTGGGAGGCGATGCCGCGTTCGTTGCGTGGCTCGACGATTTCTTCGAACGCAAGCTGTACACGCAGGGGAACGAACCGGACCTGCTGGCGCCCTGGCTCTACATCCACGCGGGCCGGCCGGACCGCACCGCCGACCGCGTGCGCGCGATTCTGGCCGGCGAGTATCGCGAAGGGCGCGACGGGCTGCCCGGCAACGACGATGCGGGAACCATGTCGTCGTGGTACGTGTGGGGCGCGATGGGCCTGTATCCGAACGCGGGCCAGCCGTTTTATTACATCGGCAGCCCGGTGTTTGCGCGAGTGGCGATCGACCTGGGCGGTGGGAGGAAGTTCGTGATCGAGGCGCCGGGGACCTCGGCGAGCAACCGGTATGTGCAGAGCGCGGAGCTGAACGGGAAGAAGCTGGATCGCGCCTGGCTCACGCACGCCGAGATCGCGGGTGGTGGGAAGCTGGTGCTGGTGATGGGGGCGAGGGTGTCGGATTGGGGGCGGGGGGCGAGGCCGCCATCGGTGACGGGGTGCTGACTGATGGACCAGTCTCGTTGCGGTCGCGGCTCCGTAGGGATTGGCAGAGACCGATTTGACGAATTAAGTCACCAGATTAGTTTGATTGGGCGCAGGCTTGTTCCAGCGCTATTAATACAGACTCCTTGAAATCGTCATGTAACATTGGTCCGACAGTGATCTGGCGTGAATGTGCGAGTAGACCACCACTGATCGTTATCGTTAGCCCAGCCTGCGACAGACTCCCGACGATATGGTAGTCCTCTTCCGGATGGGAAGCCGTGAAAGACTCTGCGCCTTCGTAAAAGGCTTTGTGACGAGAGCCGGCGTTACTGTCGTCAATCGTGGACATGGTTCACCTCCTGGGCCTTCGGCTCTGCCGAGGCAGTTGATTGTGAAGCGAGATGGGTCACCTGTGCGACCATACAGTTGCAGCCGCTTGGAGTACGCCGACAAGAACGAGAGCGGCCGTAAGCCAAGCGATGCGGCGGGACATGATGCTGCTGTCTTTCGATGCCTCCTTCAATTGGCCAACCAGCGCCTGTTGCGACCTCACCTGTGAGGCGATCTGGAGGTACGCCGCTCGGACGCTGTCCGCCGAGTGAGCGTCTGCGAGAATCTGTTCAGCAGTCTTCCCCTCGACATGTTCCTTGTAATAGTCGCTATTCATCACCAGAAGTGTAGGTCTTTATCCGGTGTTTGTCAATTGCAAGTCATTGCGCGAAAAGACTTTAAACTATAAACTCTTACGCTATTGAGATTGTTTGCAGGGAGTTGCCGAGGAATGAATCGCGCGCGGTGCGCAAGAATGGAGACACTACGGCATCGGGTGGGGTGGAGTTCGTTGAAGCCGGGCGGACGAAGAATGAACTCCGCCGCGCCCGGCCCGATGTGGACGGCGCACCTCGCGATACGCGATTCGTCTTTTTGTGGATACCGATATCCTATCCGCCGCCGAAGCGACGGAAACACCTGTTCGCACCCCGCTCTAGTAGAAGGGCGCGTCCAACGTGAATCTGGCCAGATTCGATTTGAGTTATACCAGACGCGCGTGAGGGTCGTTGCGGAAGTTGTTGATACTACTCGTCAATTAACTGTGTAAGGCGCTCGCAGGGCGAAGGGCGCGATCTCGATGTCGAACTCTTTTCCGCTTGGGCCCACCATTTGATACGTCCCGTGCATGGTGCCCGTTGGCGTCCTGAGTGGGCACCACGACGAGTATTGGAATGATTCGCCCGGCTTGAGGACCGGCTGCTCGCCCACCACGCCCGCACCTTGCACCTCTTCGGTGTGCTCCAGGGCATCCGTGATGATCCAGTGCCGGCTGATAAGCTGCACGGTGTCGGTCCCCTGATTGGTGATCCGGACCGCGTACTGGAACACCCATGCGCCTTGCACTTGTCTGGAGTTCTCGGCGGAGTATTGGGACATCACCTCAACGCGGATGTTGTTGGTGACGGCTTCGGAAATTGGAGCGGGTGCGGACCGCAGGTCGGGCATAGGTGGAGTCTATGATAGCAGGGCGGTGGTCGGCCATCATCAGCGCGTGGCCAGCTTCTTCTGCATGTCCTCCAGCGTCACGCCCTTCGTCTCCGGATACGCCACCAGCACCACCACGAACTGCAGCACCATGAAGGCCGAGAAGAACACGAACGGCGCGCCCTTCGAAGACGCCGCGATCACCGGGAACGTCCACGAGATCGCCGCGTTCATGATCCAGTGCGTGAAGCTGCCCAGGCTCTGGCCCTTCGCGCGGACGCTTGTTGGAAACACCTCGCTGAGGTACACCCAGATCACCGCTCCCTGCGAGAACGCGAAGAACGCGATGTAGCCCACCAGCAGCCACACCAGCAGGTTCTCGTGCCGGCCAGAGAAGAAGACCGCAGCCACGGCGGCCAGACACGCGGCCGTTCCCACCGAGCCCACCAGCAGCAGAGTCTTGCGGCCGATGCGGTCGATCACGGACATCGCAATCATGGTGAACAGCAGATTGGTGGCGCCGATGGCCACCGCCTGCAGGTCGCCGGAGACCTTGCTGAAGCCGGCCTTCGCGAAGATGTCGTTCAGATAATACAGAATCGCATTGATGCCGGAGAGCTGGTTGAACATGGCGATGGAGACGGCCAGGAACAGCGGGAAGCGGAACTTCGCCTGGAATAGCGGCTCCTGCCCGCGCCCGTGATCCAGATCCACCGACGCGATCATGCCCTGGAGTTCCTGCTCGATGTTCTCCTCGCCAATGCGCACCAGCACCGCGCGCGCCTCGTCCACCCGACCCTTCCGCACCAGCCAGCGCGGGCTGCGCGGAATGCCGAACAGCATGGCGAAGAACAGCGCCGCGGGGACGGCCGCAACGCCCAGCTTCCAGCGCCACTCGGCTTCGCCGAACGAGAGCAGGCCCACCACGTAGTTTGAGAAATACGCCAGCAGAATGCCCGCCACCACGTTGAACTGGAAGAAGCCGACGAGCCGGCCTCGCCATCGCGCCGGTGCAATTTCGGCGATGTACATGGGCCCCAGCACCGACGAACCGCCGATGCCCAGCCCGCCGATGAAGCGGAAGAAGACCAGCGAGTACCAGTCCCACGCGAAGGCGCATCCCAGCGCGGACACCAGATAGAGGATAGCCATGAGACGAAGGCTGTCGCGGCGGCCAAGACGGTCGCCGGGGATGCCCGCGAGCATGGCCCCCAGGATGGTGCCCACCAGAGCGCTGGCCACCGTGAGTCCGAGGCCGTTGGGCGAGAGGTTCCAGACGTGGGTGAGTGCCGAGGTGGTGCCGGCGATCACCGCCGTGTCGAAGCCGAACAGGAGACCGCCCAGCGCGGCCACCACGGTGCTGCGGATCAGCGAGGAGGAGAGGGTCATCAGCGGAGGCTCACCTTCACGGTCTTGATCTCGAAGGGCGCCACCGGCACGGTGATTTCGCGCTGCGCGGTGAGCGAGTGGCCATCCGGACGCTCCATCAAATCGGTTTCTTCGGCGCGGGTTGGGGCCTCCGGCAGACGTAGATGAACGTCTCCGCGCCGGCCCGCCCACTCGTAGAAGCGGATCACCAGCGCGTCATCGTCCTCGCTCTTCTTCACTGCCGTCACCACCACGTTGTCCTCGCGCACATCCAGGAACGAACGCGCGTCCGGCAGGCTGCCGGTGTGATTGGCGACGGTGATCGGCAGCAACGGGTAGTTCAACTCATAGCCGCGACGCACCGTCAGCGCCTCGCGCCATCCGCCGCCGTGCGGGTAGAGCGAGTACGTGAAGGCGTGGTGGCCTTCGTCGGCGTGCGGGTCGGGAAAATCGGGCGAGCGCAGCAGGGAGAGCCGCAGCACGTTGCCTTTGGCGTCGTATCCGTACTTGCAGTCGTTCAGCAGGCTGAAGCCGTGGCGCGCGTCGGACAGGTCTACCCAGCGCTCGGCGGGCACTTCGAACTTCGCCTGCTCGGCGGGCGTTCGCCGCGTGGTGGGACGCTCGATGGAGCCGAACGGAATCTCGAACGTCGCCTTGTCGTTGTGCGCGCTCACCGGGAAGGCCACCTTCAGCAGGATGTGCTTCTCGTGCCAATCGGCCTGCATCTTCACATCCACGCGCGGCACGCCGGCGTACACGGTGATGTCCTGAATGAACGCCGACTGCTGAAAGTGCGTGCGGACCCGAATCACCGCGCGCAGCGGTCCGCTCTCCACCAGCTTCACCTCATCGGCTTTGTCGATGTCCCAGTGCTGCTTCTCGAAGTCGGCGTCGATGTTCCAGGCGTCCCATTTCTTCGGCTTGTCGACGAAGGCTTGCAGCAGATTGCCGCACACGCGGTTCTTCGGTCCGCCGGTGTCGGTCTCGGCCGGCGACAGCGCCTCCGTACCGCTGCGCTTGTCGAACAGGCTGGTGATGCATCCGGTTTGCGGGTCCACCATCACGCGGACAAACTCGTTCTCCAGCGAATCCGCGGAAGCCTTGACGCCGGGCTGCGGCACGGCCTGCCCGGCGCGCACGTAGTAAGTCTGATACCCGAGAGCCGGAACCCTGGCCGCCACCAACACGCGCACGGTGTTGGTCCGCGCGGCGTTCGCATCAGTCGCCAGCACCTCGGAGGCTGCGCGCGCGCCGGCGGAATCCACCACTTCGACATCACTGGCCGGGCCTGGCAACTGCGCCTCTATTTCCACAACCTCCGTGCGTGGCCACGAGAGCGAGTTGAACACCACCACCGGAATGCCCTTCTGCGCGTCGGTGGCGATGTTGGCCGCGATGCGCCGCAGCCCGCCGTCCATGGCCTCGCCGCCCAGCCGGTCCACCTCCTCAAGGTTGCGCTTCACGTCCAGATAGTTCGCCGCGATTCCCGAACCGGGCATGATGTCGTGGAAGTGATCGAACAGCAGACGGCGCCACGCGTCTTCCAGCTTCTCCTGCGGATACTGGTACCCATACGGCATGGCGAACGACGAGAACTTTTCGGCATTGAGCAGCACTTCCTCGGAGTGGCGGATGCGTTGCTTGGTGTCCGCCTGGGTAGTCATCACGCCGCGGTGGTATTCAAAATAGAGTTCGTCTTTCCACGTGGGCACTTTCATCTCCGGGAGCTTCTTCTCCAGATCCGCAAAGAAGCCCGCGGCCGTGCCGAACTTCAGCTTTGGATACACCACGCCGGCGGACTGCAGGCGAGCCGCGTTGTCCAGCATCTCACGGGTGGGTCCGCCACCGTGGTCGCCCACGCCGAACAGGTGCATCATCTCGGGCTGGTTGCCGGTAGCCGTGCCGTACAGGGCCGGCGCCCATACGGAAAGGTTCGTGGCCATGTGCTCGGCGTCAATGCCGCCGGCGTAATCCTGCGGGAAATATGCCAGCACGCGGCTCCCGTCGGGCGACTCCCACCAGAACAGCTTGTGCGGAAACTTCGTCGTGTCGCCCCAGGACATTTTCTGTGTCACGAAGTAGTCGACGCCGGATCTCTTGTAGATCTGCGGGAGCTGCCAGCTATAGCCGAACGAGTCCGGATTCCAGCCGATCTTCACATCCACTCCGAACTTCTGCTGGAAATACCGCTTGCCCACCAGAAGCTGCCGCACCAGCGATTCGCCCGCCGGCATGTTCAGATCCGGCTCCACCCACATCCCGCCCACGATCTCCCAGCGCCCTTCCTTCACCCGCTGCTGGATCTCGCCGAACATGTCGGGATACTTCTCCTCCATCCAGGAAAACGTCTGCGCCGAGCCCATGGAGAAGGTAAGATCCGGGTATTCGCGGATAAGATCGAGCGCGCTGCGGAACGTGTCGCGGACGATCTCCACCGTCTCCGTCCACGGCCACAGCCACGCCATATCGATATGCGAGTTGCCGGTGGCGCGAATGGTGAACTGCTGGAGCCAGGGCCGGAGTGCCTCCAGTTTCGCCTGCGCGGCGCGCAGGGAATTGTCGAAGCCTGCCTGGTCTCCACGATCCAGAGCGGTCACGTCGATGGACTGCACCGCCGCTTCGAGCTGTTGCTCGCGTTGCGCCCGGCCTTCCTCGTACGCATGAACCACCGGGTATGCGGACAGAATCTCCATCCGCAGCAAACCGGGATCGGGCCGCGCGGCCGGCGGCTCCAGCAACAGCCGCGCCTTTTTCAGTTCGATATCGTCATCGCGGGTATCCACGCGAATCGCGATCAGGAACTTCTGTCCCGGCTGCGCGGATTCGGTGAGCGCAATCGGCTGCAGCATGTCCTTGTCCACGCGCGCCACAATCGGGCCGTTGGAGAAGACCGTCAGCATCACCGGGCTCCAACTGTCCATCATCAGGTCGAGCTTCACGCGCACGCCGCGCACGTCATAGCCAGCGACGGTCGCGGGCATTTCCACCAGGCGGCGCAGCACACCCGGACCCCTCCAGTGGCTGCCAGCTTTCACCACCGCCCAGTCGGAGTCGTTCAGCGATACGTCCTCGGGGTGGGGCACATCGGCATGGAACCGCCACTCCGAAAGGGGGACAACGCCAGTCGCCTCCAGTCTGTCCAGAACCGGTTTCCAGGCGGCGGGAGAAGCCGTGGTCTGCGCACGCAGAACGCACACGGCGACGAGCAGGAGTGCAGTTGGGAAGGTTCGTGTCATTCGTCTCATTGGAATAGGCGTCCTCCAGCATACTCCCGCTCGCGCCCGGCCTGCGCCGCCCGGAAACCGGCGCCTCTTAATGCCCTTTTGATGGTCTCTTTATGCCTTCTTTATGGGCAATCCACTAAGTTCGTACATAGCGGTCATGACTCAGGAGGAGCCCACCATTCGTCTGCGCTGCGGCGCTCAACTCGACCACTATCGAATTGAGAGCGTGGCCGCCCGCAGCGGCATGGCGTCCATCTTTCGCGGCACGGACACGCGCACCGGCGCCGCGGTTGCCATCAAGGTTCCGCATCCGGAAATGGAAGACGACCCGCTCCTGTTTCATCGCTTCCAGCGGGAGGAGGAGATCGGCCGGGACCTCGACCACCCCTCGGTGATGAAGGTGTTCAGCGACGACCACCGCAGCCGGCCCTACATGGTCATGGAATGGGTGGAGGGGCGACTCCTGCGCGAGGTGATGCGCGGGACGGAGAAGATGCCGGTGGCGCGGGCCGTACGCATCGCGCTGGGCATCTGCGCTGCGCTGGAGTACATTCACGGCCGCGGCGTGGTGCATCGCGACCTGAAGCCCGAGAACATCATGATCGACGCCGAGGACCGCGTCAAGCTCATCGACTTTGGCATTGCCGGCAAGGCCGGAGCCAGCCGCCTGACTTTCCGCAGACTCTCCGATGTGATGGGTACGCCCGATTACATCTCGCCCGAACAGGTGGAGGGAAACCGGGGCGACGCGCGCAGCGACCTGTATGCGCTGGGCGTCATTCTTTATGAAATGCTGACGGGCGAAACGCCGTTCGTCGGTCCAAACGCCTTCGCCGTGATGAACGACCGGCTTCAGCACAATCCCGTTCCTCCACGCGAGATCGAGCCCGCCGTAACGCCGCAGTTGCAGGAGATCGTCTATCGCGCCATGGAGCGGGAACCGCGCAATCGGTACGCCAGCGCTCGCGAGTTCGCCAGAGACCTGGAGAATCCTGGCGAGGTGGAGGCGTCGGAGCGTCCCGAGTTACGCGATTGGAGCTGGCGCCGCACGCCGCTGTCGAGACGCATCCTCACTTATGCGGTCCTGGGCCTGATCCCTGTCGTGATTTTCTCGCTGCTGGTGTACGTGGCGCGACACGCGTAGGCACCGCTTGCTGACGCGCGCGGCCCGGTAACTGAGCCGCGACGGTGACGGAGCGGTTTCTGATTCTATCCCAGTTTGCTCAGTGCGAACGCACAAGCGCCCACCGCGACGGCCTCACTGGTACCCAGCCGCGAAACCCCCACCGCGGTTCGCGGAAGCGGGTCGTACGCGATGGTTCGGGAAGAACCCGGCACGCGGATCTCCCGCACTTCGCCGCGCAGGAACGCTTCCCGCTGCACGGGATCTTCGATGTTGAACGCCCGCACGCCCAACCGCGACTGGGGCTGACCGCCGTTCTCGAAAACGTCGTTCATCGCATTCACCAGAGCCGACAGGAACAACGGATGAGCGCCGGAGATGCCGCCGCCCACCACCGCCAGTCCGTCCACCAGCGTCAGCGCCTGCGCCATCGCGTCCCCGGCCACTTCGCCGAGCTGCCGGAAAGCCTCGATCGCGGCCGCGCGGTTTCCTTCCGCCTGACCCATGCCGATCTCAAAGATGACGCGCGGTTCGGGAGTTTCGTCGAACGCGATGCCGGTCTGCCGCGCATAGACGCGCCGCACCGCGCGGATGCACGCGCCCTCCTCCGCGTTCACGGTAGCGTCGAGTTTGTTCCGCAGCAGCCACGCCTCGCCGGCCGCCGAATTGTCTCCGATGAACAGCTCTCCGTTGCGCACGATGCCGCCGCCGAGCCCCGTCCCGACGGTGATGCCGAACAGGTTGTGGTAGCGCTTCGGGCTGCCGGCTTCTTCCAGCAGGCCGTTCACATAAGGCAGAAAGCCGGCGATGGCCTCGCCGTAGACAAACAAATCGCCGTCGTTGTTGATGAAGACGGGAATCCCGAACTTGTCCTCCAGCATGGGGCCCAGCGGCACGCCGCCGCGGAAACCCGGCATGTTCAGCAGATCGCCAATGATGCCCAGCGGATAGTCGGACGGTCCGGGAAAGGCAAAGCTGATGGCCACTGGCTTTTCCGGCAGGACCCGCTTCACCAGTTCAAAGCCGCCGAAGATGTTCCCGAGACAGCGGTCCAGGTTGTCCGCTTCCGATGGCATGCTGATGGGGCCCACCAACAACTGGCCGCCGCGCATGGCGGAGAACTTCAGGTTGGTGCCGCCCGCGTCCAGGGTCATCACGATGCGGGGGTCTGTAAGGAATGAATTGTTCATGAACGGGGATCTCACACAGAGTTTACAGCAGCGGTTGCTAGAATTAAGTGGATGTCCGGTTTACGTGTTCTTGTCGTGGTTGCCGTCGCGCTCTCGCTGTCCCCGCAGGCGTTCGCCAGGAAGGCGCGCGAGTGGCAGACCGGTACGGTTCTGGACCCGCGGCACTCCCCATATTTCACCGCTTCCACAAACGATGCGCCCTACGGCGGCGCCACGGATGTTCCGCTGATGAAGGTGTACGAGCCATTTCTGTTGGAAGGCGACACCACGGCGTACTTCGTGCGTGAAGGGCTGCGCTGGCAGCGGCGGAAGCCGGCGAATCTGAAGCCCGGTGGCCCGGTGAAGTTCGCGGTCGAGGGCCAGAAGATGTTCGTGCTCGACGATGACGGCAGGGAACACCGGATGGAGATCACGAAGCAGGTCCCGCGCGCGGCTCACTGATTGCAGAAGAAGAATTGGCCGCCGATGAACGCCGATAAACACCGATTGAAAAGCAGAAGTTCTTATCTGCGTTTATCTGCGTTCATCGGCGGCTGAGAATCTCTTCTTGCGCGCATTTGCAGATTCGTCACCAGCCGGTGCAGGTAGTTCGGGTGCATGCCCAGCAGGCGGGCGGCCTCGGTAAAGTTGCCGCCGGCCTTCTCGAGCGCGTCCTGAATCAGGCGCTTCTTCGTCTGCCTGATGGTGGCGTGATAGGCGCCCGGCAGCTCACCGGAGCCGCCGCCTTCGAGCACCGCCTCCGGCAGGTCGTCGGGCATGATGACGTCCGTGGAACCGAGCACCACGGCCCGCTCCATCGCATTTTCCAGTTCGCGGACATTGCCCGGCCACGAGTAACTCAGCAGACAGGCGCGCGCCTCTTTCGAAATGCCGTTCACGCGCCGGCTGGCTGCGCGGCTGTATTTCTCGGCGAACCACGCGGCCAACACCGGAATATCGTCGTGCCGCTCGCGTAAAGGCGGCAATTCCACGGAAACGACGTTGAGCCGGTAGTAAAGGTCGCGGCGGAAAGCGCCTTCCCTGATGGCCGCTTCCAAATCGCGGTTGGTGGCCGCCACCAGGCGAATGTCCACGCGGATGGGCTTCGTGCCGCCCACGCGCTCAAATTCGTGCTCCTGCAGGACGCGCAGCAACTTGGCCTGCAGCGCGGGGGCCAGCTCGCCCACCTCATCCAGAAACAGCGTGCCGCCGTCGGCCGCTTCCAGCCTGCCTTTGCGCTGCGCGGCGGCGCCGGTGAACGCGCCTTTCTCGTAGCCAAACAGTTCGCTCTCCAGCAGCGTTTCGGCAAGCGCGGCGCAGTTGATGGCCTGGAACGGCCCTTCCGCGCGCGGGCTGCTGCGATGGATGGCGCGCGCCACCAATTCCTTCCCGGTGCCGCTCTCCCCGCGAATCAGAACGGTGGAATTACCGGGCGCCACCTTGGCGATAAACCGGAACACCTTCTGCATCTGCGGGCCCTCGCCCACCATGCTGTGTTCCGGGTTGATCTCCGAGCGCAAGCGGCGATTCTCGTTCTCCAGAGACTCCACGCGCCGGGCGTTCTCAATTGCCAGAGCCATGATGCCGGCCGCGGCCGTGATCAGGTGAAAATCGCTGTCGAGGAACCGGCGGGATGCGCTGCCGCACAACCAGGCCAGCCCCAGGGCGGTCTCACCGGAGAGCAGCGGGGCGGCCAGCCAGGCGCCCGCGTCGTCACTGCCGGTCACGGTCTCGCGCGCAACCAGGATGCGTTCGCGCACGCCCGAATCGATCTCGAGCGGAGCCGGCGCTTCACACTCACCCAGCACGGCCAGCGCCCCGTCTTCCTGGACGAGGAACAGCGCTCCCCGCCCCGCCGGAATCAGCTCGAACAGGGAACGGAAGAGAGCGCGCTCCGCCGCAATTCTCTTTTCGTCCTCGCGCGCCAGATAGAGGGCCTGGGTGAGCCGCGCCACCTCGCCGACCCTCAGCAGCGCGGAGGCTTCGCGAGCCAGCGGCGCGTTCGGCGTGAAGACGGTGAGTGCCTCGGACGGCAACGCCGTACTGCTCTCCGGTGCTGCCGGCTCGAAGCGGCTCGTCTGGAAGAGAAACGTGCATTCGCCCACGGCAATGCGATCGCCGTCCCGCAGGTATTGAATCTTCACCGGCTGGCCGTTGACGAAGGTGCCGTTATGGCTTTCCAGGTCGCGAATCAGGAAGCGCTCGCCGTGGCGTTCGACGATGCAATGGCGGCGCGAGACGGACAGATTGGGAATGGCGATCTGGTTCAGCGAGATTCGGCCAATCCCGGTTTCCACTTCGCCGAGCTCGAAGCGGCTGCCCCGGAGCGGGCCGTCGGTGGCGATCAGAGTTCCCCTCATTGCGGCATCGCGGACAACGAACAGGATATCCAATTCCACCCGGTTGACGTGACTGTCTATCCGAAAAGATAGACTGCGGCGACGTGCGCGGACGAGTCTCCCTCGTGTTTGCAGCGCGGCCGGTTTGGTCCCAGGCATGCATTACACGTTCGCGGAGAAAGCAGCGGAGGCGCCGGCTAACCAGCCGGTTCGGAGGAGGCTCCGCCGTAGTTGGCTGGACTGGTTGATCCGGCCACGACGGGGCAACTGTTCTTGTAACGGAGGAGGACAGTTGCCCTCGTACCGCGTATCCCGCCACATGACCCACAAGCCGCGAGCCGGCGCGCGGCTATCCCCCCTTCGGGAGCGTGGGGCGGTGAGTCGAATGGAAGGCAATTGTCGCGATTGAGCAGACATTGTCTGTAATTGCCCGATTCTATCTGACGCACGGCGATGGTGAGCAGACTGCGGGCATCAGCGTACGCGGGTCTAATAGCCGCCAGCAGCGCAATTCCAAAGCGGGCGAGCAAAGTCCCTCATGGCTTTGACGACCAGGTGATCGCAAAACAAAGACATGAGCGGGACATAATCAGGATGTGTGCACCAACCGTCCCTTGGCCGTGTGGGTGCTGTGGCAAAGCGACACATTCGTTCCGGGAAATGATTGATTATGAACGTATTCATCCGGCATTCAACATGCTCATATGAAGATCATGTCCGGGAAAACGCTGCTGTGTCTTGCGCTCTTGAGTGCGACCGGTGTGATAGCGGCGTCGTCCGGCTTCCTGCTGGGCGTGGATTACAGCGAATGGACCGCCACAAACGCCACCCAGATCGCGACGGACAGTTCCGGGGCGCTCTACATCCTGTCGTCCTTCCCGAGCCCGGGGGTCTTGCCTCCCGCCAACCCCACCCCTTCGTGGGTCACAAAACTGTCGGCGGACGGGAAGACAATGCTGTGGCAGAACCAGTTAGGATTCGCGGCGAACACGATGGCGGTGGATCCCAACGGCGGCGTGTACGTGATGCCGGTGAGCCTACCCGGGGATACGTCCATCTACGTGGCCAAGCTGGGCACCGATGGGACGGGCATCGCGTGGAAGACGCCGGTTGGCTTCATTCTGCCGGACGGTTGGCAGCCAATGCTCGCAGTCGACTCCAGTGGCCGCGCGTATGTAGCTGGTGAAAACGACGTAGCGAACTCCGAGGCGGACGTAGTTCGACTGAATGCAGCCGGCACTGCCGTCGATTACACTGCGCACGTGGCGGGCCAGCCGAACTCCATTGCCGTCGACGGATCCGGTGCGGCGTTCATTACGGGATACGGGAATGGAGGCTCCTTTCTCGCACGGCTGGCGCCGGACGGTTCCGCCGGGTTTTACTCACCAATAATGCAGTCTTCAGGACCCCCTCCGGTGGTTGCTGTGGATGCGAACGGGGACCCCGTAGTGTACTTCAGCGTGAGCGGTGCCGATCGGCACGGGGTCCTACAGCACTTCGATTCCACGGGTGAAGTAACGTCTTCGAAGACTATCGCCGCGGGGGAAGTCATCGATTCCGAACTGGCCCTGGACGCGGCCGGGAACGCGTACATCATGGGATCGGCCGTGGACTTGTACCCGGTCAGGAACAGTCTTGCGACGTGCGGATGGGACTTGCTGAGTGTCTTCGCGCCCGATGGTTCGCTCCTGCAGAGCACCTACATTCCCGGCGGCGAGGCCGAAGGAGCCGTCCCGCCGCTGGTTGCCACGGGGCCGAACTCGACCGTCTTTGTGGTCGATGCAGCCGATGCAACCTTCGCACCCACGCAAACCGGTCCGTTCCCTTCAAGCGGAGCCTTCAGCCCGGATTTCGTGGTGCGCCTGTCCCCCAATCCCAACGCGCAGACTTTCCCACTGGCCTGTATGGGTAACGCGGCCACCTACTCCGCCAGAGCGCCGTTAGCGCCGGGAGAGATCGTGACGTTGTTTGGAAACGGGCTCGGACCTCAGCAGGGAATCCAGACTCAGGCTACGCTGCAAAGCAACTTCCCAAAACAGGAGGCGAGCGTGGTGGTGACGTTCGATGGAAAGCCGGCGCCGCTGCTGTGGGTGCAGGACGCGCAGATCAATGCTGTGGTGCCGTGGTCGTTGACGCCTGGGCAGAACACACGGGTCTGCGTCTCATACAACAGCGTGCAGACGAATTGCCTGACCCGGCCGGTGGAGCAAGTGACGTGGGCCGGGGTGTTCACGGTGGACGGCACCTACGCGGCGGCGCTGAATCAGGACGGAACCATCAATACGGCGAACAATCCCGCGGCGCCGGGCTCCATTGTTTCGATATTCGCGACAGGACTGGGTCCCATCACTCCGCCCCAGGCCGATGGCTCGCTGGTGGGGTTACCACTACCCAGCAACGTTCTGCTGCCGGTTGAAGTCCAGGCGATATCGTATCCGCGGTTCAACCCCTATCCGCCCGTAATCACCAAATTGAATGTGACGTATGCGGGACCCGCGCCGTACTTGGTGGCCGGGGTGACTCAGATCAACTTTCAGGTTGTTAACGCCGCTGAGGGCGGGATTAGTGTGACCGCGCCTTCGCAAAGCCAGGGCTTTCAGGTTTACATCGCCGGTCAGTGAAGCCGGCGGAACAACCCCAGCAGCGCGTCGAGGCTCATCTGCTCCGGGATTCGTCCCATGAAACGGGATTATCGGAGGGTGGCCAGTGTGGAGGCCAGATGTTTCCATCTGGCAAGCTGGGGTTTCAATACACACCGCCAGGCCCTACTGCTTCAACCGCCCACGTATCCGCTTCGCCAATTTCTCGATTTCCTCCGTCTTTCGAATTGCCGCCAGCGACACAACGTAGCGGTCGTTCTTCTCCAGTTCGGTTTTCAGTTCCTCGGCTGCGGCGATCAGCTTTTTCGTGTCGTCCAGGGAGTCCAGGTAGGCGGCCTTCGCAATCGCTTCCTTCTTCGACCGGCCGTCCGGCATTTTCGTTTCCTGGTCCTCGATCGGCGGACCCTCGTGGGGTGGACGGGTCATTTGAGCCGCGAGCGGCCACAGCAACAAGGCAGGCAGCAGCAGGAAGCGTGTGCGAGACATTGCTCCATGATAGCGAGTGGCCATCCGGCTGGACCGCCGTTCTCCATTCCCGCATAATGAACTTGAATGCAACAGGTCAACGTAGGCATCGTGGGGCTGGGCACAATCGGCATGGGCACGCTCACGATCCTGTTCGAAAACGCGGAGCAGATTGCCACCAAGCTCGGTTTCTCGCTCGGCGTGAAAGCGCTCTGCGACCTTGCGTTGGATACCAAGCCAATTCCGGCCGCGCTGGGGCCGGTGCAGAAAACCAACGACTGGCGGGAGGTGGTGACTAACCCCGACGTGGACATCGTCGTCGAACTCATCGGCGGCACCCATGTGGCGCGCGACGTGGTGGAAGCGGCCATCCGCAATGGCAAGTCCGTGGTCACCGCGAACAAGGAGCTGATGGCCCTGTACGGCTCCGATATCTGGGACCGCGCCATCGGCCAGGGCGTCAATCTGGGGATCGAAGCCAGCGTGGCCGGGGGCATTCCCATTCTCGCCGTCCTGCGCGAGGGCATCGCCGGCGACCGCGTCACCGCGCTGTTCGGGATTCTGAACGGCACCTGCAATTACATCCTCACCGAGATCGAGAAGCACAACACGCCGTTCGACATCGTGCTGATGGAGGCGCAACGGCTCGGTTACGCCGAAGCCGACCCCACCATGGACGTGGACGGCTTCGACGCGCGTTCGAAGCTGGCGATTCTGGCGGCGCTGGCGTTCGGCGAGCGCATCACGCCCTCCGACATCTACACCGAAGGCATCCGGCGCGTGCTGCCGGTGGACTTCCTGTATGCGCACCAGATGCACTACACGGTCCGCCTGATCGCGGCGGCGCGGCAGACTCCATCCGGGCTGATCCTGTCGGTTCGGCCGTCGCTGATTGCCAACAGCACCATTCTCGCCGGCGTGCGCGGCCCCTACAACGCCATCTGGGTGCGCGGGCTGTACGGACAGGACACCTTCTACTACGGGCGCGGGGCGGGAGCGCAACCCACCGGCGTCGCCGTGGTGTCGGACCTGATGAGGGTGGCCCGGGAGATCCGTTCGGGAAGTCCGGCACGCGTGTCGCCCTTCGCGCACGAGCGCCTGGGCGAGTATGAGCCGATCCCCATCACCCGGCTCAAGTCCGCCTACTATCTGCGTTTTCGCGTGGAGGACCGGCCGGGCATCATCGCGCGGCTGGCGGCGGTGCTGGCCGACAAGGGCATCAGCCTGGACGCGGTGCTCCAGCTTCCCGAGGAGAACTGGCGCGATCTGCCGTTCGTCATCACCACGCAGCCCACCACCGAGGAGTCCCTGCGCGCGGCACTGGCGGAGATGGCCACGCACGACTACCTGATTGAGACTCCGTTTGCCATGCCCATGGAAGCTCGTTTGTGAAATTCACGTGTGCGGTTCTTATCGTCGCGGCCACGCTCGCCTCCGGGCAGGTGGCCACCGAAGCAAACCGCCGCTACCAGACTCCCGAGCAGCGCGCCGGCATGGGCACTTTCCTGGGCGATCCGGCGCGAGACGCGCGACAGAAGCCCCGCGAGCTGGTCGCTTCCATGCAGCTTCGCGCCGGGATGACCGTGGCCGACGTCGGCACCGGCGTGGGCTACATGCTGCCGTTTCTCGACGCCGCCGTGGGGCCCGCCGGCCGGCTCATCGCCGAGGACATCTTCCCGGATTTCCTGGACCAGGCGCGCGTGCGAGCGGCGAAGAACGGCCTGACCAACGTGGACTTCGTGCTGGGCGCCGAAACCGATCCGAAGCTGCCCGCGGGGAAAGTGGACGCGGTGCTGGTGCTGGACACGTACCATCACTTCGACTATCCAGCGAAGATGCTGGCGGGAATCGCGCAGGGGCTCGCGCCCGGCGGCCGGCTGTTCATCGTGGACTTCTACCGGCGCCCCAACGCTATGCCTGGGCAGGACGCGATGGACCACATTCGCCTGGATGTGGACGGCGTGGTGAAGGAAGTGGAAGCGGCCGGGTTCAAGCTCTCGTGGCAGCGAGCGCACATCCCGGGCAGCCAGTACATTGCGTGTTTTACGAAGAGCCGGTAACACGACTGAGCTACAAACTGGCTGAGGCCTTGTGCCGTCCTTGTGGGGGGCAGCTTTTCAAGCCGCCGGTCAGACCGGTCAATCCGACATAGACCCGACCCGGCCGACGGGGGCGTCGGCCGCGATCCTCGGGGTCCGCCCCATCCACTCAGTGCCCGCCGGTCCAGGTGACGCGCCAGATGGAGTTCGAGCCGTCGTCGGTGACCATTAGCGATCCATCCGGGGTGACGGCAACGCCGACGGGGCGGCCCCAGACGTTGCCATCCGCCGTGACAAAGCCGGTCAGGAAATTCTCGAATTCGCCGGTGGCGCGACCGTTCTCCAGCGGCACGCGAATCACCTCGTAACCAGTGCGCAGGTGGCGGTTCCAGGAGCCGTGCTCGGCGGCGAAGATATCGCCCTTATACTCCGCTGGGAATTGCGAGCCTTCGTAAAACGTCAACTCGAGCGAGGCGTTGTGTGGTTGCAGCAGAACATCGGGAACCAGCACCTTGTCCTTCAACTCAGGATGCTTGCCGCCCAGCCTGGGATCCGGATGCCCGCCGATGTAGTAATAAGGCCAGCCGTAGAAGCCACCCTCGGTGACGTGCGTGATGTAGTCGGGCGGCAGGTTGTCGCCCAACTCGTCGCGCTCGTTGGTAGAGCACCACAGTTCGCCGGTTTGCGGGTTAACCGCGATGCCCACGGGGTTGCGAATGCCGGAGGCGTACACCTTCTCGAATTGTCCGTCCAGCGTGAATAGCAGAATGCTGGCGCGATGGAATTCCTTCGGGTGCGTGTCGGGATCGTCAATGTTCGAATTCGATCCAACCGAAACGAACAAATGGTTGCCGTCCGGCGACAGCGCCAGATCGCGCGTGAAGTGGTAACCGCTGCGCGGCAGATCGGCCAGCTTTTGCACGGGCCCACGCGCCTTCAGGTCGCCGGTGTGATAAGGCACCCGCACCAGCGAGTCGGAATTGCCAATGTACAACCAGCGCGGGTTCGGACCGGCGGGAGAGAAGGCCATGCCAAAAGGCTGGTGCAGCCCGGTGAGGAACACCGACGTCTGCTGCGGCTTGCCCTCGGCGGTGATCCCGCTGTAGACGCGGATATCGCCCGGCCCGGTCTCGGCCACGAAGAAGTCTCCGTTGGGCGCGGTGCGAATCTCGCGCGGGTTATCCAGCCCGTCCGCGTAAAGCTGCACGCGGAAACCCGCGGGCGCCTGGGGCCACGCATTGGACGGCCTCGGAACCATCTGCGGACCGTTGCCCGCGCTCTCGGTCGCAAAGGGCCGGGGCAGATCGGCCAGCGTGATCCGGCGGAATTGGCCCGCGCGGATAGTTGTGTAATCCTGGTAGGCGGCCTCGCCGGTGACGACCTGGCTAACCTTGTCGCTTCCCGCGAACAGCAACAGCGCAGCCAATAGCACTTTCATTCGGTTCTCCTTATCTGCTTGTACCAGACGGCGGAGGATCGCCGGAGTTAACTCGGGCGAGGAGGTCTTCCAAACGCGTGCCCGCCTGGTCCTCGAAGGTCTCCTCGAGCGGCTGAAGCCTGCGGATGCGATCGAGGCGGAAGTTGCGAAAATCGGCGCGGCTCTCGCACCATGCGGCCACCGACCATGTGGCGCCCCAGAAGGCCAGTCCCAGCGGCCGGATGACGCGTTCCGACACCTGCTCGCGCGAATCGACGTAGGTGAGCCGCAACTTGCGTCGCGAAAGAATCGCCTGGCGCATGGCTTCCACCTCACTCCCGGTGCCGGCGCGTACGTGGAAGCCGGGTGCGAACAGGGGCGTCCGCTCGACGTCGGTGCGGCGCGAGGCGGGCAAGGCCTGGGCAATCTTCTCGACGGCCGAGCGGCTGGAGACGGCCAGTGCTGGCCCGCCCCACGCCTGCACCATCCGCGCGCCCGCCACCAACGCGTGAACTTCGTCCATGGTGAACATGATGGGTGGGAGGTCAAAGCCTTTGCTCAGCCGGTAGCCGACGCCCGCCTCGCCCTCCACGGGCACGCCGGAGAGGGAGAGATCGCGGATGTCACGGTAAACCGTGCGCTCGGAGACCGACGTCCACGCGGCGAGTTGGGCGGCCGTGGTCAGCCGCCGGCCTCGCAAGTACTGCACGATCTGAAAAAGTCGGTCGGCCCTGCGCATGCGCTCAGTTTAGCTTCGAACTGGTGCTCCTTGCGACGGTATTCGGGTTCCGCCGTGGGACAGGATTTCATCCTGCGGACCCGCCGGCTTGTCAGCTGGCTCAGCGCGCGAATCCAGTTGAACGCCCATGCAATCGGGAAGCGTCAGGTTCGGCATCGGGACCTTGCCCCCGCCGCTTCGACGCGATCGCGGACGGCGTGGTCAAGATCGAGGGCGGGCGTCTCGAACCAGACCACGCGGCTCAGCCGTTGCTGTTCTTTGGGTGTCATTTCGTCTCCTTGTGGCAGAGGCTTGCGCTCAGCTACAGGAGATTGTGCGAGAGGGCTGGTGGCAGCTTGTGAGCATTGATTCAGGCGTACCTGTGTTAAAATCGGGGTTCCCAGCCAGGAGTTCTAGTGGACAGGATCACCCGTAAGGAACTGAAAACCGACCCGTTTAAGAGCGAGGTCGAGCATACGCTGCAGTATGTGACCGGCCACCGGTCCCAGGTGGTGCGTTACGGATCCGTCGTCGTTGGCATCGCCGTCCTCGCCGCCGCATGGTATTTCTACTCCCAGCACCAACACACGGTGCGCCAAAGCAAACTGGCCGAGGTTTTCCAAATTACGAATGCGAACGTCGGTCCGGCCGAGAGCGCCTTCACTCTGAGTTACCCCACCGAACAAGCCAGGGATCAGGCGTTGGTGAAAGCTCTGACCGAGTTGTCCGCCCAATACAGCGGGTCCGCCGAGGGAACCATCGGCCAGTACATGCTTGCCGCTCACGCCGCCGACAAGGGCAACGCGAAGGAAGCGGAGCGGCGCCTGCGGGACGTGGTGGACAACGGCAAGGGTCCGTCCGTTTCACTGGCCGCGGTGCAACTGGCCAGGATCTACGGTTCCCAGGGCAGGATCGCGAACGCCAGAGCCCTGCTGCAACCGATGATCGACAAGCCCACTGTGTTCGTTTCGAAGGAGGAGGCTGAACTGGTGCTGGCGAAGATTATCGGCCCCACTAAGCCCGACGAAGCGCGCAAGATACTGGACCGGTTGCGAGGCGACCAGCGCCCGGCCATCAGCCAGACGGCGGTTGCCGAGATGGCCGAGTTATTCCAGAAGTGAACCGGCCTCTCGCTCGCCTGCGTTTCCCGGTGGAACGCAGCCGTGGGCGGCGATATCCCGAACTCTCTCATCCCTGGCGCAATGAGTTTCAGCGCGACCGTGATCGCGTCATTCATACGCGCGCCTTTCGGCGACTGGAAGCCAAGACGCAGGTCTTCACCCCCGGCCTCTCCGATCATTTCCGCAACCGTCTGACCCACACCATCGAGGTGGCCCAGATCGCCCGCACCGCCGCTTCCGCTCTTGGCCTGAACGACGACCTCACGGAGGCTCTCGCGCTGGTGCACGACATCGGTCATCCGCCGTTCGGGCACGCCGGCGAAGAGGAACTGAACCTGCTCCTCGCGCCCTTCGGCGGCAGCTTCAATCACAATCTGCACGCACTGCGCATCGTGGAGGCGCTGGAGCAACGCTACGCCCGCTTCCCCGGCCTGAACCTCACGTTCGAAGTACGTGAAGGCATTGTGAAGCACTCGCGCGATCTCGATGCCGGGCAATCGCCGGAGCTGGATGAGTACCTGCCCGGCCTCAAGCCCCCGCTCGAGGCGCAGTTGATCGACCTGGCCGACGAGATCGCCTACGACACCGCCGACCTCGACGACGCCTTCTCGGCGGGGCTTTTCACGATGGACGACGCAGCCGCGGCCGCACCGCGCTTTGCGCAATTGCGGGAGCAGGTGCTGGGGCAGTTCCCAGGGTCGTCTGTGCGCGTGCAGTTCCAGGAGGTTTTGCGCGGTCTCATCGACGGGCTGGTATCCGGTCTGGTGGAGGGCACGCTGGAACGCGCCGAAGCGGCCGGCATCCGCGAACCGGAAGAGGTCCGGACGCAGCCCAGGCGGCTCGCTTCATTCACCGCCGAAGCGGAAGCAACCGCTCGCGATTTGAAGGCCTTTCTTCGCGCGCAGGTGTACTACTCCGAGCCGCTGGTGACGGAACGCCAGAACTCCGCGGCGATGATCGGGGAGCTTTTCGACTACTTTCTGCACCACCCCGATCGCCTGCCCGAGGGCTACGCGCTCGCCGGAGACCCTGCCTGGCGCGGCGTCTGCGACTACATTGCCGGGATGACCGACGGGTTCTTTCTGCGAACCTACTCCTCCGAGCGCGAGACCATGTTGGACACCTCGGCCGAGCGCACCCCGTAGATCTTCTGAATCCGCCGGCAGATCTCCTCGGCGAGCCGCTGTATCTTTTCGTCTTCGCCGTGTTCGAGTTCCACCTTCAGGTACACCAGCGTCCGCGTCATGTCGCTCTATTTCCCGGCGAGAAAGTCATCCACGGTGCGAAGGAAGAGGTCCGGCTGGTCGACGAACGTCATATGGCCGCTCTGCGGGAAGATCACCAGACGGGAGCCGTGAATCAACCCGCTCAATTCCTTCGCCAGTGCCGGGTCGCATTCGTCATGGTCGCCGGCGGTAACCAGAGTACGGACGCGGAGCGACGGCAGACGCTTTGCATACTCCACCGATTTCAGGTTCCCGTCGATGATGAATTCGCCGTGCGATCCCCACATGGCGCGGTAGAGATCCCACGCCATGTTGCCGCTGGCAATGGGGTCGTAATTCGCGTCGGGACGGCGCTGGTAGAGGTACGGGAAATAGCCTTCGCCCCAGGCGGCAATCATGTAATCGTTGGTGTAACGGTTCTTCTCGTAGTCTTTGCCGTGGCCGAACAGGCCCGCGGCTTCCTGCTTCTCGATGCGCTCCCGCAGCTCGGCGGGCATGGCCGCCAGTTGCTTGCGGAACACGTCGTTCATCTTCGAGGTGCTGAAGAAGGTGCTGCACAGAATCAGGCTGCCGAGGTTTTGCTCGTACTTCAAGGCGTAGGCCTGAGCAAGAACGCCGCCATAGGAGTGGCCCAGCAGCGCGATGCGGCCGAGCGCGAGCCCCTTGCGCACAGCCTCCACGTCCTCCACCATCGCCTCCACCGTGTAACCGGACGCGTCGTCCAGTTTCTGAGACTTGCCCGAGCCGCGCTCGTCAATGAAGACAAGCTGGTGATGGCGCGCCAGCGGCGCAAGGTAAGGCAGGAAGTAATCGTGGGACGCGCCCGGCCCGCCATGCACGATCACCAGCGGGCTGCCCTGGCCGAAGGCCTCGTAGTAGATCAGCACGCCGTTGGCGTCCACGTAGCCCTGTTCGATTCGGTATGTGGCGCCCTGCGCCAGCGGTGCGGCCAGGAGGAAAAGCGGAGCGAGAAAGTGGATGAGTCTCATGGCTCAGCCTCCGATCTTACCGCAGGCTTCCTTTGCGCTTCTGGCGTACCGGGGGCCGGGGGGGAGGCTACACTCCCTGAGAACCCGCGTGATGCAGGAGTGCCGCGGACAAGAAGTAAGATCCCGTTCAACTCCCCCAAGCCAGGCGCAGCCCACTGCGCGCAGCCTTGCTGAGCAGCTATGATGTGTACGGCTATGCCGTACAACCGACGCACGTTCTTCAGGACGATCTCCGCCTCTGTTACGGCCGCGTTGCCTGCGATGGCGCAGGCCGAGCGTTTCCGTAAACCGCTCGGCGCGCAACTCTACACCGTGCGGAAGACTCTGCCTCGCAGTCCCGACACCACGCTGAAACGCATTGAGGACATCGGCTATTCGGAAGTGGAAGCGAATCGCGCGGATCTGGCGAAGCTGACGCCGATTTTCCGAAAATACGGGCTGAAGGTTCCCAGCAGTCATCTGGAGACAGGCCTGCTCACCGGCAAGCGCGAAGAGTGGAGTCTGCCAGCCGCGCTCACGTGGGAGGCGGCCGTCGACGAAGCGAAATCGTACGGCGTCGAGTACGTGGTGATCCCTTTTGTGAGGCCGGACGAGCGCGGCTCCCTCGACGGCTGGCGTGCGTTCTGCGACAAACTGAACCAGGCCGGCGAAACGGCTCGCAAGGCGGGCACCGCGCTCTGTTATCACAATCACGCCTTCGAATTCGCGGGCGAGCCGGGGCAGCGCCGCATCGACGTCCTCCTCGAACATACGGACCCGAATCTCGTCAGCCTCGAAGTGGATGTGTTCTGGATCGGCGCCGCGGGACAGGATCCGGTGGACTTCCTTCAGCGGAACGCGCCCCGCGTCCGGCTGATCCACCTGAAGGACAAGGCAAAGGGAATGCGGGTGCTGTATGACGAGGCCAAAGCCAAACCGTCCGACTTCAAGGAGGTTGGCAACGGCTCGCTCGATTTTCCCGCCATCCTGCGCGCCGCCGAAAAGGCCGGCGTTGCCCACTACTTCGTGGAGCAGGACCACACGCCGCACGATCCGGTGGAAAGTCTCCGAGTGAGTTATCGGCATCTGCGTGCACTAACGGTGTAAGGAGTCCTATGCCCAGCCTGTTTTCCTATCGCGTACTACCCGCCATTCCGCCTACGCTCGCTCCTCTGGGCGAGCTGGCCATGAATCTGCGCTGGTCCTGGGACCACGACACCATCGGCCTGTTCCGCCGCATGGACCGCGACGCCTGGGAGAAAAGCGGCCATAACCCACGGCTCATGCTGGGCAGCATCGATCAGGTGCGGTTGGAGGAGCTGGAAGCCGACGAGGCGTTTCTGGCGCACATGCGGCGCGTGCATGCCTCTTTGCGGGACTATCTGCAGATCCCGGGCTGGTGTGCGCGGCGTCACCCGGAAGCGGCAGCCGGCGTGCGCATCGCCTACTTCTCCGCTGAATTCGGCCTCACCGAGTGCGTTCCCAACTACGCCGGTGGGCTGGGCATTCTGGCGGGCGACCACCTGAAATCGGCGAGCGACCTGGGCCTGCCGCTGGTTGGCGTGGGCCTGCTCTACCAGACCGGCTATTTCCAGCAGTATCTGAATGCGGACGGATGGCAACAGGAGACGTATCCGCTCAACGATTTCTATAACCTGCCGCTCGAACCGGTGAGCGGCCCGGACGGCGCGCCCCTGTCGATCACGGTGGAGTTCCCCGGCCGTCTGGTACGGGCGCGCATATGGGTGGCGCGAATTGGCCGGATTCCTCTCTACCTTCTGGATACCAACGTCGACGGGAATACGCCGCCGGACCGCACCATTACCGGCGCGCTGTACGGAGGCGATACCGAAACCCGCATCCAGCAGGAAATCGTTCTGGGAATCGGCGGCATGCGCGCGCTGGCGGCCATGGGGCTGGAGCCTACCGTCTGCCACATGAACGAAGGCCACTCGGCGTTCCTGGGAATCGAGCGCGCGCGGCTCTTCATGCAGGGGAACGGGCTGGATTATCACGTGGCGCGGCAGGCCACCTCCGCCGGCAACATCTTCACCACGCACACGCCCGTGGAAGCCGGCTTCGACCGTTTCGACGCCGGTCTGGTGCAGCGTTACCTGGGCGAGTACGCCGGGAAGCTGGGACTCAACTTCGACCAGTTCATGGCGCTGGGACGCAACAACGGCGGCGATCACGCGGAGCCGTTCAACATGGCCACGCTGGCATCCCGCCACAGCGCCTGCTGCAACGGCGTGAGCAAACTCCACGGGGACGTGACCCGGCGAATGGCCCGGCACACCTGGCCGGGATTCCCCGACAATGAGATCCCTATCGGCTACGTCACCAACGGCGTCCATACCCGCTCGTGGATCTCGCAGGAAATGAGCGCGCTGCTCGACCGCTACCTTGGGCCGCGCTGGGCCGAGGATCCCACGGACATGTCGGTGTGGAATCGCGTCCACGACATTCCCGACGAAGAGCTGTGGAGTGTGCGACAGCGCCGCCGGGAGCGGCTGATCTCGTGGGCGCGACGCCGGCTCGCGGATCAGATGCGCGCTCGCGGAGCCTCCGATCAGGAAGCCACGCTGGCGCGGGGCGTGCTCAACTCCGAAGTGCTGACCATTGGCTTCGCGCGCCGGTTTGCCTCCTACAAACGCGCCACGCTGATCCTGCGGGACGCCGCCCGCCTGAAGCGCCTGCTCAACGATACTAATCGTCCGGTCCAGATCGTGGTGGCCGGCAAGGCCCACCCGCACGACCATGACGGAAAGGAACTCATCCGCCAGTTGCTGCAGTTCGCGCACGATCCGGAGGTGCGACGCCGCGTCGTGTTCATCGAGAACTACGATATGTCGGTGGCCCGCTATCTGGTGCAGGGCGTCGACCTGTGGCTGAACACGCCCCGCCGTCCCATGGAGGCCAGCGGCACCAGCGGTATGAAACTGCTGGCCAACGGCGGATTGAACCTTTCCATTCTGGACGGCTGGTGGGCCGAGGCGTACGATCCGGAGGTCGGCTGGGCCATCGGCAAGGGCGAAGACTACACCGACTTCGAGTATCAGGATCGCATCGAATCCGAGATGCTCTACCACGTGCTCGAGAACGACATTGTTCCACTGTTCTACGAGCGCGACGGCGACGGCGTGCCCCGCCGCTGGATCTCGCGCATGAAATTCTCCATGGCCATGCTCTCGCCGATTTTCAATACCAATCGCATGGTGGCGCAGTACGCGGAACGCTTCTACCTGCCTTCCGCCAAACGGCACGCGGAGCTGGCGGCGAACCACGCGGCGCGGGCGAAGGCGCTGATGGAGTGGCGCTGGCGGGTGCGCGGAAGCTGGCCGCAGGTGAAGGTGGAACGGATCCACGCGGTGGTTCCGAAGGATCTGGTGGTGGGCGGTTCTCTGGAGGTGACCGCGGAGGTGAAGCTGGGCGCGCTGTTGCCGCAGGACGTGCACGTAGAGCTGTACTATGGCCAGATGGACCCTACGGGCGGCGTGCCAACCGCCGGCAAGAGCCCCATGACGGCGGCCGGTAACCAGGCGGACGTATACACATACACCGGCCGCGTCACCTGCGGCGACAGCGGACTGTGCGGTTTCACCGTGCGAGTGCTGCCCTGGCATCCCGATGCCGTGCTGCCCTACGAAGTGCCGCTGATCGCCTGGGCCGATGCGGCGGTGGAACAGGCGCGCCGTGAAATCGGCACGCCGCAGACGAATCCGCGCTGATGCTCACTCGCCGCGGTTTTCTGGCCGGCTCGGCCGCGGTCCTGGCTGCTCGTGCGCAGACGCCGCCTCCGGAGCGCCCCATTCGCGCGGCCGTGTTCTCGGAGCCTGGGTTTCCTTCGGTAGACATCGCGCCGCTGGGACCGGAAGCGCTGGATGCGGCCCTGCGGGGGTTCGAACTCTCCTGGGTAGGTGAGGCCGAGCTGCAGGACCTGCCTCGCTACGACCTGCTGATCACTCCTTACGGTTCCGCCTTCCCGAAGGCCGCGTGGCCGCACATTCTGGAGTATCTGCGGCGCGGCGGAAACTGGGTGAACCTGGGTGGCGTGCCGTTCTCGGTGCCCGTGGTTCGCGAAAACGGGGAGTGGCGGCAGGAGGTTCGGCAGACCGCGTATCACAAGGCGCTGTTCATCACGCAGGCGTTCGCGGTGTCCGCCGACCGGATTAATTCATGGCAGGAAGGAGCGGTGGCCGCAGGCTCGTTTCACGCCGATGCCGTGTACGAGCTGTATATCCGGCTCACCAGCACGCACGAATTTGCGGATGAGATCGGCTCCGCGGGCATGCGCGAGGCGACCATGCACGCGCTGGTCTATGGGCTGGACCGGACCGGCCTGCGGATCGCCGCGCCGTTTGTGCAGATAGACCGGCTGGAGGGGCCGTTCGCCGGGGGACGCTGGGTGCTGGCCAATCTCCGTGGCTCTCTCTCGCCGGCCGCGATTCGTGTTCTCGTCACGACGGCCAGCGAAGGCGCACGGGAATTCGAGGTCCGGCCGAGCTTTGCCTGTTACTACGGTGATGAGCGCCCCTCGTTCACGGTGCGGCTGAAGGGACGCCGCACCGAAAAGCAATGTGAGATCGAGGTCCGCAACGAAGCCGGCAGCGTGATCACGAAGCTCACAGGGGTGTCGGGCGAAGCGTTGATGCCTGCAGGTTCGCCCGCGTTGCCTCCCGGACTATACCGGGTAGAGGCACGGCTGGGCATGTTGCGTTGTCAAACCGGCTTCCTGGTGGCTCGCGAGCCCGGCATGGGGGGCGGAACGCCGTTCACCTGCAATCGTGATTACTTACTCCGCGACGGCCAGCCATTTGTGGTCACTGGCACCACTTACATGGCCGCCGACGCGCAGCGCAAATTCCTGCTGGAGCCCAATCCCGCCGTGTGGGACCGCGACTTCGCGGAGATGAAGCGGGCCGGCGTCAACATGGTCCGAACCGGGATCTGGACCGGCTGGAAGCAGATCATGCCCGAGGTGGGCCGCGTCCAGGAAGGCTGCCTGCGCGCTCTGGATGCGTTTCTCGCGGTAGCGCGGCGGCACCAGATCGCGGTGATCTTCAATTTGTTCGCGTTCCTGCCGGAGACGTGGGGCGGGCGCAATCCGTATCTCGATCCGCGCTCCGTGCGGGCGCAGAAGGAATTCGTGTTCCAGCTTGCCGAGCGTTGTCGCGGCGCAAACGATCTCACCTGGGACCTGATCAACGAGCCCTCGTTTTGCTCGCCCGCGCACGTGTTCAGTTGCCGCCCCAATTACGACGAGTACGAGCGCAGCGCCTGGCATACGTGGCTGAAAGCCCGGTTTGCGGACGAGACGAAACTGCGGGAGATCTGGGGACTCACGCCGCTGGACGCCATCGATCTGCCCGCACTGGAGGATTTCTCCGATCAGAACATCTTCGACAAAACCCGCCCGCTACCGGTGCTCGAATACCATCTGTTCGCCCAGGACATGTTCAATCAGTGGGTGCGCGAGATCTCTTCCGCAATTCGCGCCAACGGCAACAAGCACCAGCTCATCACGGTGGGCCAGGACGAGGGCGGATTGTCCAACCAGCCCAGCCCGCTCTTCCACGACAAAGTGGTCGATTTCACCTGCGTCCACAACTGGTGGTTGAATGACGACCTGCTGTGGGACAGCGTCCTCACCAAATCGCCGGCGAAACCGAACCTGGTGGAAGAGTCGGGCATCATGTTCTACGAGACCATGCGCCGGACTCCGGGGCGCACAGAGGAAGAGGCGCGCAACCTGCTGGAACGGAAGATGGCCTTCGCCATGGGCGCCAGCGGCGCCGGGTTCATTCAATGGCTGTGGAACACGAACGCTTACATTGCCGATGACAACGAGGCCAGCATCGGTTTCTTCCGCGCCGATGGGACCGCCAAGCCCGAGCTCGAACCGTTCCGCGCCATGGCCGCGTTCTGGCGCGAACACGGCAGCTTGCTGGTGGACAAGGAACTGGAAGACGTGGTGATGGTGGTTCCGCACTCACACATGTTCTCCGTTCGCGACCTCGCGTCGGCGGCGACGAAGCGCGCGTTGCGGGTGATGCACTATGAGTGCCTGACGCCCATGCGCGCCGCCGGCGAGTACGCGCTGGAACGCGAGTTCACGCCCGCCCGGTTGATTCTTCTGCCCTGTCCTCAGGTGCTGACCAGCGCGGCCTGGAACGTGCTGCTGGCCGCGGTCCGCAACGGCGCGACGCTGCTGGTTACCGGCGTGATCGACCGCGACGAGCACTGGATGCCCGTCGAGCGCTCGCGCGAACTGGGGCTGCGCGCGGCCGTTGCGCCAGTGGCTCAGGAGGAGGCTCTGCGGGTGGACGGCGTGGATGAGCGAGCCGGCTTCCACGGCGACAGTTTCCAGCGCGTGGAGAAAGCCGTGGTGGAGGGCGAGGAAAGTGCCGAAGTGCGGACCATCCCGTTGGGCGCGGGAAAGGTGATCTGGTGCCCGCTGCCGCTGGAAACCGCCGCGGAGAGCGCTCCCGTCGCCGCGCTTTATCGCTACGCGCTGAAGCAGGCTCAGGTGCGGCCGGTGTTCTCGGCAGAGCGAGCGGACCCCTCGGTGCTCATACGGCCGAGCGTGTTAGCCCAATGCGTGCTCTACACGATGATTTCCGAATCCGGCCAGCACCAGCAGATCCGGTTGACGCACGCGGAGAACGGCGCGCGGATCAGCGTGTCGCTTCCGCCCCAGCGGGCCGCGCACGTGCTGCTGGACCGCAGGGACGGGCGCGTCATCGGGCAACTGCTTCCGGCGTGATTGCGGGGAAGCGGCTCGGTAACGGTCTGCACGAATTCCTGAGCCGCGCGTGTGAACAAGCGGTTGTCGAGCCTTTGCCGCAACTTCTTACGACGGCAGAAACTGCGCCAACGGCGTGAAGAACGAAACGATGAAGTCCCGGGCAACGCGCACGGCATCGTCATCGCTGCCGGTGATGGGGACCACTACGCGGACCAGCGCCGTGTCGGTGCGGTTATAGCGCAACGCGTCCGCCACCACATAGATCTTCGCAGCGTACTCGCTCGCCACCACTCGGCCGTGCGACTGATACCAGTACATAACCACGTCTCTCGAAGGCCCCTTCGCGACGATGTACTGATTGACCCGAATCGGCTCCGGTCGTCCGGCGATCGGTATCTCCACGATGGACGACACCGAAGGAACCCAACCGCCGCCGGGCAGGCAGTTCTTCGGCGAATGCGGCGTCTGGCCGGTGCGCTGCGTCCTGAAGAACGCCACGTAGAAGTTCACCGCCTGCGGCGAGGACGGGGAAACGTAGTCGCGCGTCAGGTAGTCGTCCGCCTTGAGTATTTTCAGGGTTTCCTGATCGATGACTCCGTCCTGGATCATGCGCCACCCGGCGATCTGCCTGGGAAACTCAGCCAGCGGGCGCACCAGCAGCACAACCTCGCCATGCGAGAGCGTGTAGAAGAGCACGGCGTGCAGCACCAGCATCAGCGTGACCACGCGAGCGGGCGTCGATTTCAGGAACTCAGGCATCGGATCCCGCCTCCTTCACTTTGTGGAACAAGCGGTACACCCGGTTGATCAGCGTGTGGCAAAGGACCAGGAGAGCCAGCGCAAACACGAAGAGTACCCAGCCCTCCAGGGCGTGAAAGAAGCCCTCCGCCATTTTGGGGTAGTTTGCGCTGATGATGCCGGTGATGGTCACCCGCGTCGCGTTGGCGAGAATCGCGATGGGCACCGTGGCCACCAGCAATGCCAGCCGCATCCATCGCTTCGGATCGAAGAACCATGCATACACCAGCGAAAGGAAAGAAAGCGATAGCAGGGAACGGATGCCGCTGCATGCCTCCACCACGGATAATTGCTGTCCGTTGGGCAACTCCAGGATGTTGCCGGTCTGCAGCGCCGGAATGCCGATCGCGTTCAGCGTGTTGGCGGCCACCGTGGAAGCGAACAACTGCAACGGCAGCGTGATCTGGCCGTAGACAATCTGCGGAATCGGGATCATGAACAGCAGCAGGAAGAGCGGAAACGCCAGCGCCCGCACGGTGCTGACGCCGCACACCACCACGATGATGCCCACCAGCGAGATCAGGAAAGCCGTTCGCGCCAGAAACAGTTCGGCTCCAATGGCGCCGAGCAGCATCTGGATCATGCCCCATGCCACCAGCCCCAGTCCCCAGTAGTTCGGTTTAATCGGAATGGCCAGTAGCTCCGCGCGCTTCTGCCAAATGATCCAGGCGGCAATCACGGGAACGAAGAAGCCGTGGCCCATGTCCTCGTCGTTGGTCCATTGCCAGACGAGCAG
This sequence comes from Bryobacteraceae bacterium, assembly GCA_049510065.1. Lineage (GTDB taxonomy): Bacteria > Acidobacteriota > Terriglobia > Bryobacterales > Bryobacteraceae > CAWACP01. The sequence continues at coordinate 42,698 of JBEKZH010000041.1, forward strand.
CTTCAGAACGGGCGCGTAGCAAATGATGAGCAGCACGCCGAACCAGACGATGCCGCCCAGGGGAAACGTGGGCGGCGGTCCAGGCTGGTCCTGTGGCTCGGAGAGTTTATCGCTGGTGGCCATGCGCCGGCTTCGTTCATCATACCAGTGCCGAGTCCGCGCTACCGTCCCGAGCCGCGTCTCGATATCCTGTTAGTTTGCGGCAAGCGTAATGACTATCCGCAGGAATCCCACCGCGGCAGCGTATCCGGCTATCCTCGCCGCGCTGAACGCATGGCTCTGCGCGGGCCTGTTCCGGATCGAGTACAGCCGCTTCCCCGGCTCCATCGAGAGCTCCTACATTGCCATCGCCCGCTGGAGCCAGTTGAACTGGGGGGACCTGACGTGGTGGCCCCTGTGGTACGGTGGCGTGCCCTGGCAGAACACGTATCCTCCGCTGCTGCACTGGACCGTCGCCGCTGCGGCGCAGCTCGGGGGCGTCTCGCCGGCGCGGGCTTATCACATCGTCGTCGCGCTCTTCTTCTGCGCGGGTCCGGTTGCGTTGTACGCGTTGGCGGCGCGGCTCTCCGGTTCCCGGTTCGCCTCCTTCCTGGCCGGCCTGGTCTACTCGCTGGCGCCCGCGTCGGCCATGCTGGTGCGCTCCATCCGTATCGACCTCGGTGGCCTGCTGCTGCCTCAACGCCTGCACGTGCTCCTCGCCTATGGCGAAGGCCCGCACATCGCTTCACTCGCTCTTCTGCCGCTGGCGGTTCTTGCGCTCGACCGCGCGCTCGAGCGGCGCACGGCGTGGCGCGTTCTGCTGGCCGCGCTGGCCCTCGGCGCGGTGGTTCTTACGAACCTGATCGGCGCCTTCGCTCTGGCCACCGCCGTTTTCGCGCTCCTGCTGACGCGCGCCGGCGGGTTCGATCGCCGCTCCCTGCTTCTCTGCGCCGACGCCATGCTCATCGGGGTGATCGCCTGGCTTCTGGTGGCCTTCTGGCTGCCCCCGTCCGTGCTCGCGACGGTGTATCGCAACGCGCGTTACATCGAGGGCGATTATCGCGGAGTCTACGCGATTCTGCCCGTCTTCTTCGCTCTCGCCGCTGGCGTCTGCCTGGCTCTGCGGGCCGTCCTGCGCCGTTTCGGGATGGGTCTGGCCCTGCAGTTCTTCGCCCTGTGGTCGGTGCTGGCCGGCGGCGTGGTGCTGGGACGTTTCTGGCTGAACCTGTCGGTGGTCCCGCAGCCGCACCGCTATCAGCTCGAAATGGATCTGGCATTCGCCGCCATGGTTGTGTTCGCGGTCTCCGCGCTCCTGCGCCGGGTCTCCCGCCGGACGACGATGGCCATCGCCGCGGTTGTGCTGGTCTCGCTGGCGCTGGTTGCCTGGCATGAGAAGCGGTGGGCGCACGGCCAGATCGGGCCCCTGGACATGCGCGCCACCAGCGAGTACCACATCGCCAGGTGGTTCGACACGCACCGGAATGGCGCGCGCGTCCTTGCGCCGGGTAATGTCGGATTCTGGCTGAACGTGTTTAGCGCGGCCCCGCAGGTTGCCGGCGGCGTGGATCAGGCACGGCTCACCAACAGCAATCTGATTGCGAACTACTTCATCTATTCGGGTGACGGTGGAGGCGAACACGACGCCGAATACAGCATCCTCTGGCTCAAGGCTTCGGGCGCGCGAATGGTGGCGGTCACCGGCCCGCGCAGCACGGAGATGTACCATCCGTTTCGGAATCCAACCAAATTCAACGGCCTGCTGCCCGAACTCTGGCGGGATGGCGACGATGTGATCTACGGCATCCCCGGGCCCACGCCCTCGCTCGCGCACGTCGTCACCCGGGACGAACTGGTTGCCCGAGCACCGGACAACGGCATCGACGTGGAACCGCTGCGCCACTATGTCGCCGCGCTCGACGATGTCTCCCGGCCCGTCGCGAAGATGACATGGCTCAACAACCACCAGGCCGGCATCGCCACCACCGCCACGCACGGGCAACTGCTCTCGGTGCAGGTGAACCGGGCCACCGGCTGGCACGCCAGCGTCAACGGCTCGGAACGGCCCATCTGGTCCGACGCGCTCGGCTTCATCGTCGTCGACCCAGCCTGTGACGGCCCCTGCAGCGTCGATCTCGTCTACGACGGCGGCACGGAGATGAAGGTGGCGCGCTGGCTCAGCCTGCTCACGCTGGCCAGCCTTCTCGGCTTCGGCGCGCTGAGTTCGCTGCGCAAGGCTCGCACCTGATGGACCAACGTGCGCGGACCGGCCTCGCGTGTCTCGTCTTGTTCGGTCTGAACACTCTGATTGTCTGGCCGCTGTTCCGCGTCGAATACCTCGACGACTTCCAGTCGGTGGAAGGCATCTTCATCACCTTCGGCCGCTTCCTGCTCGACTACTGGCCGCACTCGGGCTGGTTTCCCTGGTTCGACGCGGGCATGCCGTTCGAGAATACCTATCTGCCGCTGGTCTCCTGGCTGGTGGCGTCCATCGCGTTTCTGGCGCGCTGCTCCCCAGCGCACGCGTTCCATTTCCTGACCGCGTTGGTCTACTCGCTCGGCCCGGTGTTTCTGTTCCTGTTCGCGCGAAGACTCTCCGGCCGCGCGACCCCCAGCTTCCTCGCGGCGCTCGCGTGGTCACTGGTCTCGCCGTCGTCGGTTGTCCCCGAGTTGCTCGCGGACATGGGAACCCTGTGGGGCTCGCGCCGCCTGATGAACATCGTTGTGTACGGCGAAACGCCGCACAACGTGTCGGTGTCCCTGCTGCCGCTCGCTCTCCTGCTGATTGCTCGCGCTCTCGATCGGGCGGGCCTGCGCAGGTTCGCGGTGGCGGTCCTGGCGGTAGCCACGGTGATGCTCTCGAACACGTTTGGCATTGTGGTGGTCGCCATCTCCGCCCTGATCCTGGTGGCGGCTCGAGACGATTTCGGCTGGAGACTTCTGATCCACATCGGCGCCGTGCTGGCGTCCGCGTACCTGCTCATCTGCCACTTCCTGCCGCCTTCGCTGTTGCGCCTCATCGCTACAAACGCGCAATCGATTGGCGGCGACTATCGCTTCACCTGGAAGGCCAGGCTGATCGGCGTGGTTTTCGCAGCCCTGCTGGTCGCGATGTGGGCGGTGGTGCGCCGCCGGTCCGATGCCACGCTCCGCTTCGCCCTGCTTTTCGGCGTCTGCTTCGCGGGCATCCCGATTCTGTTCTACTGGCAGGGCATCGGCTTCCTGCCGCAGCCAAATCGTTATCAACTGGAGATGGATCTGGCCGTCTGCCTGCTGGCCGCATTCGCGCTGTATCCAGCGCTACGGCGTCTGCCGCGCAGAGCGGCCATTGTATCCACCGCGCTCGCCGTCATTGCGCTCGCGTGGATCACCGCAAAGAACTGTGAGTTCTCGCGGCGCCTGATTCATTCGGTGGATGTCACGCAGACGGTCGCCTTCCGCGAGGCGCGCTGGATCGGCGAACATCTTCCCGGCGAGCGCGTGCTGGTCTCTGGAGAGAACGAATTCTGGTTCAACCTTTTTGCCGGCAATCCGCAGTTGAGCGCCGGTCACGACCCCTCGGCGCCGAACTGGATGCAACGCGTCGCCGTGTACACGGTCTATTCGGGCCAGAACGCGGGCGAGCGGGACGGCCCCATCTCGGTGTTCTGGCTGAAGGCGTTCGGTGTCGCTGCCATCACTGTGCCGGGACCCGGCAGCCGGGATCACTATCATCCCATCGTGCACCCGAAGAAATTCGACGGACTCCTGCCGCTCGTCTGGCGCGAAGACGACGACTCGGTTTATCAGGTCCCCCTTCGCTCCACCTCGCTGGCCCACGTGATCCCGGCGTCCGCCATCGTGCGCCGCCAGCCGATTCACGGACTCGATATCGACCCCGTGCGCGCCTACGTGGCGGCCCTCGACGACGCGTCGCTGCCTCCGGCCACCCTCACCTGGGCGAATCCGGAGCGCGGCAGAATCTCAACCACCGTCGCTCCCGGCCAGGTCGTGTCCCTGCAGATCAACTACGACCCGGGGTGGCAGGCCTGGGTGGACGGCCGGCCGCTGCGCGTGCTGCGCGATCGGATTGGCTTGACCATCATCGACCCGGACCGCCCGGGGAAGTGCGTCATCGACGTCGAATTCAGCGGCGGAACGGAACGGCGGATCTGTTCCGCGGTGAGCCTGGCGGCGGTCGTCGCGCTGTTGGGAATGCTACTCTGGCCCCTGACCGGTCCACGGAAGATACTACATGCAACCTGAGCATGGAATGCGTACATCTGCCTGCGACTGTTCGCCGTCGCACCTGCGGCTCGGAGAATTGTACGGTCTCCGTTGGAAGGATGCGAACCTCGATGCACAGTGCCTTACTCGTGCTGACAAAAACACCGAAGCCCGCCTGATGCGGGCAATCTTCAGCTCGCCATCCGGAGAGCGTCTTCGACGGCTTCCGGGTGTCGTGCAATGACAGCGAGCAGAACGCGTGCCGGGCCGTCCGGCCGCGTCCGGCCCTGTTCCCAATTGCGCAAGGTGGCGGCCTGGAACCCGAATCTCGCTGCGAATTCCGCCTGACTCAGCCCCAGGCGTTTGCGGGTGGCACGCACATCGATCATTGGCACTTCGACTGTGGTTACCCGGACCGGAACGCTCTTTCCCTCCGCCCAGTCCACGGCCTCCCTGAGACTCGCAATGATTCGGCTACCCGCGCTCGGCTTGCGCCGTCTGGCACTTTGAGTACCCTTCATTTCGCCATCCTCTTCCGGTACCCCGCGATGAGACGGGGCAGCAGCTTCTTCATTTCGTTTCGTTCGGCCCTGGTTAGATTCGCCTTTTCGTTCTTAGCGAAGACGTTGAGCAGGAACAACGGGAGCGATTCGTCGTGATAGTAGTAGATCGCCCGGGTACCCCCGTTTTTCCCACGGCCTTGCGCTTTCCAGCGGAGCTTCCTTGCGCCGCCCGTCTCTGGCATGATATCGCCCGCGTCCGGATTCGCCGCCAGGTATGAAACGAGTTCAGCCCGTTCCTCCTCCGTTAACGCCGCAGCGGCCTCCCGTAAGAACCCCGGAGTCTCCACCACTGTCATTGGAACGAGCACGCCACCGTCTAGTATACGCTATTAGCGCAATAAGAGCTTTGCAGCGGTTGGCAGGTTTGAGCCGCGGTCAAGGTCACCCGGTTATGAAGTACTTCAACGCCTGCCCACAAGCAGCATCCGGTCAGATGTGCCGAGGTTGAAGAGCGAATACGAGCGAGTCAAAGCTGATTCAGAGTCCCGGCTCTCCCAGGAAAAAGCCCGCCTTGATGCTGAACACAAGCGTTTGAAACGTCAGAAAGAAGAGTGCCAGACGGCGCTTAAGGCTCTGTGAGGACCATCGCAAAAACCTTTCGCAGCACCTTTCGTTTTGGTTGGACCGGCCCAGAATCGGACCTGAGTAGTTGGTTTTCTGGAGCCACCCGCCGGGATCGAACCGGCGACCTGCTGATTACGAATCGCGCGAAGTGGGTTTTTCAGCCTTGCTCGCGGTTGCTATCCAGAGATACAAGTAGCCTGACCACAGTATCTTAGCGGGAATCGACCTTGTGCGTGGTCACCCGGCATTACCCGGCGTTTTGAAGCAGAGTCCCTGTGAAAGTCCCTGTAGCTGTCCCTGTACTTTCCGAGCCTGTTAGTCGCCCAGCGCTGACTGCGGTTGACCGACCATGCAACGTGCACGAACAAAGCTACTCCTGTTGGTCGTGTTCCTGTCGGTCACGTCGCTGACAACGGCAGTTTTCGCAAGCCCGGCCTCGGGCGTCCACCGACCCCAAGACAATCACCGTCTACATCACGCGGACCGGCAAGAAGTACCATCGCGATGGCTGCCGCAGCCTTGCGCGCAGCCGCATCCCCATCAGCCTCGCCGATGCGAAGGCCAGAGGGTACACGCCGTGCAGGATCTGCAACCCGCCGGAGTGAAGTCCAGGCCTGATGCTGTCCAAAGCGCCTATTCAAAGCGCGCCCATACCTATGGGTTGAGCATTTTCCTGATACCCTTGCTTTGCGACACTCTCGACGCCGGGTAATGCTCGGCGGAATTCTCGGATAGGAGTTCCCTACCAGTAACTCTTGAGTCCTCTGGCGGAAACTATGTTCCAGCTATCGAACTCAAAACCGCGCGGAGTGAGAACATCTGCCTCGACTGATCGAATTTCGCGAGGCGGAATCCACAGATTCCGTATTCGATAATCCGTCTGGCGTGGCGGCAGCGGCGAACCGGGATCAGACGTCTTGAGGACAATGCGGATGGTTACCTCCCGAAGGGTCCATGCGTCAGAGCCATTGTACAGCCTGCCGGAAAATGATCCAGATTCGGGGGCACCTTGCCCGTCAATCTTGCTAACCTCGCTGGCCGGGACATCCTCGCTCATCTGGAGGGCCATCCAGAAACCGAGGAGCGTAGTCAGGCCTGCCACGACGACCAGCGCGCTGATAGCTAACGGTTTTGGAAGCTCGGAGAGAAAAGGGATTCCAGCGCGCTGCGGACGTGCAGAGGCTCACTAGTACTACTGTGTTATAAACAGAACATTCTGGTGTAGAATTGTTTTGTGGGTACACAACCGACGCCAGGCCCACAGGAGAAGCGCTTTGCGGCATACATGGACAGCCTGGCGAAAGCC
>JBEKZH010000042.1:0-43284 GCA_049510065.1 Bryobacteraceae bacterium
TTGGAGCGGGGCGGTCGACCGGCTTGCGGAGGAGGCGATTGTACGGGCCTACAGTCTCCGTCCGCGCCCGCCGCTCAAAACACGGAACTTAGGCTGGCATTTTTGCGCCAAGAAGTAACTATTCCTCTCCTGTTCGCGCTGGCCATGGCGGCCGATTCCTCTGCCCCGCAATACACCATTGAGACGGTGGCGGGTAGTGACGCTTCCGGCGACAACAGTTACGGCACGTCGGTGCCGCTGCTGCAACCGGAAGGCGTGGCTGTGGACCGCGATGGCAATGTGTATATCGCCGACGCCGCGGACCACCGCATCCGCAGGATGGCGGCAAGCGGAACCATCCAGACCATTGCCGGCACCGGACGGCCCGGTTTCTCCGGTGATAGCGCTCCGGCCACGTTGGCCCAACTGAACCGGCCCTACGGAATAGCGTTGGACCAGGCCGGGAACCTGTATGTCGCCGACCTCGGCAACGCACGCGTGCGGTGCATCGACGGCCACGGAGTCATCACCACCGTGGCGGGCGGTGGGACCACGGATCCCGGCACATCGGCGGCTGCGGGAATGGATGCACTCACGGCGCAACTGATCTCGCCCAGGAATGTCGCCACCGCGCCGGACGGTTCGGTGTACATCTCCGATTTCGACGGCCAGCGAGTCTATCGGCTCGATTCCAGCGGAACGCTCACCACCGTCACCGGAACGGGATCGAAAGGCTTCTTCGGCGACAACGGCGACGCGCACCTGGCGCAGGTGGCCTGGCCCGCGGGACTCGCCGCCGGCGCTGACGGCGCACTGTATGTGGCGGACAGCGGCAACGGAAGGGTGCGCAGGATTGCCGGCGGCGCCATCACCACCGTGGCACAGGCGCCGCAGGTGGTGGATGTGGCGTTCACCGCCGCGGGCGGCCTGTACGTGGCCGCAGCCGGGATGCTGGGGAGTCCGGATTCCCCAATCCCAGGCTCAGACCAGTTCAACGCCCGCGCGCTGGCCCTCAATGCCTCGGGGAACGTCGTCTTCTCCAGCGGCAATCTGATTCAGGTGGTGGATGCGGCGGGAATCCATATGACCATCGCCGGTCTCACCGGCCCCGCGGCGTGGGGTGACGGTGGACCGGCCACCGCGGCGCGATTTGCAGTGCCCGCGGGGTGCGCTCTCGACTCGGCGGGCAACCTGTACATTGCCGATACCGGGGAGAACCGCATCCGCGAAGTGAGCGCGAAGGGAATCGTCAGCACGGTGTATGGCACGGGCGATCCGGCGACGCTGAACGGACCGCGCTCGGTCGCGCTCGCCGCCGATGGGAGCCTGCTGATTGCCGACACCGGCAATGGCCGCGTGCTGAAGCGCAGTTCGTCCGGAACCGTCTCCACGCTGCTGGACAAGTTAAGTGCGCCATCGTATCTGTTCGCCGATCCGGATGGCGACCTGTACATCGCGGAGACGGGCGGCGACCGGGTGACGTTTCTGGGGGCCGACGGAAGCACCAGGTTTTTGCCGGTGACGCAGCCGGTGGCCGTCGTTCGCGATGGTCAGGGGAATGTGTATGTAGCCCAGTCCCACTCCAGTCAACTGCTGCGCTTCGATTCGTCGGGATGGGGCGCCACGGTTGGCACGGGACTGGGACAGCCGGCCGGTCTGGCGATGGACTCGAGCGGCAATATCCTGGTTGTCGACGGCCTTCACAACAGCATCGTCTCGATTTCGCCGGCGGGATTGGTGAGCACTCTGGCGGGTGCGGGCGCCGCGGGGTTTGCGGGCGATGGCGGGCCTGCCGCAAGCGCTCTGTTGAGCGGTCCGTCGGATGTGAAGGTGGACAGCCAGGGGCGCATCTACGTGGTGGATGCGGGGAACAATCGCATTCGCCTGCTCACACCCCAGACCTCCGTAGGCGTGTTTGCCATCCTGCGAGTAGTCAGCGCCGCGAGTTACGCGCCCGGGGCCATTTCTCCCGACGAGATTATCAGCCTGTTCGGCACGTTCGATCCGTCGTCGGTGACGGTGCAGATCGGCGGCTGGCCCGCCACGCTGTTCTATGCGGGCACGACGCAGCTCAACGTGCTTGTGCCGCACACCATGAGCGTGGGCGCGCCCGTCGCCATCACCGTGCGGGCGAGCGGCGCGGCCGATCAGACCGCGACGGTAGACACCACCAGCGCAACTCCCGCGCTGTTCACTTACGCGGGCGGCGTCGGGCAGGCGGCGGCGCTCAATCAGGACAACAGCGTAAACTCTTCGGCGCAGCCGTGCGCTCGCGGGGACGTGATTGTGCTGTTTGGAACCGGCTTTGGGCCTGGTAGCGTTACGGCGAGCATTGGCGGCGAACCGGCCACCGTATTGTTCGCGGGCCCGGCGCCCGATTACCCCGGCCTCATGCAGGTGAACGCGCGCGTTCCGGCTGACCTGGCCTCCACCGGCGACGTTGCGGTGCAGGTTTCCATCGGCGAGGTGTCGTCGCAGAGTGGCGTCACCTTCGCGGTGAAGTGAATAGCCACCGTGTGATATTGCCGAGCTCCGGCGCCACGGTGCGGCGGGACGCGGTTGCCGATGAACGTACTAGTACCTGACGGGAAGAGCCCCGTCCAGAGACCACTCGGCGCGAGCACGTCGTTCGGCAGACGCTTATCCTTTTGTTGTATAGTATTGATCCCCGGCACGATCCCCATTGCGGTCCTGGCGGAAGGAATCCGGCGGTTCGTGGCGCCAGACGGTACCGCCGCCACCCCGCCCGGCCGCCCGCCAATCCGAAAAAATCTTTCCTTGCTTCACGTTAGACCCATTCTGGTACTTGCCGCCAGGGTGCAGTCCAGGTTACTATGGGTCAGTTTTCAACAAGAAATGTGTTCTGTAGTCAAAGAGGCTGCGCCGGAGTTGTGTATTCGGCTCCTGCCCGCGCTTGAGGCTCAGTGCACTCAGAGTAGGAGATAAGTAGTGAGAGAAAAAGGTACAGTGAAATGGTTTAACGCCGCAAAGGGCTATGGATTCATCCAGCGCTCCAACGGCGATGATGTATTTGTACACTTCTCGGCAATCCAGATGAATGGCTACAAGAGTCTGGATGAAGGCTGTGAAGTGGAGTTCGAGGTCAAGCGAGGGCCAAAGGGCCTGCAGGCCGAGAACGTAATTCGCCCCTGAGCCGGACAAGCGAAGCTTCGCAGAATGGGCCGTCCGTGGTTGACGGCCCTTCTCATTTTTTGCCGCCAACATTCTGCAACCGAAGATGCCCTCCCGTCGTCCTATAAGCGCGCGTGATTCGTGTGTTTACATCCCGCGGTCTGCGACGAGCGCTCCTGGTAGCGCTGCTGCTCACCTGTTTTGTGGGCCTGCAGACAGCTTCCGTAATCCACGAACACCGGGACGCGGATAATCACTGCTGTCCCATCTGTAACGCCAGTCACCTTCCCGTCGGTCCGGCCGTAGCCGCTGTTCACTTCGCACCACCCGCTACGGTGAACTGGCCGGGTGTTCGGGAGGCGGACCGGCGCCCCGTCGAGCACTTCACAACCCTCCGCTTTTCTCGCGGTCCGCCCGCATCGTCTATCTCCATCTAGTTCTTGTCTCCCGCTCTCGGGAGGGTAGTCCATTGGCCAAAACTTCGTGGTTAGGAGATCGATCGTGCAGGTATCTCATTTTCATAAATACATCTGGCTCGCCCTGATGGCAGCCGTCCCGGCGTTTTCGCAATCCATTGCCAGCGGCACCGTCGGCGGCGCCGTCTCCGATCCATCCGGTGCAGTCATCGCCGGCGCGGCAGTGGAGTTGCGCAATCCGAATACCGGCTATGAGCAGTCCGCGAAGACCGATAGCAGCGGAGCGTTCCGGTTCAACAACGTCCCTTTCAACAGCTACCACCTGACCGCGAAGGCGGCGGGATTCTCGCTGGCCACTCAGGAGGTGGACGTTCGCGGCACCGTTCCGGTGGGCGCCAACCTCACTCTGAACCTGGCTGCTGAAAACACCACCGTGGAGGTGGAAGCCAACGGCGCATTGGTGGAGACGGACACGTCGGCGCACACCGATACGGACTCGGTCACCTTCTCGAAGCTGCCCGGTTTCGACCCGGCGGCCGGCCTCAGTGCCATCATCAACAACAGCACTGGCGGTACCGCGGGCGACGCCAACGGGTTCTTCCATCCGCTGGGAGATCATGCTCAGGTCAGCTTCGTCTTCGATGGACAAACGGTCAGCGATCAGCAGAGCAAGGTCTTCTCGACGCAGATTCCCGCGAACGCGATTCAGAGCATGGAGATCATTACCGGGTCGCCCGACGCGGAGTACGGGGACAAATCGAGCCTGGTGGTAAACGCGACCACCAAATCGGGCCTCGGAGCGCAGCAACCTTTCGGCAGCTTTGAAACCGCCTGGGGCACGTTCGGAACCTGGGACGAAAGCGCCACCTTCGGCATCGGCGGACCGAAGTTCGGGAACTTCGTCGCGCTCAACGGCATTCGCACCGGCCATTTTCTGGACACGCCGGAGCGCCTGCCGATCCACGACATCGGGAACAACGAGAGTGTCTTCGATCGCCTCGACTACCAGCCCACCGAGCACGACGCTTTCCACCTCAACCTGTTCGCGGCCCGCAACTGGTTCCAGGTGCCCAACAGTCTCGACCAGTTGAGCCAGGACCAGAAGGAGCGCGTGCTGACGTGGAACGTGGCGCCGGGCTATCAGCATACCTTCGGCCCGAAGACACTGTTCACCGTCAATTCCTTCGTGCGTCGCGACCAGGTGAACTACTACGGAAGCAGCGATCCGTTCAGCGACACCCCGGTCACCGAGTCGCAGACCCGCTTCCTCACCAACTACGGCGCCAGGGCCGATCTGTCCACAATTCACGGCCACCACAATCTGAAGTTTGGAACGCAGGTACAGCAGACGCGGCTGGATGAAACCTTCGCCATGGGGATCACCGATCCCAACTTCAATCCGGTTTGTCTCGACGCCAATGGCAATGCTCTGCTACTGCCCGGTGTGACGGATCCGAACACCTGCGGCACAATCGATCCCTCATATCAGGCCAACCCGGGATTGCTGCCCGGACTGGTTCCTTACGACCTGACGCGCGGTGGAACGCTTTTCGACTTCCACAAAGTGCATCCCATCAACCAGGCGGCTTTCTACGTGACGGATGAAATGACGTTCGGCGGGCTCACCATCGACGCCGGCTTCCGCGACGACCAGTACAACGGCCTGGTCTCGAAGAACGGGCCGCAGCCGCGGGTGGGCGTGTCGTATCTGGTGAAGCGGTCGGGCACCGTCCTTCGTGGCGCGTACTCGCGGACGTTCGAGACCCCCTTCAACGAGAACCTGCTGCTCTCCAGCGCTACCGGCGCCGGGGGGCTGGCGCAGAACGTCTTTGGCGCGCAGACCCTGCCCATCGAGCCGGGTGCACGCAATCAGTTCAACGCCGGGCTGCAGCAGAAGATGGGCCGCTACCTCATGTTCGACGGCGACTATTTCTGGAAGTTCACGAACAACGCCTACGACTTCGACGTTCTGTTCAACACGCCGATCACGTTCCCCATCTCGTGGCACAACTCGAAGCTCGACGGCGTCACCGGCCGCCTCAGCACCGTCAATTTTCATGGCTTCCAGGCGTACACCACGTTCGGGCACACGCGAGCGCGCTTCTTCCCGCCGGAAGTGGGTGGCCTGATTTTCCAGGGCGGGGCGTCGGCGCAGACGTCGGTGTTTCGCATCGACCACGACCAGGCCTTCCAGCAGACCACCAACCTGCGCTACCAGCCCAGGAAGGACGGACTGTGGGTTGATTTCATCTGGCGTTTCGACAGCGGCCTGGTGGTGAGCGGAGTGCCGGACGCGGCCGCCGCCCTGGCGCTGACGCCGAACCAGCAGGTGGACATCGGACTCTCCTGCAACGGCATTCTCGCGACTGTGGCGGTGCCCCTCGCCAGTTGCGGCGGCGTGGTGAAGTCCACGCTGCTGACGCTGCCGCAAGCCGGGCAGGAGAACGACGACCATAACCCCGACCGCGTGAAGGCCAGGAACATGTTCGACGTGGCCCTTGGAACGGACAATCTGCTTCGCAGCGAGAACCGGAACAAGGTTTCGTTCCGTCTCACGCTGACCAACCTGACCAACAAGGTGGCGCTCTACAATTTCCTGTCCACCTTCAGCGGCACGCATTTCGTGGCGCCGCGCACGGTACAGGCGTCGGTCGGCTACGCGTTCTGAGGCACTCTGAAAGTGCTATGATTTGGCGCAAAGGCCATGACCAGGAACCTCTGCGCCATCATTCTCCTTAGTTGCGCCGCGGCTGCCGCCGCGCCGAAACACACCATCGTGCTGCACGCGGCACGAATGCTGGATGTCGAAACCGGCGCCATGCTGACCCCCGGCGAGTTGCGGGTGGAGGGCGACCGCATTGTCGAAGCCGGTTCGGCCGTGGCCCACCCGCCAGACGCCGAAATCATCGATCTGGGCGACCGTACGCTGCTGCCGGGCCTGGTGGACGCCCACATACACCTGTTTCTGCACCCGGGCGCGGAGGACCTGCAGACGGTACAGGAATCCGTGCCGCAGCGAACCATTCTGGCGGTGCTGGCGGCGCGTGACGACCTGATGGCCGGTTTCACGGCCGAGCGCGACATGGGGACCGAAGGCGCGGGCTCGGCCGATACCGCGGTGCGCGATGCCATCAATCAGGGGCTGGTTCCCGGACCGCGCCTGCGCATCAGCGGAAACGCGGTGGACATTCTCGGCGGGCACGAAGACGCCATCCACTACAATCCCGAGCAACACGTGCTGCCCAACGCCACCTGGGCCAACAACGCCGCCGAACTGGTCACGGTGATTCGCGAGCAGATCAAGGAAGGCGCGGATTTCATCAAGATCTACGAGACCGGCCACGACGTGTTGCGCGACAACCAATTCGCCACGCCATATCAATTCACCGAAGCCGAGTTGAGCGCGGCCGTGCAGGAGACCGCGCGCGCGGGTACGCACGTCGCGGTCCATGCCACCGGCGAGCCAGGTGCACTCTACGCCGCGCGGGCCGGTGTCGTCTCCATCGAGCATGCCGTACAGCTTGGTGAAGAGACCATGCGGATCATGCGCGAGAAGCAGATCTTCGCGGTGCCGACTTTCCAGATTGCCGAATACTTTGCCGATCACGCCGCTTCCGCCGACTACGCGGCGCGCGAGCGCTTCATGCTCGACTTCCACGCCCGCGAGTTTCGCAAGCAGCTTGCGGCCGGCGTGCCCATGGCCATGGGATCGGACGTGGGGCCGTTTCCTCATGGCACCCAGGCGCGCGAGTTCGTGCTGATGGTGAAGTACGGGATGACGCCGCTGGCTGCGCTGCAGGCGGGCACCGTCAATGGGGCGAAGCTGCTCGGCTGGCAGGGGCAGATTGGCGCGCTCAAGGCAGGTTACCTGGCCGACATCATCGCCGTGCCTGGAGACCCGCTCGCCGACATCGGCGTGCTCGGGAAGGTGGCGTTCGTGATGAAGGGCGGAGTGGTGTACCGGCGATGAGTTCCGGCCGCTTGCTTGCACACACCGCGCGATGGGCCGCCGCGCATCGCGCCCGTGAATCGGAGCGCGTGGACCGCTTGTTCGCCGATCCGCTGGCCCGCGCGCTGGCCGGCGACGAGGGGATGGCCATCCTCCAGCATTCGGAGCAATCGAATCCTCAGCGCGACAGCACCGCTACCTATGTGGCCCTGCGCACCCGGTTCTGCGACGACGTTGCTCTCCATGCGACCAACGAGGGCGTGCGCCAGGTGGTGGTGGTGGCAGCGGGCATGGACGCCCGTGCGTTCCGCCTCCACTGGCCCGAGGGAACGCGGCTTTACGAACTCGACCAACAAGAACTGCTCCACCTGAAGGAGGAGATCCTTCACCGCGAGCAGGCCCAGCCGCGCTGCCAAAGGGTGGGCGTCGGAGTAGATCTGAACGACGCCTGGACGGGCGCGCTCGAAGCGGCTGGCTTCCACATCGCCGAGCCGTCGGTGTGGATCGTGGAAGGGTTCCTGTACTATCTCGAAGAACCGCAGGTCGGCCGGCTCCTCGATCAGATCGGCGAATGCGCCGCCGCGGGCAGCAGCCTGGGCGCCGACCTCGTCAGTGCATCTTTCTTCACCAGCCCGTGGACGCAGATGGCGCTGGAGATGCTGGCGGCCAATGGCATGCCCTGGCGCTTCGGTACGGACGACCCGGAACTGCTGTTCGCCGGACATGGCTGGTACCCGGTGGTGACGACGCCAGGAGGCGAGGGAGCCAACTACGGCCGCTGGACGTTTCCGGTCCTGCCGCGGGAGCGGAGAGAGCTTCCGCACAGTTTCCTGGTGCGAGCCGAGCGCGCGTCCATGGCATAATTAAGAGAAGCGTTTCCGGACGCGCTTGCCCGCACGCACTTCGCGCCGAGACGTTGCCGCAAGTTGGCAGCAACCCAGTCCCCAACGTGTTCATCAGTAGAGGTGGATATCTATGTTTGAAGGAATTCTCCAGCCGCAGCATCTGCTCCTGATTCTGGTGGTGGGCTTGTTCCTCTTTGGTCCAAAGAAGCTCCCCGAGCTGGGGAAGGGTCTGGCCGAAGGGATTCGGAACTTCAAGAAGGCTATTAGCGACACCGGCGGACCGGACAAGCCTCAGACCCCTCAGTCCTGAGTCGCTCGGCCCCTAACGCCAACGGCATCTCCGGCCGATAGTACGGCCATGAGACGCGTTCTATGCGGGGTTATGCTGTTGGTGCTGGGCATCGCACCTGCCATGGAAGCGCGGTCGCACCGGGCGCAGATCTCCCGGCGGGAGCTGCGCAAGCGCTACGTGGCAAAGCCCTTCAATAACAAGCAGAAGAAAGCCCCGAAGGCCAGGTGGGGCCCGAACGGGCGCTAGCAATACAATGTCCGGATGAACTCCGGAGTGCTGCGGCCGCGCCACGCGAAGCTTCGCTCTTTGTTGTGGAGGATTCTGCATCGCTCGCCTCGGATTCGCAGTAAGAGATACAGATGCTCTCCGTCGTCGCGAAGCTGGCGGGTCTTGCCCTGACCGTCGCGTGCTGGTGGCTGGCCAGCCGTTCCGCAGGCAACAGCGTCCTGAACATCGCCTTGATCTGGGGCGCTCCGTTGCTCACGTTTCCCATCGCTCTGTTCGGACGGAAGGCCCTGGATGCCGGACCTGTGTCAAAAAAGAAGAGGGCCGAGGGGACGAATGTCGCCGTTCATTACGCGATGATGATCGCGCTGGGAGCTGGCGTTTTCCCAGCGGTTGCGCTGGTTCAGAGATCCCCGGGCATCGTGGTTCCGGTTCCCCAGCCGGTCGGCCTGGCGCTGTTCATGGTAACTGGCTTCGCCACGTTCCTCACCGTGCTGAACCTCGCCGTGCGGGGCTTCGGCGCTCCCTTTGCGGCGAAACTCTCCAGCCGGCTGGCGACGGACTGGATGTACGCCTGGACAAGGAATCCGATGCTGCTCTGCACGCTGGCGTGGTTCTTCTCGCTGGGGCTGTGGCGCCAGTCGCTGTGGTTCCTCGTGTGGCTGGCGGTGAGCGTGGCGCCCGGCTGGATCTTCTTCATCAAGGCGTACGAGGAGCGGGAACTCGAAATGCGCTTCGGTCCCGGGTATGTGGAATACAAGGCGCGGACTCCACTGCTCTGGCCACACCGCGCGCGCGGACCGCTCTCTGACGGTCGCGGCTCAGTTACCGAGCCACGACGGTGACGGAGTGGTCATGATGCCGCGGCCACCGTGGCCTGGAGCTCCGGAAACTCGATGCCCGTGCGCGTGCCTTCGCCCGGCTTGCTGTCGATCCACATTTTGTAGCCGTCGCCGAAGAGCACCTTCAGCCTCTCGTTCACGTTGCTGATGCCGATGCCCAGTTCAAACAAGCGCGACAGCCTGGCTTCGGAGATGCCTATGCCGTCGTCTTCCACCAGCAGGTGAATGCGCCCGTTCTCCAGACGGCTGCTCACCCGCACCGTGCCGCCGTCCACCTTGCTGCTGAGGCCGTGCCGGATGCTGTTTTCGATCAACGGCTGCAGCAGCATGCTGGGCACCAGCCGGTCCAGCGTGCCTTCTTCGATCTCTTTCACGAAGCGCAGTTTGTCGCCAAAGCGAACCAGCTCGATGGCCATGTAGTTCTCGATGAAAGCGATCTCGTCGCGCAGAGGCGTGAAGTTCTCGGTGTTGCGCAACAAACGCCGCAGGATGCTGGACAACCTGTACACGATGCGGCGCGCCTCCTCCGGACTGGTGCGGATAAGCGAAGAGACCGTGTTGAGCGTGTTGAACAGGAAGTGCGGGTTGATCTGGCTGGTGAGGGCGGCGAGCCGGGCCTCGTTCAGGCGGCGCTGCTGCGCCTCCAGCTTCTTCTCGTTGCGGAAGTTGTTCCAGATTTTCAGCGGAATGGTGACGGCGAAGATAGTGCTCAGCAGGATAGCGGCGGCGGTCAGCAGCGAAGGGCGGGGCCAGTTGGCCACCAGCGTAAACACCCCGCGCGGGTTGAACAGGCGCGCTACTCCAATCCGCAGCACCTCGGCGAAGACGATCACCAGCAGGCAGGCAATGCGGAAGGCGGAGCGGCGCAGATCCTGACGCCGGCGGAGGAGCTGCCACAGGCTGAGATCGAAGAACGGCGAGAATCGCCAAACGTCTTCCTTGTCCGGCGCGATATCCCTCATCAGACCGCCCAGCACGCCGATGCCGGCGAACAGCGGCATGGACATCCACTCGCCGCCGATGAAGAACGCCGGCAGCGAAATCAGGACGCCCGAGAGCAGGCCGGAGAAGTAGCCGCCGATCAGACCGGCGACGATGCTCCCCTCCAGCCCCAGATCCACCGCGGCATACGCAGGCACCAGGAAGCGCGTCGCCACGCCCGCGCCGTAGGAGAGCGAGAGGATCAGGGTGAGCTGGAGGCGCTGCATCAGCGTACGTTCGTCCCTCACCAGCATCCGTTGAAACGCCGCCGAGCGGGACAGGATGCTGGCCAGAGCCGCCGCCACCGCGACCTTCACCATCAGGATGAGCAGGTACTGCTGTGCAAGCACACTATAATTAAAGCAGCAGTTCATCCATGTCGGGATACTCCCCTGTATTGGCTCTGACCAAAATCGCGGAAGCGGACTTCCCCAGCCAGTTCGGGCACTTTCGGATCTACGGATTCGAGGGCGCCGTGGACGGCCAGACCGAGGAAGCCGTGGTGCTGTGCATGGGCGAAGTGGCGTCCGGCGAGCCGCCCCTGGTGCGCATCCACTCGGAATGCCTCACTGGCGACGTGTTTCACAGCCTGCGCTGCGACTGCCGTTCGCAGTTGGAGTTGTCGCTCGATCTCATCGCCGGCGAAGGACGCGGCCTGATCGTCTACGAGCATCAGGAAGGGCGCGGCATCGGCCTGATGAACAAACTCCGGGCGTACGAGTTACAGGACGCCGGCGCCGATACGGTAGAGGCCAACGAGGAGCTGGGCTTCGAGGCGGATCTGCGCGGCTATCAGATGCCCGGCGAGATTCTGCACTTTTTCGGAGTCCGCCGCGTGCGCCTGCTCACGAACAATCCCGACAAGATAGAGGCGCTCGAGAGCGCCGGCATCGAGGTGGTGGAGCGCGTCCCCTGCATCGTCGAAGCGCATGCCTCCAACACCGGCTATCTGCAGACCAAGAAAGAGAAGATGGGCCACCTGCTGGATTAATGTGGGGCAGGGCCGTGCTCGGGCCGTGCCCTGCCACCCTACTGCAACGGCGAGTACGCTGTCGCCTTGAACAGCGAGATCTGAATCACACTGGCGATTTCGCCGTCCCTCGCAACCGACTCTCTGCGCACCTTGAGCCACTCCGCGTCGGAGCCGAAAACGGTCCACGCCTTCTCGCGGGCAGCCAGGTCGTCGAACGGAATCAGATAAGTGAGGTTTGGCAGGTTGTCGCCGAACACCGTCGACGTGTAGAACAGCGGATGAATGCCGTTGCGATGGAAGATGGGAACCTCGCGCCCCGCGAAACGCTGGTGCAGCGCGCCCAACTGCCGCCACGTCGGGGAATGATAGGTCCGCAGTTCGAAGATTCGCGGCTGCTTCGCGGGCTCGCCGGCCGGGATCTCCGGCGAGTAGTCGGCCGCCTCCAGCAGCGAGCTTGCCGTTTGTTCGTACGGAGGGTTGGGCCCGCTCTCCCATCTCTCGACCGCGGCGTTGTACCCTTCCTGCTGGTGCAGCCGGGTGTACAGCGACAATGCATCGGAGGCGGACGCGAAGCCCATGACGATCGCGAATTGCGGCATGTGCGGCGCCACCAGAGCCTCCAGAAAGATCGTGGGTCCGGTGTGAAACCTGCGCGCCGCCGGAAGGTACGCGTGCGACATGAAATCGTGCAGGCGCGCCACCTGCTCTCCATTCTTCAGGAACAACGATTCGAGGGTGTAGTAACGGGTGCGCGTGACGCCCGAATCCGGATTTGCGCCAGCCACCCCAACCGCGCCCACAGTTTGCAGGAAGGATCTTCTCAGCATGGGTTTCCCCGATCATATCGCGACGTGGGGCGGCATCGAAACGACTACAATGTGAGCGTGCGCCCATTCACACTGACTGCCCTTCTGTTTGTCGTGTTCCTGACCGCGGGGCTCGCGCAGAACACGAAGCCGGTTTCCGGAGTTGACCTGGACGCGCTCGACAAGAGCGCCGATCCCTGCGTCGACTTCTACCAGTACGCCTGCGGGAACTGGATGGCCGCTCATCCCATTCCGCCGAGCGAGTCGCGTTGGGGCCGCTTCAACGAGCTGGCCGATCGCAATCGCGAGATCCTGCGCGGAATTCTCGAGAAGGCGTCGGTGGACGACGCGAAGCGCAGCGCCGTGGAACAGAAGATCGGCGATTTCTACTACGCCTGCATGGACGAAAAGACCGTGAACGTGAAAGGGTACGATCCGGTGAAGCCGGAGCTGGCGCGTGTGGATGCGATCGCCGACAAGGGTGCAATCGAAGCGGAGGCGGTCCGCCTGCATCGCTACGGCGTGGGCGTCCTGTTCTCCTTCCGCTCCTCGCCCGATCCGAAGAACTCCACCTTGACCATCGCGGACGCCGATCAGGGAGGTCTGGGCCTGCCCGATCGCGACTACTATCTGAAAGCCGACGAAAACTCGGTGAAGCTGCGCGCGGCCTACGTCGAGCACGTGGCGCACATGCTGCAGCTCATCGGTGAATCTCCCGAGACGGCCGCCGGGCACGCTCGGGCCGTGATGGCGCTGGAGACGGAACTGGCCAAAGCCTCGCTCGACCGCGTTGCCCGCCGCGACCCCAACAAGCGCTATCACAAGATGACCGTGACCGAACTCGCCGCGCTCTGCCCGTTCGTCGAGTGGACGCAGTTCTTCGACGGTGTGGGCGCCCCGAAGATCGAGACGCTCAACGTGGACGTGCCGGATTTCTTCAGCGCCCTCAACAAGACGCTCACGGCGACGAATCTGGACACAGTGAAGGCATATCTAAAGTGGCACCTCCTGCATGCCGCGGCATCGGCGCTCTCCCAGCCGTTCGTGAATGAGGATTTCGCGTTCTACGATAAGACGCTGCGCGGCACGAAGGAACTGCGGCCCCGCTGGAAGCGCTGCGTGGACAGCGTGGACCGCCAGCTCGGCGAAGCGCTGGGCCAGAAGTACGTGGAGGAGACCTTCGGCGCGGAAGGCAAACAACGCACGTTGAAGATGGTGCGGGCCATCGAAAAGGAAATGAGCGACGATCTGCACACGCTCGCCTGGATGACACCGGAGACGAAGAAACAGGCCTTCGTCAAACTGGAAGCCATCGCCAACAAGATCGGCTACCCGGATACCTGGCGCGATTACTCCAGCGTGCGCATCGTTCGCGACGACTTCGATGGGGATATTCTGCGCGCCGCCGCCTTCGAGGTGCAGCGCCAGCTACACAAGATCGGCAACCCGGTGGACCGCATGGAGTGGCACATGACGCCTTCCACGGTCAACGCCTACTACAGCCCGCAGGAGGATAACATCAACTTCCCGGCCGGCATTCTGCAGCCTCCGTTTTACAGCAATGGCCGCGACGAGGCCGTCAACTACGGCGGCATCGGCGCGGTGATCGGACACGAACTGACCCATGGCTTCGACGACCAGGGCCGCAAATACGACGCCCAGGGCAACCTGCGCGACTGGTGGACGAAGGACGACGCCGTGGAATTCGAGAAGCGCGCGCAATGCCTGATCGACGAGTACACGAAGTTCGAGACGGTCCCCGGCGTTCACCTCAACGGGAAGCTCACGCTGGGCGAGAACACGGCCGACAACGGCGGCCTGCGGCTGGCCTTCATGGCGCTGATGGATTCCATCGACGGGAAAGAGACCGCGCCCATCGACGGCTTCACGCCGGCGCAGCGGCTGTTCCTCGGCTTCGGCCAGATCTGGTGCCAGAACCAGACACCGGAAACGGCGCGGCTGCTGGCGCAGACCGACCCGCACTCGTCCGGCCGCTACCGTGCTAACGGAACCGTGCAGAACATGCCGGAGTTTCAGAAAGCGTTCGCCTGCAAGCTGGGCCAGCCCATGGTGGCGGCTCCCGCCTGCCGGGTCTGGTAGTCGCCGAAAACCGCTTGTTTACGGGCCTTCGGAGGGGATTCTTGACAACCCCACTTTCACGAATCTTCGCTGTGCCGGCGTTCACACGTTCTGACGCTCAGCCGCGCGGCAAGGTAGGCTGCCATGCAAACTGCCGCATGCCTGAGATCTCAACGGCGAAGTTCCGGCAAGCGTTAGTCGCATGGTACGACCGGAACAAACGCGATTTGCCGTGGCGGCGCACGCGCGATCCGTGGGCCATTCACGTCTCCGAGATCATGCTGCAGCAGACGCGCGTTGCCGCCGTGCTGCCCTACTACGAGCGGTTCCTGGCGCAATATCCGTCGCCGCAGGCGTTCGCACGGGCACCCGAGAGCGACGTGCTGGCCTGTTGGGCGGGGCTCGGTTACTACTCGCGCGCCCGCAACCTGCAGGCGGCGGCGGTGCGGATCACCCAGGCTGGCGCGTACCCGCGCGGTCATGATGCCATCCGCGAGCTGCCCGGCGTGGGCGAATACACAGCCGCGGCCATCGCCAGCATCGCGTTCGGCGAGGCGCGGGCGGCGGTGGACGGCAACGTCGGGCGAGTGCTCGCGCGCGTGACCGCGGAGAAGGGAGACCTGCGTGCCAGAGCAACGCGCTCCCGTCTGGACTCCGCCGCACAGGCGCTACTCGACCCCCGGCGGCCCGGCGATTTCAATCAGGCCATGATGGAACTGGGCGCCACCGTCTGCCTTCCTCGCAACCCGCGCTGCCCCGAGTGCCCGGTGGCGAGCTGGTGCGAAGCGCATGCGCTCGGTCTCCACAACCAACTGCCCGTGAAGACGCCGCGGCCGCGGCCCGCGTTGGTGGTGCGCCGGCTGCTGGTCATCCGTCGGAAGGGGGCGGTACTCCTGCGACGGCTGGCGGCCGATAGTCCGCGGCTTGCGGGCTTCTGGGAACTGCCCGAACCGGAGCATGTTCCGGGAGCGCGCGCCCTGAGAGAAATCGGCGAATTCCGGCACACCATCGTTAGCACGAATCACCTCTGTTGCGTGGTGCTGGCCTCCATCGGATGGAGGGCCGTGGACCGGGCGTGCGAATGGGCGCCGCTCGCTTCCATCGCTTCTCTTCCGCTGAGCACCATGGCACGCAAAGCACTCGTGCTGGCCGGGCTGGCGCCATCGCGGTAAGCCGTCGCGCCCCCCGAAAAGGAGCTGGCCCGATGAGATTCTCCTGGGAAATGGCCACCCTCACGTTCTGCTGCGGCGTCGCGGCGCTGGCTCAGAGTCCACCTCCGCCCGCGGGTTTCCCAACCTACTCCGCCACCACACTGGTGAACTCCGCCGACAGCCTGCCCGGCGCACTGGCTGCGAACACCATCGCCACGGTGTACGGGCAGAACCTGTCCACAACCACGGTCGCGCTCACCGCCGCCGATCTCTCCGCCAGCGGGACATTGCCCACCCGATTGCCGGGATCGGATACGCGCGTCTTCGTGGGCAGCATGGAAGCGACCCCGTATTACATCTCGCCCACCCAGATCAACTTTCTGGTTCCACCGGGGTTCCTGCCTGGAACGACGACCTTCTCCGTGGTCAGCCAGAACCGCGCTGGTCCGCTGCTGACGCTGGTGCTGCTGAACACCGCGCCGGCCCTGTTCCTGCTGGATGCGCAAACCGTGGTGGCGACGCACACCGACGGCTCTGTCGTAACCACCACGAAACCGGCCCGTCCCGGAGAGATCGCGATCCTCTACGCCACCGGACTCGGCGAGACAAGCCCGCCCATCGAACCGGGGCAGATTCCTACCGCGGCCGCGCCCCTCGTGAACGGCAGCGATTTCCAGGTTCTGCTGGATGGCCAGCCCGCGCCACGGGAAGACGTGCTCTATGCCGGCGTGGCGCCCTTCTTTGCCGGCCTGTATCAGATCAACCTGCGCCTGCCCGCCGGAACCGGACTGAACCCGGAGATTCGCATCGGCGGCGGCGGCCAGATCAGCCCCGCGCAGATCCATCTGACCGTTCAGCCCTGAGCGAAAGCACAATCCCCGCAATCAGTCCGAGGACACTCAGCAGCGCGCCGAGGCCCAGGTACGGCTGGTGAAACTCGATCTCGACGTCGGCGGAGCCGGGCGTCACCACGACGCCCAGCATGGCGTGGTTAACGGGCCTGACTTCGAGTGGCGTTCCACCGGCGCGCGCGGTCCAGCCAGGGAACCACGGAATGGAAGTGCGCAGCAGGCTCCGGGACGCCGCCTCGACATGAAGCCGAAAGCGGTGCTCGCCGGCCTCGCGCACGGCGGCGGTTGCATTCGCGCTCTGCACGATACCGTCCGCGCCTCCTTCCACAATGGCGTCGCGGGCTGGATCGAGGCTGGCCAGCGCGGCTTGCGACTCCCGCGCCCCCGCTACCGCGTGAACGGCCAGCGGAAAGCTGAACGCCGGAAGCATCGCCGGGCGCTGTTGGACCGCGCCGGTCTCCGGGATCACCGCGAAGGACACGTTCAGGGCGTCTATCAGTTTTTCGTTGGATGCGGCGGCGCCGATGTAATCCGAATAGCGGCCCAGTTCGAGCGGGTTATAGCCGTAGGTGACGGGGACGCGCATGTCGAAGGCGCCGTTCAACGGTCCGGCGGCGGCGGAATCGCGGGTAGAGTAGAGGCGCGTGCCCGGCGACAGGTGCTGCAGAACGGTGCCGTAGAACGAATCCTGCCGGTCGCCGTACAACTCGCGGAAACTCTGGCGTGCCGAGGGCAGCGGGTTCGCGATGGAGTTCCAATAGAAGGCGTCGGCAAAGCAGAACAGGAGCAGCCCGGGGATCAGCCACTTCCCCGGCCAGCGTTTCTGCAGCACGGTTGCACCGGCTCCGGCCAGCAGTGCCAGCGCGAGCGCCACCACGAACCAGGCATGCACGGGCGCGCGCACGCTGGCCAGACCGGGGAGCTTCGAGACCGCGCGATAGAGTCCGCCGGCGGGGCCAAACGCGTACCACAGCGCCGGAACCAGCAGGACCAGCGCGACGCGGCGGATGCGCGGCGCCAGTAGCCCGGCGATGGCCAGGGGCAACACGGCGATACCTGCGTACAAGTAGAACTGGGTGATGTCGTCGGGGCCATGGTAAGCACCCGAGACAGCGCCCAGCGCGTTCGGCCAGAACAGCGTGGCGAGGGCGCCCGGAATCAGCGGCGCATTCGTGCCCCGCGAATAGTCCATGCCCGAGCGGACGGACTCGCGCACCAGAACCGAGCCGGGCAACCATGAGATGGCTCCGATGGTGAGCACGCCGCAGGCGATAGAGGCGAGTGCGGCAACCGCGCGTTTCCAGTGACTGGGCGTCCAATTCGGGGACGGGCCGCGAGATTCCGCGGCGGCCGGTGATCTGTTTCCAGTGGTTTCCCGGTGCGGAATGTCGTCGCCCGTCCCCGAATTAGCCGACCGGCTACTCAGGGTCAGCATCGCGACGGCGTAGAGCACGGCGGCCAGCACGGAGTACAGCGCGGTTTGAAAATGCCCTGCCAGGAACATGACTCCGGCGGCCAGTCCGGTGGCCGCGATGGCGCGGATGGCGCCGGTTTCCATGGCCACGTGCAGGCCGAGAAGAATCCACGGCAGCCAGGCCGCGCTCTGAAACATGCCCACGTGGGAGGCGTGCCCGGCGAAGAAGCCGGAGAATGCGTAGAGGAATCCAACCAGCAGAGCGATGTCCCGGGAGGCCAGCCAGCGTCGCGCCAGCAGGAACGCGCCCATGGCCGCCAGCAGGCAGTGCAGGGCGATCTCGAGCTGGATGGCTTTGGGAGTGATCCCCATCAGGAAGAACGGCCAGTTCAGCGGATACCACTGGCCGGGCTGCGGATCGGCGAGAAATGGAAAGCCGGAGAAGGCGTAGTCGGCCCAGACCGGCAGCGATCCGGACCTGAGTTCGTCGGCGAAGTACCGCTGCAGGCTGTAGTGGACGTCAATGGCGTCCCAGTGCGGCGTGGTCTCGGGATCGGTGAGCGGAGACCAGTAAAAGATCAGGACCGCCACGGCCAGCACGGCGAACGGAAACCAGGGCCGGGTCCACAGGGGTGCCGCGCGCTGCTCGGGTACGGCCTTCTTCAATTTCTTCTGAGCCATGAAGGGCCATTGTAATCCCCGAGGGTCGCAACCGGGCGCCGTCGCGGCACGTTTAATAGAAGTACACTGGAAGAAAGGTTATGATTCGCCGTTTTATCGGAGTATTTGCGTTCGCGGTTTGTGGGCTGGTGGCGGAGGAGCAGGCGGCTGCTCCGGCACCGGACGCCAAACCCGCGGAGGCCGCCAAACCGGACTATGTGGTGGACCCGGGCACCCGAATCCCGCTGAGTCTCATCAACAGCGTCAGCACGAAGAACTCCACCGAAGGGGATCGCGTGTACCTCGAAACCGTGTTCCCGGTTGTGCTGCGCGGCAAGATGGTCATCCCAGTGGGCAGCTACGTGGCTGGGACGGTGACGCGGGTGACGCGGCCGGGGCGCGTGAAAGGGCGCGGCCAGTTCTACATCCGCTTCGATTCCCTGACCCTGCCGAACGGCGTGACGCGCGATTTCCGGGCCACTATCGGCAGTCTGGATGGACGCGCCAACGAGGATCTTGACCGTAAAGAGGGGTCCATTCGCAGCGAAGGCAACAAATCCGGCGACACTCGCACGGTGGCGGAGACCGCGGCCAGCGGCGCTTCCATTGGCGCAGTGGCCGGAGGAGTGGCCGGCGGCCGGCCTGGATTGGGCGCCGGGATCGGCGCGGCGGCTGGCGCCACGGCAGGTCTCATTGGCGTGCTGGTGACGCGGGGACCCGATGCGGTACTGGCGCGGGGCACCACGCTCGAGATGGTGCTGGACCGCCCGGTTCGCTATCAGGAGAGCGACCTGGACTTCAGCAAAGCGTATTCGGGCGGGTCCGGCGTAGGCAACGGCCCCGGCCCCGCACCCAGCCCGAAAGACCGGCGCGCCAGCCGCTGGCCGTTCTAGGCGGTATGGACCGCTCCGTGACCGTCGCGGCTCGGATCGGTTTTCTCCTGTGCGCGAGCCTCATGGCTGATTCCGATTTCGACCAGACCCAGGCAACTCGCTTCGCCCGGCTCGCGCTCGACTGTGTCCACAAGGAATATCCCAACAAGATCGCGCACTCGCTGAACTCCGACGCCGACGTGAAACCTCCGCGCGAGCTGACCCCGGCGTTCTATGGCTGTTACGACTGGCATTCTTCGGTTCACGGGCACTGGCTGCTGGTCCGCCTGATTCGCCTGTTTCCGCAGGCCCCGTTCGCTGGGGAAGCGCGCAGGGCGGTGGCGCAGAGCCTCACCGACGCGCACATTGCCCAGGAAGTGAAGTACCTCAATGACACGGGCCGCAATACCTTCGAGCGTCCCTATGGCTTGGCGTGGCTGCTGCAACTGGCCGCCGAGCTGCGCGAGAGCGACGACCCGGAGGTGCGCCAGTGGTCGGTTACGCTGGGTCCGCTGGAGCAGGCGGCGATTGCTCGCATCTCCACCTGGCTGCCGAAATTGGCGTACCCGATCCGAGTCGGCGAGCATAACAACACCGCGTTCGGGCTCGGCCTGATGCTGGATTATGCGCGCGGGGCGGGGAATGCGGAGTTCGCGCGGCTGGTGGAAGGGCGCGCGCGGGATTACTACCTGAAAGACACGGCGTGCCCGATCGCCTACGAGCCTTCCGGCGAGGATTTTCTCTCGCCGTGCCTCGCCGAAGCCGATGTGGTGCGGCGGATTCTGCCTCCCGCCGAGTTCGCCCGCTGGTTCAGCGCGTTTTTACCGCGCGTGGATCTGGAACCGACCCGCGTCACCGACTTCACCGACGGCAAGCTCTATCACCTGGCCGGCCTCAACCTCAGCCGCGCGTGGATGCTGGAAGGGATCGTGTCGGGACTGCCCGCGGACGACGCCCGACGCGCGCCGCTGACCGCGCTGGCCGGCAGGCTTCGGGCGGCTGGCCTCGAGAGCATTCGTAGCGAGCACTACGAGGGCGGGCACTGGCTGGGGAGCTTCGCTCTTTATCTGGTTAGCGGGCGGGGCCTGCGGTAGTTCACAGGCTGAAGCCTGGGCCACCCTTATCCTCCTACATCTTCCAACCACCGTCGTCAAAGGGATTTCCGCTGGCGAGTGGCGCTCCGTTGGCGTGGCCGGAGGCGCTGGGCGGCCTGGAATTGGGTTCGTTTCGTACGGCGGGCTTTTCGGCGGCGTCGGCATCGGCGGCGTCCTGTTTGCGGCAGGCCTCGAGCTGGCGGAGGGCGCGGTAGTAGGATCGCTCGGCGTCCGCGGCGCAGCGCTGCAGGGTTTTGATGGGGCCGGCGGTGTTATTGATGAACGCAGCGGCGAGGATGAAGTCGCCATCGGCGGCATTGGCGAGGCCGATCATCTGGTCGATGACGGCGGTTTCGAGGCGGCGGAATCGGGCGAGACGCCAGCGCGCCTGAGCCATCTCTTCAACAAAGAACTGCTCGTGGATGGCGGTGGGGGCGAAGGTGCGGTGGTACTCGGCGACTAATTCGTCGAACTCCTGCTGATTTTCGTTGGGGAAAACGCGGAAGCCGGCGGAGAGGCCGTGTTTGGTGGCGTTGGCGCTGGAAACGGCTGTGCCTTCCGGGGTGCGGGGGCCGGTGCTGGCGAGGCCATTTTTACGATTCGCGTTGAGCTGAGATTCGGTTGCCATGACGGGACCACGGTAGCACGGGGCGGGTAGGGCGACTGGGGTGGGTGGGGCGGAAGTTGTTGATGGGTGGGTGGTTAGGAGGGGGTAAATTTTTGTGAACCGTTCATGGCAGGAGCCACAGCAGGGGATGAAAACCGCTCTTCTCCGCGCGATTTCTGCACAGGCGATTCTTGCAAGTGACTGGAAGAGGGCGGGTTAGCATTGGGCGGTTTTCGAAGGACTGCCTCACCGCGGCTTTGCATGGAGGCATTCACGAGCATTGGCACACGCATGCTTTGTGGTATTTGCGATCTTTAGCGAGATGAGCACAATCGACCTCGCGTGTGAGTAGAATTGGAGTGTCGCACCGGTGGGATCACGCGGGTAAGGCATGCCGTCAATACGGCTTCCGTGAGGTTTATTCGCGTCACTTTGTCCTGAAGACATGCCAAGGGCACCACGAAGATTACACGATCCGCTCGCGAGAGCCTACGCCGCGGTAGAGCAACTCGTCACGTCACCATTGGAGTGTGTTGCCCGGGAGCTCAAGGGCGCGCTGGACACGGCGAGAATAGCCCACTTGCGCGGGGAGATGGCTGAGGACGAATTGGGTCGCCTATGCGGCTACGTGTCCACAATCGTCGCATCGTTGCCGAAGACCTATGGCGACCGTTTTTGGTTTGACGCAGGATTGATACGGGCAATGTCAGAGGATTGGAGCGACCAGAAACTCTTCTCGCCGATCATTGTTCCCTACTACGAGACTCAGTGGGGATACGCGAGGCTTCCAATGCCCCTGAGTGAGGCCCGCTCTGATTCGGGCATGGGTCAATCCCACGTGGTCGACCTGATCTGTCTTCCCCGGGAGGATGACCTCGGGTACGTCGCCCTGCTCGACTATCCGTGGATCGCTCATGAACTGGCACACAGCCTGATGTTCCGATACGACGATCTTCTGCTCCCCTTGATCAGTCCGGCCGTTACTGCCGCCGTGCGCCGACGGCGCTTGGCGGCCATAGCGGACCGCGGCCGGGCTCGGGCCGCGTCTCGGAGCGCGCTGGACGAGTTCGGACGGTTCTGGATGCCGACCGTGGACCATCGGAATTGGGCTCACGAGCTGATTGCCGACCTGGTGGCTGCGTGGGTTCTCGGCCCGGTGTACCTGGCCGTGTTCGAAGATCTGCTCGGACATGGCGACCAGAACCCATACCAGGTTTCGATGGTCCACCCACCTTATGCAGTGCGGGTCACCACGTTGCTGAAGGCCGCCCACCGGTTGCGGTTCGAGGAACATTCCCAAGCGCTGCAAAGACTATCCGACTCCTGGGGATCGTCACGAAGGCGGAGCGAGAAGACTAACCGCTACCATTTTCTCGCTGATATTGAGGCGATCGACGCCTTGATCGACGGGGCCTTCCAGTTCTGCGAGCAATTAGGCCTGCGACGCTGGGCTAACACCCGCATCTCACGACTGACGGCCGATGTGGGTGGTTCTGGAGATCGAGGATTGGGGACTGATCTCCTAGTAAGCGCGTGGCTTGTCTTTTCTCGTAACGGCCGGGAGGACTATGCACGTTGGGAGTCCGAGACAGTTCGAGCCATCGCCGACTCATTCAAGCCGTGACGCCCGAGATCTTATACGATTTCGACAACTGCAACGCACCCTTGTCGGCCACGTTTAGCACCCAGGGCAAACTCATGCCCATGTCAGGCTTGGTGAAACAGAGATCGGCCTGCCAGACGATATCTTGAATCACGTGCTCGCGATCCGCCTTGCCGACAATGTCCACTACTCTCACCAATAGTGGGCAAGCCGTCCCCTGCGACAGATAGGGCGCCCCAGTCGTGGCAACAAGCGCCGTGTTTGGATCATTGAACGGAAACACGACGGAGCCGACCAGGGGATTGCGGACCTGTCCAGCACCAACCCGCAACAGACGCCAATGCTCGGCAGTTTTCGAGATCTCGGCGACCGTCCAGCGCGCATCTCCACTGACCCAGCCTCTCTTGCGCAGTTCGCCGTGAAGCATGACGAGTGCATCGCGCTCGTTCCAAGCGTCGCCGTCACCCAGCAATGCACCGTCTCGATGGAACAGGACATAATCAAAATCGGGAACGACGCCCACCGCGGTCAGTTCGGCGTGGACCCGATCGAACATCTGGATCAGACCTCGAAAAAGCGACTCTGTCGGGATGGGTTCCTTTTTCTGTGTCTCGATTGGAATTTCCTCGGGCAGGAAGAACAGTCCTTCTGTTGGACGCTGGAAGCCGTAGCCAAGACACGAGACCGCATGCGTATTGTGAACACCGCCAACATCGAGCCCGATGTGGACCTGGTAGTGAAACGGATCGTACGGCGCGAAAGGAAAACAGTGGTGCTTGACCAGGAGGTTGCCGACGCACAGCTCGTAAGCCTGACGTGTCCGTCTCACCTGCCTATCGTCCATCTTCTTGATGACAGCCCACTCCTGCCTGGCCACCTGAAGTTGCAGCGTGCGATCGTGAAAAATGCACTGGGAAGGAACGTCGAGCCGCCGTTTAAGTTGCTCGTGGGTGTCATTCCCCGATCGAGGCGCTCGCCAGCTTTCTGGCAAAACTGCCAGCACAGTGTCGTAGCCATCCCGCTCGACGCTGGCCCGCAGTTCATCGGCATTGTGGAACGGCACTAAAGAAAACGTGGCTTGAATTCCCTGATCGAAAAGGATCGCCTCCAGATGCTCCTTCAAACGATCGCCCCGTTGCCGGTCCAACTTGGCCGGCCATGCTAATGCAGGATTGATGGACCGCCTTTCCCAAAAGCCGTGGTCGCGGATGTGAGCCATTCGTACCCGCGCTCTATCCTGAAGGCTTCGTTCGCTGGCCTGATTCGGACCCGGCACAAGAACCTCGCGCCCTCCTTCGCCACGGACGCGGACCGCGGGCGGCAGGACAACGATATGGTCCAGATCGTCCATGTCAACGAGTTCTGTGCCCAATTGGAGCGTCCCGCCCTCGATCTGGCAACCCGCGACGAAATCCCGGATCTTTCGCATCCATTCGCAGCGATCCGCAGGCTCTATGATCGTCTCGGCATGGTCCTCCTGCGTGATCTGCGACCCAAGAATGAGGCGAAGCTCACATGTGGGTACCTCCATGGACGTTCCACCGAACGGACGGCACCGGAGCGTCGGCCTGCCCAATGCCCGCTGCTCGTCGGAGTGAAGCTGAGCATGCCTCAGAAGGAGTTCAACGTCTTCGAGATCCAAAGCCCGGGTAGCTCCCGCACCTTCCAACGGTTGATGCAAGACACGAACACCAATGGGCCGGTTCTGTCGCGTCACTCTGGATTCTCGTTTCGCCTCGATCATTTCGGCAAGGCTCTGAAGGCCTCCGTTCTCGTAGTAATCCGCAAAGCACTTGCCGTCGACCGATGTCGTTGCCACATTGGTCTGGAGGACAAGCCGACCGCCAGCCAACTGCTTGACGCTGGTGGAGAAACGTCGGCACATCAGGTACTCCTGGCCCCAGTCGTTGCCCGGATATTGGCAGAAAGCATCAAAGTCCTGCCAGAGCTCGCCGAGTTCCGGAGCGGGGTTTTCCTTGAAGTGCCTCTTGATGGACTCGCGTAGCGCGCCAGCGATGACCGCGCCGCCCTGGGCGTCCCCGACAGTCGCCGCGAAACTCCGATTCAGAATTACAGAGTATTCGGCCGTCCTTACCGGTCGAGCGAGCTGCCACCTTTGGGGCACGGCCACCTCGAACGGATTCAGATCGATAACAAAGCCCCATCCGCGCCACTGGCTCCGGAAGTCGCTTCTCTTTAGCTTCCAGATTATGTCCCTGGCTTCACCCCGATTCTCGTGAGTCTGTTTCGACGAGTCGGCAAACTCGACACGATATATGTTGACCGGCAAGGAGAATCTCTGAGGGTTCAGAATCTCGTAGCAATTCAAGACGTTCTTTACGTCGACGCCGGTTTGTGTCGGTCGGGATTTGGTCAGATGAGGGTTCGTTGTCGTGGTCATCGTTTCTCCTTCGTGAAGTAATAGGTCGTTGCCCCACCTACCAAGCCAGACAGCAACGGCATCAAGATGTTGAATGTCTTGTCGAGGTTCGGGATGCCCTCCAGCTTCCCCGTGTAGATCAGAATCATTGTGGACGCATATTGAAACAGGACGCTGAGTGCCAAAATCGCAACCAACGACAGGGCTAGGTAACGAGCCGTGTTCGCCCTGTGTTGCTCAGCAACGGGATAATCCTGAAGAGGTTGGACCTCGCCTCCATCGAGAACATCGTCACCCAATCGTGAGTCAGCTCGGGCACCCTGTGGTTCGTTGCCATCTCCCGCCATAACTCCTACTTTGTTGGGGACACCTGGAGCGCTGGAACCACGATCACGCGCTCCTCGCTGGTTTCGGGGTTCCGCACCACTATTTCGCTGAACCCCTGGTTCGCCTGTGATTGGAGCGCGCGACTGATCTGAAGCGATTCCCTCACCGCTTCGCCCATTGATGTAAACCGTCCCTGCTCCTTGATCTTTTGCAGACTCTCCAAGCTCCGTTCGTCGAAGCTGAAGACTACCCGTTGCGTTTTTGCCATCGAGAGCCAACTCCTTTCGCGGATCTTCGTGAGAAGAAATCCATCACCGTAATGATACAGCAAGATGTCTTATGATGTCAATAGCTGACATCAGCAATGATGTCACATATGTCACTAACGCTGCTAACTCACTGACACTAATAGAAATAGAGATGAAGGCTGCTTTGCGATTGACTATCCTGCGTGATGAGCAGGGACTTGGGCACATGCTTCGCACGACGGTCAGACTAAGAGCCTGCCCTACATCGAACTGTCGTAGCCTGAAGGGCATGGCGTCTTTCCCTCACTGGATCCTCTTCGGCCTGCTCTCTGCCATGGTAGTTGCCGCACAGACACCGCCCACCGCGCCGCGCGTCGAACATCGCGAGGTGCGGCATGGCGACACCGTCAGCGACGACTATTTCTGGCTGAGGGAAAAGTCCAGCCCGCGGGTAGCCGCGTATCTGGAAGCGGAAAACGCCTACACCGCCGCCATGACCGGCAGCCTGCAGCCGTTCCGCGACGCGCTCTACAAAGAGATGCTGGGACGCGTCAAACAGACGGACCTCTCGGTGCCGACGCCGCGCCGCGGTTACCTGTACTATTCGCGCACCGAGGAGGGCAAACAGTATCCCATCCAGTGCCGACGCAAAGGAACCATGGAGGCGCCCGAGGAGGTGCTGCTGGACCTCAACGAGCTGGGCAGGGACAGGAAGTTCGTCGGGCTGGGCGAGCTGGAGGTGAGCGACGACCAGAATCTGGTGGCCTACACGATCGACTACACCGGCTTCCGCCAGTACGGGCTGCGCGTGAAGGATCTGCGCAGCGGATTGACGCTGCACGACACCACCGAGCGCGTCACTTCGCTGGCGTGGGCCGCGGACAACAAGACGCTGTTCCTGGTGACCGAGGACGCCATCACCAAGCGCAGCGACAAGCTGTGGCGGCATGTACTGGGCGACGCGAAGTTCGAAGAGATCTACAACGAGAAAGACGAACTCTACGGTATCTCCATCGGCAAGACGCGCGACCGGGAATACCTGGTGCTGCGCAGCGAGGCGAAGGACACCTCCGAAGCGCGGTACCTGCGCGCCGAACGGCCAGCGGACCCATTCGCCGTGTTTCTGCCGCGCGAGAAGGGCCACCGCTATTACGTGGACCATCGCGAAGGGCTGTTCTACATCCGGACCAATCGGGGCGGCCGCAATTTCGCCGTGATGACCGCGCCGGTGAAGGACCCGGCTCCGAAGAACTGGAAGGTGTTCGTGGCGCAGCGCGACAACATGCGCATCCGGAGTATCGACCTGTTCAAGGACTTCGCCGTGGTGGTGGAGCGGGGCGATGCGCTGGATCACCTGCGCATTCACAGTTTCAAAACCGGCGCGTGGAAGGAGATCGCGTATGCGGAGCCGGTGTATTCGGTTTCGCCGGGGGGCACGCCGGATTACGAATCGCATACATATAGATACAACTACCAGAGCTTCGTGACGCCGCCGAGCGTGTTCGATTATGACGCGATCACCGGGAAATCCACGCTGCGAAAACAGCAGGAAGTGCTGGGCGGGTACGACCCGAAGCAGTACGCCAGCGAGCGGCTGTGGGCCACCGCGCGCGATGGGGTCAGGGTGCCGATTTCGATCGTGTACAAGAAGTGCTTCGCGCGCGATGGCAAGGGGGCGCTGTTCCTGTATGGCTATGGCAGCTACGGTTTTGGCACGCCGCCCACGTTCACCGGCAATCGAGTGAGCCTGCTGGACCGCGGTATGGCCTACGCGATCGCGCACGTCCGCGGCGGCGACGAGATGGGTGAGAAGTGGCGCGAAGACGGCATGCTCATGAAGAAGAAGAACACGTTCTTTGACTTCATCGACTGCGCGGAATTCCTGATTGGGCAGAAGTGGACGTCGAGCGACCGCCTGGTGATCGAAGGCGGCAGCGCCGGCGGCCTGTTGATGGGCGCGGTGGTCAACATGCGGCCGGACCTTTTCAAGGCGGTGCATGCCGCGGTGCCGTTTGTCGATGTGATGAATACCATGATGGACGCGACGCTGCCGCTGACCGTGGAGGAGTATCTGGAGTGGGGCAATCCCAACGAGCAGGCCGCATGCGACTACATGAAGTCGTACAGCCCATACGACAATCTGGCGAAGCGCGCGTACCCGGCCATCCTGGTGACGACGAGCTTCAACGACAGCCAGGTGATGTACTGGGAGCCGGCGAAGTATGTGGCGCGGCTGCGCGCGTTGAAGACCGATTCCAATCCGCTGCTGCTGAAGATCAAGATGGATCCGGCGGGCCACGGCGGGGCCAGCGGGCGGTATGACCGGTTGCACGACACGGCCTTCGAGTACGCGTGGTTGCTGAGCCAGGTGGGGATCGCCAAATAGCGGGAGTGCCGGGGGGGCACGCTGCCAGACCAGAGTAGCGTGCCAGGCGGGTGTGTCCGCTTCCAGGATCAGTTGGTCTCCCGCGAAGCGAAACGAGCGAAGCTGCTGCTGCCCGATCCAGTTTGGGAACCAGCCGCCCTCGACCGTTTGGGTGACGGCGGCTTACCAGGGCGGCTTGCCGACCCGGTTGCCTGGCGGATCATAGTCGCAAACCCAAACCTCGCGTCCTCCGCCCCGCGCTACTGCGCATCCCACTTCTTTGGTGTCGCCCCAGACGATTTGCGTGTAGTGCCCGCACACGCCTCGACATCTGTTTGAGCTGTAGTCGTAGTTCCGGGATTCCGCGGCCCACGCGTCGACCACCTGCGCGGGTGATGCGGTTGCGCCCGCGATCTCGAACAAGTTCTCGCCGTAAACCGAGTTCGGGCGGTGGACGAATTGGTTGCGCGCCAGGAGAGTGCCGGCCCAGTCCTGCGAACGTGCGGCCAGCCGATCAGACCATCTCAGAGGAGCCATTCCCACACGCGCTCGCACGGCGCTGTGGGCGGCGAGCATGTCGCGCGCAAGAGAAGACGGGGCGATGGCTGGTCGCCCTTCGCCAAAGCGCCGCCATTGTGCGCCGCCGGCTCCGGCAAGCACGATCAGAAGAGCCAGGAGAGCGAATACGCCTCCGCGCATACGAAGTGCCGCCTATGGGTTATCGATCGTACGGTTGATCCTGATTGGGATCGTAGTTCTGCTGCGGCTGCTGATCCTGCTGTTGATTGGGATCGTAGTTCTGCTGCTGCGGCGGACACTGTTGATTGCGATCGTAGTTCTGCCGCGGCGGAGCATACTGCCGTGGATTGGAATTGTAGTTCTGCTGCGGCGGATACTGCTGTCTGTAGGAATAGCAGTTGGGATCGGGGACCCAGTTACCATACCGATCATATGCGCCATCGGGGCAGGCCTGCGGTACTGGGGCCGGTCCGTAATAGTAGCCGGGATCGTAGGCGTAGCCGGGATCGTAGATGTACCCATAAGGAGCGCCGTAACCCAGGTAAAGGCCCCCATTGTAATACCCGCGATAGACGGGCCGCCGGTACGAACGCGGAGCGATGTAGCCGCCACCGTAGTAGCTCCGGCCACCCGAGTATCCACGCCCTCCGTCGTATCCGCGGCGGCTCACGTAGCTCTGTCCTCCGGAGTAACGGCTTCCGCCGTAAGAACCGCGTGGGGCGTAACTGCGGCTCCCGCCGGAAAAGCGCTGACCGCTGTTGCTATAGCTTCGCGTGTTGCTATAGCTTCGCGCCGAGCTTCCGGAGTGACTACCGCGCCCGCCTCCGGAGTTACCGCCGTGATCCCGGGCCAGGCCGACTGCCGGCATCAACGCCGTGACCAGCGCGCCAACCACGAACGCCGTGGATGCGAATCTTTGGAGCATGACCGAAGGGCCCCTTTTCCCTTACATCCCGAGAGACGTGGCGGAGACCCGGAGGATTCCAGGCCGTTTCCATTGTGAACGATAAATAATTGTGCGGATGGCCGGCCGCTGTGGATCTACGGTCAGCCTGTTTGGCCGATTGACAATCGGCCGCACTCTCGAAAGTGCCACGTATGTTATTGGAAAACCGTTGCCGCCGGTAGCACTTTCTTTCCTGCTTCTGTGCGCCGGCGAACATCGCAACAGCTTAACAAGCTGCCCCACAACCCAGGTCACACCTTCGGAGTGACCGCCGCCACCAGCGCGCGGGCGTCGGCCTGCAACTGCTGGAGGTGCTCCCTGCCCTTGAAGCTTTCGGCATACAGCTTGTACACGTCCTCGGTGCCGGAGGGGCGCACCGCGAACCAGCCGCTGGCCGCCACCACCTTCACGCCGCCCACCGGCGCGCCGTTGCCGGGCGCTTTGGTGAGGATCGCCTGGATTGGCTCGCCGGCCAGCTCCTTCGCCTCCACCTGCTCGGGCGCGAGCTTCAACAGCGCGGCCTTCTGCTCGGGCGTGGTGGGCGAGTCGACGCGCTCGTAGACGGGGTCGCCGAAGCGCTCGGTGAGCTTGCGGTAGAGCTCGCCAGGATCGCGCCCCGTGCGCGCGGTCATCTCGGCGGAGAGCAGGCCCGGAGCCAGCCCGTCCTTGTCGGTGGTCCAGACCGTGCCGTCGCGGCGCTGGAACGACGCGCCCGCGCTCTCCTCGCCGCCAAAGCCGAGCGAGCCGTCCAGCAGCCCATCCACGAACCACTTAAAGCCGACCGGCACTTCCATCAGGCGGCGTTTGAGATCGGCGGCCACGCGGTCAATCACGCTGCTGCTCACCAGGGTCTTGCCCACGCCCGAATCGGCGCGCCAGCCCGGACGGTGGGCGAACAGATACGAGATGGCGACGGCGAGGTAGTGATTGGGATTCAGCAGCCCGGCGCTACGCGTGACGATGCCGTGGCGGTCGTGGTCGGTGTCGCAGGCGAAGGCGATGTCGAAGCGGTCCTTAAGGGCGATCAGACTGGCCATCGCGTATGGCGAGGAGCAATCCATGCGGATACGGCCATCCCAGTCCACGGTCATGAAGCGGAAGGTGGGGTCCACCTGGTTGTTCACGATGTCCAGCGCGATGCAATAGTGCTCGGCGATGCGCGGCCAGTAGTGCACGCCAGCGCCGCCCAGCGGGTCCACGCCGATCTTCAGGCCTGCGCCGCGTATGGCGTCCATGTCCAACACGGAGCCGAGGTCGGCGACGTAGGCGGTGATGTAATCGTGCCGATGCGTCGTACCAGCGCCGATGGCGCGCGCGTACGGCAGGCGACGCACTCCGTCGAGACCCGCTTCCAGAATGCCGTTAGCTTCGTTCTGGATCCAATTCGTCACGTCGGTGTCGGCGGGCCCGCCGTTGGGCGGGTTGTACTTGAAGCCGCCGTCTTCGGGCGGATTGTGCGAGGGTGTGATGACGATGCCGTCGGCGAAGCCGCTCCGGCGTCCGCGATTGTACGTGAGAATGGCGTGGGAAAGGGCCGGGGTCGGCGTCCAGGCGAGGTCGAGATCCACCATCACCTCCACCCCGTTGGCGGCCAGCACTTCCAACGCGGTGGCGAAGGCGGGCTCGGATAGCGCGTGGGTATCCATGGCCAGGAACAATGGGCCGTCGATGCCGGCCTGCGCGCGATACCGGCAAATCGCCTGCGCGATGGCCAGGATGTGCGCCTCATTGAACGAGTTTTCCAGCGCCGTACCGCGATGCCCGGAGGTCCCGAACAGAACGCGCTGGGCGGGGACGGCCGGATCGGGCTGCCCGGTGTAGTAGCAGGTGACCAGCCGGGGGACATTCACCAGCATGGACGGCGTCGCGGGTTTTCCAGCCTGAGGGTTCGTGGCCATCCTTCCATTGTGCACGCGTATCCCTGCACGATTTGAGGGTGTATTCCTCTTGCGTGAGCAACTTCGTGACGATGAGGAGAATGCGGAGTAGCATATGAGCACATCGGCTTCCTCTCTTAGCTCCACCTCATCGTCGGCAGCCACGATAGCGGCCCTGCTGGCGCCTCAAGTGTTTACCGGAGTGAGCCAGTATTCAGGCGACCTCCAGTCGATACTGACCCGGGCGGTACAGATCGCCCAGCTTCCGGTGACGGCGCTGCAGAGCCAGGAGGCCAGCCTGATATCGAAGGCTACGTCACTGGGCACTCTGCAGGGTTACGTCAATAGCGTGGCCCAATCGATGACCAACCTGAGCACGCTTGCGGCGAACCAGGCTCTGACCGCCACCAGCTCGGACAGCAGCATCGTCACCGCGACGGTGAACGGCAACATGTCGCCGACCACGTACACGATCACGAACCTCACGTCGATCGCCGCGGCGGCCTCGGAGACATCGACGGCAGGCTTTGCGGACGGGAACAAGACCGCAGTCTCGGCCAGTGGGGTGATGAAACTGACGCTGGGCAGCCAGACGGCAACTCTCAACCTGACCAGCGCGACAAACAACCTGGTGGGGCTCGCAAAGGCCATCAA
Source organism: Bryobacteraceae bacterium (assembly GCA_049510065.1). GTDB lineage: Bacteria > Acidobacteriota > Terriglobia > Bryobacterales > Bryobacteraceae > CAWACP01. The sequence continues at coordinate 32,088 of JBEKZH010000042.1, forward strand.
CACGGCGAAGGACGCCGCTGGCAACAGCATCCCGGTAACCGCGACCATCATCACCTCGGCCGACAATGCGGACTACCTGTCCGTTACCGCGAACACGGCCGGCGCAAACACACTGACGCTGATGGAAAACCCGGGCCAGCCGGGTTCCACGGATTTCCTCACCACGGCGAATCAGGGGGCCGACACGGTTTTCACGCTGAACGGCAACATCAGCGTGGACAGCCAGTCGACAACCATCAACAACGTTATTCCCGGTCTCACTCTCAACTTCCTGAAACCCAATCCCAGCGGGACCGTGACCGTGTCGTTGAACTCGGATCCGAGCCAGCTCTCGACCGCGTTGAACAGCCTGGTGAGCAGCTACAACGATCTTGTCGACCAGGTGAATGCGCAGGTGGGAACAGGCGGCGGGGCGCTGGCCGGCGACAGCATCATCAGCATGGTCCAGGATGACATGCGGCAGCTTCTTTCCTACCAGGGGACGGGGGCCATCCGCAGCCTGTCGGACGTGGGCATCCAGATGGGCCACACAGGCACACTTGGCGTGACTGGCAAGATGACGTTTGACTCGAGCGTGGTGACCAGCCTTTCGGACTCGCAGCTTCAGAGCGCCTTCACGTGGCTGGGGTCCTCCACCAAAGGCTTCGCATCCCTTGCCGGGAACTTCACGCAGTTGGGCGACCCGATCTCGGGCGTCATCCAGAGCGAGGCAGGCGGTTACAACACGGCCGCGCAGAATCTGGACACTCAGGCCCTTCTTAAGGCCACGCGGATTTCGCAGATGCAAGCGAGTCTGCAGTTGCAACTGGCGAAGGCGGACAGTATGATTGCGGGCCTGGAAAGCCAGCAGAACATGCTTTCCTCCACCATCCAGGCCATGAATTACGCTTCGTATGGATACCAGTCGAATCCCAACGGCTGACGCCGCGCTCGATGGCGCCAGGGCGATCGCACAACTGGAGCAGGCCAACAAACGCCTGCTCGAATGCCCCTCGTTCGATGTCACCGAGATCGAGCCGGCTTTGGCCGAGCGCGATGAAGCCGTGCGCGCGATCGCGGCGACCGACCTCGCCAGCCTGGATGAGTCGCTCGCGGAACGCCTGCTGCGTGCATTTGAGGACGGCCGGCAGATCCGTCAGAAGCTCGCCGCCTTCTACCGCGGTTCCGATACGGAATTGAAGCGGATTGAGCGGATTCAAGCGGGCGATCCCAGAGCGCCGGAACCGCCGGACATCAGCGTAATCGGCTGAGTTTGCGGCGTAGCGCGCCGCCGAGCACGAGTGCCCCGCCAGCGAGAATCCACGTAGCTGGTTCCGGCGCGCCCGATCCAGTGTCGGACGATCCGCTGCCGGCCGGCGGGGACAACGGATCGTCGAGCAGAACCGCGTGAGACTGGCCGTTGTACATCGCTTCCCCGACAATCTGGCCCTGATCGTTGATGCCGTATGCGGCGGTGATCACCCATCCACTGCCTGCCGGAGACAATAGCGAGTTGAGATCCACCATGACTCCCTTCAGAACGACGAATGCATGGGTGATCCCGTCACCGGGAATCCAGGAGTAACCGACAATCGCGCCGGCATCATTGATGCCATAGGCGTAGCTGTCGCCGCCGCCGAGCGTCCCCAGATCCGTCGCGGTTCCGTTCAGCCACAAAGCGGCGTGCAGGTAACCACTTCCAACAGCGGCGCTCCCGGCAACTGCGCCCGCGTCATTGACCCCCATGCCGTAGCTGCTATTGCCCCCAAGAGTCGACAGTTCTGCCAGACCTGCACCGGGCGTCCAGACAAACCCGCGGATTCCCGACGCAGTGTCGCCATAGCCCGAGACGTCGCCGTTGCCGCTCAGGCCCTCCGCCAGGCTCCAGTTCCCACCGGAGAGCGTCCCCAGATCCGTTCCCGCCCCGTTTTGATAAAGAAATGCGTGGTTGCCGGAACCGGCCACCTGACCCGCGTCGTTGATGGCCGCGGCCGACGTGTCGGCGCCAAGATCGACGCTGGTCCCGCCGGACCAGATTACTCCGTGCGGCGTGCCGTTGCTCCACGCCGTGCCCGAAACCTGGCCGAGTCTGTTGATGCCCGTCGCCTGGCCGCCCGACCACGACGAGCCCGCAATCAGGTCCGTGGGGCCGGCGCCGCCGAACACCACCGCCACCGTATTCCCCAGCGGATCCACCGACCAGCCGGCCGCCTGACCGTTCGCACTCACGGCGAAGGCTGTTGTCGTGCTCCCACCAAGGCTGCCCAGATCCGTGACCGTGTACACCGGCGACGCGACACACGCGACGACCGCGCTCACGAAAATTCCAAGCCGGCCAAAACTTCTCATTCGAAGACGCAGTATGACACTGGTTTTTGCAGAAGTGAATACCCGGGAGTAACCCCGCTTTTAGTTCTATTCCAGCTGCGAGTGAGGGTGTATTCCTCCGCATTTCATGGGGATAGGTTGTTATGCGAGAATTGCCTGTGTCCCCAATGAACCGGCGAACTCTGGTCCTCGCCATTCTGGATATACGCAGCAGCTATATCGAAGGCCGCCGGGAGCCCGCCGAACGCGAAACCCCCGACACGGTGCAGTGGTGGATCGGGCCCGATCTCACCTGGAAGATCAGAACCTTCGGGCTCGACCACGACCTGCACTTGCACCACGTCGGCGGCGGCGATGCCGATTACTATATGGAGCACACCCGCCGCGACTACGACGGGCTCATTCGCGCCATGCACAAACTCGACTTCGAGGACTATACGGACGAAGCGGCGCGAGACCGGGTGCTGCGCGAGGCGGGTCTGCGCCCCGGTCTGGAGATCGCCGAGCAGCACGGATTCGCTTTCTGGAACCCGGACCAGGGCATCTACAAAACGAAATCGTACCCGGAAACCTAATTCGGCGACGTTCACCTCCGTCCCCGAAATTCCCCGCGTCACTTGTCGCTGAGCGCGGCCACGCCCGGCAGCTCGATGCCAGACAGGAACTCGAGCGATGCGCCGCCGCCGGTGGAGATGTGCGTGATCTTGTCGGAGACGCCCGCCGACTTGATGGCCTTCTCGGAATCGCCGCCGCCCACCACCGACACCGCGCCCGATTTCGCCACCGCTTTCGCCAGCGCCACCGTACCTTTGTCGAACGGGGGCTTCTCGAACACGCCCATGGGCCCGTTCCAGATGATGGTCTTCGCGGCCGCGATTTCCGCTTCGAAGGACGCGATGGTCTTCGGCCCGATGTCCACGCCCAGCTTGTCGCCGGGAATGGTCTCTACCACGTCGAAGGGCGCGCCTTCCTTCAGTTCGGCCACCACCACGTGATCCACGGGCAGCTTCAGCTTGCCGCCGGAGGTGGCGAGCAGCTCCCTGGCGAGGTCGATTTTGTCTTCCTCAACCAGCGAGCGGCCGGTGGTTTTGCCCTGCGCGCGCATGAACGTGTACGCCATGGCGCCGCCAATCAGCAGCTCGTCGGCAAACTTCAGCAGGTTCCGGATCACTTCGATCTTGTCGGAGACCTTGGCGCCGCCCAGTATCGCGATGCAGGGCCGCGCGGGATTCGTGGTGGCCTTGCCCAGCCACTCCAGTTCCTTGTCCATCAGCAGGCCGGCCGCGGCTTTGGGCATGAACTGAATCATCCCGACCGTGGAGGCGTGCGCGCGGTGGGCCGAGCCGAAGGCGTCGTTGACGTACAGGTCCGCCAGCGCGGCCAGTTGCTTCGAGAATTCGGGATCGTTCTTCTCTTCCTGTGGGTGGAAGCGCAGGTTCTCGAGCAGCAGCACTCCGCCCGGCGCCGGCTTCAGCGCGGCCACTTCGGCGCCAATGCAATCGGGCGCCATTTTGACGGGCTTGCCAAGCAGTTCCGCCAGGCGCGCGGCCACCGGCTTGAGGCTCATCTCCGGATTCGGCTTGCCCTTGGGGCGGCCCAGATGACTGGCCAGGATGACGCCGGCGCCCTGTTCGAGCGCGTACCTGATTGTCGGCAGCGAGGCGCGGATGCGCTTGTCGCTGGTAATCTCCTGGCCGCCGGGTGCGAGTGGAACGTTGAAGTCCACGCGTATGAAGACAGTCTTGTTCTTGAGGTCCAGATCGCGGATTGAGAGTTTTGCCATAGGATTTCCAGTTGTCGGGATGATGTTACAGGAGAGCCGGACCCGGCAGGCCGAGCCCCGGCCATCGAGCACTACTTGAAACTCGATGGTATCAGAACGGCGGGCGGAGCCACCTCAGTGGGCTGCCCTGATTAGTCTGTGAATTGGGCCGGCGACAAAAGGGCTTTGCCGAGTGTCCTGATGACTGAGAGGGCTCGTTCCCATGTCCACTTCCGGAATCATTGGCGAGGAGATCGAGAAACAAGCCGCGCTGGCCAGCGCTGCTATCCAAAACATCTCCGGCGTTGGCTCGAGCGCGAGGCGGTTGCTTCCACGCGCTGTCCTCGACATGCTTGGGCCGTATTCGGCGGCACTCTACATTACGGAGCGCGTCGTGCAATCCGCCTCATTCAACGTAGAACTGGCTCAGGCGGTCCACTCCAAATTGCTTCCGCTTGAGCGCATGGCTGACGACATGCTTGCTGCCGCCAGGCAACTGGGTTACTTCGACGATCCGGATACAGCGGAGCCGCTTCGTTGGCTCGAAACCTGCAACGAGCAGGTGAAGGACTGCGTGGTGGCGCTGGAGTCGATGCTCGACCCGCAGCTTGACGACGTGATGGCCGCGTCAATGGAGGAGCACCGGCGGGGCGAGACCGTTCCACTGGACTCGATCCGCTGAAGTGAGCCGCTCAGCGTTTCACTTTCCCGGACGGCAGCGAAGTTCTTCGAGCGGTGCGATGCACCGACCCGTGACCGGCTGCGGCAGAAGCTCGAAAAGCTGAAGGCCGATCCGTTCGACCCACAGAATTCAAAACCGCTGAAGGGCCGGAACGACCAGAGATCGGCAAGAGTCGGAGATCTTCGAATCCTGTTTCACGTGGAAGGCCTTGATGTCATCGTTGCGAAGATTGGCTCTCGTGGCGAGATCTACAAGCACGGGCAGTGATCGCAATTCCTCAGGATCATCCGGTAGCCGGTAACTGACTGAAGCAACTGGTGGGCCCTGCAGGATTTGAACCTGCGACCAACGGATTATGAGTCCGCTGCTCTAACCGCTGAGCTAAGGGCCCTAACGTTTAATTACAATAACTTGCGAGGATTTCTTGTGGCCTCGCTGTTGGACTGTAGTGGAAATTGTAGGGACCTTGGACCCCACGGACGCTTCCGCCCGAACTTCCGCTTCAGCCTGCTCGAACTTTGCCGCGTTCAGGTTTTCCAGCCGCTCGAATGCGCGATCCATGCCTTCCGGCGTCGGGTGAACGTACCGCTGCGATACCGTCACGCTGCTGTGGCCGGCAATCTTCATGATGCTGAACGCGTCCGCGCCAGCTTCGCCCAAACGGGTCAACATGGTGTGCCGAAGCGAGTGTAACACGAAGTCTTTCGGCAAGATCAGGGCCGTGCGCACAACGTCGTGCTGGTGGTCCAGAGACGTGCCCAGAATCGCAGAGTCGGTAGTCTCACCGGGGAACACCCAGGCTGATTTCGAGCCGGCCTTTCGCGCTCTCAGCATCTCGGCCGCGCGCGCCGTGAGCCGCAGATTCCGTTTCGCGTTGCGCGACTTTCCCCCGCGGATGACGATGTAGCCGTGTTTGGCGTGAACCGCCTGCTGCAGACGCACGTCCGGCCATTGGAGCCCGACTGCTTCACCCGGACGAACGCCCGTCTCCAGAATCAGGACGGCCACGTCTCGCAGCGGTTGCGGCGCCGCTTCGAGGTACGCGGGCTCCAGTCGGTGATTGAGAACGAACTCCCGGTTGCGCTCCCCGCGTAGTAGCCGAATTCGAGGCACGCGGTCGAGGACCTTCCACTCTTGCGCCATGCGCAGCAGACGCCTCAGCGTGGCCAGTTCCCGGTTCACAGAGGCCGGTGAGAGGGGTCGGCCATACCTTGAGGCCTGCCGAGTGCGCCGCTGCTTGTAGCCGTCGATCACGGCCTCATCAATGGCATCCAGCCGCACGTCGGGAAGCTGGGAATCCGCGAGCAGGCGCCGGAGCTTCTCGGCATAGAACGTGACCGTTGCCGGCTTGTCCGCGCACAGCGTCTTTATCGCAGCCTCGAACCGTGGCCCGAATTCCGCAAGCGTGGGCGCCGGCGGCCGTTCATGGATGCCAGCCTCGCCTTTTGCCAGACGCACGCGGTGCGCGGCCTCGATCTGGCGAGCCACGTCCTTGTTGCCGGTGCGGGCACTCTCCTGCACGCGCTGGCCGTTGAACTCGAACGCATACCAGTAGACGTCACCGCGCTTGTAGAGGGACATGGGTTTCCTTTAAGCGGCTGTCTCCCTCGCGATCCTAGCAACTGTGGTCGTTGACAGGTCCATCTCGTCCGCGATCGCTCGCAGGGACTTGCCCGCAGCCCGCAGTTCCGCCACCTTCTGCCGATTGGTGACTACCCGCGGGCGCCCGCCGATGCGGCCTTGCTTCCGCGCCCTTTCCAGTCCGGCAACAGTGCGCTCGCTCAGACGTATGCGTTCCTGTTTGGCAATTGTCGCCAGAATCGAGAGCACGGCATCGCGGAACACGCCGCACGAGTCGAGGTACTGCTCAGTGAAGCTTTTCCAGCCCACGCCATAGGACGTAAGCGCCTGCAGGTGCTGGAGTGTCTCCAGGACGCCTTCGCGGCTGAAGCGGTCCAGTGACCAGAACAGCACCAGGTCGAAGTCATGGCGCGACGCCGCGGCCATCAGGGCCTTGAACTGCGGCCGGTCGGCCGTCTTCGCACTCGCCTGGTCGATGTACTCGTGTTCGATGCTCCACTCCTGCCGGGCGCAGAAGTCGCGCAACTGGGCAAGCTGGTTTCTGGTATCCTGGCCCTTGTCTTTCGTCGAGACCCGCGCATACAGCACGATTCGCTTCGGCTTCATGACCCAAGTGTGCCATAAACGTTCGTTTGTGGAAAGCCTTTTATTCATCGCCTAAGTCGTCCATTTCTACTGTACACATTGGAAACCTTCTGTACCGTTTTTGGAACAGCTCGTGGTGCTGGGCACTTCAGCGGCTCGGGCGCGTCGGGAAGTTCAAGCACGTCATTACAGATGACCTCATCAGGGCTCATCACGTAGGATCGCGCGGCCGGCGTCTCCGGTAAACCCGCAGTCCCTCGGCCGAAGCGGTTCCGAATGACGGTGTAGAACCAGTTCCAGCTATCAGGGCCGGCCTCACAACCGGGCCGATACCGCACGTTGGCGTGCTTGATCTTCAGCAGCGTGAGAATGGCCTGCAACTGCGTTCCATCGGCGGCCAGTTCGCAGTTGCGCGCAAAGTCCGGTGGTGGTGCGCACCCCATGTAGTCCGCTCCGCATCGTTGCACCCGGCCCAACTCATCGGGCGTCCACGGACGGCCAGCGGGCGGGGGCCTGGAGGCGAAAGCGTCGCGGATGACCGCGGGGATCTCTTTCCACAATCGCGGTTGCCAGCCGGCAAGGCGTTTGCGTTTAAGCCAGGCGAGCGTTTGCGCCGGAGTGGCGCCGGAGGCCCGGCCCGCGCCGATCACGGCGTCGATCACCCAGGGCTGAAGCTCAGTACGGTCGAATTCGTCGGTAGGCGCTGGGTCGAACGCGGACAGCTCCGCATCGATGGCCTCCTGGACTTCCAGCGGGTCCCAGTCTTCGGCCTCGTCGGCGGTTTTTTTTCCGTTCTTTGGAGCGGAAGCGGCAAGCGCAACTGCCGCCACGTCTTCGGCGGTCTTTGCCGAAGCGGGGTGGCCATCCGCTTTTTCTGCTCCCTTACTGAACGGCAACGCGGAGCCGCCGCCGTTCATCCGCTTGGGATCTGAGGGATCTGAGGGATCTGAAGTTCTGACAACCGTACTTGTCAGGTTCCTGACAACCGTACTTGTCAGGTTGCCGTCAACTACGGTTGGCAGGTCGGCTGGCAGTGCGCTCTCCGTGCGCACACCGCGCGCTTGCTGCGCGCACAGTTCAGAGAATTGTGCGGCCTCCGCCGGCGGATCGGGCGCGGTCTTTCGCAACCTGTCACCCGTATTTGTCAGGTTGCCCGTATCTCGCTGTTTCGAGTCATGCGGGAGAGCGTAGGTCACGGTTCTGCCGTTCCATTGCTCAGGCTTCGTCAATTTCGCGCCGGTGGCGGGATTGATCCGACAAACGATGCCCCGCCGGCACAACTCATCAGCGGCGTCTATGGACGCCTGCCTGCTTATCCCGGTCCGCTTAGCCAGTTCGCTCCCGGCCAGTTTGCCGGGGTTTCTGTCGTTCTGAACGGATTCGGCGATGGCAAGGTAAACGTACACCTCCGCGCGCGTGCCGGTCCGCATGAGGACGCCGATCTCCCTGGTCACCTTGAACCAGTATGGGTTGTCCGCGTTGAAAGCTTCCGCTGCTTGGTCTGGCGCCTTGCCGCTGGGCCTCATTTCGCAGCTCCTTTCGGCGCGCAGCATGGGCAGTGTTCACGGCAGTAGCAGTGCGCCTCCCGCGTGGGGCAGTGCACCACGTCGGGATACCGGCCGCATTCGTAGCAGGGCGTGTTCAGCTTGCCATGGCCGATCCTGAGGCAGTCCGCCGGCGAGGGCTCGCGCTTTGTGGCGGGCGTGGTGGAGGTCACGGCCACCGCCACGTGATGGTGAGGGGTGCGCCGCACTTCGGACATTGCGCCGCCCCGGAAGCCTTATCCGCAACCGCCGCAGGGATCTCGATATCGGCGTGGCAGCGCCAGCACTGTACCGCGTATGCTTCGCGCTCGCGGTACGGCCGTGGCGCACGTCGGGGCAAATCGCTGAGCAAAGGCGTCATTGGAAGTGCCTCCCCGGACGCCTATGCCGCGGCCCCGCCGCTGTTGGGAAGCTCGCGCCGTGTCGTGCGTTGCTCGACGAACTCCGCCAAATGGCGCGGGTCGAACCGCACCAGCCCGCCGACTCGCACGCACGGCAAGGCGCCCGAGTTTCTCAATCGATCAACTCCAGCGGGCGAGATCCCGAGGAATCTCGCCGTCTGCTGTTTCGTCTTCAGGTAGGTTTCGTTCTGTTGCATTGGTAACCAGCCAGCAACAGGATGGATCTACCCGCAGTGCGGACATCAAGAGCCAAGAGTGCGGATATGCGGAAAAACCTTCAGGGCTTGCGCGGTATGTGGGGCTTGTTCACGAAGACGGCTCGAATCAACCGATCCGGTATCCCTTCGTATTTCGGATCGCACTGGAGCCACTTTTGCACCTGGGTACGCGAGTGCCAGCGGGTACTTGCAGCCTCCGCGATCATGCTATCGGTTACCCTCACGCCGCGCGCTTTGCATTCGGCCTTATAGTCACCTCGGAGCCGGCGCCGCTCCGCCGCCTTGTCTGGTCTAGGGAAGCCGGTTTCCGCGTTGATGGCGGCCGGCGGAGGCTCGGGACCCGGCGATGGCTGCGCCGACGCTGCCTCTGCGACTTTCGTTGGAGTGTTGCCAATTGGATAGGCGACTCCAGAAAGGCCGTGCGGTACGAACGGTTGCGCCACTGACGGCAACCCTTCGTATCCTTCGAGCCGTCCCTCCCTAAGCGCTTGGCCTCGTCGCATCGCCACCGTTCCCAATACGCCTAAAACTGGTCTCTTGGGCACCGCGCCGGTGCGCTTTGTTGCGACTTCTCGGCGCGCCCGCCTACGCGCGCGGGCCGCGGCGTTTCTCACGACGCTTGGGTCGGCGTGGAACTTGTCATCAACCCACTTCCTGGCGGCGTGGAGTCTCGTCTTGAGAGCATCTAAATCGGGCTGTACACGTTCCCAAAGCGCTGCAGCAGCAGCGTCAAACAAATGAAGCGCTGCCCGATTTTGTCCCTCCGAGAATTCGTCCGGTTCGGGTTCCGCATCCGCCTGTTCACAGTCCAGTTTCGGCGCCATGGGGCTGTACAGCGATTCCCGAAGGATGAATTCCGCTTCGATCTCAGCTTTTCTTATCAGCCTAAGAGCAGTTGGCGGTAAGTCGGACAGATCCATATCGCCTCCCTCAGCGATCCCCTGAAGTGGTGCGCCGCCAACCGGAGCAGGGTCCCCCGGCTTGTCGCCCCGTCGAGCTAGGCGGCTCAATACAATTTTATCGGGAACCGTTCACGTTAATCCCTGAGGCCTGATGGGAGCCAGAGCAGGCCACCCCGACAAGGGTCAGGAGTTGCAAACGCGACTTCCTTAGTGAGAAGGAAGCGAAGCGCCAGAAACGCGGGGAAAGAAATTAGCGCTTTGGGGTGAACTTCTTGTTTTTGGACTTCTTGTATGGACTTGGGGGCATGGCGCGCCTGGGCATCGTGAGCACAGCCTTCACCGCATCGCGGAAACGCGTGAACGCTTCCGGCCTTCGATCATTTCGGCGCGAGGTTTCATCGGCTAGTATAAAAGAGCACCTGACTCATTCTTGCCGGAGCGTTTCAGGTGTACTTCTTCGTACCACATCAGCCCTCAACAGGAGGGTATCGCAGTGGTGTGTCCAAGTCAAATCTCATTCTTCCAGCAGATAGCAATGGGCGTCTGGATGAGCGACTGGAGCACCGCATCAATGGCGGTTATTAGCGGATATTTCGACGCGAGCGGATCAGCGTCAGGGACCGACGTTGTCGCAGTAGCAGGCCTTGCGTCTACTCCAGACCGTTGGCTGAGATTCGATCACGACTGGAATGAGTGTTTGGCCGACCACAGAGTATCGGCGCTGCACATGAAGGACTTTACACAATCACGAAGAGAGTTTTCAGGTTGGAATATTGATGAACCTAAAAGGAAAAGATTTCTGGCTCAACTGTTGTGGGTAATCGAAACATGGATAGACTTCACAGCAGCATGCGCGGTTGACATTCCTTTGTATAATTCAGCAGACAAGGAGTATGCGCTCAGCGAAGTAATGCGTCCGTACTCTCTTGCGTCCTTCACTTGCGTGGTCAACATCCGAGCGTGGGTGGAAACAAAAGGACACTCCCGAGGAGATGTAGCCTATTTCTTTGAGCACGGGGATGAAGACCAAGATGATCTTCGTCGATGCTGGTCGCATCTGGCACCATCACTGATTGTTGATCCTATCTTTCTCACCACTGCTGTCCGGCTATAAGTCCCATAGATTCAGTTGGTTGACAATTAGCCCTGATTTATCCTGATTATCTTCAGGCTGAAGGGCCTGTAAAATGGGCGCGCGCTCGAAAATGGTGACGC
>JBEKZH010000043.1:0-42879 GCA_049510065.1 Bryobacteraceae bacterium
GAGAGACCTGGGCAAAGAACGGGTTGCGCCGGGCGATTTCGTCATCGTTCCACGGCGGCGCCAGACAGCGAGGACACCAGTGACCAGCCAGCAGGACCAGGGTGGGACTGGCCTCGAACTCGTGGCCGAAGGCGCACTGCCATCGAAGTTTCCCCGTCAAGTCGCCCCTCGTCATGCGGGACGACAGGAACCTGCCTCCACGGAACTCCGCCGCCGCCTTCATGACATCGACATCGAACTCGGCATGGGGACGGGCTTCGTCGTAGCCGTGATTGAGCCGAAGCGGCTGATTGGAGGGCCGGGCGGTGTCCAGTCCGTCCCACCCAGGAATGGACTGCCAGCATTCCCGGGAGCCGAAGAACGCCTCAATCCGGTCGTTCGCGCCATGCCGGATCCAGTACAGAGTGCAGTCCTTCCGATTCGCGAACGGCTCCAGTACCAGCTTGCGGGCCATCCGGAAGGCGAAGGCGGGCAGGGAAGCGGGAAGACTGGCAGGGATGGGCGCGTGCCTTCTGAAGTACGCGCCAAAGTCATCCAACGTCTCGCTCCTGAAGTGCAGCAGATCTTCGAGGGCGTCCGAATCTTCGAACCACTGCCCGTGGAAGTTCCGAAGAGCGAACCATTTCGGGTGGAACAGGGCTTCGAGATGCCGCTTGCCCAGGCCGAATGCCGCCAGCGCCGCCAGCAGGAACTCGTAGTTGGTGACCCGGCAGCCGGCCCCTCCGCCGATGTTGTAGACGCGCCGCCAGAAGTGCTCGGGGACGTCATCGGCACAGACGTTGGCCAGGAGCCTGCCCGAGTCCTCGGCGGTGACCCACTCAAACACGCCGCGCAGGGGGACGTGGAACAGGATCGGGTCCATGCGGGTGGGCCGGGAGCGGTTGCCGTGGAGGATCGCCGTCTGGCGTAGCGAGACCCAGTACCGGAGCCCGGATTCGATGACCTCGCGCTCGGCGACGGTCTTGGTGACGGCGTAGCGATCGAAGCGGCTGATCTTGATGGGATCGCCGGTGCGGCCCCAATGGATGGGTGGATTGCGGTCTCCCGTCTGCGCCACGGATCCGATGTAAACCAGTTTGACCAGGTCCGGATCGGGCTGTGCCTGGATGGCTCGCAGGATATTCCTGATTCCTCCGATGTTGACCCGCTCGGTCAGTTCCGGGTCGCGATCGGCCTGCGGAGATACCATTCCTCCGACGTGGAGGACGTAGTCGGCGCCGGTGATGCCTTTGAGCACATCTTCGTAGTTGGTGAGATCTCCCCAGACGATGGTCAGGTCGGGATCGCCGGCATACGCCGACAGGATTCGCCGGTCTCTCCTGGCCGGCAGCACCAGGGCCACCACGCGAAAGCGATCTCTCCTTTCGAGCAGTTGCCGCAGTCCCTCGCGCCCCATGTTGCCCGAAGCGCCCGTGATGAACACTGTTTTCCTGGGCTTCACCTCAGACCTCTTGTCGTGCTGCCGGTGAATCGGATATCAGGGTTTATGGTACGCCTCGTGGTGGGGGCACGCAGCCTGGGAGGTCTCGGGCCGCGGCAGCCTTTCGAGTTTAATCGGACTTCAGCATGTGGATCTATGGGATGCCCTCACGTTTCCGGCGATGACAGCCCGTGACGCCAGGACATTCTGTGTTCTCGCTGGGCTCTAAACACAGCGTCATAAGTACTTGCGCATCCGCTCCATTACTGTCGCGGCTCGGAAACGCAGGCACCGAGCCGCGACGGTGACGGAGTGGTTCTATCCGCAATCACTAGTGACGCTGTGTTTAAAAGGAGCACAATGGGAGCACAAGTAGAGCACAGCTTCCTGGCGGGAGTGGCGGGCGGGGTTCGGCCGCGTTACCGCGCGCGCGCCCCGACGGGCTCCGGCGCGGCTTCGCGGAAACGGTAGCCGACGTGGCTGTCGGTAAGCAGATAGCGCGGAGCGGACGGGTCGTCCTCCAGTTTCTTCCGCAACTGGCGCAGGAAGGTGCGAAGGTACTCCAGCTCTCCGCCGTACTCGGGTCCCCACACGGCATGGAGCAGCTTCGCATGCGTCACCGGTAGACCCGCGTGCGACATCAGGTAATGAAGCAGGTCGAACTCCTTTGGTGTGAGGTGCACCGCTTCGCCGGCCTTTTCCACCAAACGCCGGGCGGGGTCCAACTCGATATCGCCAATGTGGATGACGGCGGACGCATCCACCGCGGGAGTTTGCGAACGGCGGACGGCGGAGCGAACCCGCGCGGCAAGCTCACGCACGTGAAACGGCTTGGTGACGTAGTCGTCGGCGCCGGCGTCGAGCGCCGCGATCTTGTCGTCCTCACTGTCCCGCACGGTCACCATGAGGATGCCCAGACGCGGCTGCATGCGGCGGATTTCGCGGCAGGCGCCGATCCCGCCCATGCCCGGCATGTTGATGTCCAGCAGCACGACATCATAATGCGCGACGCGCACCAGCTCCACGGCGGCTTCGCCCGTGGAGGCCTCGGCCACCTCGAATCCCATGGTCCGCAGCGTGGCCAGCAGTGCACGGCGGATGGAGGCTTCGTCGTCGACGATCAGAAGTTTACCCTGCGACGGGTTCATGTTTTCTCCTCAGTACCCCGGGCACGGCAAGAAAGAACGTCGTGCCCTCCCCTTCCTCGCTGACCACCCAGGTGCGTCCGCGATGGGCCTCTGCGGTCTTCTTCACAATGGACAATCCGAGCCCGGTTCCGGGCGCGCCGTGACGGGCGCCGGCCGAGCGGTAGAATCGCTCGAAGATCCGTTCGCGCTCGGCAGGTGGAATGGCCGGTCCTTCGTTGTGCACCGAGACAACTACTTCTCCGTCGGTCTCGGCGGCCGAGACCACGATGGGCGAATCGGGCGTCGAGTACTTCGCGGCATTGTCGACGAACTGCAGGATGGCGGTGGCCAGCATCTCGCGGTCGCCGTGCGCGTACAGGTCCGCGTCCGCGGAGATCTCCACGGGATGTCCACGAAGCTGTTCCTGGCAGCTCGCCACCACTTTAGCGAGCAGCGCGGACACGGAGACCTCATCACGGCGGACGCGCAGCTCGGCGGCATCGATTCGGGCCATTTGGAGCAGACGCGTGGCAAGCTGATTCAGCCGCTCCGATTCGTCGTCGATGAGCGTCACCAGGGCCGCGTCGCCCTCGGCCAGGTTACTCGTTTCCAGCAGGCCGGAGCTGGCCACGCGAATCGCCGTCAGCGGCGTCTTGAAAGCGTGGGCCAGGGCGTCGAGAACGGCGGCGCGGAGTTGTTCGTTCTGGCGCCCGGCTTCGGCGCGGCTCTCCCGGTCGAACGAGCGCACGCGCTCGAGAGCGATGGCGGTCAGCGACGCGACCGCGTCCACGGTGAGGGCATCCAGCTCCGCGCCTCGCAGCACCAGCGCACCCACTGAGGTGGTTCCCAGCCGCAGCACACGCGCCCAGGTATGCGCGGGGGTGTGATCCGGAGTCCGATCCTGCAGATAGGTGTCCCGGGCCAGCTCCTCGATTTCCCGGGTGCAGGATTCGGTGGCGTCCAGCCGGGCCTCGGCGGCGTCGAACAGGGCCACCGCCTCGGCGTGAATCACTTCGTGGATGAGCGACACGATGCCGGGCCCCAGCGTCTGCCGGCGATCGAGAAACAGGATGCGCCGGCTGAGATCGTACAGCTTTTCGACACTGCGGCGCTGCTTCGCCTCCGCTACAGCCTGATTCTTCGCGCGCACCGAAAGCCGGCTTACGATGAGAGCGGCCGTCTCAAACGTCGCCAGCGCGACCCAGTTCTGTGGATCGTCGATGTTTAATGTGAACAGCGGGGGAATAATAAAGAAATCGAGACACGCCATCGCTGCAACGGAGGTGATGGTAGCTTCCCAGAAGCCGGCGCTCAGGGCGACGACAACCACCAGGAGCAGGTAAAGCGAGCTGCTGGTGGGCAGGTTGAGGTGGAGCGTGTACGCGCAGTAAGTCAGGGCCGCGGCGGCCAACACGCCGCCGGCGGACACCGCGGTAAACCGGGCATAGCGTCCGGGGAACAGGTTCAGGGACAAGGCGGACAACCCGCCTATCAGAATATCGCTCCGGAAGCCGGCTAGCTCAGGCGGGACAGGCGCGGGCCCGCCCTGGGGCTGGGGACTAATCGAGGCGATAGCCGGTCCGGGCATGCGCCTTCAATCCAGCTCGCGCCACCTTG
The DNA here is from genome assembly GCA_049510065.1 of Bryobacteraceae bacterium. Lineage (GTDB taxonomy): Bacteria > Acidobacteriota > Terriglobia > Bryobacterales > Bryobacteraceae > CAWACP01. Next base: position 4,165 of record JBEKZH010000043.1, read on the forward strand.
ACCTGGATTTTGCGCCACTGACCCGAACGGTCTCCGTTCGCGGGAATATAACCGATGCTGTATCTGTTTCGCAGGGCCGCGCCAACGCGAGCGGCCGCCTGCTGCATATCCTCGTCGCTGCGAACCATGAACTGCAGGCCTCCCGTGCGGCCGGCCAGTTCCTGCATCAGCAGGAGGCCGTGCTGCTCCTCGATAACCTGCGAGGGTTTCTTGTAACTTGGCGGATTGAAAATGGAAATGGTGTAGATCTGCAGATCCGACTCCATGGCCCGCTCCAGCAACTCGCCCTGGGAGTGGCGGCTGTGGTTATCCATCCCATCCGAGATCACGATCAGCGCTCTTCGCGCGTGCGCGGCCGAACGGATGTGGTCCAGCGCCTGCCACACGGTGTCTACCAGCGCCGTGTCGCCGCGCGCCTTTTCAAAAGCCACCTCGCTCAGAAGCTCGCCAATGTCGTTCGTGAATCCCAAAGCGGCTTGCGGATGCGTGGATACGGTTTCCAGAAAAGCCTCGTCGTCGGGATTGGCTGATGCCGTCAAGGCTCGAAGCGCCTGTCTGGCGCCACCCAACGACTCCTTCATGCTTCCGCTCAGGTCGAAAACGATCCCCATGGATACGGGATCTTCCTCCACGCTGAAGGCGCGTATCTCCTGTTCTTTGCCGTTCTCCCTGACGCTGAACGCCTCACGCGGGAGTCCGTTGACGATGGCGCCGTTGCGATCGGTGACGGTGACCGGCACCAGCACCAGACTGGCGTCGGCACGGAAAGCCGTGTTTTCGCTGACCGCCGCGAAGTGCTGCGCGATCGCTCGAGCGGGCAGAGCGATAGCCACAACGATCGGAAGAACGCACGTAACCGCTCGCCACGCCAGACGCCGCAGACGCACGGTCATGGCTGACTTAGGACTTGAACGCATACAGTAACTCCTCCGCCGGCGCCTGGGGCGCCCGGTTCAGCTTGTCGACATCGGATGTCCACGAAGCAGGATGCGTGGGCCGCAGATCGTCGCGCTCTGCAATCGCCGACCGCAAGTCGCGCAGCAGCGTTGCCGCCTGACCCCAGAATTCGCCCGGCCGCTCTTCGCATCTCCGGATCGCCACATCCAGGGCCGTAACCAGTCCGGTGTTTGTCGGCTGTGAAGAGCGGGAGGGCCGCCACCTCTGGTTACTCCCGCTTACAACAGATTCGTCAGTAACTCGAGCGAGGGCCGAACGACTTACTGCCACCGGCGGCACACGTTGTTCGAAGGCCCAGATCGGATTCGCGCCGGTCTCCGCCTGCGCTCCGCTCCAGGCCGTGAACTCCTCGGGATCGATCACCTGGATGTGGCCGAGCGCAATAGCCCGCGTGGCCCATTCGTTCACAACCTGCGAAACACGGTGCGGCGCAACACCGAAGCGCGCGGCGATGTCGCTTATCGGCCACCCGCGAACGAAATACAGGAGCACGGCCTTCCATTGCATCTCCGGCCGTGCCTGTCTGGAGAAGACGGGAATCTGCGAGGGGAACGAAACAACGTTCTCCTGGATAGCCCGGCGCAACACCGCGTTGCCGGGGTGCAGGAGTCTGCCCGAATCCCGGTTAGCACCGTCCAGCGCTCTCGCCTGCGACATCGGCATATGGAAGTGTATCCGGGAGCGTATCAGGATCGCATAAACATCCACATAAAGATGGCATAAGGACTGAGTTAGTCGGCTTGCACTGCCTGTTACGCGCGTGGTCGCAGCCTCCTAACCCTTCCCAGCCGCGTTGAGACGACTGCTCAAAACACCGCGACTTCACTCACTTACACTCCAGCGGAACGTCCGCTGGGAAGTCCGCAGCATGTCCTTCCACGTGAACATAAGCGTGCGCCGGTTCGTCTTTATGCCTTACTTATGCGTGGGCCTGCATAATGGCACAACGTTCGTGTAACGTAACTTCACTAATGAGCTCACGACCCCAGCCCGCGACACCAGAGCGAGTATCTCGCGGCAAGTTGCTGATTGTAGACGACGAACCTTCCATCCGCTGGGCGTTGCACCAGACCCTGCAGGCGATGGGCTTCCAGGTGTCGGAAGCAACCACTGGAGAGCAGGCGATCGCGCTGGTTCGAACTGTCCGCTACGACGCCGTGTTACTGGACATCAACATGCCGGGCATGAATGGCGTACAGGCATGCCAGGAGATCCGCAAGTTGATGCCGATGCTGGGCATTCTGATGCTCACCGTCAAGGATACCGAAGAAGACAAGATCGAAGCGCTCGACGCGGGAGCGGATGATTACGTCACCAAACCGTTCAACGTCAGGGAATTGGCGGCAAGAATCCGGGCCGCCATACGTCGCTCTCAGGCTCCCCGGACCGCGGCCGCCGCGGTGATCCGGATTGGCGATATTGAGCTGGATCCCCCACGGCGACTCGTCAGGAAAGCGGGCGAGGCAATTCATCTCACCCCGAAGGAATACGACTTGTTGTACTACATGATGGGACACGCCGGATTGTCGCTCACGCATGCTCGCCTTCTCTCCGCGGTGTGGGGACCGGAGTATCGCGGCGAGGTCGAATACCTGCGAACCTTCATGCGCCAGTTGCGGAAGAAGCTTGGCGACGATGCCGCGCATCCTACATATCTGGTTACGGATTCGCACGTCGGTTACCGCTTCCATAGCGACGACGAACTGCCCGTTTGAGGCCATCCGCATTCCCGTACCACTCCCAGTGCTAAGTTCCTCGCCGCCCCCGGTGCGGACGTCCCCGCGCCTTTTCCTCCGATCAGGATTCGTTATGGGCACAAATCAAAAAAACAGTCGGTCCCCTGACGGCTCCCTTATGCCTTCCTTAGTTCTGCGCCCGTAGACTAGCCATAAGTCTTCCGCCTCTGCACTGGAGACTACTTAGTGAGTCGCTGGACACCGTCTGTCACACGACAAGCCGGCAGGATGAGGTGGACCCAGATTCAGGGAGGGAAACATAACATGAAGTCGCGAACCGCAAGACTGTTCGCTGGCGTGCTCCTGACTGTCTCGAGCGTCTTTGTTCTCGGCCAGCAGGATGTTCGTGGACAGTCGACATTTGGCAGCATCGTGGGAACCGTACGCGATGCCTCCGGCGCAGCGATACCAGAGGCTTCGCTGCGGATCACTAACCTGCAGGACAATACGGCCCGAACGATTGTGTCCGGCGCCGCGGGCGAGTATCAGGTCTCCGGTGTGACCCCGGGTTCCTACGAAATCGTGGCCGCAAAAACCGGCCTCAGCTCTTCGCCAGCCTTCAAACTAACACTCAGTGCCGGTGAGCAGTTTCGTGCCGACTTAAAGCTCAGCGTCGCGGATGCCGGGCTGACTCCCACGGTGGCGCAGAAGTTCGAAGCCATGGAAAAGCGCATCGAGCAGCTCGAAGCGGAGCTGGAGAAGAGGAACGCCCAGGACCAGGTTGCCAAAGCCGCGCTGAGAGCGCACGGGCCACTCCTCGCTACAAACTCGAAAGAACCGGAGATCCCGGCCTTGCCCGGTACCGTGGCCGTCGCCGCCAATGCCGTGGGGGCGCCTGATGGCCAGCCCGCTCCGGCACCGGCGGCGCCGGCCATTCCGGAAGCCCTGCAGTCACCGGATGCCACGCCCGGCGTGGACAATTTCACCCCATTTGCCTACGGCGACTTTACGTGGCTGAACGGGAACCCGCGAAACAAAGACACTGTGCTGGATACGAAATTCTTCACTCCCGAAGTACGATTCGACACTCACTACATGGTGGACTTCAACCAGCCAATAGACCACACGATGGGAGGATCCACCGAATCTTTCCGGTCCGGCGAGTTTCAGGAAGAGCAGATCAGTTTCGGTGGCGACTTCCATTGGCAAAATGTTCGGGGCAGGGTTCTGACCATGGCCGGCTTGTTTGCAACTACCACGCCGCGCAATGACGGGAGCGCCGGAGTTGGCCAGTGGGATCTCCGAAACGCTTACAAGTACTTCTCGGAAGCCTACGGCGGCTATCACTTCAATGTGAGTCATGGACTCAACGTCGACGCTGGAATCTTCGTGTCGTACATCGGCCTGTTCAGTTACTATAACTTCGATAACTGGACTTACCAGCCATCGTTCGTGTCGTCTAACACGCCATGGTTTTTCAACGGCCTGCGTATCCAATGGTTCCCCACCAACAAACTAAAGATCGAGCCCTGGATCATCAACGGATGGCAATCGTACGCGAAGTTCAATGGCCACCGAGGTCTGGGAGGGCAGATTCTGTATCGCCCCTACGACTGGCTGTCGTTAGTCTTCAACAACTACGGCAACGGTACGGATACTCTGGGAAACCCCGGACGCTCCCGTCTCCACACCGACGACAGTGTCGAGGTCAGGTACTACAACAAGCCGGAGTCCACAGGCATCTCGAAGATGGCGGTCTCCATTACTGCTGACGCGGGGTGCGAATACGGCGGCGGCGTGACGTGCCATGGTGGCAAGGGCGGACCGAAGCAGGCGTTCCTGGGCTGGATGGCTTACGACCGGACCTGGTGGGGTAAGGACAAGTACGCCGTCACGCTCGGTGGCGGCATGATGAACAACCCGGGCCGCTATCTGACGCTGCTGCCGCCCATCAACGGTGCGGATGCCATCTCCGGTTCGCCCTACTTCACCGCGAACCCCGGGGACCCGGCCCACATGTGGGATGCTACGGCCACTTTCCACTGGATGCCCAAACAGTACATCACATGGTGGATGGAGGCTGGGTATCGGCATTCCGATGTGCCGTACTGGTCGGGCCGCGGCGGGATCACGCCTCCTGGCGGAAACACGGGCGCACCCTCACAATACGTTTGCGCAGCCGGCGGCTCGTCAGGACAAACGAGCCTTGCTGCAGCAGAAGCTGCCTGCGGCGGCGGGCTCAGCAGCGTATGGTTCCCGGACCTTCGCCGCGGACAGGCCACCATCAGCGCCGGCGTGCTGGTCAAGTTCTAAACGCAGCGTCATAAGTACTTGCGCATCCGCTCCATTACTGTCGCGGCTCGGAAACGCAGGCACCGAGCCGCGACGGTGACGGAGTGGTTCTATCCGCAATCACTAATGATGCTGTGTGTAGTATCGGCAGCACACGGCGTGAGACGAGTTTGGGGCAGCCCCGAGGCTGCCCCGCATGATGAGTTGCCATGCGGCACTGAAACGCCGCCGTGGCACAAGGGTTCTCCTCAATGAAACGCACAGTGCTGAGATTTAGCCTTCTACTTTTCCTGACTGCTTTGCTGCCGGCCCTGCAAGGCTGCCGCACGGCACAGGCAGACACGTCGGCCGGAGCGCCGCCTCCCGCAACCGTCGTCCCTGCATTCGATGTCAGTATCTTCGCGGTAGAACATCCGGAGCAGTTCCCCTTGAGTACGGCGGTAGCGCGTGCAGTCACTCCCGAGTTAGTCGTCACCGGTGCGGTCGCTCCCGATATTACTCGCACGGTCCCCGTCATTTCCCTCGCTTCCGGCCGAGTGGTGGCCATTCATGCGCGCCTCGGCGACACGGTGAAAGCCGGTCAGGTGCTGCTGAGCGTTCGCAGCGACGACATCTCCGGTGCATATTCCGAATACCGGAAGGCCGTCGCCGACGAGGTTCTCAGCCGTACGCAGCTCGAGCGCGCGAAGGACCTGTACGCACACGGGGCCATCGCGTTGAACGACCTTCAGGTTGCCCAGGATACCGATGACAAGGCCAAAGTCGACGTGGAGACCACCGCGGAGCACCTCAAGCTGTTGGGAAACAGCTCGCTGGATCATCCGACGGGAATCGTGGACATAAAGGCGCCCGTGTCGGGAGTCATCACGGACCAGCAGGTTACCAATGCGGCAGGCGTGCAGAGTCTGGGCACCAGCCCGTTCACCATTTCCGACCTGTCACATGTGTGGGTCGTTTGCGACGTGTACGAGAACGACATGGCAAGTGTCCGTGTTGGTGACGCGGCCACGATCACCCTGAACGCCTATCCTGGCCAGGTCCTCCGGGGCACCATCAACAATATCGGCGCGATTCTCGATCCCAACATCCGCACGGCGAAGGTTCGCATCGAAGTGGCCAATCCCGGAATGATGCGTCTGGGAATGTTCGTCACGGCCACGTTCCGCGGGCGTCAGAGTGAAACCTACACGGTGGTCCCGGCTTCGGCAATTCTGCATCTGCACGACCGCGACTGGGTGTACGTACCCGCGCTGGATAAGAAGTTCCGCCGGATGGAAGTCGCCGGTGGAGACCCCTTGCCAGACAACATGCAGGAGATCAAGTCAGGGATAGAGCCGGGACAGCAAGTGGTGGCGAATGCCGTGGTTCTTGAGCACGCGATAGCAACCAACCAATAGATCAATGGCGCTCTTACACCGGAGAAGCAGATGATCCGCGCTCTTGTAGATTTTGCGCTCAACAACCGTTTTGTTGTCATCGCCGTCGTGGTTCTGTTAACGGCCTGGGGCATCGTGTCCTTTCACAATCTGCCAGTGGAGGCGTATCCGGACATCGCGGATAACTATGTGACGGTCATCACGCAGTGGCCCGGCCGGTCGGCGGAGGAGGTGGAGCAGCAGGTCACCATCCCGGTCGAAATCCAGATGAACGGGATGCCACATCTCTCGTTTCTCCGCTCCGAATCCATCTTCGGTCTGTCGTTCGTCATCATGATCTTCGACGACAGCTCCGATAACGACTGGAACCGGCAGAAGGTGCTGGAGAGGCTCACGCAGGTGAGTTTACCCCCAGGCTTGCAGCCTCAGATTGGCACGGACTGGAGTACCGTCGGCCAGATCTATTGGTACACGCTGCGCAGTACAAATCCTAAGTACGACCTGATGGAGTTACGGTCCATTGAAGACTGGACTCTGCTGAAGGAGTTCAAGTCCGTTCCGAATGTCGTCGATGTTTCCGACTTCGGAGGCACCGAGAAGGAATACCAGGTGCGCGTGGATCCGACCAGGCTCGTGTCGTACGGATTGAGCATCAGTCAGGTGGAGCAGCAACTGGCTAACAACAACATCAACGCCGGCGGCAGCTTCGTGGAGAGCGGCCTGCAGCAGATGAACGTCCGCACACTCGGGCTCTTCAGCAATGTCCACGACATCGAGCAGACGGTGCTGAAAACGCAGGCCGGGACCGCTCTTCGGATCAAGGACATCGCACAAGTGGTGCAAGGTCCCAGGATTCGTCTGGGACACATGGCCCGGGCCAACCATATGGCGGACGGGAAGATCATCGACGAACCCGACGTCATTCAGGGCGTGGTGCTGATGCGGAAAGGCGCGGACGCGGGGCCGACGCTCGAGGCGATTCACAAGAAAGTCGACGAGCTGAACAACGGCATTCTGCCCCCCGGTGTGAAGGTGGTTCCGATGCTGGATCGCGCGGATCTCCTGCGCTACACCCTGCACACGGTAATGCACAACCTGGGCGAGGGGATGATTCTGGTCACTATCATCCTGCTGCTTTTCCTCGGCAACGTCCGCGCCGCCATCATCGTGGCGCTGACCATTCCGTTCTCGCTGCTGTTCGCCTCGATATGGCTCGATGTCAGCCGTATTCCCGCGAATCTTCTCTCCCTGGGCGCGCTCGACTTCGGAATGGTGGTGGACGGCGCGGTGGTCATGGTGGAAAACATCGTCCGGCATATGAGCCGTCACCGCGATGGTTGGGGCACGAAAACGCCCGCGGATGTAATCCGCGAGGCTTGTCACGAAGTCCAGCGCCCGGTATTCTACGCCATCGCCATCATCATCACCGCCTACATGCCTATCTTCACGCTGCAGCGCGTGGAAGGCCGGCTTTTCCGGCCCATGGCTTTGACGGTTGCTTTTGCGCTGCTGGGCGCCATGACGTTTTCCATCCTCATCGCACCGGTATTGGCCAGCGTGTTCTTCCGCCGCGGCGTTCGCGAGTGGCGCAACCCGGTGATGGTTTTCCTGACCGAGCGATACCGCAGGAACCTGCGCTGGGCCATCCAGCATCGCTGGATCACCCTGAGTGTCGGCATAGCCGCCGTGGGAGTTTCGGGTTATCTGGCGTTGAGCGGAGTCATCGGCTCCGAGTTCCTGCCTCATCTGGACGAAGGCGCAATCTGGGCGCGCGGAACGCTCGCCGACAGCACGAGTCTGACGGAGGGCGAGCGATTCACCAACCAGGCGCGCCTGATCTTTGCTTCATTTCCCGAGGTGACCAAAGTGGTGTCCGAAGTGGGCCGGCCCGACGACGGAACCGACACCGGAGGATTCGGTAACACCGAGTATTTCGTCGACCTCAAGCCGAAGGACGAATGGAGACCGGTGTTTCGCCGGGACAAAGACGCGCTCATCGCCGCCATGAATCGCGAGGTCACCAAACTCCCGGGCGCTCTCTGGAATTTCTCGCAGCCCATTGAAGACAACGTGGGCGAGACCGTCAGTGGCACCAAGGGCCAGCTCGCGCTGAAGCTCTTCGGGAAGGACCTGCAGACCCTCGACGAGAAAGGCGAGGAAGTTACCACCGCTATGTCGCACGTTCCCGGCCTTGTGGACCTCAAGCTGTACCATGTGCTCGGTCAGCCGAATCTGAACTTCACCGTCGATCGCCTGCAGGCGGCTCGGTTTGGGATTAACGTGGCCGACGTACAGGACGCCATTCAGACCGCAGTCGGCGGCAACGCCGTTAGCCAGGTGCTGCTGGGTGCGGAGCGATACGACGTGGTGGTGCGCTATCAGGAGCAGTACCGCAACACGCGGAAAGCCATCGGGAACATTCGCCTGCTCGCTCCCACGGGAGAACGAGTCTCTCTGGCCCAGCTCACCCACGTCGAGGTGAAGGATGGCGCGTACGACATTTACCACGAAGGGAACACTCGCTACGACGCCGTGACGTTCAACGTCCGCGGCCGGGATCTGGGAAGCACGGTCGAAGACGCTATGAAGCGGGTCAGGGACAACGTCAAGCTGCCACCGGGCTACCGCCTTGAGTGGGCAGGAGAGTACGAGAGCGCGAAGCGTGCCTCGGCGCGCCTGATGATTGTCGTTCCCCTGACCATTCTTGTGATTTTCATTATTCTCTACACCATGTCGCGCTCGTTCAAATGGGCCATGCTGATTCTGGTGAACGTCCTGCTCGCCCCCATGGGCGGTCTGCTCGCGCTATTGTTCACAGGCACTAACTTCAGTGTCTCCTCCGGCGTCGGATTCCTGGCGCTATTCGGCGTTTCCGTACAAACCGGAGTGATCATGCTGGAATACATCAATCAGCGTCGCGCCCGGGGTCACGCGATCGTGGATGCCGCCGTCGAGGGCGCGGTCCTCAGGCTTCGTCCCATCATGATGACCATGCTGGTGGCGACTCTGGGTTTGCTGCCCGCCGCGTTGTCGCACGAGATTGGCTCCGACTCGCAGCGGCCGTTCGCCATCGTGATTGTCGGCGGTCTGATCTCCGCCCTGGTGTTGAGCATTGTTCTGCTTCCAACCTTGTACGTCTGGATTGCGCGGGAGGGAGACAAGCTGCCTGTACCGGAGGAGTCCTTTGAAGGCTAAGTGCGCAATTCCCGTCTTCGTATCGGCTTGCCTGCTGTTTCTGGATTCCGCATTCGGGCAGACGGCGGGAGGGCCGGTCACCATCACGCTCGACGACGCCATCCAGATGGCGCTCAAACACAACCATAGCCTGCTGGCCGCGCGGACCATGATCCAGCAGAACCAGGCGCAGGAAATCACGGCGAGCCTGCGCCCCAACCCGACGTTCTTCACGGACTGGGAATACCTGCCCCTCACGCATCCAAGCGTCGGCCTCGGCAGTTACCTCCACGACTCGACCGAGGGCGACATCGGCCTGAGTTACTTATTTGAGCGCGGCGGCAAGCGCGAGCGCCGCATCCAGGCCGCGAGGGACGCGACGTCCGTGACGCGCTCGCAGGTAGCGGACAACGAACGTGCCCTGACCTTTCAGGTTGCCACCCTGTTCATCAACGTCCAGCTTGCCCAATCCACGCTGGAACTCGCGCAGATGGATCTGAAGAGCTTTCAAGGCACGGTGGACATCAGCGAAAGGCAGTATAAGGTAGGTGGCATAGCCGAGAACGACTATCTCAAGATCAAGGTCCAGCTAGTACAGTTCGAGAACGACGTCCAGCAGGCGCTGATGGCGAAGGCGCAGGCGCTCTCGGACCTCCGCCAACTGCTGGGTTACGAATCCGTGCCGGCCGATTACGAGGTTACGGGCCCCTTCGAGTACCAGCCGCTGATACTCAGCATCGAGGAACTGAAAGCGAAGGCCATGCAGAATCGTCCGGACCTGCGCGCCGCGCAACAGGGCATTGCCGCGGCGAACAGTCAGTACGAGCTGGCGAAAGCGAATGGGAAGCAGGACGTCACCGTTTCCGGCAACTACTCGCACGTCAACGGCACCAACGCTTCCACGTTCCTGTTCAGCATCCCGCTGCCGATTTTCGACCGGAATCAGGGCGAGATCGCGCGAACGCGCTACGCTATTACGCAGGCGCAGGAGCAGAAAGTGTTCACCGAGGGTCAGGCGCTGACCGACGTGAAAGATGCTTATGAAGGGTTCCGGACCAACGACCGCATCATGCAGGTGTATCTGCACGGTACGCTCGAAGCCGCGACGAAGAGCCGCGACATCGAAGAGTATGCGTACCATCGCGGGGCCGCGAGCCTGCTCGATTTCCTCGACTCCGAGCGAACCTTCCGCGCCACCCAGCTCGCCTACCGCCAGACGCTCGCTGCTTACCTGGAGGCCATCGAGCAGCTTCGCGAAGCTGTGGGAACCAGGAGCCTGATTCCATGACTAAGGCTGAAGTTCGCGTTCGCATTGAAGAAATCGGCATCATACCCGCTCTTCGCGTATCCGCGCCGGAGCAGGCGGTTTTTGGCGCGGAAGCGGTGAACCGCGCCGGCATCCCCATCGTGGAAATCACCAATACGGTGCCCAACGCGGCTGGAGTGATCTCCCAACTGGCGCAGCGCTTTCCGGACATGGTGGTGGGCGGGGGGACCGTCCTGGACACGGAGACGGCGCGCCGCTTCCTGGGCTCCGGCGCGAGGTTTCTGACCAGCCCCGGGCTGGTGATGGAGGTTGTGGAATTCGCTCTGAAGAACGACGTGGTCGTTTTCCCTGGGGCCTTGACTCCGACCGAGGTAATTACGGCATGGAAGGCCGGCGTCGACTTCGTCAAGGTTTTCCCCTGCGCGCCCGTCGGCGGCCACACCTATATCCGATCCTTGAAGATACCCTTGCCCCAGATACCGTTGATTGCCACCGGCGGCGTGAACCAAACCAGCGCGGTCAATTTCATTCTGGCCGGGGCCACGGCGCTGGGCATCGGAGCGGAGCTGATCCCGCCAGAGGCTCTGCAACGGCGCAAGGAAGAGCAAATCCATGAACTGGCGCGCCGATACCTGGCCATGGTGAAACACGCGCGCGAGCGGAAGAACGGACGATAAAGCCGCGTGGCCTACCGCATCCTCGCCGGGATCCTTCTATACCTGGTGTTGCCCGTTATCTGGGTCTCTCTGGGCACGTTCATGGTGCTGGCGCCCGTGCGCTTCGCGCGCTTCATCCATGAGAACTTCGTTCTGCTGCCGCAGATCGGCCCGCGGGATACGGGCTGGAAGCTCCTGATTCGGGTTATTGGAGCCGGATTGCTTGCCTTCGCGGTGCGTTTTGTGTGGAAGGCGGCGCAACTGTTCTGGTAGCGTCGCGGGTCCGTGCCGTCCGTCGGGTACTGCATCTGGCCGATGTGTCGGCCTTCGCGGTTCCCCCAACGCATCCAAGGCACCGATCGCAGCAGCGTGGGCCCATCCGACACGCGGAGCAGCATCCGCACGTCAGACCCCCGGATTATGGTCAACCTCATACCTCGCGTCCCGAAAGAAGCAGGCCAACACGCGGCGGAACGCGTGTCTAAAATCGAATCCTCTTCCTTGAGACTCTGAGGACACGGCGGATCGAGTTTAACTTATCCGAATCTCTTAGTTCTATCGTGCATGAAACGCCACAAGGGCCTATTAATCGATTATCGGGCGGTGGTTGGCTTGCCGCAGAAGCAACGTCAGTGGCCCAGGAAGCGCTGGATCACCGGCGAGAAGCCGGCTCATGTAGTCAGGCCAGTGCGCCGACTGGGCGGGTCTCCGCCCGGCACGACGGGCCGACAGCGCCCGTCGCGTCACTGCATGGCTTTGAGAATCGGCGCGCCCGGGGGCAACTCGAACAGCTTCTGCGGCAGGCTCTGGTTGATCTTCACCGACTCGGCGTAGATCTGAAAAATGATCTCGCCGTTGCGCATGCGCTGCACGTCGAAGGGCCATTGCACGCCGCCCACGTCGCGGTACTTGGAAAAGATGGTCACTTCCTCGTCTTTGTCCTTCGTCACCGGATCGCGGCGGTAGAAGACCTGGCGCATGGGCAGCTTGGTGGTCTGGTCAAAGTAGACGGTGGTGGTATTGTCGTCGCCGTCGGTGATGTCGACAATCTCCACCGGGCGGTTGTCCAGCACATCGGCGCCGCGGGATTCGAACAGCATGCCGGTCTCGTGCAGGCGCCCGTGCAATATGTAGAAGACATTGCGGCGGGCGGATTCCTTGTAGCGCGGGAGCCGGTCGTCGGGGAGCGGGCGGGCGCCGCGATAACTGATGTCCCAGGCGCCTTTGTCGGTGAACAGGTTCGCGTAGTCCTCGCCCTTCTTCCCGAACGAGTCGCGCTCGAGAACGGCCAGATCCTTCGGATCCGAAATGGGCACGTACTTCGTATAGATGGTGGCCGTCGCGAGGCCGGTGAGCTTCTCGCGATAGAAAGCGTAGGCGCGCCCGCTCTCGGTGCGGTCCTCCATGTTGAAGAAGGCGTTGCCGCCCAGAGCGGCGATGGCTTCCTCAATGACACGTTTTGCACGCGCCTGGGAACCTTCAGCATGGGCGGATATCGCGAAGAAGATGAGAGCGCCAACCGCGCTCACTCGATGGGTCATGCAAGAACCTGCATACCTTTGACGTCGCGGGAGCCTGAATCCGTTACTTTGGAATCGTCAGGTCGATGGGCCGGACGGGCAGGCCCAGCTCGGTCAGCGAGTGCCCAAAGTCGGCTGGATTGCCCACCGCGACGATGGTCAGGCGCTTCGGGTCGAGATACTCGCGGCAAACGCGCAGGACGTCGGCTTTGGTAACCGACTGCACCGCTTTCTGGAAGCGGAAGATGAAGTCGCGCGGGTAGCCGAAATAGTCGTATCGGACCACGCGGTCCAGCGTCTTCGAGGGCCGGTCGAAAGAGAAGACGAAGCTGTTCTCCACCTTGTCCCTGGCGATGCGCAGCTCGTCGTCGGAGACCTCGCTGGTGCGCATCTTCTCGATCTCCTCGCGAACGGCCTGGAGGGTCTCGACGGTGTACTTCGACTGCGTGCTGCCGGCGATCTCGAACAGGCCGGGATGGTCGTAGTGGGCTCCCCACGTGCCGCTGATGCCGTATGCGTACCCCAGCTTGGTGCGGATGCGCCGGACCAGGCGGCTGGAAAAGCCACCGCCCAGAATGTCGGAAGCGACGTCGAGGGCAGCGAAGTCCTTGTCGCTGAGCACGCCGCCCAGATGGCCCACCTCGAAGAAGGTCTGGTTCACGTCGGTTTTGGCCGCCAGAAAGACGCCCGCCGTGTCGAGCTTGCGGACCTCGGGGAACTTGGGCGCCGCAGGATGCGTGTACGTCCAGTCCTTGAAGAGGCTGGTGAGGCGGTCGCGCATTTCCGCGGTCTTGAAATCGCCGATGACGGCGAGCATGACGTTGGCCGGGAAGTAGTAGCGCTTGTAGAAGGCGATCACATCGTCGCGGTGGATGTTGTCGATGGTGGCGTATTCGGGCATCCAGCCGTAGGGCGTGGTGTGGCCGTAGATGGTGTTGGCGAACTCGCGACCGGCGATGCCGCCCGGATCGTCGTTGCGGCGGGCGATGGCGCTGCGGTACTGCGTGCGGATGAGATCGATCTTGTCCTGACGGAACTCGGGCGCGGTGAGGATGTCGTGGAAGAGGCCGAGGGTCAGGTCGGTGTTCTCCTTCAGACAGGAAAACGAGACGCCGCCGCTGCTTTCGGCGATGCTGCTCTCAACCGATGCGGCGACGTTTTCGAGCAGGACGTCAATCTGATCGCCGGTGAGCTTCTTCGTGCCGCCGGAGCGGATGACGTTGCCGGTGACGTCGGCGAGCCCCACCTTGTCCGGCGGATCGAACAGGTTGCCGGTGCGAACCAGCGCGGTGCCGCTGACCAGCGGGAGTTCGTGATCCTCCAGCAGGTAGACGCGCATGCCGTTGGGCAGCGTGAACTCTTCCGGTTTGGGGATGTTGGGCGAGCGCAACGCCGGGAATTTCAGATCCTGCCAGTTGGGGAAGGGCGCTAAAGCGGGCGGCGCGGGCGTCTGGGACGTTGCGGCGGCCGCCAGCAGCGAGGCGAGAATCAGAGCGCGCTTCACTTCGTTTCTCCTTTGGATTCCTCGGGCGAAGGCGCGGCGATCCAGGCCACGGTGCGGCCCTCCGGAACGAAGTACTTCCGGGCCACGCGCTGCACGTCGCCGGCGGTCACGCGGTCAATGTCTTCGAGGCCCGTAAACAGCTTCCGCCAGTCGCCGTAGTTCACGTAGTAGAAGGTGAGCTGGCGGGCCAGCCCCTCGTTGCTGTCAAGCTGACGAATCACCCCGGCGCGAATGCGCGTCTTTACCCGCGTCAGCGTCTCGTCGTCCACCTTCTGGTTCTTCAGCCGCTCGATGACGGCGTAGCATTCCTTCTCGTTGTCCTCGAGCGACCGTCCCATGTTGGGGACCAGGAAAAAGGCGAAGAGGTTGGGGTACTTTCCACCGGGGTAGGTGGGCGCCGTCTGGGCCGCGAGAGAAAGCTGCTTGTCGCGGACCATGTCGGTGTAGAGCATTGAGGTTCGGCCGGCGGAGAGGATGTCGGAGATCACGTCGAAGACCGGGTCGTCCTTGTCATTCTGGTCCGGCCGCTTGTACGCCACCAGCGCGAGCGGTTGCGAGGCCGATTGCACGGCCACCGTCTTCGGGCCGTTCTGCGCAGGCTCCACCGTGCGCACTCCGGCCGGCAAAGGTCCGGTGGGGATGCGCGAGAAGTACTTCTCGGCGAGTTGGCGCACCTGCTTCGGATCGACGTCGCCGGCGATGGCGATGGTAATGTTGGCCGGCACGTAGTACTCGCGATAGAACCGGACAGCTTCCTTCAGGCGGAAGTTCTCGATGTCGCTGGCCCAGCCCACCGCGCCCACGTGGTATGGGTGCGCCTCGAACGCCGTGGCCTGCAGCGCTTCCACGAGCTGCCCCTGCGGATCGGATTCGGTGCGCATGCGCCGCTCTTCGCGCACCACGTCGCGCTCCTTATAGAACTCGCGGAAAACCGGTTCGGCGAAACGCTCAGCCTCCAGCAGGAACCAGAGCTCGATGCGGTTGGAGGGGAAGCTGTAATAGTACTGTGTGGCATCGACGGCGGTTTCCGCGTTCATTCCCACGCCGCCGTTCTCGTCGATGATCTCGGTGTACTGGTTGGGGATGACGTAGGAATTGGCTTTCTCCATGGCCGCCTTCAGGCCGGCTTCGAGGGCCTGGAGCCTGGCTGGATCGGCCTTACGCCCGCGGGCGCGCTCGGCGTCGTAGTCGTCGTAGATGCGCTCCACCTCGTCCATGGCCTGCTTTTCGGCCGCGTAATCCTTCGTGCCGATTTGCGGCGTGCCCTTGAAGGCCATGTGCTCGAACATGTGCGCGATGCCGGTTTCGCCGCTGGGATCGTTGACAGAACCGGCGTTCACCCAGGAGTGGAACGAGACGACGGGCGCGTCGTGCCGATCGAGGACGATGAAGTGCAGGCCGTTGGCAAGCGTGAATTCGGTGACGCGCTTTTCGAAATCGGCCAGGGACTGCGCGCTGGAGGCCGCCATGGCTACCAGAGCGACAAGGAGAACCCGGAAGAGTGACATTGACTTTGATTTTAGAACGGCGGCCGCCAGCGCAGGCCTTCGAAGCGGGCGTAGTCGCGATCCACGGTGATCCACTCGGATCCGGATTCCATGGCCAGGGCGGCGAACCAGGCATCCTGAACGAGGTTGCCCTGAGCAGCCGAGTGAGCGCACAACCGCTCGAAGATCGGCCAGTGGCGCGCACCCGGCGTCACCACGTAGCAGTTCGGCTGCGCCAGCAGCGTTGACGAGAACGCCAGCGCCTCCGCAACCGGGGTCGGTGTCTTGAAAATCCGCGGGTGGGTGGATATGCGGACTACCGCGGCAAGCACCTGTGGGGACATTCCGTACGGCTCCTCGCCGGCCACCACGGTCTGGAGCCAGTGCCGGTACCGGGCGTGATCTGCCCCGTCGGGGCGGAACGCGTAAAGCAGAACGTTGACGTCGGGCAGAATCACCGGCGCTCTTCCATGATGTCGAGAAGGGCCGCGCTGTCGTTGAGATCGACGCCCGGCAGAGTGCCGCCGGTTGCGGACGAGACGGGCAGCCGGACACGCCGTCGACGGGCCCGGTGCGGCTGCGAGAGGGTCAGCCGCAGACCTTTCTCGATGAGAGCGGTCAGGGTCTCGCCACGATGGGCCGCTTCGCGCTTCGCCTGGTCGAGCAAGGCATCGTCGAGCCGTATGGTGGTTCGCATATGTCTGGACATATTCTAGCAGACATATAGACGCCTTCACTCGTGTGCATTCGTGTTTATTCGTGGCTTCTGTCCAGTCCCGGAAACCAGCGCGCCACCGCATCTTCCGGGAACGCCGGCCGGAGCGTTGCGCGCACGCCGCTCGACACCAGCAGCCCCCGCTCGCGCAGCCGGCTGCCGATTTGCCGGGCCTTGCGCTCGCGAAACGGCACGATGCTCTCCACCTCGGCGCGCGGCAGCTCGCCCCGCAGGATGACCTCCCGCAGCACCGGATAGCAGCCGTCCGGAAGCCGGCCTGCATCGCGCTCTTCGTCGCAATACAACTCGACGCGCGGCAGCAGCGCCGCCGGATCCAGCAGCGCACGCATCCACCGCACCTCGTCGGTCGCCGTCGTCAGGAAGAAACGGCAGAACTCCATGAGCGCCTGGTTCCCGAAGATGCCGGTTTCATCCGATTCGCCGGGGGCCGCCACCAGCTCCTGGTAGCGCGGCAGTTCCCGCGCCAACGCGCGCGCCAGAGACCAGAAGCTGCCGATCTCCAGCCGGACCAACTCGGCATGGGCCACCAGCCGCGCCACCGCCCCGTTTCCATGGGCGAACGGACGGATTTGCAGCAGGCGGTGGTAGGACGCCGGCACGGCCAGCACCTGCCGGAAGCGCCCGGGCACGGCGGTGTAAACGTCCTCGAAGCGGGTCAGGTCTGCCACCCGGCCGTCGAACCCGTACAACTCGCGATAGAGCCAGCAAAGGAACGCGACCGACGCCGGATGACCCGCCTGGGCGCTGCCAGTATCAATGCGTTTCTCGACCAGGGCATGAGCGGAGGTTTCGATCTGGTCACCGTCAATTAAACCCGAGTAGCGGGCGCTGGCGATCCGAATCACATCGGCCACGGCCTCGCCCAGTTTCGGCGGCACCGAGCCGGCCAGCGCGCTCGCCTCCTTCACCAGGTCGAAGGCCAGATCCTGGAGCCGGCCGTACACCGGCTCCGCCGCTTCATTCGCCACTATACGGTGATTGTAAGCGATTCATAAATCGAAGGAAAGGCACTACTGGTGCCGCTTCGGCAGTCGCGCGAGGCCGACGGCCCGCTCAGAAATCGATGGACGCCAGCACTTCCGAGGGCTTCTTGTCGAAGGCCCGGCAGATGGCCAGCAGGCTCTCCACGCTGGGCATGTTCGCGCCGCGTTCGATGGAGCTGATCTGCGAAACGCTGAGCCGCGTCGTGGCGGCCAGGTCCTTCAGAGACCAGTCGCGTTCCACCCGCAGCATCTTGACGCGGTGGCCCAGCCGTTCCCGCAGGCGGTCCGGCATGGTGCGGCCGAGGCCGAACTGCTCGGTAGCGTTGCTCAGCGCCTGGCGAAGCTGCGCCAGCGAGAACGGCTTGGACAGATAGTCGAACACGCGCAACTTGAACGTCGCTCGCATGTCTTCGAGCGACGGGTAGCCGGTGATCACGATGACGCAAAGAGTGGGATGCGCGGCCAGCACCTGCTCCAGGACCTTTTCGCCAGGGAACTCGCCCATCTTCATGTCCAGCAGCAGAATGTCGGGCACTCTCTGCTCGAGGTCGGCAAGGAACTCCTCGGGCCGCGCGAAGGCGCGCACGCTGTACGGTCCTTCGTCCCTGAGGGTGTCTTCCAGATACGTGCGGAAGTCCGGATCGTCGTCCAGAACCGCGATGTCCACCAGAGCGGTATTTGTGGGTGCGTCAGTCATGTTGCTCGGTCCGAGTGATGCGGCGCGAATGGCAGAGATTATTGCACATGTGGGGGCCCGGTTGCACGCGGCTTTCGTCAGCCTGCCGCCGCCGGCAGGGAAATCTCCAGACAGGCGCCCCCTTCGGCGCGGTTTGAGGCCGTAATGGCGCCACCGTGCTGATGGACGATGCCCTGGGCCACGGTGAGTCCGAGGCCCGTCCCCCGGGCGTCCAGCCGCGTGGATACGAAAGCTTCGAAAATGTCCGGCAACACCTCTGGCGGAATGCCCGGGCCGTTGTCCTCGACCGCAATGGCGACCCGGTTCCGGTCGGCCCGTGACCGCACCGCGATCTTCCCGCCCACCGGCGGAACCGCATTCAGGGCGTTGCGCAGGAGATTCACGAACACCTGCACAAGGCGATCGGCGTTCCCCAGGACCGCGAGATTCGCGTCCCCCGCCAGAGTGAAGTGCGTGGATGCCGCCTTGTCGTCGATGCCCACCAGATTCCACGCCTCTTCCACCAGCGGGCGAATCAGTACCCGTTCGCTGCTCTGCTTGCGCACGCGCGAGAAACCCACCAGACTCTCGCTGATAGTGCGCAGCCGCTGGGTGACCCGCAACATGCGTGCAAGACGATCGCGCGTGTGCGCGTCGGTGGTGATCTCCAGCAGTTTCTCGATCGAGCCCTGCAGCACCGCCAGCGGCGTATTCAGCTCGTGCGCCACGCTGGCGCTCAGGATGCCCAGGCTGACCAGGCGGTCCTGGGCTTCCAGTTGTTCGTTCTTGAGGCGCAGAGCTTCGGCGGTTTCGGTGAGCTGTTTCAGGGCCTGCTCGAGTTGTTCCTCCTGGCGGCGAAGTTCCATCACGGTGGCGTTGCGCGAGCGCATGATCTGGCCGATCTCGTCGCCCGGGATCACCGACGCGTCGATCAGTTCCCGTGTCCGGTCGTCGTGCTGGCTGGCCTCGTCGGCCCGCAGCATGGCGGTGATCGGACGGTATACGTATAGCGGCATGATGGCCAGTTCCAGCAGCAGTACGGCGGCGACGTAGACAACGCCCAGCACGGCGAACAGGTTCACTTTGGCGTGGCGGACCAGTTTCCGGTATCCCGCCGGGGCCTTCAACTCGCGCACTTCTGCCTGGCGCACCTCCTGTTCGAAGACCGGAATCAGCGCGAAGTACACCGCAAGTGACAGGATAAGGAAGAACAAGTTGTGCAGAATCATCAACTTGGGCCTGATCTTCAGATCCCCGAACAGGCGCACAACTCCCCCCGGGCCGGCCGCCTTCCCGCGAGAAGAGGAGTCATCGCTCATTTGCGGAGTCTCCGAGTATTGTAGCCGTCTAATTCGGGGACGTACACCTCAATCCCCAATTACCAAGCCACATCGGTAAGTCTGTCCGCGTTTTGCCGCGCGGTAATTGGGGATTGAGGTGTACGTCCCCGAATTAGGTGCCCTTAGTCCCTTTGTACCTCTAACGGTCCCGCGCCATCCGGACGATAGATCCATGAGATGCGCCTGCGGCGTGCCCACGACAGAGGTGTAGGTCTACCCAGTGTCGTCGCCAGTTGTGCGGTTATTGCCGGCGGGATGTTCCTGCTCAACTGGTACGCCCATCGCGTGCCTGATCGCGTATATCGCATCGGCGCGGACAACGCACCACCCTACTACATCATTGGTGCGGACGGCGGCGTGCACGGGTTCGCCGTCGATGTGTTGAATGAGGCCGCGCGGCGGCGCGGAATCCGGCTGCAATGGGTAGCCGCTCCCAACCCTGCAGACGCGCTGCTGGATGGAGATGTCGATCTCTGGCCGCTGCTGGCGCCCACACCGGAACGCCTGAAGCGTTGGCATCTCACTGAGCCATGGCTCCAAAACCACTACGCGCTCATGTCTTTGCAGTCGAAAGAGCTGGCGACACCCGCGGACACCGCCAACGCGCGGGTGGCTGTGGCGAAGAGTCCGCCGCGAGCTCAGGAGCTGGCTCAGGAGTTCCTTCCGCACGCGCAGGTCCTGGTGGAAGGCGACTATCCCTCCATTCTGGAGACCGTTTGCGCGGGGAAGGCCGATGCGGCTTTTGCCGAATCGCGATACCTGGCGGAGATGCTGCTGCATCGTCCCAAAGGCTGCGAGTCGGCTGGCTTCGCCATGCACGTCGTGCCGGGCGCCGTCGTTAAGTCCGGAATTGCCGCGCTCCCGAATGCACGGGCCGCTGCTGACTCGCTCCGGGTGGGGATTCTGGAACTGGCCAGGGATGGGTGGCTGGGCGACCGGCTGGATCAATGGTCGTCGGTATCGAGTTCGGAGTTGAAATCCCTCATGCTGCTCCAGCACGACGAGGAGCGGCAGCGCTGGTTTCTCTGGACTGTCCTGGCGCTGGCGATCATTACGGCGCTTCTCGGATGGCAGACCAGGCTGGCGCGGAAGTCGCGCGAGCGAGCCGACCAGGCGAATCGGGCCAAGTCCGAGTTTCTGGCCAACATGAGTCACGAGATCCGGACTCCCATGAATGGCATCATCGGGATGACCGAGCTGGCGCTGGACACGGAACTCACCCGCGAACAGCGGGAGTACCTGATCGATGTCCGCAGTTCGGCGAACGCGCTGCTTCGGGTGATCAACGACATCCTCGACTTCTCGCGGATCGAGGCCCGCAAGCTGGCCATCGAGACGGAGACCTTCGACCTGCGCGAAGCGGTCTTCGACATCGTGCGGACGTTGTCGGTGCGCGCCGCGAAAAGGAACATCGAGCTGCTCTGCCGGATCGCTCCCAACGTGCCCGAAATGGTGGTTGGCGACTGCGGCCGGTTGCGTCAGGTACTCATCAATCTGATTGGCAACGCCATCAAGTTCACGGAAAGAGGCGAAGTGGAGACCGAAGTCTCTCTCACCTCTCTGGTGCCGGGTGGCTGCCGGTTGTTGTTCTCGGTCCGCGATACCGGAATCGGTATCGCCAAAGACAAGTGCGCGCGCATTTTCGAGGCCTTCGGCCAGGCCGAGACCGCCACCTCGCGGAAATACGGCGGAACGGGCCTCGGCCTGACCATCTCGCACCGTCTGGTGGAGTTGATGGGAGGGCGGCTGGACCTGAAGAGCGAGCTGGGCAAAGGCAGCCGTTTCTATTTCGAGCTGCCCCTGGCCGTGTCGTACCACCAGGCGCCCGGCCCCGAGGGGCTGGAACTCCAGCAGTACCGGGGCTCGCGCGTCATGGTGGTGGACGACAATCCGACCAACCGGCAGATCCTCGAGGAGACGCTGGTGAGCTGGAAGCTGGATGTCTCCAGCGCGGGATCGGGCGAATCGGCTGTGGATGCCTGGCAGCAGGCGGAGGGGAAGGGCACGCCGTTCCGCCTGATCCTGATGGACGCAAACATGCCGGGAATGGACGGGCTGGAGACCTCGGAGCGAATCCGGCTCATGCCCGGCGGCGAGGACGTCGCCATCATTATGTTGAGCTCGGGCGACTTTCCCGCCGATCGCCGCCGCTTCGATCAGGCACGCTTCGCCGAGCGTCTGCTCAAACCGGTGAGTCAATCCACGTTGCGGCGGGCGATTCTCGGCGCCCTCAACCATGCCCCAGCGACAGTGGCTCCTCCCGCTGAGACCGGCGAGCGGGCGCCGCTGGAGCCCCCCCGCGTCCTGCTGGTGGAAGACAATGCCGTCAATCAGAAACTGGCCCGGCGGCTGCTCGAGAAATCCGGTATGGTCGTCGAAACGGCGCTGAATGGCCGTGAGGCGGTGGACTGCTGGTCCGCCAGCGACTACCAGATCGTCTTCATGGATTGCCAGATGCCCGAGATGGACGGCTTCGAGGCCACCGCGCAGATCCGCCGCCTGGAGGGCGCCGCGCGCCATACTCCCATCATCGCCATGACCGCCTATGCGCTTCCCCAGGACCGGGAACGGTGCCTGAAATCGGGCATGGACGGCTATGTCAGCAAGCCGATCAGCGAAGGCGAGCTGAGGAAGATGCTGGATGCTTTTCTGCCCGTCCACCCGGACGGCAGCGTTCCGCACGCCGCCCAGCAATAGTTGCGGATTCCAGGTCCAACTTGTCCCGGGAACAGGCGAGAATGAATAGGTGGAAATCCTGCAGGCTTACACCAGGCACCTGTCACTGATTGTGGGTCTCTTTGATGAGTACCGGCAGCACCATGCGCAGCCGCCCAATCCCGAAGGCGCGCGCGTTTTTCTGGCGGAACGTCTGGAGAGGCGCGATTCCGCCATTTTCTTCGCCAGCGAGGGTTCCGGCAGCTTTCAGCGCGCCCTGGGCTTCACCCAGCTTTATCCCAGTGTCTCGTCCATCTGGATGAAACGAATCTGGATTCTCAACGACCTTTATGTACTTCCCGACTGCCGCCGGCGAGGGATCGCTAAAGCCCTGCACGACCGGGCCCGCCAACTCGCCGTCGAGACGAAGGCGCGCGGTCTGGCGTTCTCCACCGCTCGCGAGAATGAGGTGGTGCGGCATTTCTGTGACACTCTCGGCTACCTCCGTGACGAGAAGCTCCGCCATTTCTTCCTGCGCGTCGACGAGTGACATGCATCCGGCGCGTCTCCCGGGCATCGGCTGAGAATGGAGATTGGCATCATCGGATCAGGCAATGTGGGAGGCACGCTCGGCGCGCGCTGGGTGCAGGCTGGCCACGAAGTGACCTTCGGCTCGCGCGATCCCAGCGCGGACGCCATGAGACAACTCGTCGCCCGGGCAGGCGGCGCGGCGCGCTCCGCAACGCTCCGGGACGTCGCGCAGGCCAGCGAGGTGCTGCTGCTGGCCACGCCCTGGCCGGCAACGAAGGAAGTGCTGGAGGGGCTCGGCGAGCTGGGCGGCAAGGTTCTTATTGACGCAACGAATCCCCTGCGGCCTCGCCTCGATGGTCTGGAGCTGGGGAACACAACCTCGGATGGCGAACAGGTGGCCGCGTGGGCCTGCGGCGCAAGCGTGGTGAAGGCCTTCAACACCATTGGTTTCAACATCATGGCCAATCCGGCATTCGGCTCGGACCATCCCGCGCTGTTCTACTGCGGCGATGACGCCAGCTCCAAACAGACCGTGAAACAGCTTGCCGAAGGGATCGGTTTCCAGTTCGTGCGGCGCTGAGCGGTTTATTTTCGGGCACATTCCCATATGTCGTAGGGTCCCCTGGTACGGTACACTATCTTGTATGCGTACCGCTTTACTTTTCGCGGGAATGCGTTTAGGATGATCTCATCCCCCCCGAGAGAAGTTGTGTCATGGCCCGGCGTCCGAATGAAAGACCGGGA
Source organism: Bryobacteraceae bacterium (assembly GCA_049510065.1). Taxonomy (GTDB): domain Bacteria; phylum Acidobacteriota; class Terriglobia; order Bryobacterales; family Bryobacteraceae; genus CAWACP01. The sequence goes on from JBEKZH010000043.1 coordinate 27,739, forward strand.
CGTCTACACTGAGAAGGGGGAGTGGTCCGTTGCTGAGACTCAAGCGCGTCGAAATTCAGGGCTTCAAGTCGTTCTTTGACAAGACCGAAATGCGCTTCAACGGCACGGGCATCGCCGCCGTTGTGGGGCCGAACGGCTGTGGGAAAAGCAACCTCAGCGATGCCATCAGTTGGGTGCTGGGCGAGCAGTCGGCCAGGCTGCTGCGCGGTACCCGCATGGAAGATGTCATCTTCGCCGGCACGCGGGATCGTAAGCCGCTGGGGATGGCCGCCGTTACCATGACCCTGGTGGATCCCCGTCTGCACGTGGAGCTGCCCCTGAACGGCCACACGAACGGGCACTCGAATGGCCACGTCCTGGTGGAGCATGCCGAGGTCGCGACTAACATCGCGGCGAACATCCCGGCCAGCGTCGCCCCGCAGAAGCCTCAGGAAATCACCATCACCCGGCGGCTGTTCCGCAGCGGCGAAAGCGAATACCTGATCAACGGCAAGATCGCCCGCCTGCGCGACATTCAGGAGTTGTTCCTCGGCACCGGTCTGGGCCCGGAAAGCTACGCCATCATCGAACAGGGCCGCATCGGCCAGATTCTCAGCAACAAGCCGTCGGACCGACGCGCGGTGATCGAAGAGGCCGCGGGCATCGGCAAATTCAAAACGCGCAAACGGCTGGCCGAAGCGAAGCTGGAAGGCGCGAAACAGAATCTGGCCCGCGTGTTCGACATTCTGGAAGAGGTGAGCCGCCAGGTGAACTCGCTGAAGCGCCAGGCCGCGAAGGCGAAGCGCTACGACGAGTTCAAGAGTGAGATGCTGCTGCTGTTGCGGCGCGCTCTTTCCGGACGGTTCCGGACGCTGGAGCGCGAGACCGCAAGAACCGTCATCGAGCTGAATCTCGCCACCAGTGAGTATCAGACGCTGTCGGCGAAGGTCTCCGAGCAGGAAACCGAATACACCAGCCTGCAGCAGGAGAGTTATCGCCTGGACGGCGAGTTGACCGCGGCGCGCGGGCGCCTGGGTGAGTTGCGAGTGGATCAGGAACGGACCCGCGGGCGGCTGGAATCGCAGGCCGCGCAGATCGCCACCATCGAGACAAGGCTGACGCAGGGCGAAACGGAAGCGCAGGAGCTGGCCAACCGGCAGCAGGAGAGCGAAGGGCTGCTGGAGCGGCAGACGGCATCGCTCGCGGAGCTGGAAGGCCAGACCGAGGGCGTCCGGCAGAAGCTCGCCGCCATGAACGTGGAGCGCGAGCGCCTGCAACAACAGCTTCAGGAACGCGCGCGAACGCTGGAGGCGGGGCGTCAGCAGGTGCTGCGCATCCTGGGCGAAGCGTCCACGCTGAATAACCAGATCACCCAGATTGAAGGGTATCTGGCGGCCAACGAACGCGACACGACGCGAGTTCGCCAGGACGAAGAGAGCGCGGCGCGGGATCTGGAACGCCTCAGCGCCGTGAAGGCGGAGTTGTCCGAGCGCATGTCGGCGCGGCAGATGGAGCTGGCCGCCACCGCCGATCAGCGCAAGACCATCGATCAGGAGCTGAGCGACCGGCGGCACAGGGTATCGGAGTTGCGCCGGGAACTCGATCTGCTTCGCGGCGAGGCGTCGCGGCTGAAGGCGCGCAAGGACTCGCTCGAAGAGATCATCACGCACCGCTCCTACACCACCGAAAGCGTGAAGCGGCTGTTCACGGCCGTCGATCGCGGCCAGGCGCCGGATCTCAAGCCGCTCGGCGTGCTGGCGGATTTCGTCGAGGTGGAAGCCGGGTACGAGAAAGCCACCGAAGAGTTCCTGCATGAGGAGCTGGAATACGTGGTGGTGAACGACTGGTCCGATGCGAGCCGGGGCGTGGAAGTGATGCGCGCCGGACAGGACGGCCGCGCCACGTTTCTGATCCATCCCGAGGAGTGGCCGGCGGCGCGCGAACATCAACACGAGCTGGCAACTGAGGCGGGCATCACCGGCCGGCTGGGCGATCGCCTGCGGCTCACCAACGGCCTGACGCACGCGCCTGCCGATCTCATCCCACGCCTCGCGAATTGCTGGCTGGCCGAGGATCGCGAAACCGCGCAGCGCCTGGCGCCGGCCTGGCCCGATGCCTACTTCCTGCTGCCCGATGGCGTCAGCTATCACGGCTATGCGGTGACCGGCGGGAAGAAGACCGGCGCCGGTCCGCTGGCGCTCAAGCGCGAGCTGCGCGAACTGGTTGGGCTGGTGCAACAGAAGCAGGCCGCCGTGGCCACGACGCAGGCGGGCATCGAAGAGCTGGACAAGGAAGTGACCGCGCTGGTGGAGCAGGTGGAACGGCTCCGCTCCGCGCAGCAGCAGCAGGAGAAAGAGGCGCTGGCGCTGGACCACGAATTCCGCAAGATGGGCGAGGAGCTGTCGCGCGCGCAGTCGAAGGTGTCGGTTTCGCGCATGGAGCTGCAGCGGCTGGAAAAGGACCGCCAGCGCTCCATCGAACAGCGCGACCGCAACACCGCGCTGCTCGCCGAGAAGGAAGACGCGCGGGTCGAACAGGAGCTGGCGCTCGAGCAATCGCGCATGGAGTTGGAAGTGCTGCAGGCGCAGATGGCCGCGGTGGGCGAGGAACATTCCGCGTTGCGCGCGGATCTGGCCGGGTTCGAGGAACGGCGCAGGGCCGAGCGCGCGGCGCAATCGCGACTGGAACAGCAGGTGCGTGAGCTGGCGTCGCGGCGAAATGAAATCGCGTCGGAAATGGAGCGCCTGGGGTTGGAGCGGGCGCGCCTGCTTTCCGACAACATCGAGCTGGACGCGCGCTCGGCGCGGCTCACCGAGGAGATCGGCGGGCTCGAACAACAGGTGGAGACGCTGGCCGCGGGCGAGGCTGAACTGCGCGCCAGGCTCACCGCGCTCGACGAAGAGCTGAAGCATCTGCGCGCCGAAGTGCAGGCGGGAAGCGAGAAGCGATCGCAGATCGAAGTGGAGCTGGTGCGCAAGCAGGCCGAGCTGAAGTACATGGACGAGACCAGCCGCAAGGAGCTGGGCGTGGCGGTGGCCGAGCTGGCCGGGGGCGAAGAAATCGTGCTCGAGGACGAGGCGCTGACCGAAGCCGAACAGAAGGCGGCCGATCTGCGCGCGCGCATCGAGGCGCTGGGGCCGGTGAATCCCGAGGCGCTGGAGCAATACCAGGAAGCGCAGCAGCGCTACGAGTTCCTCAACGTGCAGCGGCAGGATCTGCTCGATTCCATCCGCGACACGGAGAAGGCGCTGCATGAGATCGACGTGGAGTCGCGTAAGCGATTTACGGAGGCATTCGCGGCAATTAACGATCATTTCCGCGAAATGTTCGTGACATTGTTTGGCGGCGGCGTGGGCGAGATGCGGCTGACCGACGAGGAAAACGTCGCCGAGTCGGGCATCGACATTGTCGCTTCGCCTCCGGGCAAGAAGCTGCAGAACGTGCTGCTGCTGTCGGGCGGCGAGAAGTCGCTGACGGCGATGGCGCTGCTGATGGCCATCTTCCGCTATCAGCCGAGCCCATTCTGCATTCTGGACGAGGTGGACGCGCCGCTGGACGATGCCAACATCGAGCGGCTCACGCGCCTGCTGAAGGAGATGTCCATGCAGACGCAGTTCGTGGTGATCACGCACGCCAAACGGACCATGGAAGCCGCGCAGGCGCTGTTCGGCGTGACCATGCAGGAGCCGGGCATCTCGCGGCTGGTGTCGGTGAAGTTCCAGCCGGCGAACGGCGCGCCGGCGCCGCCGGTGACGCCCACGCCACACCCGGAAATGAGGATGTAGTCAGGCGCGGGGAGAATCCGATCCTTCTCACTATCGCCGGGGGCCGGGCGAGTGCCGGCCCCCGGATTTGTTTGTGGGGGGCGCCCATGCCGCTTGGCTTTCGACGGTATTCTAAGAGTGCGGTTGAGGCTGCGAGATGAAACCCAAAGTCTACGTCGAGACCAGCGTTCTGAGCTACCTTACGGCACGGCTGCGCCGGGACGCGGTTGCAGCGGGCCGCCAGGTAGTCACTCGGCGGTGTTGGGAAACTGAGCAAGACAAGCACAGCCTGGTCGTGTCCGAGGCGCGACGCCTGTGCGGCAGAACACGGCTATGATCTGGATCGGATCTGGGCGGACCTAAACGGCCGGGAGGCCAGCAGCCGTCTCCCGCGGGCGGAGGCGTGCCCACTTGCAGGAGACGGGATATCGGGAAAACGAAATGTCTAGTGATATTACAAATACGACCAAGAACCGTGGTACCTTTATCGATGATCGTGATGGCCACGTATATAAGTGGGTCAGGATAGGAAACCAGAGATGGATGGCGGAAAACTTGGCATATATGCCCCATGTAAGCCCACCAGGGGAAAGAGAAGGTACGGTCTATTCTTCAGGCTACGGGATTTGGAGCGGCGTAAGTTACGTAACGCCGCCAAATGAACCGGGGCAAATAGCAGGTATTTGGGTATATCGGTATAATGGCAACAATGACAATGTAGCTGAAGCTAAATGCACGGTCGAATACAAAACCTATGGTTGCTTATATGATTGGGGAACAGCTTTTAAGGTAGTGCCCAAAGGCTGGCATTTGCCGACAGACGAAGAGTGGTTAATTCTCTCGGATTATTTAGGCGATAGTGACATCGCCGGGGGAAAACTAAAAGAAGTCGGTACATCTCACTGGCGCAACCCAAATACAAATGCTACTAATGAAGTTGGTTTTTCAGGTCTCCCGGGGGGCGCCGGGATTTTTGGGGTTGCTTCTCCGAAAGTGGCGAATATGGCTATTGGTTAAGCCCCTCAGAGTTCGGTTATAAAAGTGAAGCAACTTGTTGGGTTCTATGTTATGACAGTGCAAGCCTGTCTCATCGTGCTGGTTACTTGAAGTACGATGGTTTCAGTATTCGTTTGTTATCAAATGATTGAGTCCACTGCGTTGGCGGGTAACAGACGAATTCAGCGGGCGGAACAAAGCCGCCGCTCATCCGTGCTGAGCTCAACCCTCGAGGTTCCTCCAGGTATTAACGGATTCCTGATGGCAACGCGATTCGCGATCAGGGAGGCATGTGAGACGGTGAGGGTGCACCGCGGCCCCCCGTCACCGGAAGTCGTGCGACGGCACGGCCTCCTCGGCCACATGCAGCGGGAGCATATGCGAGACCTTCACCGTCACCACGTTGTCGATATTCTGCAGCTCGCCCTCAATTAACAGATACGCATTCTCCAGTAATGTCGCGCGATATTCCGCGTACACGTCCGGCATGATCACGCCGTTGGACACGCCGGTTTCGTCCTCCACGCTCAGGAACACCAGACCCTTCGCCGTGCCCGGCCGCTGGCGGCAGATGACGCAGCCGGCCGTTCGCACCCGCCGGCCATGGGGTATGCTCTGCAGCTCGCTGGCCGGCACCACGCCCAGTTCGTTCATGCGCTCTCGGTGGAAGGACATCGGATGCCGGCCGATGGTCAGGTGCGTGCGGCGGAAATCCGTATTGAGGCGCTCGGAATCGGTCATCTGCGCCAGCGGGCCCGGCTCCGGCACGTTCGTCCTCTCGGCCGCAAACAGAGGGCCCGCCGGCCGCACGGCCAGCTCGGCCTGCCACAGCGCATCGCGCCGGTGAATGCCGTTGATGAAGTTCAGCGCGCCCACTTCGGCCAGCGAGCGCAGCTCGTTTTTGCGCAGGCCGGGAACGCGGTCCACCAGGTCCTGAATGCTGGCGAAGGGGCGTGGTCCGAAGGGAATTGGGGGACACTCCACCTGATCGCCGGTTGAGGCGATACCTTCATCAGTTGGAGTGTCCCCAATTCCCCCCCTCGCGGCCAGGATGGCTCGGGCCGTCGCCTCGCGCACGCCCTTCACGTAATTCAGGCCCAGACGGACGCACTTCGCGCCGTCGTGCTCTTCGATGGTGCAGAGCCAGTCCGAGCGCGTTACGTCGATGGGCCGGAAATGCAGGCCGTGCCGCTGCGCGTCCTTCACCAGCGTGGCCGGTGCGTAGAACCCCATGGGCTGATTATTCAGCATGGCCGCCGTGAAAGCCGCCAGATAATGGCATTTCAAATAAGCGCTGGCATAGGCGAGCAGCGCGAAACTGGCCGCGTGCGATTCCGGAAAACCATACAGGGCGAACGAAGAAATAGACTGAATAATCGCCTCCTGCGCCTTTCCGTGAATGCCATTTGTCTCCATGCCGCTGCGCAGCTTGACGGCGATTTCGCGCATGCGCGCCTCCGAGCGCTTGAAGCCCATGGCGCGTCGCAGGTCCTCCGCTTCGCCGCCGGTGAAGTTGGCCACGATCATGGCCATTCGGAGCAACTGCTCCTGAAACAGCGGCACGCCGAGCGTCCGTTCCAGCACGGGCTGGAGCGAGGGATGCGCGTACTCCACCTTCTCGCGCCCCTGCCGCCGCCGCAGAAACGGATTGAGCATCTGGCCCACGATGGGCCCGGGCCGGATGATGGCCACCTGCACCACAATGTCGTAGAAACGTTGCGGGCGCATGCGCGGCAGGCAGGACATCTGCGCGCGGCTCTCCACCTGAAACATGCCGATGGTGTCGGCGTTCTGCAGCGCCGCGTAGACCAGCGGGTCGCCCGGCGGCAGATGCGCCAGGCTCACCTCTTCGCCGTACGACTCGCGAATGAGCCGGGTGGAATCGTACAGCACGGCCATCATGCCGAGGCCGAGCAGGTCCACCTTGACGATGCCCATGTCGGCGCAGTCTTCTTTATCCCACTGCACCACCACGCGGCCGGGCATGGTGGCGGGCTCCAGCGGCACCACGGAATCGAGCTGGCCCTGGCAGATCACCATGCCGCCGGAATGCTGGCCGAGGTGGCGTGGCAGATCCTGAATGCTCACGTACAGCTCGAGGAATTTCGAAACCAGCGGGTCGTCGGGAGAAAAGCCCGCGGCGCGGAACTGGCGCTCGGCGGTCTCGGTCGGGTCGTTCCATTCCCATGTGGAGATCATGGTGGCGAGGCGCCCGAGCGATTCCTCGTCGAACCCCAGCACCTTGCCGAGGTCGCGCACGGCCGAGCGTCCGCGATAGGTGATGACGTTGGCGGTCATGGCCGCGCCCAGACGACCGTAGCGCTGGTACACGTACTGAATCACCTGCTCGCGCTTGTCGCCGCTGGGCAGGTCGAGATCGATGTCTGGCCACTCGCCGCGCTCTTCCGACAGGAAGCGCTCGAAGAGCAGGTCCATGGCCACCGGGTCCACTGCCGTGATGCCCAGCGCGTAACAGACCGCGCTGTTGGCGGCCGAGCCGCGCCCCTGCGCCAGAATGTCGTTGCGGCGGCAGAATTCGACGATATCCCAGACAATGAGAAAATAGCCCGCCAGATCGAGCTTCGCGATCAGCGCCAGCTCGCGCTCGATCTGCCTGCGCGCGCGCTCGTGATACGGCCGGAAGCGATTGCGCGCGCCCTCGTCCGTGCGCTTGCCGAGGAACGAGTTCATGGTTTCGTTGTCGGGCACCGGATACTTCGGGAACTGGTAGCCGAGATCGGCAAGGGTGAAGTTGAGCCGCGTGGACAACTCGCGCGTGTTGGCGATGGCCTCGGGCAGATCGGCAAACAGCCGTGCCATCTCGCGAGCGTGTTTGAGGTGGCGCTCGGAATTGCGCGCCAGCAGGCGGCCGGCATCGGCGATCTTCACTTTGTGGCGCACCGAGGTGAGCGCGTCCTGCACCTCGCGCGCACGCGGCGTGGCGTGCGAGACTCCGTTGGTGGCCACCAGCGGGAGGCCGTGCGCGCGGGCGACGTCCACCACGGCCTGATTGCGCGCTTCCTCGGCGCGGTCGTGATGGCGCTGCAGCTCGGCGTAGATATTGGCGCGGCCGAAGATGCGCAGCAGACGGTCCATCGAGCCGGGCGTGAAATCGAGCGGGCCGCCGTCGCCGCCGGTGAGCAGGATCAGGCCTTCGGCGAACTCGGCGAAATCGTCGCCGGTGGCCGCGCCCTCGCCCTTGGGTGAGCGCAGCTTCATGCGCGTGATCAGGCGGCAGAGGTTCTGGTAGCCGGTGCGATTTTCCGCCAGCAGCGGATAGCGCCGGCCGCCGGCGCCGGTGATCTCCGCGCCGATGTGCGCGCGAATGCCGGCTTTCTTCGCGGCCTGATGAAAACGTACCACGCCGGAAATGTTGTCGCGGTCGAGCAGGGCCATGGCCGGCATTTGCAGCTCGGCCGCACGCGCGGCCAGCTCCTCGGGCAGCGACGCGGCTTCCAGAAAGCTGAAGGCGGAGCGGGCATGCAGCTCGACGTAGTTAGTCATACGCCCCCTCCACACGCCAGCGATCGTCGGGTTCCATGTAGATGCGATACAGCGCGCCGTCGTTCAGCGCCACGTCCCACTCGTCGCGGTTCCACGGCGTGAGCGTCCACCACTCGCCGGACGTGCGCCACGGGCCGGCGGCGCTCACGATGCGGCCGTAGATGCCGGGCGCGGTGAGGCGCGCAGGTCGCTCCTCGCTCAGTTCCACACTGGCAACGAGTGTCGGCCTGAAATATCGAAATTTCATCCGTGGGGCAGGCAATCCTGCCTGCAGCCGGCTTTCGAGCCGGCCATTCGCCACCAGCCGAAAAGGCGCCGGCCGATGCGTATCCAGCAACTCCGGAACCCCCACATTCTCTTCCCCCACCAGGCCGCGAATGCGTGCCAGCGTCAACTCCAACCGGTCCGGCGCGGGCGCCTGCGGAATGAACAGACCGTGTTGCACGCGCCGCGGCTCCACCGGGTTCAGGGCCACGGCCACCGCGGTCATGGCCGTCTGCGGCGGATGCGCCTCCAGATCCATCTGCAGCAGCTTCAACAGAGCCCGTCCGTCGCGCATGGGCACGGGCAGCCGCAGCGTGCGCACGTACTCGCTACGGTCGTCGAGCGCGATCGTCACGCGAATTTCGTTGGTGGCCAGGCCGTGCGCGGTCAGCCGGTCGCACTGGTCGTTCAGGATGCGCGCCAGCAGGAACAGCAGCGGTTCGAGCAGCTCGATGGGGTGGTCGAGTGCGATGCGGTCCGCATACACCTCCGGTGGTTTCCGGATCTGCAGTGGCCGGCGGATGGCCCCCCGCGCGAGGCGCTGCAGTGCAAGCGCTCGCTCGCCCATCCGGCCGGCCAGCCCGTTTTCGGGAAGCGCGGCGAGGTCGCCCAGGGTGCGAATGCCCCACGCCGTGAAGGTGTCGAGCAGCTCCGGCTCGATGGGCAGGCTCTCCAGCCCGAGGTCGGCCAGCGCGCCCGCCGCGTCCCGAATAATGGTGATGCCCGAAAAATTGTGCGCCGCCAGCAGAGCGGCATCGGGGACGGCGGCCAGCGCGACATTGGCTCGCCGGCCCGACTGTTCCCACACCGCGCGCGCGATCTGCTCCGGCCCGCCCAGCAACCGCTCTGCGCGGCCTGCGTCGAAAATGGCGGTGTCCGGCGACGTGAGTTCGCACCAGGGTGAGAACTGCGCCACCAGCGACGCCGCCTCACCGTGATGAACACAGCAGAACATCGATGTTCGCCCGGCCTCGTCCCACCGGCTTGCGCGGCGTCACCCCAATCCCCATGCCGCGGAACAGCTCGAACCCCGGCGCTCCCCTCCAGTGCGCGGCGTTGCGTTTCACCTCCAGCATCAGCGCCGCGCAGGAGCGGGCCATCGCGCCCTTCTCCACCAGCGCCAGCACCGTGGGCGTGTTCTCAATGGCCCGGCGAAAGCGATACCAGTACGAGATGGGGATGCGATTCGCCGCCCGCTCGGAAATGCGCGCCAGATCGAGCAGCACCACGCCAAACCCGCCGGCGTGCAGGATGGCGTCGGCCGCTTTGAAAGCGTGCTCGGCGTTGCCGCCGCAGCGGACCCAGATCAGTTGCGATAAGACCGTGCCGGCCTGCGCGGCCGAGACCGGGTCGAAGGCGTCCGAGGTGTCGATGTGGCAGCAGATCTCGCCCCGTGCGGTGGCGGCCGCCAGCAGCGCGTTGGCCAGCGTGGTCCGTCCCGACGATTCCGGGCCGATGATCTCAGTGATGCCACCTCGCGGGAAACCTCCGGTGAGGGCGTCGAGGTCAGGGATTCCCGACGCCAGCATCTCCCGCGGAGACACCTCGAACGTGGCGGTAATAGCAGCAAGCGGGTCCATGCACTTTCGCCTTCTGTTCGCCTTGTAAGATTGTGCTCCTGGGGCGGGGAAAAGTCAATCACAGATATGCTGGTAACGGGTCATGTACCAGGTAGTGATCGACACCAATGTGCTCGTCTCTGCGCTGCTCTCCAATCGCGGAGCGTCACATCGTCTGTTGCGGCTGGTGGGCGATCCTCGATGGCGCATCAACCTCTCAGTGCCTCTGGCTTTTGAGTATGAGCAGACCCTCAAGCGCGTCTGCATAGGCGGGGCGCTGACCGGCAGTGACATCGATAGCGTGATGCACTTTCTTTGCGCCAACGCGAATCTGCGGCCATCTTCTTCCTTTGGCGGCCCCTCCTGCCTGACCCAAAGGATGACTTCATCCTGGAACTTGCCGTGGAAAGCCGGGCCGATTTCCTGCTTACCTTCAACACCAGAGATTTCGTGGGCGTCGATCGCTTCGGCGTTCGAGTGATTTCGCCGCGGGAATTCCTTGCGATAATCGGAGAGGCGCTATGACCCTCAATGTGACAGTCCCCGACACGGTGTACCGCCAGATTGCCGAGTTGGCTGCACGACAGCAGGTTTCCGTGGAGCGGATCGTGGCGGCGGCCCTGGCCGAACAACTTTCCGGCTGGACCCGCGTGGAGCAAATGGCCGAACGCGGCAGTCGCGAGCGTTTCCTGGCCGCGCTGGACAAGGTCCCGGCAGCCGAACCCGCCCCGGAAGACCGGCTATAGTCCACCGCCTCGGAAGCCCGCCGCGATCAGTTGGAGGATTGATCCTTCGTCGCAACGTTCTGTTCCACCACCTGGCGAATCGCCGCAATCACCAGGTCGGGCCGCTCCTTCTGGATCTGATGGCCGCTCCCTTTGGCGACGACATGGGAGGCACGCGTGGACAGACGCGCCAGATCGTCCTGGCACTTGAGAAACGCAGCGCGAAAATCCTCGGGAAAAATCTTGTCCGGGTCCTCGGAAAGCACGGCGAGCGGCATGTCGCCCAGCGATCCGGTTGCGCGAACCTGATCCCCACTCCTCGCGAAGCTGTCGTGTTCGGCCAGGGTCTCGGTGAGCCGCGATGTCCGGCACTCCACCGCTCGCAGGGCCGGCTGCGGAGCCCCTTCGTCGCACCATCCCATCAGGCGTGGAATACCGAAGGGCATGAGGCGCTGGCGCGACACCAGGAAGCCGCGCCATTGCGCCAGCCCCCAGCGCATGGCCGGAGAGGTGAACAAATCGGGGTGGGATGCATCCACCAGCACCATCCCAGCCACCTCCGAACGGTACAGGCTGGCAAACACGCGCACATCGTATCCGCCCATGGAGTGGCCCACCAGCACGAACGGCGCGGGGATTCCGGCATTGTGCAACAGCGTGTGCAGCTCTTCGGCGAAGACCTGGCTGTTGCGCGGCCGCGGACTCGGATCGCTCCAGCCCAGCCCGGCGCGGTCGTACGAGCAGACGCGAATGAAACGCGCCACCTCCGGCTGCACTTTATACCACGACAGCGACGAATCCGACAGCCCCGAATCCAGAATGACGGTGGGGGAACCCTGCCCGGCACAGTAGATGTGCATGCGGTAGCCGCCCACGTCCACCAGCCGGCCGGGCGGAGGGTTGTGCTGCAGGTCGCGATAGCTGGCCACCAGTTGCCAGATCGCGCCCGCACAGGCCAGCAGAAGAAGCAGCGACACGAGACCTGCCAGCGTGTACCCGGCCCGGCGCAGCAGCCGGCGGGGCTTCACGGACGGAGTCGATTGCGGATTCTCGCGAGACACTCCCAAACTTACTTCGTCCGGGGAGCTGCGGCAAGCACCTGGCGGGCCGCATCGGCAGGTAGTGCGCGAAGAGGGGCTACCACTCCACACGTGCCACCAGTTGCAGATGACGCGCCTCGGTGGAGGTGTGGCTGATCACGCCGGACGAGTCGAGTCCGAGGACGCGCTGGGGCAACGCGAGATTCGTCTGATTGAGAAGATTGAAGGCCTCGGCGCGCACATGCACCCCCAGCTTCTCCGTGACCGCGAACTTCCGTGACAGCGCGGCGTCCACCGTGGCCAGGCCAGGCCCGCGCACGATGTCATATCCGGAGTTGCCGTATTGATAGAAACCCGGCGTGACGAATGCCGCGCCCGGCGTGTCGAGCGCCGTGTTGAACCAGTGCTGCCAGGAGCGCTGGTCCGCGGGCAGCGAGCCGGCGCCCACGCGATTCGGTAGATGATAGCCGCCGTCATTAAGACTGTTCACGGGAAGCTGGGGCGTGAACGGCATGCCGCTCTGCGCCGTGATCAGAGTATCCAGGTGCCAGTTCGCCAGAATCGGATGCAGGGTCCCGGCCGTCGAGGGAACCTGCCAGGCCGCCACAACCACCAGCCGCCGCTGGACGTCGAACGGAGACGCGGAGCGGATGTGACGCAGAAAGCTGATGTCCTGCGGACCCCACGGCCGGCTGTCCTGGCTGGTCATGGGTTCGGTGGAGTCATCTTCGGATTTGGCGAATGTCCAGGATGCCGCCACCTGCAGATCGCGGCGAAGGTGGCCGCTGAGCTTTGCCTGCCCGCCGTAGTAAGTGGAACCGCCGGCGAAGCTCAGGAGGTCGATCCGCGAAAGGTTCGGGGCATCCCAGGCGTACCGGCGCGTGTACAGCGGACCCGGCCCCGGCAGAGGCGTATTGGTGTCGTATGTCTCATACAAGTGCATGCCCATGGAACCCGTCCCGCCGATCTCCATCACCAGCCCGGACCCCAGGTGATGCTGCAGGACGAGGCCCCACTGATCCGAGTACGGCGTGAATCTGCCGGGCTCGGTCGCGTTGATGGCGAAGTTCGGCTGGTTCAGAGCCTGGGGCGTGTCCAGGGCCATCGGCGTCACGGGAGGCAGGCCGTCGGCCAAGTTGTGCGCACCGGTGAAGAAGGAGCCATCGAGGAAATCCTGGTTGACCGCCCACGGCGCATTCCTCGCCAGCATGCCCTGCACCATGTAGGCGCCCGTGTCGAAGGTGGTGCTGAACGCGCCGCGAAGAATGGTTGTTCCATGCCCGGTCAGATCCCAGGCAACGCCTGCCCGCGGGGCGAAGGCGAGCGGGTTGTAATTCACTCCCGCATAAGCGTTGACGCCGTTCTGTCCCGCGAATTGGCTGAGGGCGGCCTGGTTTCGCGAGTAATTGAAGTTCACCAGATGGTTGTTGGCTTCGGTGACCGGAGGAAGCAGCGAGTAACGAAGCCCGGCCTGGATGGTCAGGCGCCGTCCAATCCGGATCTCGTCCTGCACGAACCCGGCCCACTCCCAGCCGCGCAGGTGGTAATCGGAGAACTGTATGTCGCGCCGCGTCTCGGACGGATAGCCGGTCAACAAGGACGCGATGGAGTTCCCGGTTTCGCTGGCGCCCGGCAGGCTGGTGTAGTCGGGCGTGAAGAGGAACGTGCCGCGGCTGGTCCATTCGGTGGCGTCGCCGTCGGCATGCCGCCGAAGCATCTGCGCTCCGAACTCCAGAGTGTGCCGGCCGACGACGACGGTGACGGCATCGTTCACCTCAAAGCTGATGGTTCGGAGCCGCAGGGGTACTGGCTCCGAGGCGCCCAACGCCGCGTAGCCCAGAGGGCTGACCGAAGGCAGGCCGCGGTTCCCCAGGCCCGGAATGGCCAGTGTCGTGGAGGCGTCCAGACCGTCATCCAGAGGCTGGGCGCGAAAGCTGGTTCCGGTGATGCCCGCTCGAAAACTGTTCAGCAGGCGCGGAGTGAGCGCCAGGGTGTGCGAGACGGCGCCTCCCCATGCCGTGAGTTTCGAGCTGGCGTCGTTGGCCTGCTGGGTGGAGTCGCTGCCAGCGAAAGGGATCACGGAGGCCAGAGCGGCGGGGGCGGGCAGCGAGCCCGGTGATTGCTCGTCCAGCTTCTCGAAGTTCATGCGGACGAAGAACAGGCTTCTCTCGGACAGAACCTGATCCGCGCGGAGATCGAACCGGTTGTTGTTGCGGTGAAGGTCGGGAGTGAACCGGTAGTTGTCGGCGATGCCGGGGAGGTTGGGGTCCGGATACAGCCCGATCAGGTCGCGAGCCTGCAGCGGAATGAGACCGGCCGGCACGCGGTTGCCGGGGAATTGCCGGCGTGTGACCAGGCTGCCCGATTCAATGAGGGAGAGCGGATCGTAAACGGGCGTCGCTCCGAAATCGCCCGTCTTCTGCAATGCCGTGGGGACGGTGGAAATCACCGTCAGGCCATCGCGCTGGCGCAATGAGTCGGCGCCCAGGAAGAAGAACGACCGATTCCTGCGGAAGGGACCTCCGAAGGTTCCACCGAACTGATTCGTCGCCAGTCCAGGCGCCCGCGGCCCATCGAAGAAGTTCCGCGCGCGGAGAACCGAGTTCTGAAAGTACTCGAAAGCGTTGGCGTGAAACTGGTTTTGTCCGGAGCGAGTCTGCAGGTCGACCACGGCGCCGCCGGTGTGTCCAAGATCGGCCGGGATGTAAGTCGTCAGTAGGTGCACGTTCTCGGTGGATTCGAGCGACGGGGTCAGCAGGGCTCCATTGGTCCAGGGCTCGCTGTTGTCCATGCCGTCGACGAGGTAGCTGTTGCTTTGACTCCGTTGCCCGTTGCTGTTGAAGCCGACGCCGCCGCGAATCCCGTATGGTCCGTAGCCCTCGATGTCGCCGCCCTCTTCGCCAGCGGTGATCCCGGCTTCAAGGTGAATCAGGTTGCTGAAGCTGCGTTCGTCCATCGGAACGCCTCCGGAGCTCCCGGGTTGCGTGTCCACCCACATGCCGGAGAGGTGGATGGGCAGTTCGAGGTGCTGGCCCGCCCGCACCACCACTATGGCGCTGGCGAAAGAACGATGCTGCACGGACTGCGTTGTGATGGCGTAAGAACCGGCCGGAAGACCGGACGCTTCATACTTCCCGTCGGCTCCCGAGGTGAGCAGGCGACGAAGGCCGCTCTCCTGATGAACCAGCGTTAGCAGCCCGTGTCTAAACCGCCCGATTTTCGGCCGACCGGACGAATGAGCACCGTCTCCGAGGGCGGTGGAAGTAGCCCCGCGGACCGGTGTGGTGGGCGGACCTGGTCGGCGAGAAGC
>JBEKZH010000044.1:0-42434 GCA_049510065.1 Bryobacteraceae bacterium
GGCGGCCAATCCTGGCCGCAGCCGCCTTTCAGGCGGCAAGACCCGCTGGAAAGCGGGTCTGCAGGCAGAATTGCCTGCCCCACTTCGGAGGTCTGGATTGTAAATTGTTAACTGGGACAGGATATTAATCAGTTAGCGAGCTTCCGAAATGACGACTCAGTTGCGAGAGAATGCGGTGCGGATCGCGGAGAGCAGGATGAGCAGATCGAGAGCGGGCGAGAGATTCCGGATGTAGTGGAGATCGTACTCGAGGAGGCGCAGTGCGTCCGGCGCGGTGGCGCCCGTGTCCGCGCTGACCTGCGCCCAGCCCGTCAGGCCGGGCCTGACAAGGTGGCGCTGGCTGTAGAACGGAATCAGCTCACCGAGCCGGGCGGCGAACTCGGGCCGCACGGCGCGCGGGCCCACCAGCGACATGTCTCCTCGCAGGACGTTGGCGAGCCGCGGTAATCCGTCCAACCGCAGTTTTCGCAGTAAACGGCCGAGCGGGGTCGGCCGCCCACCCTCCCCCCGGTACACGCAGCGGAACCGGTAGAGGTCAAACGGGACCGCGTGCAAACTGGCGCGCCGCTCGCGCAGCAGTACCGGACCGCGAGAAGTGATCTTCACCAGCAGCGCAATCAGCAGCAGCAGCGGGAGCGCCAGCACGAGAGCGATCAGAGCCAGAGCGAGCGAGTATGCCGACTGCAGATTCACCCAGGCCGGCGACGGCCGCAGAGTATCGCCAAAGATAAGCTCCGCGGGCCGGATCTCCAGGGCGGAGACCCTGCCGAAGGTGTTCTCGTACAGAGTGGACGCTTTTTCCGCGCGGATGCCCCCAAAACGCAGCTCCAGAAACTCATCCGCCCACCAGGGCGGTATCTCGTCGCGCTTGCCGATGACAATCCAGTCGGGGTGATGCTCCTCAATCACATGGGTCAGGTCGGCCACCGCGCCCAGGCGCGCGAGGCTCGCGCTCGGGACCTCGCAGTCACGGTCCAGGTATCCGATTGGCGCCAGGCCGAGTTCCGGATGCTGACCCAGGTGTCCGGCCAGTTGCGCCACCGTTGGGGTGATGCCGAGGAACAACACTCGCCGGGCCCCCACGGCATTGCGGATGGCCGCGCTGAAGAGAAGCCGCCATCCGAAGACGCCGGCCAGCGCCAGCGCACTGCCCAGCATCATGATCTTGCGCGGAAGCGCCAGATCGCGGTCCCAATAGCCAGTCAGGGCTTGCGCCAGAAACACGATGCCGGTGATGGAAAAGAGTTGCTGCAGCAGGCGGGTCCGGTTGCGTATCCGGACGTCCCCGTACAGATTGTGAAAATAGAGCCCCAGGATGGTGAGCGCCACCACGATGCCAATGCGCAGCAGGCCCGACTCGTAGAGCAGGAAGATGTCGCCATCCACATCCGTGTCCGCATAGGCGGCGGCGGCGTAGCAGCCGAAAACCAGAACGACCTCGGAAAGGAACAGAGCCAGGACACTGGCCGGTACCAGCACTTGAAAGATACGGATCATGCTTCCACCGCTCCACGGCGCGCCCTCGGCCGACAGTGAGATGCCGTCGAAGGGCTATGTTATCATTGTCGCGGTTGGGAACCCGGTTGGGGTGTCCTCGAAAAACCATTTCCATGCGGGTTCTTTACATCCAGGCCTCCTGGGTCCCGCCTCCCGAGAATCCGCAGGCGGATCGTTTTTTTCTCCTCTCCGAATTGCTGGAAGGCGATATTCTCCAGCCCATCTGGTTCAGCCGGCCGGAGCAGGTGGATGCGGAGCTTGGGGAGGGCGCGTATTCCCGGTACGCGAGGGGCCGTTTTTGTTTCCACTGGTTTTGTTGCTTTCGGCCTAACGGGCGGCGGCGGCGTTTGGGCACGCTGTGGTTCTACCTCCGCAAAGGGCTGGAGCTCCACCGGAGAAAGCCCTACGACTGCATCGTCGTGTACTCGCACATGACGCCGGCGCTGGTGGCGGTGATTCTCAAGCTGCTCACTGGCGCCAGACTCATCGTCGAGATTATGACCGCTCCGGAACTCTCCTACCTGTACGAACATCCCCGGCGCACGTTCGGGGACCGGCTGATGAGGCTGTTTTCCGATCTGAGTCTGCATTTGAGCGTCTGGTTCAGTGACCGCGTTCATCTTTTGTACGGAACCCAATTGGCGCACTATCCGTTGTTGCGGCACGTTCGGTCCTCGGTGTTTCACGATTTCGTGCCGGTGTCGCTGATCCGCGCGGCGGAGGAGGAGCGCGAGCGAGTGGTGCTGTTTGTGGGCGCGCCATGGTATCTCAAGGGCGTGGATTTGTTGATCGAGGCCTTTCGAAGGATAGCCGGCGAGTTTCCCGACGTGACGCTGAGGATTCAGGGGTATAACCCGGATAACGACAGAGTGGAAGCGTTGGCCGCCGGTGTGCCGCGGGTCGAGATTGTGAAAGCCGTGCCCAATCCGGAGACGATTCGCAGGATCGGCCGGGCATTGCTTCTGGTGCATCCCTCGCGCTGCGAGGGTTTGTCCCGCGTACTGATGGAAGCCATGAGCGCCGGGGTGGCCGTGATCGCGTCGGACGCGGGAGGCAATCCGCACTGTATCAGCGACGGAGAAACCGGGCTTCTGTTCCCGTCGGGCAACGCCGATGAGTTGAGCAAGCGGCTGCGAGAGCTTCTTGCCAACGACGAATTGCGGAGCCGGCTGGGAAGCCAGGGTTATGAGCTGGCCCACTCGCGACTAACTGAACAGGTCTATGTCGATCAGTTCGCCCGCATGGTGGGGCTAGCCACGGGGCCTCTCCGCCGCGCGGACCCGGTCGGTTAGTTCAACATACTCCAGACGGGGAATCTCGAAGTAGCATTCCGCATACTTACACATGCCGCTTCCCAGCAGCCGGGAGTGGTACATATTCAATCCCCTGGTGCTCTGCACATAGTCGACAGCCTTATTGGCAAAGTCGAAACAAGAGAGCATGGCGAGCTTCTGTTCCATGACGTCGTCGATCACGACGATTACGTTCGGGACCGCGAGCCCCCACACCTCATAGCCGAAGACGCGGACGTTCCAGCCAATGTCTCTCAACGCCCCGGCAAGGATGTAGTTGGCGGCGCGGTGGTCCGGATGACCGTCAAGCACAAACGGCGTGAAAATGGCGTCGACTTTTCGATCGGCAATGATGCGGCGAAGCTGTTCCGTGGCCGCTGGCATGTTCGCGGTCAGGTCGGCGTACCCGAGGAAGAGCGGGGCTTCGATGCCGAGTTGGGCTGCGGCGCGGCGGGATTCCTCGTTGCGAAGCGCCACCAGATCCTGCCGTTCCATGCCAAGTTCGTCGTGTCCGTCGGCGCCGTCCTGCAGGATCACCACGAAAGCGCCGCGCCCGGCACGGACCTGAAGAGCAAGAGCGCCACCGCATCCGATGATCTCGTCATCCTGGTGTGGGGCAATCACCAGCATCGAGCCGCCGAAGGGAGCGCGGATGGGGATGGGCCGGAGCAAGGTGGAGAAGTAATCCGCTACCGACGCCAGTTGCTGCACACGGAGATCGATATCCGCAAACGAAGCTTTCAGGAACAGCTTGAATCTGGTGCGCGCGTAAAGGAGCGGCAGGATAGTGCGCCAGGCCTGACGAATGTACCGGCGGATCATCGCGTATCTCCTTTCACGATATCTGCTGACGACGCTTCTGGAACCAGGCCCTCGCCCGCATGTAGGCAAGCTGGAATCGTTGTCTGGCAAATGGCTTGCCCTTGGTAAACCAGAAATAGGAAGGCGACCATCGATGAAAACCGGCGTGAATGCTCACAACCTCGAGTGTTTCGTTGCTAAAGAGATTCTTGTAAGGTTCGGCGCCGAGGAGTAAGTCGATCCCTTTCCATCGCGACCGGCAAGCTTCCTCAATGAGCATGGCGATGTGTATCTTGCCCGGCGAGAAGTCGCCATAACTGGAGCGATACGACGGCCGATACCACTGCAGCCATCCTCCCGAAAAGAACCCGAAATGATAGCTGACGTCCACGGAGCCGCATCGGACGGTGGAAAAGTGCAGGCCGCGGCCCCACAGCCTTCGCATGACCGCCTGGAAATGGCGCCGTTGCGCGGGGTTCTGAAACATGCCGGGGAACCCTCGTGTAAGCCATCTCTCGTCGTGGACCCGGAAGAACTCGGCCAAAACAGGTTCGGCCTCGGCCAGTGTCGACGGTTGCCATAAGGTGACCGGGCCCTGCTCGGAAAGATGCTTGCGCTGGCGCCGCACGTCCTTGCGATGGCTCGACGTCCAGGTTCGTTCGATTTCCTCGAAGGTGGCTCCATCCAGGCGCAGCCGCGGGGCTGTTTCCCGCTCTTCCACATAAGGCATTCCGCGAGCCGTGAAAAACGACCGCAGGAGGCCGAGCGAGGAATCGACTGCGGGGATATTCGGCCACCAACACACGCCACGGCGACCAAGCCGACGGAAGGCGGCGTCCAGCATTGCCGGAAGCGCCGCCGGCGCCGCGTCCGGGTCGACAATGGGCGGCTGGTAATCTCCGCGCGCGAAAGGCGCCACTAACGTGAGGAAGAGTCCCCTCGCGTCGGTGCGGATGCGAGCCAGCGGAAGCACGCCGACCAAACGGCCGTCCTCGCGAGCGGTCACGACGACAATTCGTGCGGGGCGGAAGGCATCGAGCCAGGCGAGGTACCAGAAAGGCCGCGAGAACGCCGCCGTGTAGGAGTCTCCGACCAGCAGGTCCCACTCATCCGCCACCGCCTCAATAGCTTCTATTCCTTCCGATATGTGCACGGAAAGCATGTCTTCGTAAGGGACTTCACGGCCAGAACGTATCTTGAAGCTAGCTTGGGCGCGGCCGCCGAGTCAAGTCAGTTCGGGTGCGGACGCCGCATCGGCACGGCCGGGACGAATTGCCGTTCACAAGTTTCGCGAAACTTCCGATTACACGGCCTCCGCATTGCATTCACACGCTTTATCGCAACCAGAGAAGCCTCCAGCGGGCGCCAGCTCGGCGGGCCTCTGCTAGAATTCGATGCCAGAGGCAATCATGCGTGGAATCGTGAGTAGATCCGTGCTGCTATCCAGTTGGCTGGCGGCGTCGATGGTGGCGCAGACTCAGATCGATCTGCGGACGCAGTCCAAGAGCGTCGACTTCCAGACGGCGCAGTACACCAAGCCTTTGAAGTCCGGCTCATCATTGCCGGCGACCTGCACCCAGGGCGAACTGTTCTTCCTGACCACGGCTGCCGCCGGCTCCAACGTGTACGGTTGCGTTGCGGTCAATACGTGGGCAGCTCAGGGAAGTGGCGGAGGGAGCGGCGGGGGCAGCGGCGCCCTGACTGTTCAGAGCAACGGGTCGGTAGTGGGGACTCGAAGCATTGCCAACTTTGTGTCTGGCGCCGGCATCATCAACGTGATTTCGGACACTGGGACAGTGGTCAACGTTCAGCAGGCGGTAGATACCGCGGTGGTGCTGACACGCGCTGGTCACCAATCCGGCCAGACGCTGCTCTGCGCTTCGAGCGGCGGGTCCGGGTCGGCCTACACCTGCAGGATGTCTCCCACGCTGAGCAGTTACCAGAGTGGCATGTTGCTGAACTGGACTCCGGACGTCAATGGCGTGGGCGGGTCAACCACCCTGAACATCGATTTGCTTGGGGCGCGTGCCGTCAAACTCGCCGACGGAGCTACGGATCCCGCCAGTGGTGACCTGATCGGCGGCAGAATGTATACGATCTGGTTCGATGGTAGTAACTTCCGACTTATTGTGCCGCCCACAGTATCTGGTTCGGCCGGCACGCCGCCTACGTGCAGTGCCGCGACTCGGGGACGGGTCTGGACGACATTCGGCGCAGCAGGAACAAAGGACCAGGTGGCCGTGTGCGCGAAGGATTCGGCGGACGCTTACGCGTGGCGAGTGCTGTACTAAAGCCCTCGCTCCGATAGTTCACCGCATTTTCATGAATAGGCAAGTGAGTTGCCCTCCGGCGAGGCCCGGGGAACCATGGCGCGCCACTCATGTATAGGAGAAACCGATGACCAGAAGAGCTCTTTTGTCTGCCTGTTGGGCATGCGTTGGGGCGTTTGGCGGACAGTCGATTCAGTTCCCCAGCGGGCAGAACGCCCAGAACTGGTCGGTTCCCGCTCAGTCCCCTTCCACTCCGTGGTACGTCGAATTCTATATTCACGACTGGAGCAACGTTGCAGCCGGCTTGACGTACGTTCTGAACCCTCCGGCGCTCGGCCTGACCGGCTATATGGTTCCTGGCGGAGGTGGTGGCTCACAGTTCTTCACCATCTATTCGCAGAGCGAGACCCAGTCATCCGGTTTCTGCAACATTCAGGTTGGGGTTCCGGCGAATCTGCCGGCCCAGGGAATCTATGTTCGTTATCAGCATGTGGCCGGTAGTTCGACGGACGAATGCGAAATGTGGGACGTCAACGGGAACCGGATCGCAGTCGGACAGGCTGCGTACACTTCACCGACAGCGAATACTCCCGGCGTGTCTGTCGGCGGCTCCTCTGGCTATGCCATGGCGTTCTTTCGCATCTGCACCGGGGCCACGGTCGCGCTGGGCAGCCGGATGCCGACCACTGCAGGTGGATGTCCTTCCGGAACAGAACTTATCGAGTGGAAGTTCGATGGGAACCTGAACGATGCATCGGGGAATGGCTACACCGCCAACATGACCGGAGGCTTTCCAACGTACGTGTCGACCCCCAACCAGAACCTAATTGCGGCTATCAAGACCGCGGGAGCCCCGTTTTGGAACAGTTGGGTGAGCATGCGGGCAGGATTCCCGGCCCAATTGGACGGCACAGCATCGTTCTCCCAAAGCGACTCGAGCAACGTCGTAACCTGCTTCTGGCAGATGCTGTCCAGTCCCGCACCGGTTACATGGAGCAGTCGTTCCTCATGTACACCAACAATAACCGGGGTCGTGTTTGGAGACCATAACATTGAACTTGCGGTGACCGATGCATCTGGCAGTCAGGGCATAGCGACTCAGCACATCGGCGCCGTGGCAACCGATAGCAAAGGCGTCGTAGTGCAAGCCAATCCCGCGGCCGACAGCATTTTCGGTCCCATGATCGCGTTCGGAAAGAACCCCTGGGGGCTGGCCGATTACTGGGCGATGCGGGCGACTTCGCTTCGCTATCAGGATTATCTCTCGTACGGGCTATCGCCCACGTGGCCCTACGCCCCCTGGGAACAAGCGCAGACGGGCACAGTCACCTATACCTGGGATGGCGTTGGAATGGGGCCGGTCTCGGCGCCCGGGACGACGCTTTCCGGTTCCGGCATTACGAGCTCCACTGCAACGTCGTTTACAGTCGCGGACGTTGCGAAACTGGATCTAAGCGAGCTTCCGACGAGAGTATACATCAGCTCTCCGAGCAGCTACTATCAGTTCGAGGAAATAAGGATCTGTTCGGTTAGCGGGAGTACATTGACGGTTTGCTATGACGGACGGGGATGGTCCGACCCAGCCAACGGCTCGCGGCTTACCGCCAGAAGTTGGCCAACGGGGGCGCTGATCGGGCAATTCAAGGTAACTGGTTCGGGTACGCATTTTCTGACCACGCTATGTCCGAGCGGCCCGCATTCGCCGGTGGGTCTGAACTCGTACAACAGTGGGACGATTACCTTGACCGCCGGTTCTTCCGCAATCACCGGCAGTGGCGTAACCTGGTCGTCTCCGAGTGTCGTTGCCGGTTACATGTTGCGCGTCTCGGCCACGACCGGAGGCCAGCCGTTTGTGTTTCTGGCTCCGATCCAGAGCGTGAACGACACGACGCATCTTACTCTATCAAGGGCATTCCCCTCCGACGCCGACACGGGTTCGTACTCATATCAAATCGTATCGGTCAACGCGACGGTTTCTCGTTACCCGGTGCTGCACTATGCCCGGTCCACCGACGGGTCCGACGCTATGAAGTGGTGGCCGAACTCCTACGGGTGCGAATCGGATGTCTCTTTGTACCTGACCCCGTCGTGGGATGTCCCCGCAGTAGACGGCGTGATGGAACGCGGCACGTCATACACTTACATGGACCAAAGTTGGTGGATTAACCAGTCGTCCAACGGAGGCCTGAACTTCTACGGGGAAGATCTGGCTCATCGAGCTCTGTACTTACGGTCCGGCCTCGGTTTGGCCCAGACAGCAGCCAACATGATCGGAGATATGTGGGTGCGAATGCCGATCATATCGAATCAGGGTGGGCTCTTCGGTGCGCCGCTGTTTAATGGGGGGCTTGTTGTGGGGGGCGTAGCAGACGCTTTGCTTTCCAATACCGGCCATCAGACGCAATGGAGTGACCTGCGTGGTTTCGCATCATGGGGAGCGTCAAACATAGTAGCCGGCGGCAGCGGATCGAACTGCAACACCGCGGGGGACAATCGGGACACTGGCTACGGGGGCGCATGGGTGGCGCTTGCCGCGCTGTTCGATCCCTCGCCGTCTCAGTGGCAGACACCGTTGGCTAACTGGTTTTCTCGAGAGAACGCGTGCAAAGGTTCGGACAACTCATGGGCCAATGGGTTCTACTTCAATACCTACGGAGCACAGGTAACACTTACGAATGGCAGTGTAACTGGCGCTGGAGCGAACATCCCGGCGAACGGTGTATGCGCGGGTAGCGCGTCCGGAACTGGCCTGGCGACGCATGGCTCGGGCACACTTACGGGATCAGGGTTCACGGCGGGGACGAGGATTGCTATCACCGGCACCAGAGCAGGAACCACATTCACCTTGTGGGCATTCTACACGGTCAACTCCAGCAACCAAATCACGATAAACAATTCGGCCACGTGGCCGGGGGATAGCGGACCTGTCACCTGGATGATTGACGGCACAACGAATGCGCTGGTCTTTGCCCAGAGTAACGACGATCCCGCGATGGCTGAGAACTGGTCCTGTATCTGGAACAGCGCGACGCAAATCACGCTGAATCGTCCGTGGGACGGCCCGAGCGGAACATACCACAGCTACTCTGCCAATGTCGCCGGAAGAGCCACGCAGCCTTTCATGCTTGGAGTCAAGCAGCATGGACTTCGATGGGGCTCTCTTGCGGCCGCGGCGAGTGGAAATTCGATTCTGGCCACCAATTTCGCGCACCTGCTGCAGGCTGCAGGGAGCTGGGAGCGCAGTACGGGTTTCGATTCTCTGGTCACCAACGGTTTCTATTATTCGCGAGTACTGAACCTGTGTGAGCCCATCACCCCGGCGAGTATGGGATATCAGGGTAGCGGCCCGTGTTTCGACGACACCGATTCGAACTCTGCCTACAACAAAGTCGCTTTACGGGAACTGACCGCGGAGAACTCCTCGTCGCTGCGGTCATACTACGACGCGCAAAGCGGCTCGCCAGACGCAGTCGCGTGGGGCGATCTTGCGTACGGCTCGTTGTGGGGAAACCCGGCCTACACGACGGGGGGCGCATATGCCGCATCCGACGGGTACACTGCGGATAATGCGGCCAATGGGAATCTGAACGACGCCAGTATCCATGGCGGAAAGTGGGCCGGCTTCTTCTTCGGCATGGGCATGGCTCATCAGTGGCCGGCCGTACGAATTGGTGGGGTGGCTCCTGTTGCCACGCGCGCGTTGCAGATCGGCTTCAATCTGGCCAACGTGCCGAATTCTACCGGAATAGTCGCAGTGGTCACTCTACCCAGTGGAGCCCAGACAACTTACACCTGCCCCTCTTCACCGTGCTCGGTTATCGCGGACGCTCGTCAGGGATCGCCGGTCGTCCAATGGCAATACGTCGGTTCTGGCGGGCGGATCCTCGCACAGAGCGATCCAATTACGGTCACCGTACAGTAACGTACGAGAGATTTGCGAGCCGCGGCTTCGACGGCGTCATGCTCGAACGGCTATCCTGATTAAACCCTTATTAAACCCTTCGGGCTTTGCGGTATCCTTGATACTGCCAGTGATGTCCGGAGCCACAAGGGGAATCGGGGTGTGTTCGATCGCCACCCAGGATAAGGTGCATGAGCGACCGGTGCGTCCCTTTCTCTTGTTTGCTGCGCCGCTGGGGGCCTGCGTACCTTCGGACCAGTCCGGATTCTTCGTGATCCACTGGTTGCCGTCGGCCGCAGAGCCGAAAAGAAGTTCTCAGACTCGCTTCCGGTTATCGCAAGAAGCCCACGGTGCGAGCAGGATCGGCGGGCCCACACATTCCAGGGTTCAATGACCGATTTCCCAAAACTCCTCTGCGCACTTATTGCCACTGGAAGCTTGTTTGCCGGACAGTCGATTCAGTTCTCTCCAGGACAGAGGGCAGAGAACGCGTCGGTTGCGGCTCAGTCTTTGGCCACTCCGTGGTACGTCGAGCTGTACATACACGACTGGAACAACAGCGCTTCCAGTATCACATATGTTCTCGATGTTCCCGCGCTGGGCATAATAGGATACATTGTCCCGGGCGGCGCAGGCGGCTCACAGTTCTTTACAATCTACTCACAAACCGAAGTCCAGGGGTCCAGCTTCTGCAATATTCAGATCGGGACTCCGGCGAACCTGCCAACTCAGGGAGTCTACGTCCGCTATCAGCATGTCCCAGCCAGCACGACCGACGAATGTGAGATGTGGGACACGAACGCAAATCGAATCGCGCTGGGCCAGGCAACCTACAGCCATTCGTTCATCAGCAGGGGGACGCACGACGCATTGCCGGGAGCCCCTGGCACCGCCGGACGGGACGCTGCCCGGGTGCCGAATACGAACTCTGCAGGAGCATCAGTCGGCGGTTCCTCCGATTACGGCATGGCGTTCTTCAGGATCTGCACTGGAGCGGACATGGCTCTGGGCAGCAGGATGCCCACAACGGCGGGCGGATGTCCTGCGGGAATCGAACTGATCGAGTGGAAGTTCGATGGCAATCTGATTGACTCATCCGGCAATGGCTACGCTGCGAGCATGACAAGCGGAGCACCCATATATGTGGCGACTCCGAGCCAGAATGACGTAGCAGTGATAAAGACCGCAGGTGCTCCGTTCTGGAACAACTGGGTGAGTCTTCGTGCCGGCCATCCGGGACAGCTCGACGGGACGGCATCACTTTCTCAAGCTGACACATCCAACGCCGTAAGTTGTTTTTGGCAAGTGCTGTCTGGTCCCTCTTCGCTGACATGGGATGATCACAATTCGTGTATGCCAACCGTGACGGGCCTCGTCTTTGGCACTTACACGTTCGAACTTCAGGTGACTGACGGCGATGGGCATCAGTCTACTCAGACCCTGCAGGTTGGCGTAGTGGCCACCGACGCAAACGGCGTGGTCATGCAGTCCAACCCGAACGCAGACCTGCTCTTCGGCCCAATGATCGCGTTTGGCAGGAACCCGTGGGGTTACCAGGACGCTCGCGCCATCTACGCAACAACGCAGCGAAACGTGGCCTACGACGCGTATCCCGGCAATCCACCGGCATGGATACAGGCTCTGCCCGGGACCGTCAGCTATCCTTTCGCTCCCGTTTCGACAATTCTCGCGAGAGACATCACAGCAACATCCACGTCAATTATAGTAACTGACGCCAGCAAGCTCGATTTTACAAGCTTACCCGGCACGCCAACCGTCGTCTATGTCAACGGGCTCGGCGGCGAGGAAGTCCGGATCTGCTCCGCCTCCGGGAATACCCTCAACGTCTGCTACGACGGACGAGGCTGGCGATACGGAACGCCGTTCCACACCGCCGCGCAGTCGTGGAATGGTGGAATGACGGTGACGCAGCAAAAAGTGACTGGCAGCGGGACATCCCTGCTTGCCACCTTCAACCCGGCGGGCCCGGGCTGGTCCGGGCCGATGGTCTACCATGCGGGAACGGTGGCGGCGACCGCGAATTCAGCAATGGTGACCTTATCGGGAGGCGACGCCGCGTGGGTTGCGTGCAACTCGACCAGAACTTCGCAGTGCTTGTCTCCAGGCTCTGACGCAATCCGAATTTCGGGAACACATGGCGGCACGCCGTTTGCGTTCTTCGCCTACATCATCGCACTGGACAGTCCGACGTCGATCACGATGAACCGCGTGTATCCGGCCGACGCCGACACCGCCAGCGGTCTGACATATGCGGTCATCAGACCCGATTACACAAACATGGTATTGCACTACCGACGTTGCGGTCCGGGTTCCTACAGCGGTTGCATCACGAACGCTTACCCGTATGACGGATCGACTTACTTCCAGACGACCGGCTGCGAATCCGATACAACCTGCTATCTGTATGAAACCCACGACCCCGACGCAGTTCATCCAACGACCAGTACGTGTCTTGGATTCAGCGGCATGGAATGCAACGTCCACGTCAGCCTGATGAATGGCTCCGGATACGTGGGCGACAACGGCGGCGCGAACTTCTACGATGAAGGCCTGGCCCACATGGCGTTTTACCTGCGATCGGGATGGCAACCCGCCCTCGATGCGTTTCGCAAGCTGGAGGGGCAGGACGGGACTGGGAACACCGGATGGATGTTCTGGCCAGAGATGGCTCAAGGAGACATCGGGGTGGGTTCGAGACGAGCCTCGATTACCGGAGCGTGGGCCGCCTACTTATTCGACAACAAACAGTCAAATCTCTCCGGCCTGCGGAATTTCGCCTCCATGGCGGTCGGCAATATCTCCGATTCGCTTGGCTGCAACGACGATCTTCGAGAAGGCCTGGCCTATCCGGCTTCGTGGCTGGCTCTGGCGGCACTGTTCGATCCGGATGCATCGTCGCTGGGCTGGATTACGCAGCTCGGGGAGTTCTACGCTAGACGCGAAGCCGCCTGTCAGGTCACTGGGAGATCCAACTCCGCCGAGAACAGTTCGTGGCGATCCGGATTCCTGTGGAACAATAATCAGACACCGCCGTTGACAGCGACAAATGGAAGCGCGGTTCTCACGGCTCAATCGGGGAGCATTTCGCCAGACATCTGCCCGATGATCGCACGAGGAACAGCGACGGTCACCAGTAGATCCGATGCGGTGACGGGGGCCGGGTTCGTAAACTCTCCCGGAAAGATCATGTTCGAGGGGACGATTGGAGGGAAAGTCGCCTTTCTAACATTCGCTTTTATCTACGACTCTCCGACCAGGATTCACTTGAGCGGACTTTATCCCGGCGACACCGCGAGCGGAGTCGTATGGCAGATCGATTATGACTCGATATACGGAGGCGGTAACCCGGATTCGGGGCTCGTGTTCGGGAGCTCCTCCGCCGATCCGACGTTGAGAGAGAACTGGGCATGTACCAGGCAGTCCTCCACAGAAATCACTCTCGACCGTCCCTGGGACGGGCCAACTGAAACGGTGTGGGGGTGGCGAGCGGCGCTGGGCGGCGTGGGTCTCGCGGGCAATGGAACGCAGCCCTTCATGCTTGGCATCAACACCCTGGCCCTTGGATACGGGGCACATCAATCCGGTGGTCTGGGAGCCAACTACAACGCGCTGGCATACGCGGCATCGAACTGGATAAAGAATTATGGATACGACCCAGTGAGCGGCGGCCTGTACTATGGACGTTTGTTCGGCATGTGCGAGCCAGTGTTTGCCGACTCCTCGCAGCCGCAGAACTTTCTGCGTGCGTGGCGCAACCCCGAATGCTCCTACAACGGATCCAGCACCACTGGCGTTCCTACCAACGTTCCCTCAATGCAATTCGCCCGTGCGCTGTCTGGCGAAGCGCAGAACGCCGCTAGAATCAACTATCAGAACGATCCGACCCCGAGTAATCAGGCGTTCTGGGACACTTTCTACTGTCACCAGTGGGACCGGCCCGGTTACACCGCGCCAGGTTACGGGTGCGATGGTATTGGGGCCTCCAATCTGGACGACACATCGCTTTCGGGAGGAAAGTGGACAGGCTTCTTCTTTGGCGTGGGCATGTCATACCAGTGGCCCGCGGCACGATTACAGGCAATCGCACCGACGCTCGATCGCAAACTCAGCGTCGGGTTCGACCTGGCGGTGGTGGCCAATGCCGTTGCAGTGGACATGATACTCACGAGTCCCGCTGGCGTGGTCAGCCACACGAGATGCAGCAGTTCACCCTGTGAAGTCGGCGCCGATGAGCGGCAGGGCTCGCACGTCATCGAGTGGAAGTACCTCGACAGAAATGGCCGTGCGCTCGCGCGGAGCGAACCGATGACGATGTTAGTGCAGTAGCCACGGACCCTCCGGGCACGGAAGACAGCGCGAGCCGTTCTCCACCAGAGCGTGTGTTATAGTACTTTTAAATTGTGGACAGCCCCGACAACCGCTTTTCAGGAGAGTTGACGAGAAACACAATTCCCTTCGCGCCACCGCTTTGCGTCGAAGTTGTTGGCAGAATCCCAGGGAGCATGAGTCCGGTTTCTCTCGCGCTGACACCGACCGGGAACGCCACGAGTGCAAAGTGGCAGCGGCATAGCCATCTGTATGCGTGACGCGGCTCCAGCGGCGACAAAGTGGTATGGGGTGTGGTCCCTGACCTTCTATCTGTTAGTGAGCCTCTGTATTCAGTGGGCCACCGGGGCCTGGGATGCCTCTTTCGTCACCTATCCCGACGAACCGTCGCACTTTGTAAGCAGCGTCATGGTGCACGACTACCTGGTTCACGGGTTGTCTCGGAATCCAATGGAGTTCGCGCAGCAGTATTACAAACACTATCCATTTTTTGCCGTTGGTTACTGGCCGCCGTTGTTTTACATTCTCATGGGCCTGTGGTTCATGGTCGTTGGCGTGGGACGACTTCAGGCTCTGCTGCTGGTAGCCGCCATCGCTTCCGGTTGCGCATGGCTGGTTAGTGTTCTGGTCCGCCGCCGCACCGGGGACACGGCAGCGTTTTGCGCCGGACTCATCTTCCTGACCCTTCCCGAAGTGCAACTCTGGTTCTGTGCGGTAATGGTCGATCAGACTGTCGTACTGTTTTCGCTCGCCGCAGCGGTGTTTGTAATTCGGTATTTCGAGCGCCCCAACTGGCCGAACGCCGTCGGCTTCTCCGTGTGCGCGGCTCTTACGGTACTTACTAAGTACAGCGGCCTGTACGTGTGCGCGCTGGCTCTTGGCGCACTGTTTCTCCTGCGCCGTTTCGACCTGCTGCGATTGCGTAGCTTTTGGGCGCAACCGGTGTTGCTCTCTGCCCTGGTTGCACCCTGGATTCTCTGGACCGCGCACCTGGCCACGGTCGGCCTCCCGCAGGAAAGGCCTGGCGCGTTTGTGGTGCGCTCCATCGCATTTATTCGCGAGTCTTTTCGGATCTTCCCGCCGATACTCCTCGCGCTTGTGATCCTGGGCCTGCTGGTTCTGGTTGTTCGCCGGCGTGCCTGGCGGGCAGACATGGCGGTCGTGGCTCTCTATGCGGTCCTGCTGATTGGTTTTCTGCTCGCTTCGCCGGTGGGTGCGGAACGCCGTTATCTGCAGCCTGCGGCGGCTGCGCTGCTGGTGCTGTCTTTCGAAGGCTGGTGGACGTTCGTCAGCGCCGCGATGCTGCGAGGCGCTGCCTGGGTGAAAGCCGTTCCGGCTCTCGTTCTGCTGGTGACGGCGGCGATCTGCGGCATGCAGGTATTGCGTTTTCGGCGCATTCCGAATTACCCGATCCGCTCGGTTGTCCGGGCGATCACCGAGCAACCGGCCTGGAGCGGCAAGCAGATTCTCGTAGCTCCCGACATGGAAGGGGCCGTGATCGCCGAGTTTGTCGCTGAGGATCCCCACCGTCCCAGTTACTGGCTGCGACGCCCCAGTAAGAATTTCGCCAGCCTGGACTGGTTCGGTGGCCATTACACCCGCCGGTTTTCCTCTACCCGGGAACTTATGGACGAGCTTCGCGCTCACCCCGTCGACTTACTCATCTGGCACGCGATTCCCGCTGACTCACTGCGGCCGCATGAGCGGCAGATGCAGGAAACGCTGCTAACTTCACCGGCGTTCTGGCGCCCGATCACTTCCTTTGGCTCCTGGAGTATTTATCAGTACATACAGACCGTTGAGGAGACTCCGAAGCCTCGAAGGATCGCGTTAACCGGCCGTCACGGGACTGTCGGCGCCGCCGCTCGCTGACAGTTCCTCGGAAGCGGCAAAGCTCATGGAAACGGCCAGACTGATCATGGCCGGGACATAGAAGCGGTAGGCATTTGCCAGAAAGGTGATGGCTACCAGGAAGCCGGCCATTCCCAACAGGTAACAAAGGCAAGCATTCGCGATCTCCGTGTGACCGAGGTGGCGGGCGCTTCGGAAGGTGCGGATTACCAGCGCAAGCGCGGATCCCACACCGCAGACGTAGAAGATCAGCGCAGGAATGCCGCATTCACTCGAAACCTGGGTCCACGTACAGTGGGTGGCGTGCCAGGAGCCAACGTGCCCCTCCGCCACGCTCGTCCCTCCTTCATAGTTCGCAAACTGGTCGGGACCTACTCCAAAAAGAGGATGTTGAACTGTGTACAGAAGGCTTTTCTGAAACAAGTAGAGACGTGAGGCCTGGGACTCGTCGGCCTCTTCGTGCCGCTCGCCAAACAACGCCCCGAGGCGGGCCAGGGTCGCCTCGGGCAACGCCACTGACACGGTCGCCGCAATCACCGCGCCCGCCAGAAGCATGGCCATTCGCTGGCGCATGGAGCCGAGCCACAGGAAAACCACGAATACGACCGCGAGCGCGATCAGCGCACCCCGCGACGCGGTGCCCAGTATGATCCACATTCCGTATGCGATCATTGCCAGAAGCGGAATCCGAATGAGCAGGTTCCGCTTGCGACCCAGGGCGATGAACAGCACAAAGGGCAGCACCAGCAGCAGTTGCGCCGCCAGGTCATTTGAGTTGCCGATGTCAAATCCCGTCAGGCCGACAGAAATCCGGCCGTTCGTCGAGTCCATAAAGAACCGAGCGGTCAGAAGATTCGTCACGGCGGCGGCGGCTAGCGTATAAAGAACGGCGCGGATCTCTTTCCAATTCGTGGCGAGGCCGCCGACGACCACCAGAAGTATGAGATTTATCCGGCCATCGACGACGCGATTGAACGAACCTCCCTGCCAGTGACTGAAAGGTGTGGCCAGAATCATCCAGGCGTAGAAGGCCATCCAGTAGAACGGAGCGCGATGCCGAAAGGTACGCTGAAGGCTCCCCGTGAAGAGCCCGAACAGTATGGCTGGTGGCGCAACAAGGTAAAGGAGGTAAGGATTGAATCCAAGAATATAGTAGGCGAGTTCGTGCAACACAGTGAGTTCCACGAACAGGAACGCCAAACCGGAGAAGAGGGCCAGTTTTCGAAGCGGGTTGGACTGAACCGCCGCGAACCGGCGGGTGGTGGGAAACGCTAGTGGATCCGTCGCCAGGAGGGGGGCCGCCGTGGCGGCGGCAAAGGCGGTGGGAGTGACGGGAATCTCTCTCGGCGCAACCTGGCGGGTTGCCCCAGGCCGCCACCTGGGGGATAACATTCTGCCCACTTCTCCATGATAGTGGATGCTGGCGTCCCGTCTGTCTTCGCGGCGGTTGTGAACCGGACCGGGAGCAGCCGGGCCGAGCGTCTCATCGGCAGAGCGCCACGCTCAGCGCGCGCAATACATCACGATCTTCTCCGTACGCCTCCGGGTTCTCGAACGGGGCGGTCGCCGCGTCCAGCGAGCCCGGCCTCAGAAGATCCCGGGCCCGGTGGACAGCCAGTTCTTGCCGGCGGACGTCGCGCAATCGAACTTGCCGGTGAAACACTCAGCCGCGGTCAGGCGTGGACAGCACGCCGCCCCTGATTTCGGCCAAAAGTCAGACGTGGTACGGCTGAAGCTTAACGACGATCGCATGCCCGTTTAGGTTGTGCAATACCAGGCGGTCACTCTCGTTCCGCTGTTCGTTGACGTAAGTGTTGATACCTTCACACGGGCTATAGCCATAGTCGTCATAGACGACGATGCCTCCAGGAACCATTCGATCCCAGATCCAGGCCATGACGCCTTTCGCAGACTCATATACATCCACATCGACATGGCACAATCTGAATCGGGTGCCCGACTCGATCAAGTGTGCGGTTTCGTCGGGAAACACGCCGTTTAGTATGCGCACGTTCCTGAGGTTGAGAGTGCGAATCAGACCTTCGACGGTACCCTGCGAAGTGTCCGCATGTTCGCCACCTTTGTAATGCGTGTCGTGCTCGCCCGCTTTCACAACACCGCTAAACGTATCACACAAATACACCGGATCCTCGATTCCGGCAAGCACCGCTTTGCGCGCGATCAATGCGCCAGTTCCACCGCGCCATACACCAACTTCCAGAATTCCACCTGCCAGTTTGCCGGTCTGCTCCACAAGCGTCCACAACTCATAGCAGCGATAGATATCGACCAGCGTATTATGTTGGATCACTCCATACGTCGTTAGAAATTCCCGGTCCGTATTCCAGGGGGAGTAATTCGCAATAGGACTCACGACATCATATTTACGTCCGGCGCTGGGCGGCCGAGCCACGCGTCTAAACTCAAAACCGAATCGTCGAAGTGTGCCCCTAATGGCGGCTTTCAGGGAAGCTATCATGATTTGTCATTCTCACATTACCCGGCGGCAGGTTGAACTCAGATGGCGACTAACCTTCAAGCGGCCGCTTGCAGTTCCTGTAAATACGCCAGAATCGCCACAAACGAGGTGAATTCGTGCAACCGCTCCAGATCTACGGTCACCCTGAATTCGTCTTCAATCACGTTGAGCAACGTAATTCCCGCCACCGAATCCCACGCCTCAACGGAGTCCTGCGCCGCGGCCGGGATGCCCTCCTGCGGTAGATGCGGAAACACTATCTGAAAACAACTCACGAGCCTGGTGCTCATGCTCAGGTCTTCCATGCCTGCTCTCCTTCCGCAGCCACCACCACACGCTGAAACAGCGTCGGACATCGCGAGTCGAACTCCTCCCGCGATACGGTTACCGGCCCTGTGGGCTCGTTTCCCAGGAGGCTCGCGAAGAAGTCATGCAATGGGCCGTTCCTGGCCGTAGGCGAAAAATCAAACTGGATCTCGCTCAGCCCAAAGCGGTCAAACAGCACCCGCAGGCACTGATGCTCCACGCGCCTGGAAAACGCGCGGCAACTCATCACCCACGTTTTCACCTGTAGCGTAGTGCCGCTGCGGCAACCCTGAATCACGGCGATCTTCCCTAATGGCCCGAACTTGTCCTGGTAGCTCAGCACGGCCACCACGGCGTCCGGCCCGCGGTTCGCGAGCCGCCAGTCGGCGTCGGTCCGGCGGATTCCGTTCAGGTTGAACTGATTGGTCTTGTTCACGAGTTCCAGAACGCGCGGATCCCCCGGCGACGGCGCGAAATCGATAGTCACCACCGCTGCGGCCTGCTCAAGGAAACTGTCGGAGACCGCGCCTTCTTCGGTCAGCTTGCGGAACTCCGCCCCCTGCCGGATGCTGTCCAGGCGCAGGGCATCCTCGCCCGAAAGCCGCTCCTTGCCGCACAGATCGCGGATCTCGCGCAACATCGCCAGGCCCGCCGCATAGTCCCCCGCAGGAAACTGCAGGCAATGAATTCCGGGATGCGCCGCGGCCACTTCGGCTAGTTCCATGGGACTGTCATCCACAAAAATCACGCTGTCGGCCCCGATATTCCACGTCTCCAGAATCCGCGCCACCGATCCGGATTTCGCCTGCCAATGCACCTCAAATGGAAACACCCGCTCGGGAGGCAGCAGCAGGCCGGGACGTTGAAACGCGCTTTCCACCACGGCGGGGTCGTTCTTGCTAGCCACCGCCACCAGCACCCCTTGCTCGGCCAGGGACGCGAGCAGGTTCTGATAGAGCGCATTCAGGTGATGATGCCGGCTCAGCTCCCAGCTAACGCCTTCCACGCCCACTTCGCCCACGATGCCGTTCCACAGCGTGTCGTCGAGATCCGTGATGATGCCTTTCCTGGGAGCCGGCGGAACCAGCAGACGGGCGCACGCCGCAGCCAGTGCGTCGGCATGCGCCACCGTGTACGGGAATCCGATCAATAGATCGGACTTCAAGTCGAACCTTTCGGCCGGTGCAGATTCCTCCGCCAGGCGCCGCGTATGCACTACCGCCAGTCCGCTCCGCCGCGCCATTGCGGATGCAAACAGCGCCAGTTGCCGGTCCAGTTCCAACTCGGCCTCGGCCGCCTGCGTCCCGCTGGTGTGGAACAGCGGTGGCATTGGCAGCCCAGGCAGCGAGAGCGCGATGCGGACGCTCCCGTCCAGCTTCCCGATGGCCGAGCGAATCCGGTCCAACATGGCCGCGGCGTTCTTCAGAATGTCTTCGGTACCGGCCAGGCTCCAACGTGCCGCGGAACGGTGGCCGAGACGCGCATCCAGGTCGGACCACTCAATAACGAGCGCCACGGCATGGAACGGATGGTCCGCGGCGCGTTCCAGAGTTCCGCTCAGATCTCCGTAGAGCCCTTCGGACACGCTCACCAGGTGTTGCGGAAGCCTCTGCTGCAAATGGGCGTGCAGCAGCGTTTTCAGATGCAACGGGGCGCAGCCGCAGGCCAGCAATCCGGCAAAGGGCGTAGCGTCCGGCCGGGCCTGATGGATGATTTGAAGCGCTTCCGAGACCTTCAATCCTTTACTCTACAAGACTACGCAATCCCGGGGTGCTCCGGTTTCCCGTATGCTGCAATAAGACAACACGCCACCGTATGAGAGAGATTCGCCCGTTTACCGAGGAGTTTGCCAGTGCCGCCGCAACCCTCTATTTCAGGGCCATGCGCGGACAGTCCAGACCGCCCGGCACCGCGCTACCCCGGTACTTCTGCGAGATCCTGCTCGACAACCCCTGGGCAACGCCTGAGATTCCTTCGCTGGTCTACCTCGAAAGCGGAACGGTGATCGCAGTCCTGGGCGTCGTCCCACGTCCCATGGAGTTCCGCGGGCAAGGCATCAAGGCCGCCACCCTCACCCAGTTCATGGTGGACCCCGATCACCGCCGCAGCCCGGCCGCCATGGAGTTGCTCCGGCACTGCCTCCAGGGCCCCCAGGAAATGACGTGGGTAGACGGTGCCGGCGACCCCGTCCACCTCCTCTATCGAGCGTGCGGCAGCTTCCCGGCTCACCTCTATTCGTTGCACTGGATGAGGGTTCTGCGCCCTTTTGAAACTGGCCGCGGCTTTCTTTCCCGCTGGGGCGCTGCCGGGAGACTTCTGCACGGCCCCGCTTCCCTGGCCACCATTCCGGCCGACCTGCTGGCAACCACTCTGCCGATGTTCCGGCCGCGCCGGCCGGCTCTCTCCTTCCGACCTGCTTCCACGGAAGCACTGTTCGCCTGCATTCAGGAAATCGGCTGGCGCGAACCACTGAAACCTCGCTACGACGCGGCTTCCTTCGCCTGGCTGGCCTCCCAGGCGGCCCAGGCTTTGCCCTCCGGCAGATTCCGGGCGCTGATTGTGCATGACTCGGCCGGCCAGAACTGCGGATGGCTGGTGTATTTCGCCAAACGCCACGGCACGGCGTATCTTCTCCAACTCGGCATTCGTCGCCGGGATCACTTCGAACCCGTCCTGCATGCCCTCCTCGCCGATGCCTGGGACCAGGGATGTGCCATTGTCAAAGGACCGGCCAGGCCCGGCCACCTGACCACCCTCACCCAGAACTACTGCCTGTTCCGGCACCCCGGCTCCAGCGCCCTGATCCATTCCCGCAATCCCGACCTGGTGAATGTCGTCCGTCTGGGAGAAGCCGCACTCAGCGGACTGGACGGTGAACGCTGGCAGCGGTTTGCCGTGGAATCCTGGCAGTAGCTTTCCCGCCGCCGCCAACCGCTCTACCGATTGACCCGCCTGCGCCGGTTTGGACGGCAGGTCCAGCGAAGATCCGAGTTCCGGTCGAGGCAGGGATCCGCATCGCGATCGGAACCTGCCGGCTGATGCAGGACTCCCGCCCACTGCTCAATTCCGCTTAGCCTGTGCCAGCCGGTGGAGCCGCCATCCCAGCCTCTCACGGGCGGCCGTCAGCGCCGCCGGGTCGCCATTGAACGTCCAGGCGTTGGTGATGAAAGAGCGGGAGATTTCCCCGGCGAGGTTCGCCTCCCCGGCCTGTGCCAGGGCAAACAGGTATTCGTAATCCTCCATCCCGTCACGGATCAGCTTCAGCCGGATGCTGGCCACCGGAATCGGTGTCTTTCCACCGATGCGAGCCGCCGTGCCCGGGTAGAACAACGCCCCGTCACCGTTGCCGCCGGCAAAGTGGAGGTGGTCCCAGGGATGGTCGCCCCAACCGTCGGTCGCGTAGTACAGCTCGCCCTGTATTCCATACAACCAGGCCATCCACTGGAAGACTCGATTCCTCACCGGGGACGCATCCACCATGTATGACGGCCAGGTACTCGTCTTCGGCCCGGGAGCGCCGTTCTGACAGCTCCCGTGCTGGTCACAGGATTGGTACCACCAGAGTTCTTTGCCTGGGCGTTTCAGCCATTCGTTGTAACTGGCCCTCTGGCTGGCGCCATTGCGGGGATGAACATGGTCCACGACGGGCGCGAGAATATCGATGGAGTCGAGCACGCCGTTCTGCGTTGCCTGCGCGATGTCGGTGGTGACAAGGATGGGCAGATCCGGAGCGACACTGTGGAATGCATTCGCTTTGGACAAGAGCTGGCTCCAGGTACACCCCGCCGGTGGTTCATCGCACGCGGACAATGACAGTTTGGGCAGCCAGCCCATCTTCTTAAAGTGCCGCATCCAGTCTCTGACGTCATCCACGTTCAGGTTCAAGCCGTTTGCGTAGTCGATCGCAGTCAGGTGCGCTCCCGGCAAAGTGGTCTTTGCCCGACCGTTCAACAGAGGGCCGTAGACGGTGTCGAACTGCCGCCACATGCCGCCGGGATTAGTAGGCTTCAACGCTACCGCGGCGATGGAGACCCGGTGATCGAGAAAGAACGCGGCGATTGCGGCGTGCATGAGCGCCAGGCCATATTCGGCGTCACCCTTGCTTGCTGGATACCTACCGCAACCGTCGTGCGAACCATAGGCGGCAAAGCAAAGACCGGCATACCCGAGGCCAAAGGCGCTCTTCAGCGTCGCCGTCGAGGGCAGCTCGAAATCCCAGACCTTCAGTCGCGCCGGGATCTTCGCGAGGACCCGTGCCCCGTCGTTCACGGTCACTGTTGCCAGATAGTAGCCCGAGGGTGTTCCCGGCGGAACGAAGACATCAATCCACGCGCTGCGCGTCTCATTGGGAGGCACCGTAACCGGGAATGCATTCCTGGGCTCGTGGAAATACGCGTCGCGCGCTGGAACCAGGGGGTCCGGCGTCAGACCGGGCGTTCCATTCGCGTCGGAGACGATGCTGACCCTCAGGCAGGCCTCGCGAAAGACGCTGACATTCGGATTGGCCAGGATTCGCTGGCCAGTTCGCGTGTTCACGTAGTCGCTGACCGCAACGTTCAGTTGAATGGGACTCGCCCCGGCACGGACGTGCACCTGGAAGCTCTCAAACTCGTTGCGCGCCGCGGAAATGCCGGCAGAGTGCAAGCCTCCGGGGGTTGCGCCGGGTTGGATCTTTGCCAGCGACCCGGTGACCCAGACATTGGCGGGACAGCGGAACTCGTCTGTCGCGATCGCTGGAAGAAAACGATCGTCCAGCGGATCGACCTTCTCGGCCGCCGTCGCGATGAGCGACAATCCGGTTACTCCACAACACACCAGGACGTTGTACCTGAGCGCGGTCATATCAGACCTCCGTCATGATGGGCCCGCCGCGATCTTTCCGCAGCCGCAGGAGGAACCGAGCATAGCGCAAAACCAGCGGGCGATAGAAGCCCAGCAGGATGCCCGCATATGCCGCGCCTCCGGCGGCGACTTCCACGGTGAGAATCCACACCGTAGGCCAGCCGGCCGGCAGCACCCGTCTCAAACCGAGCACGGCGCACAACATGGCCGCCGAGGCGGCCGTCGCCGGAGTGAGCATGACGAGGTATTCCCGAAGGCCGCACCGAATGGAGCGAAACAGCTTCACGGCTGGAGGCAGGATGGTCAGCGGCGACATGACAAGCCAGGCGGCGGCGACGGCGCCCGTGCCCCAGCGCGCCGCCACGAAGAACGACACCGGCATCACCGTGAATGTGAACAGAGAAACCCACATCAGGAACGTGGTGAAGCGGAGCGAGGTCAATACCTGGGTGACCAGTGTGTTCAGCGTCCGCAGGGCCATGAAAGCGGCCAGCCATTGCAGCGGTACGATGGCCGCCGCCCATTTCGGACCGAGGACCACCGTCACCGCTTCCGGCGCTACCACGGCCAGACCGAACACCAGCGGAAAGATGGTTAGAGCCAGGGCATCGCTGATGAACAGGAAGTATCTCCGGACCAGAGCCAGGTCCTGTTGGACTCGGGCGAACAGGGGGCCGGTGACGCGCATGATGAGCATGCCGATCTTCTCCGCGGGAGCGCTCGCGAGGTCGATCGCCAGACGGTAAGTCCCCAGGGCCGATGCTCCCAGCATGCGTCCGACGATGACTGTGTCGGCCAGCGAGTAGGCAGTCCAGGCGACGCGGCTCGCTGCGACCTCCAGCCCGAACCGCATCGGGACACTGACCTCTTTCCAACGGGGCAGAGCATAGTGTACCGGCTTCCAGAAAGCGGTGAGCGCGGCCGCCGTCCCCTTGCCTGCCAACGGCGCCGCCAGCAGGGACCAGTAGCCCATCCCCGCGAAGGCGCCACCGACAAGAACAACCGCCTGCACGATAGCCTGAACCGCCTCGGCCAGAGACAGCCGCCGATAATCCATGTCGCGCTGCAGCAGCCCCTGGGGGACCGCCTGAACCGCAGTGATAAAGAAGCCGAGGCTGTTGACGATCACCAGGAGCTTGAGCTGCGGTAGTTGGAAGAAAGCCGCGACGAGTGGAGCAATCGCCGCCGAAGCCGCGAAAGCGGCCGTGCTGAAGATGAGCGAAACCGTGTTCAGTTGCGCCAGCGTGCGGCGATCCAGCTCGCGCATCTGGAGCACCGCGGTGCCGATCCCGAACTCGGCCAGGACGTTGGTCACGGCGCCGACGACGCTGGCCATCTCCACCGTTCCAAAGTCGGAACGAGCGAGCAAACGGGCCGCGATCAACACGGACAGCCATGTGGCGGACTGGGTCACCCACTTGGCGCCCGCCGTCCAGGCGAGACCGCCAACGAACTGCGCGTCGAGCCGGCGATGGTGCGGCGCGTTTTCAGTCGGCTCCGCTGGCATCCCGCGATCTCACTACGTTCAAGCGTAACGCGTTCGAAGCAACCGCTCCCTGTTGAATTGCCTGGTTCGGCGTGTTAGTCATGGACAGTGAAGTATTCTCGCAAGCACCTGGTTATCTCGTGGCTGAGCAGAAACCTGTTCGATGGTGTCACCTATACGGTCCGCAATGGATTGAATAAGGGGCTGCGCCGCCGCGGTGGGCTGGGATGGCTTCCCACCGAACGCGATACCCCGGAGACGCTGTTTTGGAAGGCGCTCGACCTGAACGGCAAAGTCGTCTACGACGTGGGCGCTTTTCACGGGCTCCTGACCATCTACTTCGCGCGGCACGCGGATCTGGTGGTGTCCTGGGAACCAAACAGCCGGAACCGGGAACGCCTCAACGAGAACATCCGGCTGAACTCGTTCCGGAACGTGATCGTGCGGCCGTACGGCCTGTCCTCCCAGGCTACGCGGGCAGAGATGACCTTCGACTCCTCGGTGCCCGGCGCGGCCAGCCTCGACAGCCGGATCGCCTCGGGAAGCGAGCACGAAACCATCGAGCTTCGCACGCTCGACCAGGAGGAAGGCCTGAAGGCGCCGGATCTGATCAAGATTGACGTGGAGGGTTTTGAACTCGAGGTATTACAGGGAGCTGCCCGCACGCTGGAGAAACGGCCCGATCTGTTTCTGGAGATGCACGGGAGCGACGCCGCGGACAAGTGCCGGCGCGTCCGCGCGATCGTCGATCATTGTTGGGCTCTTGGCTACCGGGACATTCTTCACGTCGAATCACGGCAACAGATCACGCCGGAGAATGCAGCGGAGGCGGCGCAGGGTCACCTGTACGCTCGGCCTGGTTGACCATGGACCGCTCCGTCAGAGAGTGGTCCGGAGGCGGCCACGTTGAAGGTGCGAGAGACATCGGCACCGTGAGCGCGAACTTCCGCGGGTAGGGCCTCGGCTACAGGAGATGGCGAGTAATACCGGTTCCGATCCGATTCTCGCATTTTGCCCGCGGGCGCTCAAACAGACCTGCCCCGGAACCGGAATGTTAGAATTGAGGCGCCATCCAGCACGTGGCTGCCGGCGATGCTGAGACGCGGAATCTGCACAGAGGATGAGTACATGCGCGCGGGGCCCCGCCGGCGTTTTTCCGGGGCGCGGGTGTCCTACGCTCTACTGGACGTCGGCGAGGATCCGAGGGACGAGCAGATCCGGGTGTTCGAGGACATCAGTTTCACTCTGCGCATTTCCAACGGGACATTTCGCACGACGTTCCGCGAGCGGTTCCACGATGTGGACGCGGTGGCGATGCGCTGGATGGAACGGTTTTACCCGGCCGCCGCCGAGTTGCGGGTGCAGGACCGCGCGGTGTCCCACGGCCTGACCTCACGGGAATGGGCCGAGCAGTTGTTTCCGGCTTTCCCGCGCGCCCAATTCGAAGCCTCCGACATCCTGCTCTACCTGATTCGGCTTTCGCTCGCGGGCGGCGAAACGTACATCGTGGAGCCGGACGGGCGACCGCTGCAATACATCAATCCGCCGTTTGTCGTTTCTCTCCAGCATCCGGAATCGCGAAAACACCCGGTGAATCGTCTGATCGCGGCTCGCGCGAAGCGGCGGTTTCGGCGCCTCTCTCTGCCCGAGGGTTGGACGGAATCGTCGGGTGCGGCCGGTTACCGGGTCAGCAGGATATCGTGCATTCATCCACAGGCGCTGGCGTTCGCGAGGTGCAATCCGGGATTCCAATTCCGCGCGCGGTCCGTGTTCGACTCCGCGCCCGGCTCGTGTCACGTGCTGCGTACCATGAACATCTTCAACAAGAGTTACTTTTCCACGGAACAACTGGCCGCGGGCGCGAGCGCTGCCTTTCACAGCCTCCTTCCAGGCGGCCTCTGGATAGTCGGCCGCACGCTGGAGGAGGACTTCAGCAACCACGCCACCTTTCTCCGTCGAGGGGAAAGCGGCTGGGAGGTTCTGGAGCGGATTGGAGCCGGATCGGAAATGGAGGAACTGGCGCTCGCTCCTGTCGCGAGCGGCGGTGGCGCCTCCCGATGAGCGTTCCTGCCAGCCCCGTCTCTCTGTTGCTGGTATGCCACTCGTATCCTCCCGTGCTGGGTGGCTCGGAGTTGGAAGCGCAACGCGTGTGCGCGGCGCTCATCCGGCGCGGGCACCGCGTCACGGTGGTCTGTGCCGGTGGCGATCCCATGCCGCCGGTGCGCGATTGGATTGACCCGATGGGCGTTCCCGTGCGCATCTACGCCAGCCGTTGGAAGGGAGCGCGCAAGGACATCGTGTTCGCACTGCGAGTTGCCGGCATGCTGATCCGGGAGCGCCGGAACTACCAGCTGGTCTATTTCCTGATGCAGGGCCTGCACCT
Organism: Bryobacteraceae bacterium; assembly: GCA_049510065.1. Lineage (GTDB taxonomy): Bacteria > Acidobacteriota > Terriglobia > Bryobacterales > Bryobacteraceae > CAWACP01. The sequence continues at coordinate 27,456 of JBEKZH010000044.1, forward strand.
GGCTGCGGGACTTCCGGTGGCCAGGTTTCTGGGCAAGCCGATCCTGATGAAGATCGGGGGCAGCGGCGTGATTCCGCTGATGACCAGGTCGCCGTCCGGCCGCCTGGAACTGCGCTGGCTCCGCCAATGGGCGCATCGCGTGATGATTCTGAACGAGGGCATGCGCGAGGAGGCGCTGCGGGAGGGCTTTCGGCCGGAGCGGCTCCTCTGGATGCCAAACCCAGTGGACACCGACGAGTTCGCTCCCGGCGACGACCAGGAGCGGCTCAGGCTGCGCGAGCAATTTGGCATCCCGCCGGAGGCCCCCGTTGTCCTCTACTGCGGCCGGCTGGCACCGGAGAAAGCGCTGCCTTCCCTGATCGCGGCCTTCGCGCTGGTGGCGCGCCGGAAACCTGAGGCGATGCTGTTGCTGGTGGGCGACGGTCCTGTTCGCGCCGCCATGGCCAGGCAGGCCGCCGCGCTGGGCCTCGGGAACGTTCGCTTCGCCGGCCGGGTGGACCCGGCGGAGGTCCGCTCGTGGCTGCGGATCGCGGATGTGTTTACGCTTGTTTCTCCGAGCGAGGGCTTCCCGTGCGCGCTGGCGGAGGCGATGTCGGTGGGTCTGCCAACGGTGGTCAGCGACATTCCGGCCAACCGTCAGTTGGTGGACGACGGGCAACACGGCCTACTGGCGCCGGTTGGAGACGTGGAAGCGATCGCCGGCGCAATCCTGCGTCTTCTCGCGGATGCCGGGCTGCGCGCGAGCATGGGACGGGCCGCGCGCGGACGCATTCTGGACAACTATTCCACCGGGAAGGTCGCCGATCGCTACGAAACCCTGTTCCGCGAGACGCTGGCGTAGGTAACGGAACGCCGGGGATCTCACCACAGCCTGGACTGCATCAGGCGGCTCCATCGGTCGGCAGCCTTGTGGGCGTCCGCCTCCCGGCCGCTGGCCTGGTATGCCGTGCTTAGCGCGAGCAGCACGTCGCGATCTTCTCCGTACGCCTCCGCGTTCTCGAGGGTGGCGACCGCCGCGTCCGGCGAGCCCTGCCTGAGAAGATCCCGGGCCCGCTGGACGGCCAGTTTTTGCCGGCGGACTTCGCGCAATCGGAATTTGCCGGCGAAACACTCGGCCGCCGTCAGACGATCGCCGCGCGGGATCAGGTCCAGGCGGAACTGAACGGCGAATAGAATCGAGAACAAACAGCAGGCTGCAACCGCCGCCATAACGGTTATCCGCATTACCCGGCCGGACGCGTACAGAATTGCCGCCAGGCCGAAGGCGATCAGGGGCGCACAGGAAGCCAGGTAGCGCGAGCTGAACGAATCGGCACCATCCCAGGTGACCATAGAGCCGATCAGGCCCACTTCCAGAGCGGTCACCACGATCCATGGCAGGAACACGCGCGGCATCTTCCATGCCCCCAACAGCAGGCCACCGAAACCGAGCAAAGCCAGCGGCGTCCAGAAGAACCAGCCGTTCTGGCTGGAAAACAGCACCCGGGCAACAAATGGCGGCGGAAATACGAAAAAGCCACCGCCTTGTGGAACCAGGAAGAACCTGCCGTAGATGTACTTCCACTCCAGCAACTGCGGAATCCAGCAACAGGCCGCCACCGCGGCATAAACGATGCGCGATTTCAACCGGGTTTTTATGCCACAGAGGCCACCCATGAGATCGAACAGCAGCGGCCCGCCGAGATAGATTACATCCTGCCACCGGCAGATGGACAACACACCGCCGATGAATCCGAGTAACATCCAACTCCGGATATCGGCTCGCTCTCGAATCTTCCACCACCACGCCAGAAAGAGACTGGCGCCAAAGAAAGTCGAGGCGTGCGCCATCTGGGAGAATGCGTAGTAACCCGCGGTGGTGCCAAAGAAGACCGCCACCACGATCGACAGAGCACAGGCAGCCGCCAGCGACTCCGGGACGGCCCACAGTCTGGCGGTCCGATGCAGAAACGCAAAGAGCGCGATGAGTCCGAGACCAGTCAGCGCTACGTTGGCCAGGCAGTAGCCGAGCATGGCGAATCGGGAATAGCCATCGGCGGGGTTGCCCACCAAAGCGTCCACCGCCGTTCCCGCGGCCAGAAACGGGACCGCCAACAACGAGTAGCCTATCCCCCACACGCTGCCCCGGTGCCCGGTTTCCTTCCGCGCCCCGGTCCAGGGATTGTCATCTGGTTTGACCCGCTGGAACTCGTCGTTGAGATCGAAATCGTGGTGGAAAAGCAACGAGTGCGAGACGCCGAAGTAGCCGGCAGGATCGATTCCGCCAATCTTGGCGACGCGGCGTCCGGCTGGCGCGAAATGGTCGAGCAGCACAAAGGCCGCGATCAGAATGATGGCGAACGCCGCGAGCGCCGCGTAGCAGTGGCGAGTGCGGAGTTCGACAGAAGAAAAGCGCATCCTGGCCCTGTTACGCCCACACTACCACGCCCAGGGCGGCGGGCCGCGCGCGCGAAGAGCCCCTGTTCGGCGAAGTGCCGCGCGAGCTCGACAGGGCCGGCAGCGCATCCCGCATGGCCGCCGCGGGCAACCTGCGCGCCAGATGCCGGAACGCGACCATGAACTCCCGGGAGTTCAGCGGCAGGAGATCGAATCGCCCGCCGGTGAGAGGCCCGGCTTTGCGACGCGCCATGAATTGCGCGTCGCTGCTTTGCCACGCGCGGAGCGTGATCGGATACCGCACGCCTTTGGGCTTGAGCCGCAGTACACCTCGGAGCGTCGGACTTAAACCGACGGCCCGGACACTCTGTGCAAGGAACCGCACTCTCTGTGAAAAAGACACGATCAGGCACCTACTGCAAAGTGCAGTTCACTGGCCTCCGCTCTCCGGTTCAGTCGCCTTCACCACTCGTGCCGGATTCCCCACCGCTACCGAACGCGCCGGAATCGGTTTGACGACTATGGAACCGGCGCCCACCGTGGATCCCGCTCCGACCTCGGCCATCACGATTGCGGCGGCGCCGATCCAGCAATCCGCCCCAATCGTCACGGACTGGAACTCGGCGGGATCCGATCCCAGAATGCGGCCTTCGCCGTCGCGCGCGTGTTGGCGCCGCCCGCTCAGGATCTGCACGCCGCTGGCGATCTGCGTTCGGTCGCCGATGGCGGTGCGTCCAAGGATGCACCAGGAGCCGATGTAGACGCCGCTGCCGACCTGCGCCTGCGCATGCGCGAAGAAGGAGCCGAACTGGATGCGGCTGTCGAGTGCGCACTTGTCCAGGGTCCACTTGTAGTAGGCGATGCGCAGGTAGTCGCCCACGATGCCCGGCGCCAGCGCGAACGCCTGCGCAAACAGGACGAACATCTTCTCCACGCGCCCGAAAGCCGACAGCAATGCCGGGAGGAAGGCGACGGCCAGAGACACGCCGTGCAAACCGCCCTTGACGAGCTTCTTCAAACCACCACCCCGCGATAGATTTCCACCAGACGCTTCGTCCGTTCCTCCGGCGCGTATCGTTCCCGGACCAGTTGCCGGGCCCGCGCGGCCAGACCGGAGGCCAACTGCCGGTCTTCGAGCAGCCGCCCCATCGCTTCAGCGAGCGCGTGAGCATCGCCGGGTTTCACCAGCAGAGCGGTCTCGCCGTGGGTGGCGATTTCGGGAACGCCGCCGACGGCGGTGGCCACCAGCGGGACTCCCGCCGCCATCGCCTCCAGCACCGCATTGGGCGACCCTTCGGTCCGTGACGACAACACGGCGAGGTTCGCAATCCCATAATACGGCTCGGCCGAGCTTTGTTGTCCCGTCAGCGTGACGTCCCCGGCAAGCCCTAACGCCGCGATCCTCTTCTCGATCCGCGACCGCTCCGGACCGTCACCGACAATCACCAGATACGGCGAGAAACGCTTTCGCAGAAGGTCCAGGGCATCCAGCAGGGCGAGGTGGTCTTTTTCCCGGGACAGCCTGCCCACCACCAGCACCACGTCGCGGCCGGGCGCGATGTTCATCTCCGCGCGCAAGGCCGCGGCATTCTCCGGGTTTCGCGCCTCCGCCGCCCAATCGGTCTGGACGGCGTTGTGAACGATCTCGATGCGTTCGGCGGGAACGCCCCGGGCCTGCAGTTCGCGCTGGAACGGACCGCTCACGGTGAGCACCTTCGCCGCATCGCGCAGCGACCAGCGGTCCAAATGGTTGTACAGCCGGGCGCGCAGGTCGGGCCACGTGTAGCCATGGTGCCAGGCCACCCAAGGAGCGCGTTTGGGCAATCCGGCCAGCCGCGCCAGGAAATGGGACTTCACCGCGTGCGTCTGGATGACGTCGGGCTGAAGGACGGAGACGAGTTCGGTGAGGGTCCGGATCACCACGCGATCGAAGCGGCCGCGCTCCGGGATGGTGAAGACGGGGATGGAATCGCGGCGCGCGGTCTGCACGAAAAAGTTGGAGTCCTCGCCGCGCGTGAAAGTGGCAATCGACGTTTCCACGCCGTGGGCTTTCGCCCGGCGCGCGAACTCGAGCAGGTTCTTCGCGGGTCCGGTGAGAGTGCGGGCCTCGATGATGGCAAGCAGGCGAAGGGGCTTCACGCGGGGCTCTCCAGCCACTCCCGGTACGTCCTGCAGAGGGACTCGCCGAGGATGGTCCACTCATACCGCTCGCGGACCAGTTGCCGGGCGGACGCGGTCAATTGCCGCCGCCACGATTCGGACTCCGCGAGGCCGGCCAGTTGGCGGACCCACGCATCGGGGTCCATGGGATCGGCCAGGAGAATATTCTCGCCGGGCGCGACGTCGAGCCCTTCGGCTCCGAAGGCGGTGGAAACCACGGGCACTCCCGCGGCCATCGCCTCGAGGATTTTCAAACGCGTTCCGCCACCGGTGCGAAGCGGGACAATCGCGGCCAGGGCTTCCCGGTAGTAGGGGCGCACGTCGGGCACGGTTCCAGTGACCTCCACGCCGGCAACCTCGCGCAGGGCCAGCACCGCGGGATCGGGGGTGGCGCCCACCAGCGTCAGCGAGCAGCCCGGCAGGCGCGACCGAAGCCGTGGCCACACCTCGCGCGTGAATGCGATTGCCGCTTCGATGTTGGAATGGTAGTTCATCAACCCGACGAAGACAATGCGGTTCCGTGACGCGGCGGGCACTTCCGCGTCAGCGAAGTACTGCGTGTCGACGCCATTGGGCACCACGGCGATGCGCGCCGCCGGGGCCATTTCCCGCAGTTGTTCCCGCTCGCGCTCGCTGCAGACCACATGGCCGAAGGCGGACCGCAGAACCGACCGCTCCAGCCGCTCCATCCTGTGCGCCGTGAACGCCGAATAGAGGCGGCGGACCGGCGAACCGGCACCCGCATGGTAGCGCCGCATGAGCTCGGATTCGATGTTGTGCCAGTTATAAACGATGTGTGTCGTGGCGCCCATGGCCTCGGCGAGCAGAGGCAGATAGGCCGCCATGTGAATGCTATCCAGATGAACCAGGTCGTAACGCTGGCCGTAGGCGGCATGGAAAAGCGCCGCCGACATTTCGCTGGAGGTGTAATTCAGCACCGGCAGGGGCCAGCGGCCGATGAGACCGCGGACAATCTTCCACGGGGTGTAGGCGCGCGGTTTGGGCACGGGGATCACGTCGCGGCAAAAGGGCAGATCGGCGCGGGACAACGGCGCGGCCCCCGGCTCGGTGAAGTGCACGTGCGTGAGGTCGGCCTGTTGCCCGAGCGCGCGGGCAAAGTAATATTCCCGAAGCTTTGCGCCACTCAGCGGTGGCCAGCATTGCCGCGGAGAAAGGAAAAGGATGCGCATGAGTGGCCGCGACGCCGATCCGGGTTCCTCTCTACTTTAACGCCGTGGGGGCGGGAGGCTATGATACGAGCGTGGAGGAGACGGTCAGGGTTTTTGCCAGCTTCGAGGATGCCGATGAAGCCGATGCACGCGACTACGCGTCGATGTCCTCCGAGCAGCGCCTGAACATTCTGATCGAGCTCCGCGACCGACGCCATCCCGATGCCGCTGAACAAAGAATGACGAAAGTTTCTCGGGTTGTTGAACATGGTGCTGCGGCGAAGCTCAGACGAACTCCGCCGCACGCGGCCGCGCTGGCCTCAATTCGGTGTGATTCTGGTGGCCTGCACCTGCCCGGTGAAGTTTCCCGTGGAATTGCCGGAATTGTCATAAAAGTCGATAGTGAATGTCCCGGCGAAGTTGTTCCGCGTGGTACCGAGCGTGACCGTCTCACGGATTACAGCGGTGCCCGTGAGATTGCCGGCATTGTCGAAGGTCCATGACGGATGCTTCAATTTGTACGTCATCCTGCCCGACTGCGTCCAGACTCCGAGGCAGACATTGCCAGTCGCGGGCGGGGGCGTATCGTTCAGCATTTCCGTACCGTCGCTGTGCCAGGCATCGAATCCAACGTCCACCACCTGACCGCCGGACACGAACGTGATTTGCCACAGCCCTACGATGCTGCCCGGCCCGTCGGTATTCTCCCGGAGTGCCTCCGAGCCCGCCGGCTCCGCGGCTGAGTCATTCCCGGCTTCGGCAACGCCGATTTGCCCGTTGACCGCCTGTTGCGCCACGATGGAGGCGAGATCCGGAATCAACAGCGGTCCCAAACCTGGACGCGGCACGTTGCATGCCTTCGCGGGCGTGCCGAATGTCAAACAGAACGCGGCAACCGCCAGTGAGGCCAGGTTGCCAATCTTCATTACGAGTGATCCTTGCATGGTGCTTTCTCCTTTTTGCTCGCGTGCTCGTATCCACCAATACGGGCCAGGGAATTCAACAGATTCACGAACCGGCCGCCGACAGTCGTCTCGCGGGGCAGTCGTTCCCGATCCATCCAGAGGTCTGGTTCGGAACGGCATCCGTCGCACGACTCCTCCAGCACCACCGTGCTCTTGCGGATCAACAGCCTCTCGTCGGTGCGGACGGCAATTCTGGTCCTGCGCACGATTTTCATGCTTCGCTCCCTGAGCCGCTTCAGCGGGCCACGCCGGACTTGCGCCCAATAGCCGGCTCGCTGTGGCTTCAACTCTGCTGAGCATTCTGCCGAGAGACGGTCCAGGAAGTCTTAAAACCACCGTTGAAATGTTCTAAGATCTTCTAATAGCCGCTGCGCGCCGCCGTATGCCGCAGGAAGTAAACACGTTGTACGAATTCGGTCCTTTTCAGGCGGACACCGTCCGGCGGCTATTGCTCCGCGAAGGCCGGCAGGTCCCGCTTACGTCCAAAGCCTTTGACATGCTCGAGGTTCTCGTTCGCAATCGGGATCGGGTACTCGAAAAGGACGAGTTGCTGAAAGCCATCTGGCCGAACAGCTTCGTGGAGGAAGCGAATCTGGCCCAGAACGTCTCGGCGCTGCGCAAGGCTCTCGGTGAGGTCCCCGGCGAGCATCGCTACATCGCCACCGTTCCAGGCCGGGGCTATCGTTTTGTCGGCAGCGTCCGGCCGTTCGCGCCGGCGGAAACCGAAGTCGTTGTGGAACGCCACACGGAAATGGCGATTGAGGAGGTGGTCGAGACAGACGTCGCGGCGGCTCGGTCCGGACCAATCTCACTCAGGATGTTCCGGGGCCTGATGGTGTGTGCTCTCGCACTCCTCGCGGCGGGCGTATGGGCGTGGCGCCAGTATTCGATCCGCGACCAGGTCAGCCCGCGCTCTCTGGCAGTCCTTCCGTTTCGCCAGTTGACCGCCGTTCCCGGCGACGACTATCTGGGATTAGGCTTGGCCGATGCAGTCATCACCCGGCTCAGCAACATCAGGCAACTCATCGTCCGTCCCACCAGCTCGGTGCTGAAGTACTCCGGGCCGGCTGTGGACGCACGGTCCGCGGGCCGCGAACTGGGAGTGGAGGCGCTTCTCGATGGCAATGTGCAGCACGCGGGTAACCGCGTCCGCCTAACCGTTCAACTGATCCGCGTGCATGACGGACGCATCTTGTGGGCGGAATCGTTCGACGAAAGGTCGGCCGGTTTCTTCGCCGTCGAGGACTCCGTCTCGGAACGAGTCGCGGAGACACTGGCCCTCCGGCTGGCCGGAGCGGAAAAACAGGAACTGGCGCGTCATTACACCGAGAACGCGGAGGCATATCGTAACTACCTGCAAGGACGCTACTCGGAATTCCGGCTCACGCCCCAGGGGCTGAACCAGGCCATCGAGTACTTCAATCGGGCGATCGCGGTCGATCCCGCGTACGCGCTGGCCTGGGTCGGCCTGGCCGACGCTTACACAACGGCTTCCGACTGGGTGCTGCCGCCCCGGGACGCTCTGCCGAAGGCGGAAGCGGCTGCACGCAAAGCCCTGAGTTTCGACGACAGCCTCGGGGAAGCTCACGGCTCGCTCGCCCATGCCCTCATGCACGAATGGAAGCTGGCGCCCGCCGCCGGCGAGTTCCGCCGCGCTCTGGCTCTGAATCCCCATGACACGTCCATCTACTTCGCGTACGGCGAGTATCTCTCGTCACTGGGCCGTTACGACGAGGCTGTCGCGGAACTGAACAAGGCGCTCAAGATCGATCCGCTGTCCACCGAAATCCAGTTCATGATGGGCTGGCCTTTGTATCTTAAGGGCGACTACCAGGCGCAACTGGACGCCGGCTATCGCACCATAAAGACCGACCCGGGTTTCTGGGGTGGACACCTGGTGGCAGGCTCCGCACTGACGTCCATGCACCGCTACCCGGAGGCCGTAGCGGAACTTCAAAAGGGTCGCGCGTTAGATCCGGATTCCACGTACATCCTCTCGATTCTGGGCGAGGCCCTGGCCGAATGGGGCAGGAAGGCTGAAGCTGTTCAGGTGCTGGACGAACTGAAACGGAAATCCGCGCGGCAATACGCGTCTCCAGCCGATATTGCCACCGTCTGCACCGCGCTGGGCGATCGGGAGCAGGCGTTTCAATGGCTGGAGCGCGGGATGGAGGATAAGTCGGAAATGCTGCTATTCCTGGACGTCTATCCGCCGTTCAGAAGCCTGCACGGCGACCCTCGATTTCAGGACCTGGTTCGGCGGGTAGGGGTCGGCCAATAGAGCTGCGGGGAGGCGTGTAACTCAGGAGCTCGTGGAAAGACGCGATGCGCCACCGCTTGCTCATGCGTGAGAACCAGCCGGGACGTCCAGCCCGAAGACCGATTGCAGATGGCGGGATTCGAACGCACTTCGCCACCGCGACTACGCCATGCAATCCCGCAGGACCGATGCTGTTTGCGTCAATCCCTGAACCTCAAGCGTATCGAGGCATTGCTCAACCGTCATCGGGGGATTCTTCAGATTCTCGCGATGTTCGCTCTGGCGAGCCACCCTGGACACGTTTCGAACTATTCTCGCCGGCAAACCAACTGCGCCGTGGCTGGGGCGTCGAGCATCGACGGCAACGGAATAGAGTGGGCGGGGGAGAATGTCGTTGTGGCAAACTGAGTGTGTCTCGTTATGGCTACGCGGCTAACAGACTGGGGCAAGGCGCCGGCGGCTGACGATCCGGTGCTGGCCGAGATGGTCCGCCGGTTGGTGGAGGTGTATAGCCCGGAGCGCATCCTGCTGTTCGGTTCCGTCGCGCGAGGTGACGCGGGGCCCGACAGCGACTACGATCTCATGGTTGTAGTGCCTGACGATACGCCGCCGGAGCAGCAGAGAAGCAGGGCCGGATACCGCGCGGTTCGACATCTGGGCGCAGCGCGGGACATTTTTGTGTCTACGGCCAGCAACTTCCGGCGACAGCTTCATCTCAAAGCGTCTTTTCCCTCCACGGTGGTTCGCGAAGGCATCGTTCTGTATGGCGCATGATCCCGTGCTGGTTGAGAACACCACGGCCTGGCTGCGGAAGGCAGGGCAGGATCTCCGCCGGGTCGAGCGGTGTCTCGCTGATGAACCTCCGGACGTCGAGGACGCCCTCTTTCACTGCCAGCAGGCGGCCGAAAAGACGTTGAAGGCGTTTCTTACGTGGCACGATCAGCCCTTCAAGAAGACGCACGATCTCGCCTCCCTGGGAAGCCAGTGCAAGGGGATCGACAATTCGCTGGACCCGTTGATCTACCGCCTGGACGACTTGAGTCAATATGCCTGGGCCTTCCGGTATCCGACGAGTCTCGCGGAACCTCCAGCGCCCGAAGTGGACGAGGCGAATGCGTTGGCCCATATGATCCTGGCCGAGGTCGTGAGGCGGCTCCCGCCTGGTGATTGGGGCCTGTAGAGCCGGTGATCGAGAATTGATGGCTGGCGGAGAGAGTGGGATTCGAACCCACGTTAGAGTTTCCCCTAAACACGCTTTCCAAGCGTGCGCCTTCAACCACTCGGCCATCTCTCCGGGGGCGGTACAGCGAACGAACGCATTCAGTGTAACAGACGCGGCCAGGGTTTCACCCCCCGGCCCACCGCTGCAACAACTTAGCGGGCTGTCGCCGGGCTCGCGGCCAGCGTGCGCGTGATAACATTGGGAAACCGGGAACACTCCGGCGCTGTTCTCCGTTTCCTCTATCTTGGAGCGCTCTTTCGGGAAAGGTCTATGCAACGTTTCCAATCGCTTATCGCGGTTTTCTGCGCCTTCTTGATCCTTACTCCCCTTGCCGCCGCCCAGTCCCCGCCTCCGGACTCGGTGGTCCGGATTGAGCCGGCACAGGGCGGTTGGGGCTGGCTGACTCACTCCTACCAGAGGCGGACCGTGCCGCCCATCCGTCTGGCCAACTCGTCGCGCCTCGCATCGCTGGTGCGGGCGGGCAACCTTTACCTTTCGGCGCAGGACGTCGTGGCCCTCGCGATCGAGAACAACATCGACGTGGAAGTGCAGCGCTATGCGCCCTTACTCGGAAGAGAGGTGCTCAAGCGCGCCCAGGCAGGTGGCGCGTTGCGCAACGTGGGACTGGGCATCGCGCAAGGCCCGCAAAGCGTCAGCCTGCAGGGCGTCAGCTTGAACGGCAGCGGCGGCACCAGCGCGGGAGGCGGAGTCAGTTCGGGCGGCGGCATTGTCACGCAGTTGGGGCCCACCATTGCGTCCCTCGACCCGGCGGTCTCCCTGGTGGCGTTCTTCCAACACATCACCAGCCCGCAGAGCAACACGTTCCTGACCGGCACTACGGCCCTCACGCTGGATTCGCGCGCGTATCAGGCGCAGTACACGCAGAGCTGGGATTTCGGCCTGAATGCCGTACTCACGTACGCCAGCCAGCGCACCAAAGTGAACAGCCAGTTGTACAACCTGAACCCGTATACGGTGGGCGACATCGATCTGCAGTTGACCCAGAACCTCCTGCAGGGCTTCGGATCGGCCGTGAACGGGCGCAACATCCGAGTCCAGAAGAACAACCTGAAGGTGACCGACCTGCAGTTCAAGCAGCAGGTGATCACCACGGTGTCGGCCGTGCTCAATCTCTACTGGGATCTGGTGGCCTTCAACGAGGACGTGAGGGCGCGCCAGCACGGAGTGGAAACGGCGCAGCGACTCTATGGCGACAACAAGAAACAGGTGGAGATCGGTTCGCTGGCGGAGATTGAAGTCACCCGCGCGGAAGCGCAGCTCTACACCGCCAAACAGGATCTGCTGATTGCGCAGACCAACGTGCTGCAGCAGGAGACGGTGCTGAAGAACGCCCTGAGCCGCGCGGGCGTGGCCACGGCCGACCTGGCCGACGTGCACATCATCCCCCTCGACAAGATGGTGGTGCCGGAGAAGGACGAGATCGCCCCCAGCGACAAGCTGGTGGAAGAGGCGATGAGCAATCGCGTGGAAATTGCGCAGAGCCGCATCAACATCGACAGCAACAAGCTGAATCTGGTTGGAATCAAGAGTTCGCTGAGGCCTTCCCTGCAGGCCTTCGCCGAGCTGACCAATAATGGCCTGACTGGCGATCTCACTCCGCTGGGGGCGGCGCAGGGCGGCGTGCCGTATCTGGTGGGCGGGTACGGCAATCTGCTGGCGGAGATCGCCCGGCGGAATTACCCGAACTACTCTGCGGGCTTCTCGCTGAACATCCCGTTGCGCAATCGGGCCGCGCAGTCGGATTACGTGACCAGCCTGCTCGAAATCCGCCAGAACGAATTGAGCCTGCAGAAGAGCGTCAATCAGGTGCGCGTGGACGTGCAGAATGCGGTGATTGGACTGCAACAGGCCCGCGCGCGCTTTGAAGCGTCGGTCAAGGCCAGAGTGCTGCAGCAGCAGACGCTGGACGCGGACCAGAAGAAGTACAGCCTGGGAGCCAGCACCGCCTATCAGGTGGTGCAGGATCAGCGCGATCTGGCCAGCGCCGAGAGCGCCGAGGTGCAGGCCATGGCCAACTACAGCCATGCCCGGATCGCCTTCGACCAGGCGGTGGGGACCACTCTCGACGTGAACCACATCTCGCTCGGCGAGGCGCTGAGTGGACACGTCCAGGCCGCTGCTTCCAGCCTGCCCGCGGAGGAGAAGCAGTGAACGCCCCGCGCAGGTTGACCACTCGGTTACCCTCGTGGCTCGGTAACACCGTCGGAACTGAGCCGCGACGGTTACGGAGCGGTCCGGCGATTCGCAAGACGCTCGCTGTCGGACTGTGCTGGCTGTGCTCGTTCTCTCTGGTCCCGGCCCAGCAGGTTCCGATAGAGCCGGTGAGGCCCTCGGCGTCCATTGTACGGCGGCCGTATCTGGCCGCCGAAGTTCCGCCGGTCCGCCTGGCGAACTCGCCCCGTCTGCGGGAGCTGGTGCGGGCTGGCAAGCTGTATCTGACCGCGCAGGACGCGATCGCGCTGGCGCTGGAAAACAACATCGACGTGGAAGTGGCCCGTTACAGCCCGTTCGCGGCGGCATGGCGGCTGGAACGCGCTCAAGCCGGCGGCGCATTGCCCGGCGTGCCCAGCGGCGCGTCGCAGGCGGGCTCGGTGGCGAGCGGCCAGGGCGTGTCCGGCAGCCAGGCGGCGGCGGGAGTCAGTGGCGGATCGAGCAGCGCCAGCACTAGTGGCGGCGGCAATGCAACCGTGGCCCAGATTGGCCCGGTGACGCAGACTCTCGACCCGACCTTTCAGGAAGCATCCACGTTCAGCCACAAGTCGACGCCGCAGCCGAATACCGTCCAGAGCGGCATCGCCAATCTGGTTTCCAACACGCGCGTCTACAACGCATCCGTGCAGGAGGGGTTCCTCAGCGGCGGCAGCGCCACCCTCAGCTACAGCAATCACTATCTGAGTGAGAACGCTCCGTCGGACCTGCTGAATCCCTCGGTCGCGCCCAGCCTCTCCCTTTCCGTGCAGCACAATTTTCTGAACGGCTTTGGCGTGGCCGTGAACGCCCGCACTATCACCGTGGCGAAGATTAGCCTCAAGACCTCCGACCTCAACTTCCGGACACAGGTGATTGGAGTGGTGGTGACCGTCCTGAACGCCTATTACGCTTTGTCGGCCGACTACGAGGACGTCAGGGCGAAGCAATCCGCCCTGGACGTCGCGCAGAACTTCCACGGAGACAACCAGAAACAGGTGGAAGTGGGGACGCTGGCGCCGCTGGACCTGACCACGGCGGAATCGCAGGTGGCGGCCAGCCAGCGCGATCTGGTGGTGGCCGAAACCAGCCGGCAACAGGACGAGCTGACGCTCAAGAGCCTGCTGAGCCGGACTGGCATCGCCGATCCGGTGCTGGCCAGCGTGCAGATCGTGCCGGTGGACCGGATTTCCATGCCCGCCAGCGACGACCTCCCGCCGGTCAGCACCCTGGTTCAAGAGGCGCTGGCTCACCGGAGCGACCTGGCGGCGGAACGAGCGAACCTGACCATCGCCGAGACGTCAGCCCTGGGAACGCGGAACGGAATACTCCCGACGCTGGTGGGCTTCGCCACGCTGAGCCAGGCGGGTCTGTCGGGAACTGCCCGAACGGTGGTGCAGCAGACCGAGTCCGGCCCGGTCACCGAGACTGCGGACCCTTACTTTGTGGGAGGTGTCGGCAACGCGCTCGGCCAGATGTTCCGGCGCGATTTCCCCACCGAAAACGGCGGCGTGTATTTCCAGGCCCGGCTCGGCAACCGCCAGGCGCAGGCGGATTACGGCATCGACCAGCTTCAGCTTCGCCAGACCGAGCTCACCACCGAGAAAGACTTCAAGCAGGCGCAGGTGGACGTCATGAATTCCGTGGTGGCGCTGCGGCAGGCGCGCGTCCGCTACGACGCCGCCGTGCACAACCGGATTCTGGCGCAACAGCTTCTGGACGCCGAGCAGAAGAAGTTCGCGCTGGGAGCGTCCACACCCTACGCGGTGGTGCAGCAGCAGCGCGACCTGGCGTCGGCCGAATCGGTGGAGATCTCGTCCCTGGTGAGCTACAGCAATGCGCGCGTGGCGCTGGATCGGACGCTGGGCACAACGCTCGAAGCGAACCACGTGAACATCGGCGAGGTTCGCGACGGGAAGATCGCCCAGGCGCCCGTACCTCCTCCGGCAGGGGATCCCACGCCCTGAGGCCCCGAAACGGTACGGTGGATCCCTCGGGGAGGCACCTTACGATTCATTACGGAAATTTTTGCGAACCAAATTGGTCCGGCATCCATCTAAGGTTAGTGAATGCAAGGTTTGCAGTTTGGTATACAGGTTGCTCCCTTGAGGAGTGAAATGAATGGGAAGGCTCAAGGAACGAAGGTTGCTCCCCTGCCAACACCCCCTGAAGTTGCGAGACCCTTGACGTATCTTCTTTGACCCAGTCTACAGAACCCCTGCCCAACCAGGTTCCTTGAGCTTTGGCCCGGTGACGGTCCAAAGCTCTTCCCATTTCTTGAGCCCGGTGGGGCAGCTTGTTAAGCTGCGGCCGATTGCTAATCGGCTGACCGCCACTTTGCACCCGAACAGCGGCGGTAATCAACCGCCGGGCAGGATTCCATCCCAATGCCACTTAGTTTTCGAGTCTTCCTCGCAGGTGATTGATTCTCTGAGTTTGTGGGGCAGACTTTCAGTCTGCAGCCGGCTTTCAGCCGGCCGGACGCCGCGTAGAAACGCGGCGGCAGCCAGGATTGGCTGCCCCACCGATGGCATCCTCCATCCGACACAGGTTCTGTTTTGAACAGAAGAGCCGTGAATTGTTGGACTTGCGAAGCCGCCCTGAAAACTAAGTGACATT